>DLMJ01000017.1 GCA_002479255.1 Candidatus Binatus soli | reverse complement strand
ATGCAAGGCGAAACCGCAGCCTCGTCATCCCGGTCATCCTCTGTTAACATAACCATCTTTAACCGGCCGTTCAAGGATTTCTAATGCAAGTTCTCTTTTCTCGGGGCTGGGTCCATATAACGCACAGGCTTCCTGCTAGAAGCGCATCATTACCAGCCCGACGCGAGGAGGCGACGCGATGGCCAAGTACGAACGGCTAAGCCCCCTGGACCGGACATTCCTCGACCTCGAGTATCCTGAAGCGCACATGCACGTTGCGGGCGTGATGGTCTTCGACGCCGGTCCGCTTCGGACTCCCGACGACGGAATCGACATCGAAAAGGTCCGGAAATACGTTGCGTCGCGATTGCATCTCATTCCCCGTTATCGACAGCGGATCGCGCGGATACCGCTTGAAAACCATCCGGTGTGGGTGGACGACGATCGCTTCAACCTTGAATATCACGTGCGGCACACCGCGCTGCCGCGGCCCGGCGGCGACGAGCAGCTCAAGCGATTGGCTGCAAGAATCGTCTCGCAGCAGCTCGATCGCGGCAAGCCGCTCTGGGAATTGTGGATAGTCGAGGGACTCGACGGCGATCGCTTCGCGATGATCAGCAAGACCCATCACTGCATGATCGACGGAGTAGCCGCGATCGATCTCGCATCCGTGCTGCTGAGTCCGTCGCCGGACGCGACGATTCCCGATGCGCAGCCGTGGAAGCCGCGATCCGCGCCGTCGCGCAGCGAGCTGGTGATGGAGGAAGCCTGGCGGCGACTGGCGACCCCGCTGGAGTTCGGCAGAGCGGTCCTCGACGCGATGCAAAATCCGGTCGAGACAGCGGAGAGCATGGGCGAGCAGATTTTCGCGGTAAGCGAAACGCTCGGCGCGGGACTGTTTCCAGCTTCGGAGTCGCCGTTCAATCAGCCAATCGGGCCGCATCGACGATTCGAATGGACGGCGATCGAACTGGCGGACGTCAAGCGCGTGAAGAACGCTCTGGGCGGGACGGTCAACGATGTCGTGCTGGCCACCGTGGCGGGTGCGGTTGGATCGTTTCTGAGCGGCCGGGGATTTTCTCCTGAAGAAATTGCGGAACTCGATTTCCGCGCGCTGGTTCCGGTCAGCCTTCGCGCGTCTTCGGAACGAGGCACACTGGGAAATCGAATCGCGTCATGGGCGGCATCCCTCCCGATCGCGGAAACCGATCCGCGCCGGCGCCTTCAGGCGGTCTGCGCAGTCACGGCCGATCTCAAACAGTCGCGGCTGGCGATGGGAGCAGAGGTGCTCGCGCGGGTCAGCGAGTGGACTGTTTCCACACTGTTGTCCCTCGCGATGCGTCTGGCGGCGCGTGCGCGCTCGTTCAATTTGACCGTCACCAACGTGCCGGGGCCGCAGATCCCGCTTTATCTGATCGGCTCGCGGATGTTGGCCGCATATCCACTGGGGCCGCTGTTTCTGAATCAAGCGCTTAATATCGCGCTGGTCAGCTACGATGGCCGGTTGCATTGGGGATTGAATGCGGACTGGGATGTGCTGCCCGATCTTCGCGATCTCGTTACGGCAATTCGCGCATCATTCGACGAGTTACTCCATGCGACTGAGACGCCGCACGCTCAAACGCGGACGCGCAGTCGCCGACCGCGCGCGGGGGATTCCTCAGGCAAACACAAACGCTGAAATCGCGCGAGAGACGGCGATAGCGGAAAATGTTTTGGTTTTGTTGGTGATCCCAGCGGGATTCGAACCCGCGTTCCCGACGTGAGAGGTGGTGAGAAAGGCGTCCGCCTGTGTCCAAACCTACTGAAATCGCAGGGTTTTATTTCCGCCCGCGTACCCTTCATCCGCCCTTGTCCAAGCACGTGGCTGTCAAATTGGCTGTCAAAAACTTCGCGCAAGATCGCATCCGGTTATCAATCTTGCGTACCAGCTACCAGTACCGCGGGTTCGAATCCCCCCTCTCCGCCACTCAGTCTGCACTTCCACGGATTCTCCGCTGGTGAAGGCTCTGGACGAGTGGCACTGGGCAGAAGCTTGGCTCTCAACTAACCAAACGTTGAAGCATTGAGTATGCCGCGCGCTCGCGCAATTCTTGGAAATTGATCAAACCTGAACCGTCGGCTTCGTTCCTGATCCAACAAGGCGTCGAGCTGCGCCAGCCGGCGAAATTCACGCCGAGGTTGTGCGCAAAGACAGCGGCGCACCCGGAATCCGCATCGGTGGACGACGCGCGATCATGGGCGAAGGTGCGATGTCGCTTGAGAGGGCTGCTACTTCGGCGCAGGCGGGCGCTTGATCTCAATCAATAGCGCATCCACACCCTTCGAACCCGCCTCGAATTCGCGGCCGCCCGCAGGAACCCATCCGGGCTTGCCGGCGGTGCGTTCGACTTTGGTGGTTTGGCCGTTCGCCGTCTTCAGAGTCGATTCGTAATCGGAGAGTGGGACCACCACCGCATCGTCGAGTTCGTGAAGCTCGATTTTGGCGTTCGGTTCGACCGTGACATGGAGGACGCGGGCGCGGTCGTTTTCGAGCTCGACCTTGAAGTGCGCCGGATCGGTCTTCGCCGGATCCTGCGCACGAGCGGCCGCAGCGTATAGCGCCATGACTGCAACGAATCCTGCGACCGACGCGAATGATTTCATCGTTTCCTCCGCACGAGTTGTTTGTGTTCGGAAATGATTAGGCTGCTGAGCGCCCGCTGTGCAAGCGGATTGGTCTTTTCGCGGATGGCTACCGAGACACCGCTCTCCATAGGCTTTCGCGGGAGCGCTTCGCACTCTCGATTTCATTCACCAAACCCTGATATTGATGACCGAGGCACTCGCGCGGCACTTCGCGTCCGAATGGCAATTTCCTGCAAGAGATCGACTCGCTCACGTCTGAGGCGTTCGATTGCCGTTTTCGGCGCGGCATTAATCCTTGTGGCTTCTCAATACTTGATCCGCCTGGATTGATTGGTGGCCTCGATCGCCTGCGGATAGACTTCGTTCAAGGCGATGCTGGTAAGAGGCCTTCCCTGTTCTCCGGATCGAATTCCCTGTTACGTCGAAAAAATTCCCTGTTCCTCCAAAATAATTCCCTGTTCGGTTGAGTAGGGAATTCCGACGAAAACCCTAGGGAAGCCAAGGCTCATTTGGCCGCAAATCGGCGCCAAGACGACCTAAATTGCGAAAATTCCCTGTATTTTCCCTGATGATCAGGGAATTTGATGCGGAGAGCAGTTCGCATCAGACTGCGTCATCCGCACCCGAGTCCTCGATGTATTGAAATCTCTGAAGAAGTGCACGAAATCGCGGCGCGTGCGGCGCTTGGTGAGTTCAAAGGCCACCGGAGAAATGCTCACTTGGGAGATTCCGGGGCCGTTCGCGGAGATTCTCTCCGTTTCGACTTTTGGCGGTGGACTTTGGCTTCCATAGGAATAGCTCGTGTGCGGCCGCAAGAGCGTGGACGTGTACGAGGCCGCGCGCGAATGCCCCGACGTTTCAACAACTTGAAAAATTCCGACGAGGAGGCGGCTAACAGAAGGATCAAGTCGCGAAAGAGAATCCAAGCTGTGGCTACTAAAAACTCCGAAAGCGCCGAAAAGTCTGGAGTTTTTGGATTCACTGACGCAATATCGCCGGTATGCTTAAGCTCGTGCGATCGATCGTCTGTCGGCTTGGATGCCGATTCCGCAGTCGGGCGGTTGTGGAACCAGAGAACCTCGCCCTCCGTCACCAGTTGCACGTTCTTCGCCGCCAGCGGCCAGGTTGGCCCCAGCTATTCGCGATCGACCGCCTGCTCTGGGTCTTGCTCTACCGACTGTGGCCACGCTGTCTGGACGCGATGGTGTT
>DLMJ01000028.1 GCA_002479255.1 Candidatus Binatus soli | reverse complement strand
CTGTCGGCGTGGCGGTGCGCGTCAAAGTTGCCGTCGCAGTCGCGGTGCGCGTCGAAGTTGCGGTCGCGGATGCGGATGGCGTAACAGTCGCGGTGGGCGACGGGGTGCCAGTGCCGGTGGCAGTCGCGGTGATTGACGGGGTTGGCGTCGGAGTTGCGGAACCTGTCGGGTCGGGCGTTGGCGACGGCGTCGCGCCGGGCGATCCCTCGCCGGCCAGCTCAAATATCCCGCGCCCGTGGGTTGCGGCGAAGACCACGCCGCTCAGATTCTGCTCGATATCGAAAACTGCGACCGCAGGAATCACCCCGAGGTTGAACGGCGCCCAGGTCGATCCGCCGTCGGTCGTCCTGAAAATGCCAATGTCGGTCGCGGCCAGGACCGTGTTGGCCGTGGGGTCGTTGCGATCGACCAGCAATCGCAACACCGGAACGTCGGGCAGCGCATTTGCCGGTGGCGGACTCTGGAGGGTCGGATTGCCGTCGGCCTGCGTCCATGAGCCGCCGAAGTCGGTCGTCACAAAAATGTGACCCATACCGGTAGCCGACGTGAACCCCGAAAGGCTCAGGTAGGCGACGCTGTAATCGAACGGGTCAACGGCAATTCCGGTCGCCTGCGTGGAATCCGGAAATATTATTGGCAGCAGTTGCGAGGTCTTGTCGGTCCACTCGGCGCCATTGGGCTGGCCGGCGCTGACCTGGAGGTCGGCCTGGTCGGTGGTGAAGATTTTGAAGGGCGTGGGACGAAAGGTCGTGCTGGTCTCCATCGAGAGCGAGTACGCCTTGGTATCGTCAGAAGGCGCGATCTCGATGTCCTGGAGCGCGCACGCGCCACTGTTGCATCCGCCGGTCAAATCCTGAGTCGTTTGCGCCGCCCATGTCGCCATCGCGTCATTCGACACGTAAACCGAATGCGCGCCAAACAACACGCGCTCGGCGACGGCCGGATCGCTCGCGAGCGGCGGATAGTAGGCCGCGCCGTCGTCGCCCGCCGTCGCCATCGCGGTCTGCAGCGCCGCGCTCGAAGCGGCAGAATTGAAAGTGACTGCGCCGTCGGTCGAGCGCGAAACCCATGGTCCGACCGTGGTGGTCGCGAACGTATGATAGGCGAACAGTGGGTTGACCGTGTCGAAGAGCGCGAATCCGCCGTCGAGGTTGTCCAATTCTGTCCAACTCGACGCCGGCGGCTGCGCAGCGTTGAAGAGCGCGGTGCCGTTGTCCTGAAATCCCGCCAGCGCCACTGCGCTGTTAGTTGGATGAGGACCGACCGAATCCGCTTGCGCGGCGCTGATGCTCGTATTGAGGGCGGTCCAGGTGAGAGTGCCGGCGCCGAAGCGATAAAGCCCGCCGTCGTTGCCGAGGTAGAAGCTGTGCGCGCTTGCGGGATCGAACGCGATCGCGTGCTGATCCGAATGCGTTCCGCCGCTCGGCGCGAGCGAAGTCCAATTGCTCCCGGAGTTGATTGAGCGGTAGATTCCGACGCCGCCGAACACGATGGTTGCGCCGGTTGTGTCGGCGGGATCGATCGCCAGCGTCTGGTCGAAGAAAGACTCCGAAAAGTTGCTCGAGTTGGAGCCGTCGATAGTCGCGGCGCCGACCGTCGCGCTCGGCACCGACGCCTGAGTCCAGGTGACTCCGTCGTCGGCGGATTTGTAGAATCCCGCGTACTCGATACCGTCAGCCGCGCCGACTATGGCATACGCAACGCCGCCCGCGGCAGCGAGGCTCGCGCGGCCGACGCCGCCGCTCAAGTAGGGCAGGCTGGCGGGAGTCCAGCTGAATCCGGAATTCGACGAGCGGAACACGCCGGCTCCGAGAATCGAAACCAGAACGGCGGCCGGTGACACGGGATCGATCACCACTGACTCTGCGGGACATGGATCGTTGGTGAAGTACGGGCAGGCGCCGAAAGTTCCCGCGGGATATGGAATCCAGGACTCGCCACCGTCGGCTGAACGCCATAGGCCGTCTTGACTGAAATCGCCCTCGACCCACGACGCGTCCGCCCGGTTCGCGCTCGAGCCGTAGGTTACTGCCGCGTAGATTGTTCGCGGCGTCCGCGTGGTATCGACCGCGATTGAGGCGATCGACGCGTGCGCAAAGTTGCTCGCGCCGAGTTGTGTCCAAGTGTTGCCGAGATCGCTCGAGACGAACACTCCCTCGCCATAGTATGAATCGGCCGAGCCGTTGCCTTCTCCACTGCCGACGTAGAGCGTTGGATCCGGACTGGTGGTGGCGTCGAGCGCGAGCGCGCCGACCGACAGCGTGGGCTCGAGGTCGAATATCGGCACGAATGCCGCGGTTGCATTGGCGCGCATCCAAACTCCCCCGTCGCCGGTGCCGACGAACATCCGTCCGTTCACGGTCGGGTCTGCGACGAGCGCGGTAACCCGTCCGGTCGCGCCGGCGAGCGGTCCACCCAACGCAACTCCGCCAAAGGTGGGAATCTCATTAATCAATGGCAGCGGACCAAGAGCGTTCCACGCGAAAGAAGCCGCCGCTTGCGTCGAGTCCGTCGCACCCGGCCTGGCGCTTCCAAGTGCTTTGCCCTCCTGCCGGCGCATCTGCGCGATCGCCGCGCGATACGCACCATGCGGCACTCCAAAGTTCAGTCCGCGTCGGCTGAGGAAGAATGCCTCGCGCGCCACCCGATCGCGCGCGTGCAGAAATCCGGGCGCGTTACGGTCAGCGCGCGCCGATCGCGGCGTCGCGCGCAGCGGGAAAGACAGAATTACCCCGAGAACGGCTGCGAGCAGCAAGCTGCCCGCAGCGGCGAAAAGCCGTGGCGAAAAGCATCTGGACAAAGCGAAGACCCCCCTTCGGCCTGCGTCCAGTAGTCACTCTATTCTCGCAGTATATACGAGTCAACTATATAATGAGTATCTAGTCGATTACCTATTTAGTATTACCACTGTCTATCTGAGTATTCGTTTGCCCATGATAGGCGGCAGTTGGCCCTGCACGTCACGCTTCGATCACGGCGAGGACGAAATTGCGCTGAATCTGATCGCCGGGCTTGACCCGAAACTCCATGATGCGCCCGTTGACCGGGGCCTTGACCGGTATCTCGATCTTCATCGATTCGATCACCATCACTTCGTCGCCACGCGCAACTTGCGCCCCGCTCTCGACCGAGAGTCGGAGCACCTTGCCCACGGCCGGGCTCTTTATATCCATCGCTCAGCGATCCTTATCGAGGTTGGTCGGCTTCCCGCCTCTTAGCAGGCACGGCGCGCGCGCACCAGTGGCCGTTGCGACGGCAGCGCAGGCTCTTTGCACGCTTGTGCTCATCTGGACGTTAGTCTGTACGTTCGGCCGGCAGCTGCGACGGCGGCGCAGGGTTAAGACGCGCTCCGTTGTCGCGCGCGCGTTGCGACTTGTGTTTTCGGGGCTCCCGGCTGTAGAGAAACTAAGGCAACGTTCGTCGGGCTTATGGGGAGAGACGGCATGAACGGTTTCGTGGCGGCTCGAACGCTCACTGAATATCCGCGCGGCGCGCACCGATGGTCTCTGCTGCTGCTGACGGTGCTCGCTTCGATTCTGGGCGCATACGACTTTCAGCTGGCGCCCTTGCTGCCAATCCTGCTTCCGTACCTGCATATGAGTCACGTCGCGTACGGCGCATTCATCACTTTTGCCGTGCTGACTTCCGGAATCTCCGCGTTCTTCGGCGGCCCGCTGGCGGATCGCTACGGCCGCGTCCTCATCATCGACATATGTCTTGGCTTCGTCACCGGCCTGTTGTTCCTGAACGTGCTGATCACGAACATCGTCTCATTCGTGATCCTGCGCACGTTGATGGGAATCGTGGCAGGCCTGACTGCGGGAGCCTTCGCAGCCCTGATTCGCGACATGTCGCCGCGGCTCAGCCGCGCGCTGGCGTTCGGATTGCTGACGATCGGACCGGTCGGCGCGAACTTCCTCGCCAACTTCGTAGCCGGAGCGACGCTGCCGATTTATCACACATGGCAATCGCAGATTTGGATCATGGGCTTCTTCGCGATCGCGATGTACATCCCGATTGTGTTGTGGCTGTGCGATCTGAGCCCCGAACTGCGCATGCAGATTATGAAGACCGAAATCCAGGCGCTCGCCGCCGAGGGACGCCTGCCCACCGCTTCCGAACTTCCTTCCAGCACTAGCGACGCCTTCAGGCGCCTGCTCGGTCATCTGGAGGTTTGGCTGCTGGTGATCGGGATTACCGCGAATCTGACGTTGTATTTCGCGATCCAGGGCTTCGGGCCGTTGATGTTCACCGAGGCGTTTCACTACACGCCTGCCGAAGCGGCGAAGATGACTGAATACTTCTGGCTGGCAAACCTCGGCGCCCTGGTCTTGACGGGGCTGGTATCCGATCGCCTGCAAACACGCAAACCGATCGCAATCTTCGGCGCGATACTCGCCTCACTTCTGATGGCCTGGTGGATTCCAACCTTCGGCCGCGAGCTTCCGCGCGCCACGATGGCGATGGTCGCGTCGCTGATGGGATGCTTTCTGGCGATCGGCTACGTGCCGTGGGCTGCTCAGTTCTCCGAGACTCTCGAGGACGTCTCGCCCGCTCTGCAAGCGACCGGATGGGCATTCTTCAATTTGATAGCGCGCGGATGGGTCGCAATCTCCGCGCCGCTGTCGCTCTACGTCGCAGTCCATTACGGATGGGGTGAGTGGGTCAAGGTCGCGCTGGGTGGAATGATAATCTACATCGTCGCGATGGCGTTCACTCGCGGCCATGCGGCGGCTGAAAGGCACGCTCGACGCGCTCCGGCGACCGACCAGGCTACCGCAGGCTGATTTCCTCCCTACGGCCGCATCGTCCGCGTTCTGACTCCCAGCAGCGTGGGAACTATCTCGTACGCCTGATGCACCCAGTCAACGAGGATCGGCCGCGTATCGCGCGGATCGATTATTTCCTCGATTCCAAACGCTTCCGCGGTGCGAATCGGCGAGCGTACGGCGTTGAATTTCTCTTCCAATTCCGCGCGCAACTTTTCGGGGTCGCTCGACGCCGCCAAGTCCCGCTTGTACGCCGCCTCGATCCCTCCCTCTATCGGCAGCGACCCCCAATCCGCCGACGGCCACGCGTAGCGGAGATTCAACCCGGTCGTGATTCCATGGCCCGCGCCCGCCACCCCGAACGCCTTGCGCACTATGATCGCAATCAGCGGCGTCGTCGTCTGGAACATCGCATACAGCGCGCGCACGCCGCGCCGAATCGTTCCCGCCATCTCGGCCTCGCGTCCAATCAGGAATCCCGGCTGATCGACGAAGTTCACCACCGGCAGGTGAAACGTGTCGCAAAGATCGACGAACTTGACCATCTTGTCCGACGCCGGTCCGTCCAGCGATCCGCCAATCGAGAACGGATCGTTCGCCATCACGCCGACCGGGAATCCGTCGAGCCGCGCAAATCCCGTCACCAGCGACGGCCCGAAGAACGGCGTCATCTCGAAAAATGACTCCCGGTCCGTCACGAGTTCCAGGATTCGCCGCACATCGTAACCGTGGCGGCGATTGCGCGGCACGATGCCGATCAACTCCTCCTCGCGCCGGCCGGGGTCGTCGCCGGGCGTCACCCGCGGCGGCACATTCCACACGCTCTGTGGCAAATACGACAGGAAGCGCCGAATCTGCACGAACGCGTCGTCCTCGCTCCCGGCTTCGTTGTCCACCGCGCCGCTGATGTGCGCGTGGATTTCGGAGCCGCCCAATTCTTCCTTGGTCAGGTCCTCGCCCACGCCCCATTTGACGACCGGAGGGCCCGCGACAAACAGCTGGCTCGACCCGCGCACCATCACCGAGAAATGCGACGCCGCCACGCGCGCAGCGCCAAGCCCCGCCACCGAACCCATGCATCCCGCGACCACAGGCACCTCGCCGATCAATTTTACCAGCACGTCGAAAGCGGGATTGGCCGGGACGTAGGTCCGTTTCATCGTGTCGAGCGAACGCACGCTGCCGCCGCCGCCGGTTCCGTCCACCAGCCGCACAATCGGCAGATGCAGTTCATGCGCGAGCAGTTCCGCGTAGCCCTGCTTGTTGCCGATCGACGCGTCCGCCGCGCCGCCGCGCACCGTGAAGTCGTCGCCGCCGACCACCACGCGCCGCCCGTTGATTCGTCCCGTGCCACCGACGAAGTTGGCCGGCATGATCGACGCGAGCGTCTGCCCTTCGTATTTCGGCGCTCCGGCCAGCGCGCCATACTCGTGAAACGATCCATGGTCGAGCAGCCTTTCGATCCGCTCGCGCACGGTGAGCTTGCCGCCGTCATGCTGGCGCTTGATGTTATCGGGGCCGCCCATCGCTTTGGCGAGCTCGACGCGGCGGCGGATTTCTTCGACTTCCTTCTCCCAAGACATACGATTCTCCCAACGGATGCGATTGCTGAATCTATAGACTACGCACGCGCCATCCACAAAATAGAATTCACTCGATTGAATGTGAAACCCACCGTGGGTTTCACACTTCCTTGGGCAGGGGTGACCCCTGCACCCAGTGAAAAGAGAAGATGCGGGCTTCGCCCTGTTAGAAGGTAACCGGGAGAAGGCGAGGTCGACGGTTCTGGTTCGATGCCGGCGCTTTGCGTTTTTTGCGTCATGCTTTGCGCGTTAATTTCCTCGCCCTCCTCCCCGCCAAACTGCGATAAAGTGTTACCCATGTTGCCGGTCTAAAGTGTTACCCATGTCTCCGGTCGGTCAGTGAGGGTCCTTATGCAGCGCGCCCGTGGGCATAAGGTAGCCAGTGCTAAGGCCCGTTGGCATAGGAGGCCACAGTATTAGGAAGAGGGAAAGCGCGCTGAGCGACTCTCTCAAGATACGGCCTTCCGGCTGATCGGTGGAACAAAACCAGCCTGGAACCTTGCGTCGGGAGGCCGTTTGGTCTATCCACAAGAGTGGGGTCGGTATATGGAAATTCCGGTTTGCATACGGAAATTCCGGTTCGAGTGAGTCAGTCCATAGGGGGGATATGAATCGTCGCTCCGCTTTCAAGGTTCCACAGCTTGCCGGATTTGTGGCGATCGTGTTCGCCAGCATGCTGGCGCTCCTGGCCGCCGTAACGATGCTTACGGCGGCGACCACCGCCGCGCCGAGCGTGGCGCCGGTGGCTCCCACTCTCATCACGGATCAAATCGACGAGAACAATCTCGTCACGCTCGGGGGCAATACCCGTCCCGAAGCGACGGCGGCCAACGACCGCGGCCCGGTCGCGGATAGCTTTCCGATGGAGCATCTGTGGCTCCAGTTGCGGCGCTCTCCCGAGCAGGAACAAGCACTCGACAAATATATCGATGGACTTACGGAGCCCAAGTCGCCGAATTTCCATCACTGGCTCACCGCAAAGCAGTTTGGAGAGCGCTACGGCCTGGCGCAGAAGGACCTGGCGGCGATCACGGGATGGCTCCAATCGCACGGCTTTACCGTCGATCTGGTCTATCCCAGCCGGGTAGTGATCGAATTTTCCGGGACGGCCGGCCAGGTGCTGGAGACCTTCCATACCGAGATTCACAATCTCGAAGTGAACGGTGAGAAGCACATCGCCAACATGAGCGACCCGCGCATTCCGGCCGCGCTGGCGCCGGTCGTAGCCGGAGTCGTGTCGCTGAACAACTTCATGCCGCGCCCGATGGACAAGCCGGGACCCGCGTACACCTTTTCCGGCTGCGGCTATCTCACCGGCGATGAATGTAACCTGGTTGTACCCGCGGACCTGGCCACCATCTACAATCTGAATCCGCTTTTCGCGGCGGGTTATTCGGGACAGGGGCAGACGATCGTAGTCGTTGAAGACACCGACCTTTACAGCACCAGCGACTGGAGCAACTTCCGTACAGCATTGGGGCTTGCAAGCGCTTACCCAAGCGGCTCTCTCGCGCAGGTCCATCCGGCGCCCGGCACCGGCGGCGCCTGTAGAGATCCGGGCTACAATGGCGACGATGCCGAGGCGGCCATCGACGTGGAATGGGCGAGCGCCGCGGCTCCCAATGCCGTGATCGAACTGGCCTCGTGCGCCGACACCGGCAACTTCGGAGGCTTCATCGCCCTGCAAAACATTCTGAGCAACGGCGGCCCGGTCCCTGGGGTCGTCAGTATCAGCTATGGCGAGTCCGAGCCGCTGGAGGGCGCGGCGGCGAACTTGTACATCAACGACCTGTACCAGCTGGCGGCGTCGAAGGGCGTGTCGGTGTTCGTGTCGTCGGGCGACGAGGGCGCGGCCAGCTCCGACGCCGGCTCGAGCCATGCGACCCATGGCATAACAGTCAGCGCACTCACCTCGACGCCGTATAACGTGTCGGTAGGCGGCACCGATTTCGGCGATACGTACGCGGGCACGAACAGCACCTACTGGAGTGCGGCGAACGGGACGACTTATGGCTCCGCACTTTCGTATGTCCCGGAAATCCCGTGGAACGATTCGTGCGCTAGTGGATTGATCTCCAGGTTGTTCGGCTATCCTATGTCTGGTTCGACGAGTATTTGCAACTTGGGTGCCCTTTTGGACACCACGGGCGGCAGCGGCGGGCCAAGCGGCTGCGCGACCGGGGCGCCATCGACGGCAGGTGTCGTCAGCGGGACCTGCGCCGGATATATCAAACCGAAATGGCAATCCGTTTTTGGCAATCCGAGCGACAGCGTGCGGGACATTCCGGACGTCTCGCTGTTCGCCGCCAACGGAGTCTGGAATCATTACTACGTGGTCTGCTTTTCAGACCCGGGCAATGGCGGGGCTTCCTGCGCGGGTGCGCCCGATTCGTGGACGGGATTCGGCGGGACGTCGGTCTCCTCGCCGATAATGGCCGGTATTCAAGCGCTCGTGAATCAGTATACCGGCAGCAGCCAGGGTAATCCGAATCCCACGTACTACTCGCTGGCCAAAACCGAGTATGGCGCAAGCGGCAGCTCGACCTGCAATTCGACACTCGGCAAGGGTGTGGCCAGCTCGTGCATTTTCAATGACGTGACCCAAGGCGACATGGACGTGCCATGCACGGGCTCGAACAATTGTTATACGCCATCGGGCACGTATGGCGACCTGTCCACTTCCAACTCGGCGTATCAGCCCGCGTATCCGGCGACGGTTGGATGGGATTTTGCGACCGGAATCGGGACGGTGAATGCGTATAACCTTGTGAAGGCATTCGGCGCGAGCCCGGCGCCCACAGCGACAGCGACCGCCACGGCGACAGCGACGTCGTCAAGAACACCGACGCCGACGGCAACTGCGACGGGGGCGAGAACTGCGACAGCCACCGCCACCGCGACGAAGACCGCAACGCCAACGGCGACTGCAACCGTCACGCCGACTGCGACCGCAACGGC
>DLMJ01000031.1 GCA_002479255.1 Candidatus Binatus soli | reverse complement strand
AACTTGTGCTGACGGGGAACACACGGCTGTAACAAATGCCCCTCTTCGAGAGAGGGTAATCCGGAATGTCCTTGCACGATATGTCATTTACGACAGAGCAATTCCCAGACGATCAGGGGAGTTTAATCGTATTCCTCACTTTCTGCTGAATGATGTGGTTCGGTATTGGCGCACGATGGCCGCCGACTTTGCTTCAAAGATGTGGGAGCGAAACCAGGACGGTTGGGCGATCAGGAATATCAAGCTTCGTTTTTCGCGGAAGCTCCTCTTCGTTGCTGGTTTGCTCATGTGCTTCACAGCCGAACTCCAACGCCCGGAATCCCTAGACAAGGCAAAGGATGAAGTTGAGTTCCTGGTCGAGCTTGCGGATATAATAAGAGAGCAAACCGAGATCGTCCCGTTGGATAGATTGGCAAGCGCGGTGTCGCCGTACCGAGATTGCGCACTTAAGATCTTTGACTCGTACAATGCCTTCCTTGCAGCACTCAGCGATGAAGCGAAACGGGAAACCTTGAAGAAGCTTACGTTCGAAGCTGCTCCTGCCGACCCGATCTACGGGGAACTGCGCGAGAGGAGCCATGTGTACCGCGACGCAATCGAAGAACTGTTCTTTGTTCTGGATCCGAATTTGAGTAGACTGATTCGAAGGTTCGGGGTGTTCTGATGAGACCACTAGGGTTTTCTACTGGCGCGTTGGCAAAAGGCGACTTTCGAACCGGTGTCGCCCTACAGCGAACGAAACCGTCGCTTCGAGCAATTGAACTGTCAGCACTTCGCGATCATGAGCTGCGGCCCTTAATCTCGGGCCTAGGCCAACTCGACCTGAGCCATTTCACCTATGTGTCGATTCATGCCCCGAGCAAACTGACGACTCTGTCGGAGAGAGAAGCTTTCTCCATCCTGCACGAGGCGCCTCCAACGTGGCCTATTATCGTCCATCCCGAGCTGATGCCGACTCCATCGTTGTGGAAGGGTTTGGGTCGAAGGGTTTGTCTGGAGAACATGGACAACAGGAAGATTAACGGCCGCACTCTAAGGGAAATGCGGCAGCTGTTCGAATGGCTACCCGAGGCGGAGTTTTGCTTGGATCTAGCGCACGCTCGCCAGATTGACCCAACGATGGCCACTGCCATAAAAATGGCCCAAGAATTTTCGGGACGGCTGCGACAATTACACGTTAGCGAGATTGGACGGTATGGAGAGCATCTACCGCTAAGCGCGCTCGCAATCTATGCGTTTCAGCTCGTCGCCCGTTTCATTCGCAGTGATTGCGCGGTGATCATCGAATCGGTGATTGAACCGGATGGTATGGACCGCGAGATTCGGAAGAGCGCTAGCCTATTCGACTCAGCGACTGTCCCGGAGCGTTCTCTTGAGGCGGCCTTGGCGTTGACGGCATAGGACCTCGGCTTGGGAATCTCGTTGAGGAGGACGAGTTAAGCGCAGCGGAGCGCGAGCATCTAGAACGAATCGAGTTCGTTCTCCATCGGTTCTTGTTTGGTCATCGGATGCGACGATTTGACGATCAGCGCCTGATGCCCCTTGTGCGCTTTATCGATCTTGTAGTCATCGAGCGTGAACTGATTGATCGCAAATGGCAGTCCCTCCGAGGCCGGGAGCGACGCCGCGTCGCAGACCTGGAAGTGCAAATGCGGCTCCGATGAATTGCCGGTATTGCCCAGATGCGCGAGCACGTCGCCGGCGTGAACCGTGTCGTGCGCCTTCACTTTGAGCGTGCCGGGCCGCAGGTGCGCGTAGGCGGCGAAATGATCGTCGCCGAGATCCTCAATGATGTAATTGCCGGCGAGAGTCTCGTACGAAATCGGCACCGCGGTCTTGCCGCTGTTGGGGACGTTCTCGAGAATCCCGTCTTTCACCTCGGCGATCGTTCCGTTCGCGACCGCGCGAATTTCCTGATCCCATGCATGATAGCTGCTGTTCTTGTGCTCATCGCCGGTAAACGATTTGCCGTCGCCGCCAAGCTGAATCCAGTCGATCGCATAGCGCTGGCCGATGTGCGGTTGCCCGTTTACCGGCAGCATCGCGCGGCGATGCGCCGAAGTGTTGGAGGGGCCGTTGACCGCGAGCCAATTTATCCCGCGAAGCGGAGAGCGAATCACGATCGGATTGTCCTGGTTTATGTTGAGCTCGGCGGCATGAATTGTTCCTGAGCCGCTGCGCTCGCCGTGCTGTTGGATCGTAATCGCAGTGTCGAACGTGTCCGGATCGCTCTGGTCAGGAATCCAATCGGCAAAGATAAAGAAGACGCCGGTCTCGCCCGGCTTCAGTACAGGATCGTTGGGCTTGCTGGCGTCGGCGCCCGTGGCCGGCACGAACATCGCGGCCAGTTGCTTGCCGCTGGCCGACTGAGTCACGACAACTTCGTTGTCGTCTTTTCCCTGAACATCGAGCTTGGTGATTTTCAACGGGGTCTTGCCGAAATTCGTGACGTATAACTCGTAAGCCGAATGCGGGTGGTCGGCGCCGTCGAGGATTTGCGCCTCGGGCGGGTATGGCGTCGCGACGACGCGCATATAGAGCGGGTCATTTTCCGGCGCCGGGGGCGGCGGCTTTTGTTCCGCGAACGACGATCCCACGAAGGCGAGCGAAGTAATCGTTGCGAGAAGCAGCAGTCGGATTCGATACATCGTCGTTTCTCCTCGCCGTCGAGAGCGGCGACGCGTCAGCGCGAAGTCTTGTTTTTGTTGTCGTCAGATGCTCCAGGGCCGGACTCGTCCGGTTCTTCTGCCGCGTCGGACGGGTCGGTGTCATGCGATGACGTCTCCGCAATCGCGACGGAATCCTCCGGATGAGTCTCGATGCCTTCCACCGGCCCGGTTGTCGCCTGCTCGACGGCGCGCTCGATCTCGCGGAACTCCGAGAGGTCGGGCAGGCTTTCGAGATCCTTCAGTCCGAACAGTTCAAGGAACTCATCGGTGGTCTCATAGACCATCGGGCGTCCCGGTGCGTCCTTACGCCCGGCAATCTTGACGAGCCGCCGTTCGAGCAGCGTTTCCAGCACGCCGCCCGTGTCGACGCCGCGCAACTGTTCTATCTCCGGGCGCGTGATGGGCTGTCGATAGGCGATTATCGCGACGGTCTCCATCAGCGGGCGGCTAAGGCGCGGCGGCCTGGCGGCCAGCAGCTTGCGAACGTAGCCGGCGTGGTCCTTCGGCGTTCGCATCTGGTAGCCGCCGGCGACCTCGTCGATCACGATACCGCGGTTTTCGGCGCTGTACTCAGCGGCCATCGCGGCGATCGCTTTCTGCACCGTCGCACGCGGGAGGTCGTCGAAGACTGCGGCCAGCCGCGCGAGCGAGACCGGCTCGCCGGCCGCGAACAGCAGGCTCGCGAGAATTGATTTCAGTCGCTCTTCTTCCACCCGGCCTCCATTCATCCCGCGGCGGCGCGCTCGAGAAAAATCGGGCCGAAGCGCGCTTCCTGAAATGCGCGAACTTCGCGCCGACGTATCAACTCGAGCAGCGCCATAAACGTCGCGATTACAATCGATCGATCGCCCGCATCCTCGAACAGCGCGGCGAACTGGACCCGTCCCGCGCCCTCCAGCGCACGCATTATCCGCGGGATACATTCTGCCACCGGGATGTCGCGCAGCTCGATGGCGCGCGGGGTCTTGTCGGCAACGCGCTTGAGCACTGCGCCAATCGCCTCGACCAGGTCGAAAATCGTAACCGTGTACTGTTTCGCCCCCGCGTCTTCGGGCGCGCTCTCGCCGGGCGTGGTGAACACGTCGCGGCCGAGCAGGGCGCGCTCCGCGAGCTTTTCAGCCACCTCGCGATAGCGCTGATATTCCAGCAGCCGTTCGACCAGGTCGCGCTTGAGCTCCTCGGCTTCGCCGGTGTCGGCGAGCTCCGGATGCGGCAGCATTGCGAACGACTTGATCAACAGCAACGTCGCCGCCATCACGAGGTACTCGCCCGCCACGTCGAGGTTCAACTGGTCGAGCAATTCGAGCCATGTCAGGTACTGTTCGGTGATTACGCTGGCGGTGACTTCGTGCGGGTCGAGCTCGGCGCGCTTGAGCAAATGCAGCAGCAGGTCGAGCGGGCCCTCGTAAATCGGGAGCCGGAAGCGGACCCCGGCGTCGGCTCCGAGTCTGGGCGGCGTGTTGGATTCGTCGCTCAAAGTTGCACCATCCAGGAGATCGCACCCAGCGCCATGTTCATGACCGGATAGATCGCGACATCCAGCCAATGCGTATACAGCAGCAGCAGCAATATAAGGAAGCCATAACGCTCGGTCTTTGCGTAGGCGCGCGCGGCCGGGAGCGGCAGGATGCCGAGCAACACCCGCCCGCCGTCCAGTGGCAGCACGGGAAAGAGATTGAAGACCCCCAGTTCGACATTGACAATCACCGACGCCTGCATCATCCGAGCAAGCGGTTCGGCGATGGTGGGGCCGAGCGAGCCGTGCAGAAACGCCGGCATCATACGCAGAAGAAGTCCGCTCACGACTGCCAGCACGAAGTTCGTCAGCGGCCCGGCGGCCGCTACCTTCATCATTCCGGTCCGCCCGCCCCGCAACACGCGGAAATTGACGGGGACCGGCTTGGCGTAGCCGAGCACGGCCATACCAAACAGATACAGCGCGAACGGCAGGATAATCGTCCCAAAGAGATCGATGTGTGAAATCGGATTGAGCGTGAGCCGTCCGGCGCGCCGAGCGGTATCGTCGCCAAGGCGCAGCGCTACCACGCCATGCATAACCTCGTGCGCGATGATCGCGAACATGATCGCCGGCGCGACGATACAGATGTTCGCGATGGTTCCGTTCAGATCGCCCAAGTCAGTCCGTGCCTTCCCCCACGCTCGCGCGGGTCGCTCGCGGATGAAACGTGCGATGTACCTTGCGCAAGTGGCTCTTGGAGAGGTGGGTGTAAATCTGCGTGGTCGAGATGTCGCTGTGGCCGAGCATCTCCTGCACGGCGCGCAGATCCGCGCCGCCCTCGAGCAGATGCGTGGCGAAGCAATGGCGCAAGGTATGCGGGCTGACCCATGCAAGGCGCGGATCGGCGGCGGTCCATCCTTTGAGCGCCTTGAAAAATCCCTGCCGGGTCATCGCGCGGCCGAGCCTCGTAATGAAAACCGCCCAGACGCGACGCGGAACCTTTTTCCTGCCCCGCTTGCCGTCACCGGATGGATTCAGAATTTCATCGCGCCGCTCCAGGTAGGCCTTCAGCGCGCGAATCGCGGCGCCACCCATCGGCACCATCCGCTCCTTGCCGCCCTTGCCGAGCACGACGACGGCGCCGGCCGCGAGATTTACCTGATGCAGTTGCAACCCGACCAGTTCCGAAACGCGCAGACCGCATCCGTAGGCCATTTCGAGCATCGCGCGGTCGCGCAATCCGCGGGCGTCGTGCGCACCGATCGCGGCGATAAGATTTTCAACGTCGCCGGGCGACAGGGTGCGCGGGAGTTTGCGCGGATGCGGCCTGAGCTTCACGGTCGGCGCGGGATCGCGTTCGATGATTTTCTCGTCCACCAGCTCGCGGGCGAGCCCGCGCAGACTGGCGAGATGGCGGCGCTGCGAACTGACCGCCAAACCCCGATCCGCAAGCGCTTCGAGGTACGCGGTCAGAGTGGCGGCGTCGAGTTGCGCCGGCGTCAGCCCGGCCTCGCGGCACCACGATTGAAAAACGCTGAGGTCATGCGCGTATGCGTCCATCGAATGGCGGCTGAGCCCGCGCTCGACGGCCTGGCGCGACAAATGGCGATCGATCAGCTCGTCCCAGCCGGCGGCGCTCACGCGGTTGCTCCTTCGGTGGGATTCTGTTCGACCTTTTCGAGCAAGGCGGCGCGCAGCTCCCGCATCCGATCGAGGCCCTCGATTTTTCCGCCCTCGCGATCGCTCACGTAAAAGACATCGAGCGCCTGATCGGCGTTGGTCGAGATGCGCGCGAGGTGAATCAGCAGGCCGAGCCGGTAGAGCGTGTGGGTGATCGCGAACAGCAGTCCGACGCGGTCCTGGGTGAATACGTCAATCACGGTGAACTGCTCGGAGGTGCGATTGTCCACCGTGACTTCGGTCGGCACGTGGCGCACGAACTTGCGGCCGGCGCTCTGCACATGATGCGCCGCGGCGACCAGCCCCGCGATGTCCTGCTGGCCTGTGATGACGCGCTCGAGGTCGCGCTCGACGCGCAGCCAGCGGTCCTCTTCCATCGCCATCGAGCCGGCGCCCATTAGATGTGACACGCGAAACACGTCCATCGCGATGCCGTTGGTGCGGGTGGTGATTCGGGCCGACAGGATGTTGAGATTGTTGGCGGTCAGCGCGCCTGCGATCATCGAGAACAGCCCCGGCTGATCCCGCGTCACGACGATAAACTCGCTGAACTCCAGTTCGGGGAAATGCCTGATGCGGCAGACCAGCGGGCGGTCCGCGAGCGAGCGCATCAAGTCGAAGTGCAGCGGAATGTCGGCTTCGGGCACGGTGAAGAAGTAGCGGTCGGGCATCTGGTCGAGGAACGCGGTCAGCTCGGAATCCGGCGCGGCGGAGGCGCGCAGGGTCTCGCGGACGGCGGCTTTGACGGTAGCCAGCCGGCGCGCGGGATCGACCGCCTCGCGATCGCCCTGCTCGAGAACCTTGAGCGCGCGCATGTAGAGATCGCTAAGCAGCATGTCGCGCCAATTATTGTAAACCTTCGGCGCGACCGCACGCATGTCGGCATAGGTGAGCAAGTAGAGCGCCTTGAGGCGATCGATCGAGCCGACGGTGCGCGCAAATTCCTCGACGGTAGTGTGATCGTCAAGGTCACCCTTCTGCGCGATCTGGGACATCATCAGATGGTTGCGGACGAGGAACACGACCAGGTCGATTTCCTCGCTGTTCAGTCCAAGCCGCTGTGACACTTCCGCCGTCAGGCTGGCGCCGCGCTCATGATGGTCATGGCCGTGGCCCTTGCCGATGTCGTGCAGCAGCAGCGCAAGGAACACGAGCGGCAACTGGTCGAATTCACGCACGACCTCGGTGAGCAGGGGAGTGGAACCCTTGAACTCGCCCTTGCGCAGGCGTTCGACTTCACGCACCGCAACCAGCGAATGCCGGTCAACGGTGTAGATATGGTAGAGGTCGTGCAGAACGCGCGCGTAGAGGTTGCCGAACTCGGGGATTATCGCGCCGAGCACGCCCGACAGATGCATCGCCTCGAGCGTTTCGGCGACGCGCCGGGGCGCGGACAGAATCTTCATCAGGGCGGCGGCGACGCGCGGGTCTTTGCGCATGTCGTCGTCGATCAATTCAAGATTGTCGCGCACCAGCTGGTACGCGCTGCCTGAAAGGCTCACGTTCTGCGCCTGGCAGTCCGCGTAGATCGTGATCAGGTTGAGCGGATCGCGTTTGAAAAAATCGGGCTCGGCGATGCTCAGCAGATTGCGCTGAACGATTACGCCGGGGCGAATCGTGCGGGTCGGCGTGCGCCGAAAAAATCGCCCGCCGGGACTGTTCTCGGTCACCCGCGCGATCAAGCCTTCGGCAAAGCGATGGACCGTCGACGCGTGCTGGTAGTACGCGCGCATCAAAGCGGAACCGGCAGCCTGTCCGTCCGCGGGCTTGAAGCCCAGCATCGGCTCGATCCGCTCCTGCATCTCGAAGGTGATTTGATCGAAGTGGCGCCCGGTCAGAAAATGCAGCGAATTGCGCACGCGCCAGAGAAAGTCGCGCGCTTCGATCACTTCGGCCGCTTCGGGCTCGGTGATGACGGCTTTTTGCACCAGCTCCTCGAGCGAATGGACTTTGTATTTGACCTTGGCCAGCCACATCGCGGTGTGAAGATCGCGCAGCCCGCCTTCGCCTTCCTTGATCTGAGGCTCGAGCAGGTAAATCGAATCGCCGTACTGGGCGTGACGTTTGCGGCTTTCTTCGAGCTTGGCGGCGAAGAACTTGTCCTGGTTGCGATTGAGCACGTCGGCGATGAGCAGCTTGTCGAGATCGGAGTAGAGCTTTTCGTCGCCGCATAAGAACCGCGTGTCGAGGATCGCGGTCTTTTCCTTCAGGTCCTCGTTCGCCAGCCGCACGCATTCTTTGGCCGTGCGAACCCCGTATCCGACCGTGAGACCTGCGTCCCAAAGCGCGTGCAATATTATTTCGGTGACAACTTCGGCGTATGGCCCGCGCTTGTAATCGTGCAGAAAGAGCAGATCGACGTCGGATTGCGGATTCAGTTCACCGCGCCCGTAGCCGCCGCGCGCGACCACCGCAATTGTCTGGTTGAGCTTGGTAAATCGCCGGCCATGCTCCGCGTCCGCATAATAAAACAGCGCCCGCAGAAGATCGTCCATCGCCGTCGTCATCGCGGTCACGATCTCGCCGCCGCTCGCGCCGCCGAAATGGCGCTCGGCGAGCTCGGCGCGCACAGATTCGAGATAGGCGCGGGCAATCGCGCCGGGCCTCTTGCTCGCGGCGAATTGCGCGAGCAAGGCCTCCTGGCCGCGCGGTGAAGATTCGGGAATTGGCGCAGACTCGGCGCGATTCGCGCCCGTGACGAGGCTCACAGATTTCCCACCGCCAGATCGGCGTTGAAGTAATGCGCTACTGCGGTGGCGACCGCGCTTGCGAGCACGTCCTGGTAATCCGCCGACGCCAGCCGCGCGGCTTCGCCGGCGTTCGACATGAAGCCGCATTCGACCAGCACGGCCGGCATATGCGCGCCGACCAGCACGTAAAATGGTCCCATCTTCGCTCCCAGCGCGTTCACGTTCAGTCCAAGTCCGGCATCGAGATCGGCGACCGTCTGCGCGTCGATCATCCTGGCCACAGAGGCCGCTTCCGACGCCTTATAGTTCTGGCGCAAGTCGGTCAGGATGTAGTTTAAGTTGGAGCTGTCCGGTGCGCCATAGCCTCCCGCGCCGGCGTTCTCCATTCGCGCCAGCCGAATCGTCGCCCGATCGGTGGTGTTGTTCAGGTAATAGACTTCGATTCCCGTGGTGTCGGTGTTCGGACTCGAATTGAGGTGGATTGAAACGAACAGGTCCGCACCGGCGCGATTCGCGATTCGCGTGCGCTCCGCGAGGCTGATAAATACGTCGGTCGAGCGCGTCAGCCAGGCGCGGATGCCGCGGGCTTCCAGAGCGGCTTTCAGGCGCGTCGCGATTTGGATGGCGAGGTCCTTCTCCACTGCGCCGGCCGACGATTGCGTGCCGGGATCGTAGCCGCCGTGACCCGGATCGATCATCACCAGAAAATGACCCGGCTGACGATTGCCTTCACTCACATTCGAGGGCGCGGGCGCGATTGGTTGCGCGAGAGAGTCGGGCCGAGGGTTCGGCGCAGGCCCGAATGCGACAGTGCGCGCGACCGACGGAGCAGGGCGACGCGGGGCGTCGTCGTGAACGATAATCGGGGCCGCGATATTTAGATCAGCGCCCGCGGATGCGACCCGCAACACTATTTCATTTCTGCCTCTCAGCCTCGCGATCGCGTAGTCGGCTTTGCCGATTACCTCGACGACGATTCGCGACTTGCCGCCGGGCGACTCGATCGTGCGCACGCTCGCAATTGGCGCCGTTTCATAGCCGAACAGCGGGCGCGGAGGGATCGCGATGCGCGTGCGCGCCAGCTCGATCCAGAGTTCGCTGCCGTGCGTGCTGAGGTCGAGCGGTGGAGCAGGGCCGCTGAATTCGAAATGCAGTTCGAGAGTCGGGCCGCGATGCTCGATTCGCGCGGAAGTCAGGGCTGACGCGGGAAGACTGGCGCCGGCAAGGACCGGGGCAACCATCGCGCCGATCGTCGCCGTCGCGACCGCAACCGCCATCATTCTCCGCATCACCGCAACCCTACCCAGCATCCAAGGATAGCCGCCGGGTAGAGCGATCGCCACGCCCCCGCCCCCGCCACCCCGCCTGGGCAAAACTTCAACCGACTCTACTTATGACTGGTAGCAAGTTGGGGGCAGACCACAGGGGGTCACCGTCCGCCGTTGGCGTGCGCGGTCCCTGCCAATGGCTTAATCCGCCAATACCTCTGTCACCGGGCACGTTCTCGCGAGTCGGGCCGCTTATTTCTTCTTGAACCGGAACATGTTGGTCAGATCTCCGATCGCGGGGCTGTTGGTCGGGACGTATGGCTGCGCGGCCGCACTGATCGGATTGGGCAGATTGTCGCGGCTGCGGCCGGAGAGCGGCTTCAGCTTCCAGTTCCATTCGATGAACTTCAGGATCGATACGTGATCCGAATAGGTGTGATCGACGTAATCGAATTTGGCGAACGGCGATACTGCGAGCATCACGGTGCGCGGACCGTCGCCGAAGAAATCAATCGGCTGAATGTAGCCGGTGTCGTATTCACCGCCGGATTCGTCGAGGGTGATCAGAACCGCCGTCTCGCTCCACAGCTTGGGATTGCTCTGCACAGTATCGACGATATTTTTCGCAAACGCCTCAAACAGTGCCGGTGTTGAAGTCCCCGGATGGCCATCGGTTAGCGAGGTTGGCTTGATGAACGAAACCGAAGGCAGGTTGTTAGCCCGGACGTCCTGAAAAAACGCGCTCAAGTCCTGGATGTTGTTCTTGAGCGGGCCGGTCATGATCGACTTCGAGTACTGCAAGCCGTTGCAGATGGCGCAATACAGATCTCCGGCGGGGCTTTCGGTTCCGGCCAGGCTGTACCCGTCCCCGTAGTATTTCCATGAGACCCGTTTTTTCGCGAGCGCGTCGCCGATGGTCGGAATAGTTTGCGGGCCGATCGAGAAATGGCTGCCGGCGGGAAACTCGTTTGCCGCCGTGGGCGAGGTGGCGATCGGATTCCCCAGGTGATCGTACGCCGGGTACTCGTTGTTGATCTGATAATACGTGTCCGGCGCGCAATTGCCCTTGTTGAATGTGGTGTAGGGCAGGGAGCTCTCGTAGCCGGCGATAGCGCTCACGCCCGGCTGGCTCGCATCGGAGCAATCGACGGCGCCGCCGAAACTGGTATTGGCCAAATCCAGAAATGGCAGCGTGTCCTGCGTGTAGAAGTTATTGGTGCCCGCCATCGGGTTCGGATTCGAAATCAGATCGGCGGTCGGCGTGATCGCCTTTCCGCTGCCCGATGGATCTGCGAAATAGTAAACGTCGCCGGTAAAGATCGCCTGCGAGTTCGGCCCGGTGCCGCCCATGATTGGCTGATGATAGTTGTCGTTGAGTGCGTAGTTTTGGGCAAACCATTGCAGGATCGGCAGATCGCCCGCCGCCATGTTGTAGATGCCCATCGCCACTCCGCCCTGGTAAGTGCCCTCCACGTCGGTTGGCGGATCGCACGAGGTCATGCTTTCATTCGGCTCGCACATTTCCGTGATGCCCCATCCCTGCGTCACCGCCACCCACGTCACCAGATCGTGGAGGCATCCGCTCGGATTCTGCGCGGTCGCGTGCGCCGTGCTGCAATCCGCCTGCTGCCACATCTGGAAAAATCGATGGGCCGGGTCGCCGGTGTTGTCGCTAACCGCGGTGGCGGTCGGCGGAGACGCCGGCTCGCCGAGCCCCGCAAGGATGCTTCCGGCCTCCCCGCTACCGACCAGCGGTTTGCACTTGGTTGAGTCGAATGGCGGCACATCCGCAAGCGCCTGAATCAGAGCGCCCGGGTTGACCAGCGGATAGGGCCCATTTGGCAACGGCAACGGCGTATTCGCGGCTTGCAGCAGATCGTATCGGCAATCCTCCACCGGAGTCAGGCCGATATCCTGCGGGATGAAAAGCGGTTGATGGGTTCCGCCGAGCAACAGCAGCGGCTGGTCGTCGGCCGCGAGACCGATGTCCGTGCAAGTGGGAGGTCCATAGCCCGGAAGACCCGATGCAAACGCAAGGCTCGTGAGCAGGCATGCCGACGCGGGTAGCCCGTTAAGTCCTGTGCTCGGCTGGGGAAGGTTCGCAAACGGACCGGTCTGCGTGGGACTGAGCTCGTAAGTCGAGGTATCGGTAGCCTGGTTCTGCAGGGGGTTGGAGGTCGATAGTGTAGTGAAGAACCCCGGCGGGAATCCGGTCTCGTCCACCAGACCCTCCGACAGCAGGTTCATCACCTTTTGCTTCGGATCGGGCGGCGTGTAGGTTCCGAACAAATTGTCGAAGCTTCGATTTTCCCCAAGCACCACGATCACATGCTTGATCGGGCTGCGCGTCGGAGGATTCCGCAACGGATTCGCCGCCAGAACCGGCAACGTCTGATTGAAAAGAAAGCACGCGGCAACTATGGCACTCTGCGCGCGTCGAACACGCCTCCGACTCATCGTATCCTCCTGCACTCCGTCAAACCGATCATCGCGACATCGCGTGGGCGATCGTGAAAAACTTTGATCTGTAATTTGATAGCTCCCTCTGGAATTGGCGACCCGATAACACACCCTCAGCACGGTCAGCAAGCAGCCGGCACCGATTTGTCCACAATCTCCAAGCCTCGCTTTCGCTCGCGCTCGATTACGATGTTGCAGTGCAGCGGGCACAGTTCGATCTGGCGGACGTGACTTCATCGCCCGTAATGCGGATGCGTCTTTTTGTGGTAGTCGCCGCACTTGCCGCAGAAGAAAAGCCGAATTGTTTGGGCGTACTTGGCCATGATGGTCTGGTTCCGTTTCAAGGCAAGGGTCTTCGACTCACGACCACAATCATCACGCGGCTATCAGTTATGGGAGATGGGCCGAATGATGATTCGGGATATGCGGCCATCACCTGTTCTGACAATAGGGATGCGGAAAAGGTTTTTGCTGCGTTCTTGGTGCTTGCAGATGCGCTTGCTTCCAGCTCAATCCACGCTGCGTTATATCCTTCATATCCGGGGACATCATTCCAGATGTTGGTAAAGAGATTTTTGTCTAGTATCTTTTCGCCTGAAGGGGCCAGCCAGCCACCCTTGTCGAGTATCGAATCGAGACTGAGCACGAAGCCCTCAACCTCGAATTTGTCATCTACATACTTTTGGTTTACGAACACCGCAACTCTTTGTCCCGCAAACGGCTTTATCCGGTCAATTATTCTGTTTCGAGCATTCCCTGCTAAGAGCCAACTGCGGGGAGACACCTCAACTTAATACTGCGCTGCCGTCGCCACGGCCAGGGGTTATCCCTGCTTCGTGATTTGTTCTCCTGAACTAAAAAATGTTTCACGTGAAACATTTTCGTGAAAACCCCAGCCACACAGCACCAATTTCGACCACTTCTGAAAAAATTGACTGCCATTGCCCCTGCCTGCTTAACCTTGGGTGCAGGCATTGGCAGGGGCCGCGCCCGCCAACGGCGGCCGGCCTTAATACTGGGTGCAGGGGTCACCCCTGCTGCTTGAGGCGGGCGGCGATTCGCGCCAGCGCGTTCAGCGCGTCCATCGGCGTCATCCGCTCGACGTCGAGTGCGCGGATTTCATCGATCACGCGGCTCTCCATCGGCGAGAACAAACCGAGCTGAGGGGGCGGGGTCGTAGCGCGCCGATCGCGCGCAATTCGCGGCATCCCGGCTTCATCCAATTCGCCCTGCTCGAGGTTGGCAAGAATTTCCCGCGCGCGGCTGATGATCGAATCCGGCAATCCCGCCAGCCGCGCCACCTCGATACCGTAGCTTCGCGACGACGGCTGCTCGATAACCCGGCGCAGGAAAATCACCTCCGCGCCCCATTCGCGCACCGCCATGCTCAGGTTCTTGACCCGCGGACGCTCGCGCGCGAGGTCGGTCAGTTCGTGGAAATGCGTAGCGAACAGCACCTTGGCTCGCGTCTGATCGTGCAGGTATTCGGCGACGGCCCATGCGATCGCAAGCCCGTCAAAGGTGCTGGTGCCGCGGCCGACCTCATCGAGCAGCAGCAGGCTGCGCTCGGACAGTCCCTTGAGCAGGCGCGCCGTCTCGCTCATCTCGACCATGAAGGTGGACTCGCCGCGGCGAAGTTCGTCGCGCGCGCCGATTCGCGTGAGCACGCGATCGATAAGCCCGATGGTCGCCTCGGCGGCGGGAACGAAGCTGCCGATTTGCGCCATGATCGCGATCAGCGCGACCTGGCGCAGGTAGGTCGATTTGCCGGCCATGTTGGGGCCGGTGATCAGCAGGATTTGGCGCGTGTCGGGCTCCGCGTCGAGGTCGTTGGGCACGAACTCGCCCGAGCGCATCCCGGCTTCGAGCACGGGATGGCGTCCGTCGCGCACCCGAATCCGAAGGCCGGTGTTGATCGTGGGACGCACATAGCCGCGGCGCCGCGCCACTTTCGCCAGCGACATGATCGCGTCGAATTCGCCCACCGCGCGAGCGGTTTCGAGTATCGTGGCGGCGTGCGACTGCAAGTCGCGGAGCAGCCTCGAGAAGATCTGGAGTTCGAGTTCCTTGAGCCCCGATTCCGCAGTCAGGATTTTGCGCTCGAGTTCCTTGAGCGCGGGCGTGGTGAAGCGCTCCGCGCTGACCAGCGTTTGCTTGCGCTCGTAGTCGGCGGGCACCCGCTCGAGATTGGGCTTGGTGACCTCGATGTAATAGCCGAAGATATTGTTGTAGCGCACCTTGAGCGACGGGATAGCGGTGCGCGCGCGCTCTGTCGCTTCCAACTTCGCGATCACGCCGCGGGCGCCGGACGCCAGGCTGCGCAATTCGTCAACTTCGGCGCTGAGCCCCGGACGAATCACGTTGCCGTCGCGGGGATTCACGGGAGGCTCGTCGGACAGCGTCGCCGCGATTTGCGCCACGAGCGCGGGCATCGGCGAGATCCGCGCGGCCTGTTCGCGGATAAGAGGGCTCTTGAACGCGCCCATCGCTTTTTTCAGT
This sequence comes from Candidatus Binatus soli, assembly GCA_002479255.1. GTDB lineage: Bacteria > Desulfobacterota > Binatia > Binatales > Binataceae > Binatus > Binatus soli. The sequence goes on along the minus strand of DLMJ01000031.1, from coordinate 16,043 downwards.
AACTCGTCCGCCTTGAGCGCGTCCGCCAGGCGCAGACAATCCCTCGGCGACGCCCGCATCGCGCCGATTCGTCCCGCCAGCCGCTCGAGATCGCCGATTTGTTTCAAGGATTCCGCCAGCGCGCCGCCCAGGTCGGCATCGAACAGCTCTTCGGCTGCGTCGTGGCGCGCGTGGATCGCGTCGAGCGCGAGGAGAGGATAGGTGATCCAGTTGCCAAGCGTGCGTGCGCCGGCTGCGGTCAAGGTTTCGTCTAGAATCGACAGCAACGAGCCCTTGCGCGCGCCGTCAGTCGAAGCGACGAGTTCGAGATGACGCCGCGTGGTCTCGTCCACCAGCATGTATTCGGCGATGCGGTAAAGACGCGGCGCTTCGAGATGCGCCAGGTCGCGGCCGAAGGTGCTTTCGACATAGAGCAGTGCGATTCCTGCGGCGCGCGCGATCGATTCGTGGAGATCCACGGCGGCGGCCGCGAAACGATTCGAGAATGCCGCGGTCGCCCGCTCGGCGCTGAACGATTCATGATCGAGCGTCGTCACGGGACAGTTTAAGTCATTCAGGAGCGCGCCCAACTCGCCGTCTTGTCCAGGGACTTGCCCGGCGACTACTATTTCGCGCGGCGCGATTCGCGCGATTTCCTCGCGCAGCGATCCGGCCTCGCGGACCTGCGTGGCGAGAAATTCCCCCGTCGAGACGTCGAGCGCTGCCAGCGCGAACCCGGCGCCCTCGGCGCCCGTGACTGCGACCAGGTAACTTTTCTCGGCGGCGGTCAGCACCATCTCCTCGCCCACGGTTCCGGGCGTGATCACGCGTACGATTTGCCGCGGCATCAGCTTGGGAGAGCCGGCATCGGGCGTCCCCTGCTCGCAGATGGCGACCTTGTGGCCGGCTTTCAGCAGTTTGGCGATGTACGGTTCCGCGGAATGGTAGGGCACGCCGCACAGCGGCACGCCGTCCTTGTTGCGCGAGGTGAGCTGAATGTCGAGCACGCGCGCGCCGACTTCGGCGTCCTCGAAGAACATCTCGTAAAAGTCTCCGAGGCGGAAGAACAGGATCGCGTCGGGAACGCGCTGTTTGACGCTCAGATACTGCGCGATGAGGGGTGTTTGCTTGACTGCCACTGATGCGATTGCGGTCCACAATAGCCGTGATGGAAGAAATGGGCAAAACAGCGTGCATGGCGCGTCGTGAGAGGACGCGATAGCAAGGGGCGCGCGTCGCCTTTTCGCTTTGCCGAACGCATCTCGATTTACTAGAGTCCGAGTGTTAATCAGGCTCTATACCGATCGCCATGTCCAAGCCCGCGGGGCAGTCTTCGCGGCCCGGAGCACGGCGATACATCACCCGACAGGAGATAAGGAAAGATGGCATCAGCATCAGCGTCATTGGAATCAGCCACTCGTGGCGCCAAGTCGAGCGCAGCGCTTGAGTTCCTCAGGAGCTCGCCCAAGAAACTTCTCATCAACGGCAAATGGGTGCCGTCGAAGTCCGGCAAGACTTTCGAGACCCTCAACCCGGCCAACGAGGAGGTCCTGGCGCTGGTCGCCGAGGGCGACAAGGCCGACGTGGACGAGGCCGTCAAGTACGCGCGCAAGGCTTACGAGGACTTTAAGTGGGCGAATCTGAGTCCGCATGCGCGCACGGGCTTCCTGCTCAAGATCGCGGACCTGATCGAGCAGCATGCCGAGGAGCTCGCCGAGCTCGAGACGCTCGACAACGGCAAGCCCCTGTTCGAGTCCAGGAACATCGACATTCCCGGCGCCGCGGAGACCTTCCGCTACTACGCGGGCTTCGCGACCAAGATTTACGGCGAGACCAATCCGTCCGATCCCTCGATGTTCAACTACACGCTGCGCGAGCCGGTCGGCGTGTGCGGACAGATTATACCGTGGAATTTCCCGCTGCTGATGGCGTCGTGGAAGATTGCGCCCGCGCTCGCATGCGGCAACGTCGTCATCCTGAAACCTGCCGAACAGACTCCGCTGACGGCGATTCGCCTCGGCGAGCTTATCTGCGAGGCGGGATTGCCCGAAGGCGTCGTGCAAATCATCACGGGCTTTGGCCCCGGCGCGGGAAGCTCGATCGCCGAGCATCCCGACATCGACAAGGTCGCCTTCACCGGCTCTACCGAAGTCGGCAAGCTGATCCTGAAGGCCTCCGCCGGCAACTTGAAGCGGGTATCGCTCGAGCTCGGCGGCAAGTCGCCGAACATCATTTTCCCCGACGCTGACATGCCGGCCGCGGTGTTTGGCTCGGCGCTGGGCATCTTCATGAACCAGGGGCAGGTCTGCTGCGCCGGTTCGCGCGTGTTCGTGCAGGAAAGCGTGTACGATCAGTTCACCGATTCGCTGTCGCAGATGGCGAGCGGACTGACGCTGGGAAATCCGCTGGACCCGAACACCCGCATGGGTCCCCTGGTTTCCAAAGAGCAGCACGATCGCGTCAAGGGATATTTGAAGGCCGGCAAGGCAGAGGGCGCCAAGGCCAAGACCGGCGGCGAGCCGGGCAAGCAGGAAGCCGGATACTTCATCCAGCCGACGGTTTTCACCGGCGTGAACAACCAGATGAAGATCGCGCGCGAGGAGATCTTCGGCCCCGTCGCGTCGGCGATCCCGTTCAAGGACGAAGCCGACGTCGTCTTCCAGGGCAATGACACGACTTACGGATTGGCCGCGGGCGTGTGGACCAAGGATATCAACCGCGCTCTCACGATCGCGCGCAGGCTCAAGGCCGGCACGGTCTGGATCAACACCTATAGCGTACTCGATCCGATATCTCCGTTCGGCGGCTACAAGCAGTCGGGCTTCGGCCGCGAGCTGGGCAAGTACGCGATCGATCTGTACACTCAGATCAAGTCGGTTTACGCCAGGATCGGGTAGTCAAGCGATACGGATTGGCCGCTGGCGGGGCAATCGAAAACAGTTCGAATTCTCCGGCAAGGGCGCCCAACTGGGCGCCCTTTTTTGTGCCGCCGCGCGGCGGGCTCCGTTCGGGGAGAGTAAAAAAATCACGCTTTCGGGGCGCAACCATATTTCGCTTGGCCCGTGGATTCCCTTATATTGACGGCAGTGAGCCAGGAGTGGTTGGCGTCATGCCGCATTAGATCGATTGCGGCCGGCGCACGTCTTAGTGGCGTGAGGATGAGCCGTCCCGAGGGACGGCATTAAGTGGGTGGTGTGAAATCGGCGTCGCCGGAAGTCCGACGGCGCCGCGGGGTTCACTGATGGCGGCCGAGAAGAACGATGACCCGATCGAGGCGACGATCTCGTCGCGAGCGCCGCTTGGTCCTGAATCTCCGCCGCTGCGTCCGCCGAGGCATTCGGAGCTTGAAGAACGGCTCGAAGTTCGTCCCATCGGCACTCCGATGGGTTTGCGCGAGCTCGCCGCGCTCCACAAGCGGACCTGGAGCACGCTAAACGTACAGGAAAAGCGCGTGCACGTGCTGCTATGGCCGCTTGCGATCCATTTTGGGCTCTACGCGGTGGGTCCGGGCAGCGAGCGGCGGCGCCCGCCACTGATTGGCGCGTTTTGGGCGCGGTGCCTGGCTGACGCGCCGCTGACGCTTGGCCATCTGTATCCGCCGCAGTTGTTCAAGGGGATGCTCGCGTCGGAAGTGTTCGAGTTTGGCGGGATGGTGATCGACCCGAATTACCAGGGCAAAGGCCTGGTCAAGATGATGTCGGACACCGCGCGGTTGTTTGTTTTTTCGCGCCGTCCCAAGTTGTTAATCACAAATCCGGTTGAGCCGCTTTACGAGATGTACAAACAGCTCGGGCTCAGGACGGTGGGCCGCGAGCCCGTCGAGCATCCACACGCATTCAACGTGCGGGTGTGGCTGATGTACGGCAAATTCGACGAGCTGGCGAAACCATACTTTATGTAGAGGTTTGCTACATACTTACGACTTCGCTTTGTGCTCCTCCTTGGCCGAGCCGCCCATAAGCGCTCCCGCGCCCCGCATGATCCTGGTGCCGACGCTCAGCAACGTGTCGGTGACGCCCGGGAACAACGACGCGAGTTTCTCCGCGACTGCGGCGCCGGGAGGAACGTCCACTTCCGTCAGCCCGAACGCGGCCGCAGCCAGGACGGCCCACGTCACCCATCGCGGCGGCATCGCCATCATGTCGGATACGCCTTTGAGCGAATCGTGCTTGAGCGCATTGCGCGCCATGGGTGTGTCGATCACCCCGGGCATCACGAGCGACACTTTTATCCCGGTATTGAACAACTCGACGCGCAGAGCTTCCGTCATTCCCACCAGCGCAAACTTGGTCGAGCTGTAGCCGCCGAGGGGACTGACGCCGCGGCGTCCTGCCAGCGACGAGATGTTCACGATGTTGCCTGATTTGGCCTGGCGCATCACGGGCAGCACCGCCTGCATCGCGTTGAGCGCGCCGAAGACGTTTACCGCCATCATCTTTTCGAGGTCTTCGGGACGCATTTGCTCGACCGGATCCGAGATGAGCAATCCCGCCGAGTTGATCAGGATGTCAACTTTTCCGAATGCTTCTTTAACCTGCTCTATCGCCCGGAATACGCGTGCGCGATCGGTCACGTCGCAATCGAGCACGAGCGCTTTGCCGTCTGCCTTGTTGATTTTATGCGCGAGTTCTTCGAGCTGCACGCGCCGGCGTGCGAGCAGCGCAACTTGCGCCCCTTGTTCGCCGAACGCAAGCGCGACGTCATGGCCGATTCCACTCGACGCTCCGGTTACGACCACCGATTTGTCGAAGAAGTATCCGCGCAGCGGTCCTTTGGATTGCCGCTTGGCTTCGCTCATAACCGTCACCTCGATATGGGCGCCGTGGCATGGAACTGATGGTGGGGGCGTCGCGTTTTTGGCATTGTGCGCCGGTCGCACGCGCAGGCGCAAACCGCCGCTGAGGCGGGTTGCCGGGGAGATACGGCGTTAATAGCTTTACGTTTAGAAACAGGGCGCGCCTGGGAGCAACGCCGCGGCGCAATAGTGTTCTGATACCACGATTGCCGCGGGTTCTTTTGTTAGACTCCGCGCCATGAGCTCGATCGTTGCCGCCAGTGCAATCGTCCTCGCGGGAGGGCGTAGCTCCCGGATGGGCCGGCCGAAAGCGGCCCTCGATTTCGCCGGTGTCCCGATTCTGACGAGAATCGTCTCCGAGCTGAAACGGCGCTTTGCGGAGGTCGTGGTCGTTGCGGCCCCCGAGTCTGAGGATTCGCTTCAAATAGATATCCCCGCGATAAAAGTAGTGCGCGACGAGACCGTCTATCAGGGGCCCTTAGATGCGCTCCGGCGCGGCCTGGAGGCTGTTACCAATGAAATCGCGTTCGCTTGCTCATGCGATCTGCCGCTGCTCGATTCCGATGTCGCGGCGGCGATCGTCGCGATGCTTGGTGACTTCGACGCGGCGATTCCAATCGTCGGTGAAAAGCTTCAACCGCTGCACGCCGCGTACCGCAAGCGATGCGCCAGCGCGCTCGCGGCGCTTGCCATCCGGGGAGAGCCACGTCTGATTGCGATCGCCGATGCGGTCAATACGAGAAGAATCAGCGAGCGTGATCTCAAAACGATCGATCCGCAGCTCAGGAGCTTTTTCAACGTGAACACGCTCGACGACTACCAGCGCGCACTCAAGATCGCGGGCCTCGCCAGATAAAATCCCGTCGCTACGCCTTCTTTTCCCACCTCAGAAGCGGGTGGCGCGCGGCCCCGGCCTCGTCCACGCGCGAGACCGGCAAGGTCTGCGGCGCGTTTTTGATGCGCTCCGGATCGTTCAACGCTTCGTCGTAAATCCGTTCCATCGCATCGACGAAGCTGTCCAGGATTTCCTTGCTCTCGGTCTCGGTCGGTTCAATCATCAGCGCACCCGGCACCACCAGCGGGAAATAGATCGTCGGCGGATGGATTCCGAAATCGAGCAGACGTTTGGCGATCTCGAGCGTGCTCACATGGGCGCGCTTTTCGAGGTCGTGCGAGAGCACGCATTCATGCATCGAAGGCTCGCCGGTCGCGCTCGGAAAGTGCGGTTGCAGCCGCTTGCGCAGGTAATTCGCGCCGAGGATCGCCAGCCGGCTCGCCATCCCCAGCCCGTCGCCGCCGAGCGCGAGGATGTACGCGTAGGCGCGCACGATCATTCCGAAATTGTTGTGAAACGAGCGCATCCGTCCGATCGAATCCGGCCGCTCGGTGTCGAATTCATAGCCCGCGCCGGAATGCTTCAAACGCGGCAGAGGCAGGAACGGCTCGAGATGCTTTTTCACGGCGACTGGTCCCGCGCCCGGCCCACCACCGCCGTGCGGAGTCGAAAAACTCTTGTGCAAATTCAGTTGGACGATATCGGCGCCCATGTGTCCGGGCTTCGCAACGCCGAACAGTGCGTTCATGTTCGCGCCGTCCAGGTAGAGCATCGCGCCGCGGTCATGCAATGCCGCCGCGATATCCTGGATTTCCGGCTCGAAAATTCCGAGCGTGTTTGGATTCGTCACCATCATCGCGGCCACATCGTCGCTCACAAGCCGGCGAACCTCTGACGCTTCCAGGTAGCCGCGCCGGTTCGATTTCGCGACGATCACTTCGAAGCCCGCGAGCGTGCAGCTGGCCGGATTGGTGCCGTGCGAAGTATCCGGGATGATCACCTTGTGCCGCACTTCTCCGCGCTTACGATGATACGCACGGACCATCAGCAGCCCCGTCAACTCGCCTTGCGCACCGGCTGCGGGATGCAGCGACACCGCGTCCATCCCGGTGATCTCGGCTAGCGCCGCTTCCATCCGCGCGATCAGTTCGAGCGCGCCCTGGGCAAGATGCGCCGGAGTCGCGGGATGCAGCCCCGCCAGCCCCTGGAGCGCCGCCAGCTCGTCGTTTACGACGGGGTTGTACTTCATCGTGCACGATCCAAGCGGATAGAACTGGAGCGCCTGCGCGAAGTTGAGCTGCGACAGACGCAGGAAATGCCGGATCACCTGCGGCTCGCTGAGTTCGGGAAAGCCCGGAAGATCCTCGCGGCAAAGCTCTACGCCGATGATTTCAGCGCCGCGCCGCTCGCCGGCAGCACGCGGCGACAGGTCCGTTGCGCGGCGGCCTTCGGATGAAAGTTCGAAAATAAGCGGCACGCCTGCCACCGGCTCTATCCGGCGGGGGGTCGAAGGAGTTTCAGGGATCGCGACGGGGCCGATTCTGCCCGCACTTGCCATCACCGCACCTCCGCAATTGCCGCCGCAAGCCGACTGAACTCGTCGCCGCGATTCATCTCAGTGACTGAAACGAGGAGCGCGTGGGAAAGTTCGGGGTAGTCGCCGCCGAGTGCGACGCCGGCAAGGATTTGCTTGCGCTCGGCCGCTTCCAGAGCGGCTAAAGGGTTCGCAAGCTTCAATGCGAATTCGTTGAAGAACGGTCCCGAAAAGCGCCGGCGGATGCCCGCAGCCTCCAGCACCGCGGCCGCCTGATGCGCCAGCTCGACGTTTCGCTCCGCGAGCTCGCGGAGTCCAATCCGGCCCATCAACGAGAGATAGACCGTCGCAGCCAGCGCACACAGAGAATGATTGGTGCAGATGTTCGAGGTCGCCCGTTCGCGGCGGATATGCTGCTCGCGCGTACTGAGCGTCAGGCAAAACGCGCGGCGACTGTCACGATCGCGAGTCTGTCCCACCAACCGGCCGGGCATCTGGCGCAGATGGGTCAGCCGCGCGGCCATGAAGCCAACGCCGGGTCCGCCGAATTGAAGCGGCAGCCCGAAACTTTGACCCTCGCCGACCGCGATATCGACGCCAAGTTCGCCCGGTGCGCGAAGCAGACCCAGCGCGATGCCCTCGGCAGTGACGGAAATGGCGAGTGCTCCCGCGCGATGCGTCATTTGAGCAATCGCGCCAAGCGGTTCGATTATGCCGAGCGCGTTGGGATAGCCGGTGACCACGCACAGCAAGCGATCGTTCGCGATACGATCGAGCGCGGATAAGTCGGTCGCGCCGGTCGCGTCGTCAAACGGAACTTCGACGATCTCGAGTCCGTCAAGCGCACTCAGGTAGGTGCGAATGGTTGCGCGATACTCCGGCCACAGCGCCCGCGAGAGTGCGACGACCGGGCGCGTGGGCATCAACCGTCGCGCCATCAGAACCGCCTCGGCCGCAGCCGACGCGCCGTCGTACATGCTGGCGTTGGCGACTTCCATCGCGGTGAGTTGCGTGATCAGCGTCTGAAACTCGAAAATCGCCTGCGTGGTTCCCTGGCTCGCCTCGGCCTGGTACGGCGTATAGCTGGTCGCGAACTCGGCGCGTCCGATGACAGCGCGCACCGCGGCGGGCACGTAATGGCGGTAGTAACCGGCGCCCAGGAAGCTTAAGAAACCCGACGCGCCCGTGTTGCGGGCCGCCAGCGCTGAAATCTCCCGGACCACATCCGCTTCGCTGCACCCGAGATCGAGATTGATTGTCGCGCGCGCGCGCAGGTTCGCCGGCACATGCGCGATCAGGTCATCAAGATGCTTTGCGCCGACGGTCTCGAGCATCGCCGCGACATCGTTCTCGGTGTGTGGCATGAATCTCATGGAATCAACTTATCCTCCGCCCGGCTCCGCCTCCACTTCACCAACAATTCAATCACACGCGCGCAGCTGATGCCGCAGGCGGCTCATCGCGCCGATAGAACGGTCGCGGCACGATGGTCGCCCGGGCTTTGCGCTCGCGAATTGCAACTTCGAGCGATTCGCCCACGGCCGGCATATTTTTCGCGCCTGCGACCGCGAGATATGCCATCGCGATCGGCCGTTGAATCGACGGCGCGAACGTCCCGCTCGTCACCACGCCGGCCTCATCGCCGTTTCGAAATACTCGGTAGCCCTGACGCGCGACCATCCTGCCATCGTCGGTCTGCAGCCCGACCAATGTTTTCTTCAGCCCCCGGTCGCGTTGCGCGGTAAGGGCTGCCGCGCCGATGAACGGACGCCCCAGCTTTACGAAGGCCGCCAGGCCCGCTTCAAGCGGCGACGAATTGCGATCGAGTTCGTGACCGTACAGCGGCAGCCCGGCTTCGAGCCGCAGCGTGTCACGCGCGCCCAGCCCCACCGGTTTGGCATCGACGCCGGCGCCGGCGTCGAGAATCGCTTCGAACAATCGGCGCGCGCCGGCGTTATCCACGAACAGCTCGAAGCCGTCTTCGCCCGTGTAGCCGGTGCGCGCCGCAATGCAAGTGATTCCAGCGATTAGTCCGCCGGCAACGCCGAAGCGCGCGACGTTGGCGATTGGAAAATCCGCCAGCGTTGCCAATATCGCGACGGCGCACGGTCCCTGAACTGCGACCAGCGCGGTGGCCTCGCTCACATCCTCGAACTTCGCCCGCCCGCCGTTGAGTTCCGCGATCCATTCGCGATCCGTATCGGTGTTGGATGCGTTGACGCAGAGCATGTAACGTTCCGGTCCGAGTCGATACACGATCAGGTCGTCGATCGTCCCGCCGTCCTGCGCGCACATAATCGTGTACTGCGCGTGGCCTTGCTTGAGCCGCGCCGCGGAATTGGTGAACGCCCGCTCGATTGTGCCGAGTGCGTGCGGTCCGCTGATTTCAAACTCACCCATATGACTCAGATCGAAAATTCCCGCCGAATTGCGGACCGCAAGATGCTCCTCGATGATCCCGCTGTAACTGACGGGCATCTCGAAACCAGCGAAAACCGTCATCCGTGCGCCGAGTTTTTGGTGAAGGTCGAACAGAACAGTACGCTTGGGCGCATTCATCAGCGGCAAAATCCTAACAGACGCTTTTGAGCCGAACGAGGCAACCGCGCGTGATCTACCAACAACCGCCCGACTTCTTTCCACAGCGCCTTGCTCGACGCTATCCGGTGCTATAATCGACTGATACCCGATGGCTGCAATCATCATGGATGGCCGGGCGCTGAGCGCGCATCTGATGCCGGAGTTGCGCACCCACGTCGACGAGCTCAAGCGCGAGTTCGGATGCACGCCATCGCTGGCGGCGATCCTGGTCGGCGACGATCCCGCCTCACGCCAATATGTAAAGAACAAGCAGCGCGTGGCGGGCGAACTTGGATGCGACAGCCACACGGTGCGGATGCCGTCGTCGCACGCGACCACCGACGCGTTGCTCAGCGTGATCGAGGAACTCAACGCCGACGCGCGCGTCAATGCGATACTGCTCCAGTTGCCGATCCCGGATTGGGTCGATCGCTTCCGCCTGTTCGATGCGATCGCGCCCGAGAAGGATCTCGACGCCATCGGCGCGTCCAGCGTCGGGGGCTTTTATCGCGGTCAGTGGGGACGCTTTATCCCGTGCACTCCGCGCGGCGTGCTCACCCTGCTCGACTACTACAAGGTACCCGTCGAGGGTGCGCACGCCGTGGTTATCGGGCGCAGCGATATCGCCGGCAAGCCGACCGCGCTGATTCTCGGCGGGCGACTGCGCAACGCGACGGTTACGTGGTGCCATCGCCACACGCGTGATCTCGCCGCCATTTCCCGCGAGGCCGACATCCTCATCCCGTGCGTCGGCGCCAACACCGGCCGGCCCTATCTGATCACGGCGGACATGGTGAAGCCGGGCGCCTGCGTGATTGACGTTGGCTTCAGACGTGTCGGTCCCGGGATATTCATCGGCGATGTAGATTTCGAAGCGGTGAAGGAAGTCGCGGGATGGATTACGCTCAATCCGGGTGGCACCGGTCCCATGACGGTGCTCGCGCTGATGCAGAACCTGATCGACGCGACGCGCTATCAGCTCGGATTGCAACGAGCCGCATACTCCGTCTGAAACGATTCTGGGTGTGCGCGATCCGCGTAATCCCCCATCATTTGACTGCCGGTGTGATTCGGTAAATCGCGAGATGCGGCTGCCGATATGTCTCGACCACACGAAAACGATTCGCGTCCGGCAGCTCCGGCTTAACCTCATCGCGATCCTTCCAACTGACCAGCCATCCGCCGCCCGCCGCCGATACCCGCTCCTCTATAGTCAGTCGCGCGGCCGCGGCGTCAAATCCCGGAATAGCTATTCGCGGATTGGCTCCCTTGAAGTAGTAATTGAATGGAACTGAGTAATAGCCAAATGGAAATCCACCATTGGGGACGTTTGCCGTGTTTCCGTTCGAAACGAACCCCGATTCAAAGAAAACTGGATCTGATGCCCCGCCTGCCGTTACTTGCCCGGCGAAATCTCGCCACGGCTGCGGCTTGGAGCGCGCGAACGGCAGCATGATCAAGCATGCAAGCGCGAAGCCGGCGGCCAGCAGATTGCGCCACTTGACGCTCCACGCGCCGATCAATCCGGCAATCAACAACGACGACGCCGCAATCCCCGGCGCAAAATAGCGCGGATTGAACATCGGATGTAGGATCACCGACCCGACGATGAATGCCAGCGCGGGCAGTGCGATCCACGCCACCAGAAACCGAATCGGTTCGTCGCCATCTCGTTCCACTGTGCGACCGAATACCAGCCACAAGGTCACTAAAGCCGCGACCAGCCCAGCGGCCACTTTAACCGCAAGTGGGTAGTTGTATGGCGGACCCAAATAGTCCAGCCAATGCCCATAAATCATTTGCTGACTCTGTCGAATCGCGTAGGGCAGGTAGGGGACGAACAAAGCGCCCGCGACAATTATCGCCATCCACGCGATCGTGTCGCGTCTGCCGCGCGCAAGATCGCGCAGCAGTATCGCGGCCTCCGCACCGAGGATCATTAACCCGGCCATGTGCGTGTAAGGCATCGCAGCGCCGAGAATTCCGCAGCCGATTCCACCCATGATGCCGGGCCGGGACCGCACTCGCAGCAGCGTCAGCAGATGCGCGAGCGCGATCGCGATGAGCATCGGGTACATTCGCGCCGCGTGCGCGAACACCACCGCGAACGGGTTGAATGCCCACATCGCGGCCGCCGCCAGCGCCGTGCTCTCGTCGAACATTTCGCAGCCGAGCGCGAACACCAGCGCGAGCGTCATCAGCGAAAAGATCACCGACATCGAGCGCAGCGAAATCTCACTCAGCCCGAATATCTGCGTGTAGTAATGCAGTACGACGTAGTAAAAGACCTGCTTGCCGGGATCATGCAGCACCGGCGTGCGAACGATCGCGCCGATTCCCGGTTTTGCCGCCGCCCACGCGCTGTAAGCCTCGCTCGCGCCGAAGGCATTGGCGCCAAGATGAAACGAATAGATCAATCCGGCGGCGACGAAGATCGCCGCGAAGATTTCAAGCGGCCGGCGCGACGGTCTATCGCCCGATAACGATTCGATTGTCGCAGATCCGGCTTCAGTCATCAGGATTCCCTTGTCCGCCCCAGCGCGAGATATAGCGGATTTCGCGCGCGCGCACGATCTTCCTCGGTTCGCGCGTGCCCGGCCGCCGCCGCGCGCAGTCCATTGACTATCACGCCTCGTGCTGGCGTAACTGTTCACAGTCATGTCCGAGTTTCTCGAGTCGGTTCCCGGAGTCGGTGCGCAGAGCGGGGCCGCGATGACCCTGCCACCGATCGAGCGGATCCGCTTCGAGGTATGGGCGCTCGCGTGGCCCGTGATTCTTTCGTTCGGACTCGATTCGATTCTCGGCCTTTCTTCGATGCTGATGGTGGGGCGGCTCGGCGCGAGCGCGGTCGGCGCGGTCGGACTCGCCATGCAAATCCTGGGTGCGGTGCGTGCCGGGATAGCGGCGGTCGGTACCGGCACTGTCGCGCTGGTCGCGCGTTATATCGGTGCGAACGATCGTGACAGCGCCGAGCAAGTGCTGAAGCAGTCCGTCGTCTTCGGCGTATTGGTTTCGACGATCATCGCGATCCCCGTAATAATTTTCGCGCATCCGCTGATGAAATTGTTCCAGGTCAAGGGCGAGATGGCCGAGATGGGTGCGCGTTACCTGCAGGTCGTGATGCTGTCGGAGCCGTTCCAGGGAGTCTTTCTGATGTGCGCGTCGGCGTTGCGCGGCGCCGGTGACACGCGCACGCCGCTGTGGATCGGCGGTATCATCGACGTGCTCGCAATCTTCCTCAACTACGTGCTCATCTTCGGCAAGCTCGGATTTCCCGTGCTCGGCGTGGACGGCTCGGCCGTGGCGACCTTGCTCGCGATCGCTTTCGGCGGGATTTTGTTCTTCTACGCGTTGTCGATCGACGGGATGGTGCTCAACTTCCGCTGGAAGGGGCTGTGGCCCGACTTCGGCCTCGGCAGGCGAATCCTCAGCGTCGGAAATCCCGCCGCCATCGAACAATTGTTGATCCAGTTTGGCTTTGTTGCCTACGTCGGATTCATTGCGCGTTACGGCACCAAGGAAATCGCCGCATATTTCATCGGTGTACGAATCCTGGCGCTGTCGTTCCTGCCCGGCTTCGGATTTTCGGCCGCCTCCGCGACTCTTGTCGGTCAGGGCCTCGGCGCGGGCGACCCGAAGTTCTCGCGCAAGGCCGGATGGGAATCGACCGGCATGGCGATAGTGATGATGACCGCTATGGGCTTGGTGTTCATCGTCTTTGCCCATCAGATCGCGGCGCTCTTCATCGACGACAAACAGGTCATAGCGTACACGGCACAATTCATGTACGCGCTCGCTGCCGCGCAACCGCTGATGGCGATCGATTGGACGATCACCGGCGCGCTGCGCGGCGCCGGCGATTCGCAGTTCCCCCTTTACGGTTCGCTGGCGGGCTTTTACGGAATGAGGCTCTTTCTCACGATTCTCATTTGGTACCACGGCGGCAGCATCATCTGGATATGGTGGTCTCTGCTCGCCGACTACGTCGTTCGCTCGACGGTGAAAGTCTGGCGCTTCCAGAGCGGCAAGTGGGAAACCATCGAAGTCTGAAGTCTGATTTCGCCTGCGCTTGTTGACGCTCCCATCGCCATCAACTGGACGCGGCGCCCGCCGCGCGTAATCCTCTTTCCGTGGCACGAGCGCATCAAGCGGCCGAGACGCTGGAGGGCATCCTCGATCAGGTCCTGTTCGTTAACGACAACAACGGCTATTCGGTCGCCGTCGTGGTCGTTGCCGGCGAACACGGCGACTCCCGCCGCGTCACGGTGGTTGGAAATCTTGCCGGTCTGGAAGTTGGCTCGACCATCCGCGCTCAAGGCGGCTTCGAACAGCATCCGCGCTTTGGCGATCAGTTTCACGTAGTCGATTTCGAAACGGTGCGGCCCGCCGGAGCGGTCGCGCTCGAACGCTACCTCGCTTCGGAAATAAAGGGCGTCGGCCCTGCATTTGCGCGGCGAATCGCCGAACATTTCGGAGACTCGCTCGGCGAGGTGCTCGACAACGCTCCCGAACGCATGCGCGAAGTTTCCGGCATCGGAGCCGCGGTCGCGCTACGAATCGCGGCTGCATGGCGCGACTCGTCCGGGCTGCGCGAGCTGACGGTCTTTCTGCGCGGGCACGGCATGGCTGCCTCGCACGCGCGGCGCATCCACAAGTTCTATGGCAAGGACGCGCTCGACGTCGTACGGCGCGATCCGTACGTACTCGCGCGCACCATTCATGGCATCGGATTTCGCACCGCCGACGCCGTCGCCGAGAAACTCGGCATCCCGCGCAACTCGATCCAGCGCGCCCGCGCCGCGGTCCTGTACCTGCTCGAGCGCATGTCCGACGAGGGCAACGTCTATTCGCCCTTCGAGTATCTCGAAGGCCAGTTCCGCACCGCGCTCGAGATGGAGCCCGAGCTGGCGCGCGGGGCCGTCGATGAGCTGGCCGCCAGCGGCGAGGTGGTCGTCGAAGAGGCGGACGATCACACCGCCGTCTATCTCGCACGCTTGCACGAAGCCGAAGTGAACGTCGCGCGCCGAATCGCGGAATTAAACGCAGGCCGCGCAATGAACAAGGAGCTGATCCAGCGCGCCCTGGATGCGGCCGTGCGAAGCTCCGAACTCGAACTGTCGCCCGAACAAAAGAGCGCGCTCCGATGCGCCCTGGCCAGCCGCGTCACTGTTATCACCGGCGGTCCCGGCACCGGCAAGACGACCCTGCTGCGCTCGCTGCTGGTCGCCCTCGCCGAGGCCGGTTTGAAGCCGACGCTTGCCGCACCGACCGGGCGCGCGGCTCGTCGGCTCCAGGAGGCATCAGGCCGCGACGCAAAGACCATTCATCGGCTGCTCGAATACTCACCCGAGAGCGGCGGCTTTGTCCGCGGCAAGGAATTTCCGCTCCGCACCAACTATCTGATCATCGATGAAGCCTCGATGATGGATGTCGAGCTCGCCTCGAGCCTGCTATCCGCGCTGATGCCGAACTGCTCGCTGCTGCTGGTCGGCGATCGCGATCAACTTCCGTCGGTTGGCCCCGGCAGCGTCCTCAAGGACGTGATCGCATCCGACTTTGTGCCGGTCGTCCAATTGCAGGAGGTTTATCGACAGGCGCGCCGCAGCCTGATAGTCGCCAACGCGCATCGTTTGAATCGCGGTGAATTCCCGCAGATCTCCAACGACGCCGAAGGCGACTTTTTTTTCTTCGAGCGCAACGCCGCCGAGGACGTGCTCGCGACGATCAAGCAGCTCGTGCAACAGCGGCTGATTGGGCGATTCGGAATAAACGACCCGCGCGAAATCCAGGTGCTGACGCCGATGAATCGTGGTCCGCTCGGCACGCACATTCTCAATCGCGAGCTGCAAAGCCTGCTGAATCCCTCGGGACGCGAACTCCGCGCCGGCGATCGCATTTTTCGCGAGGGCGATCGCGTTATCCAGTTGCGCAACAATTACGACAAGGACGTCTTCAACGGATCGATCGGCAGGATTCTCGCGATCGACTCGGACAAGGCGCGCGTGAGCGTCGCGTTCGAGGAGACCCACGCCGAATACGACCTGTCGGACCTCGACGAGCTGGCGCTCGCCTACGCGATATCAGTGCACAAGAGCCAGGGCAGCCAGTATCCCGCGATCGTGATGCCGATACATTCGAGTCACTACCTGATGCTGCGCCGCAATCTGCTCTACACGGCGATCACGCGCGCCGAGCGGGTATGCGTCCTGGTCGGGACCAAAAGCGCATTGCAGCAGGCGGTGCGCAATCAGGATGAGCGTCTTCGCTTCTCGCGCCTGGCCGCGCGATTGCACGTGGCCTAGGGAACCTCTGCACAGGTG
>DLMJ01000007.1 GCA_002479255.1 Candidatus Binatus soli | reverse complement strand
CCTGGATGCCGTTCAAAAAGTCGCTCAGCTTTTGCGGCGACAGCGTCAGCGGCTGGACATTGCGCTTCTCGCCCTTGCCGCCGAACACGATTATTCCGATTCGCGCGATCGGCACCAGCCGGTGAATCGACTGCACCAACTGCTGCATCTTGGCCTTGACGTCGTCGATGATCAGTTTCATCGAGCCGGTCCCGTCAATGACCAGCACCACGTCCAGTCCCTTGCGCCTAAGCTCACCGATGAACCCGCCGAAGCCCGAGCCGATGCCGTGACCGTAGCCCGAGCCCATGCCGCCGCCACGGCCAATCCCGATGCCGCCGCCGCCGGCTGCGCGCACGTAGTCATTGGCCAGTCCAACCGCCTGCGAGGTGTCGACCGCGGTCGGCTGCTCCATCTGCTGCGGCGCCGTGTCGGGCATCGGCACTTCGGGCATGTCGAGATCCTGCATCTCGTTGCCGCCACCGCCGCCGCCGCCCGCTTCGAGGTTCACCATGATCAACTCGCGCCCGCGCTGCTCGTGCACCGTGATGATCAGGAAGAGCAGGGCGAGGACGTGAAGGGCGACCGACAGCGGAAAGGGGCCGATCAGCAGTCCGAGCGCATCTTTCATCTTCTGAAGACGGGTCGCGTCAGCTTCGTCTTCTTCGCGGCGCGCCTCGGCCTCAAGCTCTCGTTTGCCGATAATGCGGTAGAAGATGAAAGCGACGACGAACGTCGAGAGGACAAGCAAAATAATTATTGCTGCGATCATATAAAAACGTGCTCCCCGCTTGGGCTACGCTTGGCGCGGCCGAGGCCGAGATCCTCATTCACTAGACTTAAAGCCGCGCGATCGTCGCGGCGACGCGTGAACCGTCCGAAAATCAAATTCCTACGCTCCGCCTCCCGGCGCTCTGGCAGAGGCGCCCCCGGGAGGGAGAGAAGACACGGCGATAGCGATAGCTTCCGCGCCGGCCGACTTGGCCATATCCAGAATACGAACCATATCACCAAGTATAACCTTTGGGTCGCCCTGGAAAATCACAATTTTGTCGGTCGAATTCGCAAGCGCGTCATGAAGCTGGAGCACCAACTCGGGCTCGGTGACCTGCTTGTCGCCCAAATAGATCAGATGGTCGGCGGTGTACGTCACGATAATGCCCTTGGGCTTTTCGTTGGGGTTGGTCTGAGCTTCAGCTTTGGGCAAATCGACGTGGGCCGCGGATTCAATTGTCACCGCAGTCGTCACCATAAAGATGATCAGCAGGACGAGAAAGATATCGGTCAACGGGGTGATGTTGATATCGGAGAACACCCCGCCGCCTTTGTTACTACTCATTGCCATGGGCAAATACCTCTGCGGGTATCGATGCTCAGGTCAGCCACCGGGGCCGGCCCGATCAACCTCCACCACCTGAGGAGTTGGCTAGTTGCGCACCGGTGACCCGCTTGGCCGCGATTGCAATTTGTTCGGCGCCGGCGGCCTTGGCGATATTCAGGATTCGCACCATGTCGCCGAGCAGCACTTTGCGATCACCCTGGAACACGACGATCTTCTGGTCCACTTTGCCCAGCGCCTCGCTCAGGCTCGAGCGGAGTTCACGCTCGGGAACGTCCTTCGAGTTCACGAACAACTCGTGCTGGGCGGTATATGTCACGATGACGCCCTTGTTCTCCGGCGCGGTATTGGTCGCGTTGGGCAGATCGACGTGGGCGGCAGATTCGATCGTGACAGAAGTCGTGACCATGAAGATGATCAGCAGAACCAGGAAGATATCGGTCAGCGGCGTGATATTGATGTCGGCGAAAACGCCGCCACCAGCGCCACCATGGGGTCCGCTAATTGCCACGCGCTTGTCTCCCCTGGAGTGTGGCGTCGATCAGGCGGTCGTCGTTGATGTGCTGGATGGCGCTGATGTTCTCAATCTTGACCGAGAAATAGTTGTAGAAGATAACCGCGACGATCGCGACAGCGAGTCCAAGCGCCGTCGAAATCAACGCTTCCGAAATACCGGCTGCGACGACCGAGAAACCGCCGGTGCCCATGATTGCCATCGATTGGAACGCCCGGAGGATACCAACGACCGTGCCGAACAGCCCAATGAACGGAGCCGATGCGCCCGCGGTCGCGAGCACCCAGATGTAGCGCTTGAACTCGAGGCCTTCCTGGTAACGGCGCTCGTCGTCGAGCTCGAGCAGATGATCCCTGTCCATCGTCTGCGAACCCGAGATGAGGGTGTGATAGATGCGCTCGGCCGCCGTGGCGCGCGCCTGCGTGGCCTGCAACGCTTCGTTGAACTTGCCCTGCCGCAGCTGCGGAATCAGCGAATCAGCCAGCTTCGCCGTCTTGGGTCCGACACCCCACAGCGCCCATACGCGTTCAAAAATTATCGCCAGACAGACTACCGAAATGAACAGCAGGGGATACGTTGCATAGTAGCCCTGCTGAATCATCGACAAAATACCGAAGTTGCTTTGCATCTCTTAATCCTCTCGAGTTTGAAATAGATCTGAGCGGCGAAACTCTGGCCCCGCTCGAACTGTTGCGTAACTGCCTTTGCGGTTCTCCCTTGAACCGGTCGCGAACCCTATTTTTCACAGATTGGGCTCTCACCCGCCGGTCAAGTCGTCTGTGATGGCGCGAAAAGTTTGAATGCAACAATAGACAGTATTTGTCAAGAGTCGCCGCGCGCGAACCTAAAAATAATTGACCAATATTGACCAATTCGCCTGCGATTGCAAATGAGCGAATCCCACGTTCGCGCAAACGCTCACACCACGCTCGATCATCGGGTCCGCATCCCGTTTACTCTACGCCATTGGCCATGCTGGCGACTACCGTAAACTGGTCGCTCGCGACACCGCGAAGTATCTTTTTGCCTTGACTTCTTGGCCCCTCACGTCTATCCAGAAACTTGCCAGAACACGCCGTAGGCTGACCGCGAACGCGGTCGTTGTTTTATTGGTCGATTGACGCTTTTGAGAAATCTGAACTCACCATTGATTAAGACGGTGCATCGGCCTGTTTTGTTCAGGCGGGCTGCGCTAGCTGCCACGTGCATGTTCGGATTCATGGCTTGCAAAACCGCGCCGGTAGCCGCTCCCGTCGCACCCCCTGCCGTGCAAGCCTCGATGACCGCGCCCGACGAGCCCAGCCAGGCGTTGCCACCGGATCTGTACAAGTCGATGCCGATATATCCGGGCGCCAAGATCGAACACGTCCGCAAACCCAAGGGTGCGATGCGCGAGATTCTGTTCAGCGCCGACGCGCAGATGCCCCAGATGGTTGCGTTTTACAAGGACGAGCTGAAGAAGAACGACTTTCACATCACCTCGTCGCTGATCATGCCGGCGCGCAAAATCTGGTCGTGCGATTTCCACTACAACGGGAGTCCCGGCAGCATCATGCTGTTCCCGAGCGACCAGGATAAGTCGAAGATGACAATCGACCTTATCTACGAGCTGCCCGCGCATCTGGACGAATCCATGATGGAACCCAAAGAAGACTTTGATGTAGAAGGACCGGGCGAAATCGCCCAACAAGCTCCAAATCCCAGCGAGAAAGAGAAGAGGAATTAGGAAGATGGCACTATTAACAGGCAAAGTTGCAGTGATTACCGGCGCCGGCCGCGGCATCGGGCGCGAAGAGGCGTTGTTGCTGGCCAAGCATGGGGCCAAGGTCGTCGTCAACGATCTCGGCGGCCACTTCGACGGGACAGGGCAGTCGCGTTCCCCGGCCGAGGACGTGGTCAAGGAAATCCGCTCCGCCGGCGGCGAGGCAGTCGCCAACTTCGAGAGCGTGACCGACTTCAAGGCCGCCAAGCGGATCCTCGATTGCGCGATCGACAACTTCGGCAAGCTCAACATCGTCGTCAACAACGCAGGCATCCTGCGCGACCGCATGATGTTCAACATGAGCGAAGAAGACTGGGACGCGGTCGTTTCGGTCCATCTGAAAGGCTCGTTCAACGTCGCCCGCCATGCGACCGCCTACTGGCGCGAACAGCACAAGGCCGGCAACGTGCTCAATGGCCGGCTCATCAACACCAGCTCCGACTCGGGCATCCTGGGCAACGCGGGACAGAGCAACTACGGATCGGCAAAGGCGGCGGTCGCCGCGATGGCGATAATCGTGGATCGCGAGATGAGCCGCTACGGCGTCACCGCAAATGCGATCGCGCCGATAGCGCGCTCGCGGCTTACCGTCGACGCGACTCCGCAGACCGCCGCCGGCATGGCGCAGAAGCCGGGAGAATGGGATGCGTTCACGCCCGCTCACGTGGCGCCGATAGTCGTGTGGCTGGCCAGCGACGACGCCAAAGACGTTCACGGCGAAGTGTTCCGCGTCGGCATGGGCAACGTGTGGCTGATGCGCGGATGGCATACCGGCGCCAAGGTCTCGAAGAAGGGCTCGATGTGGGAGCCGGCGGAACTAGGCGCCAAGCTCAAGGAAGAGCTCGCCAAGGGTGTGACCAAGAAAGAGAGCATGGGCGAGGTGATGGGCGGGGGCGCGTAGATTTTTGACGGCTGAGACGAAACCGAGGAGCGCGGCTCGTCGCGAGCCGCGCTTTCGTTACATCCTGTTCATTTGCGCCGCCAACACCGCGCGCAGCGTGATGGCCGAGCATATCCTGCGACGCGAACTCGACGCGCTCGGCTTCGACCATCGGATCACGATCACATCGGCGGGAATCGCTCCCTACGCCCGCGACGGGGCGTTGGTTTCGCTCGATACGCGGATGGCGCTGCGCGATGTCGGTATCGATATCGGAGACCAAGCGACTTCAACCGACCTGAAACGGCATCCCGAGATGCTCGAGCAGACCGATCTCATCATCGCGATGACCGAGCAGCAGGCGCGCGAGTTGGTCGAGCGATTTCCCGGCGCGGCGGGGCGGCCGGTGTTCACGCTGCGTTCGTTCGCGGGTGAGGCAGGCGATATCGACGACCCCTACGAAAAGGGGGATCTCGTATTCGCCGAATGCCGTGAGGAGATTCATCGGCTCGTTCCGACGATCATCGAACGCCTGTTTCATCGTTAGCGCGGGACCGCGTCGCGCGGGATCAGCGGGATCATAATGACCATGGAATTCAGAAATCCGCCGGACGCCGAGATTCGCGCGATTTTAGCGCGGCCAGCCACGGTCGCGGTCGTGGGATGCTCCGACAATCCGGCGCGCGACTCGCTTCGAATTGCAAAATTGCTCAAAAGCCGCGGTTTCAAGGTAATTCCGGTCAATCCGCAGCTCGGCGCCGATGCGCTGCGCGGCGCTCTCGGAGAGAAGTGCTATCCCGATCTGGTGTCGATTCCCGAGCCGATTGAGATCGTGGACGTGTTTCGGCGATCGGAGTTCGTGCCGGAAATCGTCGAAGACGCGATCGCCAAAGGTGCGCGCGTGCTGTGGTGTCAGCTCGGCGTAGTCAACCTCGACGCGGCCCGCCGCGCGGATCAAGCCGGGATGACGGTGGTGATGGATCGATGCCCGGCGATCGAATACGCGCGATTGTTCTAAGCCAAGGTCGCGCAGGCGGAATTTTCTGATGAAGCCGCGCAGGTGGAGGACGCTCAAGAGCGACATCGCCTACCGGACGCCGATTTTCGATCTCCATCGACGGCGCTCGACGCATTCGCGGCGCGGCGAACGCGACTTCTTCATTCTCGACGCGCCCAACTGGGTGAATATCATTCCGATCGCGAACAGTGGCGATGTCGTGATGATTCGCCAATGGCGTCACGGCATCTCCGAGTTCACGCTCGAGGTGCCCGGCGGGATGGTCGATCCCGAGGATCCGTCGCCGATGCATGCCGCGCGGCGCGAGATGATCGAGGAGACGGGGTTCGATTCGGACACGATCGTGGAACTTGGCAAGGTGCATCCGAATCCCGCAATCCAGGGCAACATCTGTTTCTCGTTTCTTGCAGACAAGGTGCGCCAAGTCGAAAGGGTGGTATCGATCGGCGACGAAGAGACCGAGGTCGTGCTGGTGCCGATGCGCGAAATACGCGGCCTGATCGCGTCGGGCAAGGTCATGCATGCGCTGACAATCGCCGCATTTTCGTTTCTGCACGTGTACAACCCGCCGCCGAAGGCCCGCCGCAGGAAGTAGCCGTGCTGCCGCATTGACAGCCGCCGGAGCGTGCCCTAGCCTTGACGGTTTGCTAGACTACAGAAACAAACCGACTGGGCCGGAGCCGCTTACCTCGACCTGCCGCAACTGAATTTTTACCCATGTTTGACACGCTCAGCGACCGCCTGGAAGGGGTCTTCAGAAAACTCAAGGGCCACGGGCGCATCACCGAGCGCAATATCGAGGATGCGCTGCGCGAAGTCCGGCTCGCGCTGCTCGAAGCCGACGTCAATATCAAGGTCGTTCGCGATTTTATCGAGCACGTCAAGACCAAGGCGCTCGGCGAGGAAGTGCTCCGCTCGCTCACGCCCGAGCAGCATCTAATCAAGTTCGTCGCGACCGAGCTGCAAAACGCGATGGGCGGTTCGGCGCGCGAGCTCGATCTGAAGGTCAAGCCGCCCGTCAAGATCATGGTGGTGGGCCTGCAGGGCTCGGGCAAGACGACTTCGATTGCGAAGCTCGCGCTGTGGCTCAAGTCGGAACGCAAGCGCCATCCGATTTTGGCGTCCACCGACGTTTATCGCCCGGCCGCGATGGAGCAATTGCGCGTGCTCGGCGCGCAGGCGCAAATTCCAGTCGTCGAGAGCCGCGAAGATCAGAATCCGATCGAGATCGCGTCGCGCGCGCTGGCCCGGGCCGAGACGGGCGGGCATGACGCGGTGCTTATCGACACCGCCGGCCGCTTGCAGATCGACGAAGAGCTGATGGATGAGCTGGTGCGCCTGAAGGCCGCGCTGAACCCGCATCACATCATATTCGTCGCCGACGCGATGACCGGGCAGGAAGCCGCCAACGTGGCGGCTGGATTTCACGAGCGGTTGGGAATTTCGGGCGTGATTCTGACCAAGCTCGACTCCGACGCTCGGGGCGGCGCGGCGCTTTCGGTGCGGACTATAACCGGGGCGCCGATTCTGTTTGCGGCCACGGGCGAGAAACTCGACGCGTTCGAGATTTTCTATCCGGACCGGCTGACCTCGCGCATCCTCGGGATGGGCGATGTGCTGACGCTGATCGAAAAGGCGCAGCAGAACTACGATCAGACCAAGGCCAAGGAGCTCGAGCGCAAGTTCAAGAAGAACGAATTCACAATCACGGACTTCGCCGAGCAGATCAAGGCGATCAAGAAGATGGGATCGCTTGGCGATCTGATGGGAATGATCCCCGGGCTCAAAAAAGTGGCGGGCGCGGCGGATTCCGAAGAGGCGAAACGCGAGCTGGAGCGCATCCAGGCGATTATCGACTCGATGACGCTGCAGGAGCGCGGCAACCATCTGATTATCAACGGGCGCCGGCGCGCGCGAATCGCCACCGGCAGCGGCACGTCTGTGCAGGACGTGAATCGTTTTCTCAAACAGTTCGAGCAGACGCGCAAAATGATGAAGAAAATCACCCGCATGGGCGCGGGAAAAATGATGATGCGCGGACTGGGGCTCGGCAGCTAGAATAAGTAACAGGAGAATCGCATGGCACTTGTAATCCGGTTGCGCCGGCATGGCGCGCGCAAGAAACCTTTCTACCGCATCGTGGTGGCAGACTCGCGCTCGCCGCGTGACGGACGCTTCGTCGCTCAGGTCGGGACGTACGATCCGGCCTTCGATCCGCCCCGCGTCACGATCAAAAAGGACCTGGCGGAGCACTGGCTCAAGGCTGGCGCTAAGCCGAGCGACACGGTAAGAAAGCTAATTAAACGGGCCGAAACCGCAACGGTCTCCGCCTGATGCGACCCGCTGCACCGGAGCCATCCCATGAAGGAGCTCGTTGAGTTCCTCGCACGACAGCTGGTAAACAATCCTGACGCGGTGGACGTGAAGGAGACGCAGGGCGATACCGCCTCGGTACTTGAACTGCGGGTGGCGAAGGAGGATTTGGGGCGCGTGATCGGCAAGCAGGGGCGGACCGCGAAGTCGATCCGCACGATTCTGAATGCGGTCGCCTCGCGCACCAACCGCAAGGTTGTTCTCGAAATCGTCGAGGACAAATGATCGGGCGGCCAGCTCCGGCAGGTTGAGGCGAATCGCGTTACAACATCGATGCTCCGCGTCGGCCGCATAACCGGGGCCCACGGCCTCAAGGGCGCGCTGCGATTGCGGCCCGACAATCCCGACTCCGAAACATTGGAACAGGTCGCACGCGTGTTCCTGGAAAGCGCGGGAGAAGCACGCGAGTTCCGGCTGACTGGAATGACGCGGCTGAACGCGACGACGCGACGAATCACGCTCGAGGGCGTCGCGGACGTAAACACGGCCGAGTCGCTCAAGGGCGCGGTCGTGATGCTCGCGACGGAGGATGTCCCGGCGGCCAAGCCGGGCGAGTTCTACTATTACGAGGCGATCGGATGCGAAGTATTTCTGACCGACGGCAGCCGCCTCGGCACGATCGAAGAAATCTTCTCGAACGGCGCGCAGGACATCTGGGTGGTGCGAAACAGCGAGCGCGAAGTCCTGGTTCCGGTAATCGAGGACGTCGTCAAGGCGATGGACTTCGCCGGCCGGCGCGTCACCATCGAGCCGATCCCCGGCCTGCTCGACTGAAATCGACCGGCGCCGTCTGGCCCGAAGCGGCGCGCCCGGATAGATTTGGATTTACGACGCATCCGCACTTCGGTGTTTCGGTTCGCCGCGATGGAATTTCACGTAATCACACTGTTCCCCGAGATGTTCGAATCGCCGTTTCGCGGCGGTATGATCGGACGCGCTATCGAGCAGGGATTGATCGCGATCAAGATGCATCCGCTACGCGCGCACGGTCTGGGTAACTACCGGCAAGTCGATGATGCGCCGTACGGTGGCGGCAGTGGGATGGTGATGCGGCCGGAGCCGATCGCCGCCGCGATCGACGCGGTCAACGCGGAGCGCCCGGGATTGTGGCGCATCCTGATGACGCCGCAGGGCGAAGTGTTCGACAATTCGTTGGCGCGTGACCTCGCCAAGCGCGCACCCGGTCTGATGATCGTCGCTGGGCGCTACGAAGGAATCGACGAGCGCGTGCGCTTGCTGGTGGACCAGGAAATTTCCATCGGCGACTACGTGCTGAGCGGCGGCGAAATAGCGGCGATGGCGGTGATCGAGGCGGTGGGCAGGATGATACCGGGCGTGCTCGGGAATCCCGAGTCACTCGACGAGGAATCGTTCGCTGCCGGGATGCTGGAGTACCCGCAATACACGCGGCCCGAGGAGTTCCGCGGGATGAAGGTGCCGGAAATCCTGCTTAGCGGCGACCACGGCAAGATTCGCGCGTGGCGCGAGGCGGAAGCAAAACGGCGAACCGCGCGGCGGCGCCCCGACCTGCTCGAACGCCGCAAGTTCTGAGCGTGTCCGATCTTTTCGTAGCGCTGATTCATCATCCGGTCGTCGACCGGAACGCAAAGATCGTCACGTCGGCGATAACCAGCCTCGACATTCACGATATCGCGCGCGCGTCGCGAACCTACGACGTGCGTGGCGTGTTCATCGTCCATCCGATTCCCGAGCAGCGGAAATTCGCGGCGAGCGTGATCGATCATTGGCGTTTCGACTTCGGCCGGACCCACGATTCGCGACGGCGCGAGGCGCTCGAGCGCGTGCAAATCGTCGCGGAACTCGACGACGCGATCGCCGCGGCAACGCGAATCTCCGGCGCACGGCCGCTCGTCGTGCACACCTCCGCGCGCACCGAGGGGGGTACCAGCTACGCCGACTTGCGCAAGCGGCTGGAGGCTCCGGACGCGCCGCCGATGATGATCCTGCTCGGGACCGGATTTGGAATGTCGCCCGAGGTTGCCGAACGTGCCGACGTCGTGCTCGCGCCCATTGTCGGCCCCGGCGATTACAACCATCTGTCAGTGCGCTCTGCTGCGGGAATTATCCTCGATCGCATTCGCGGCAAGTGACGCGGTTTTCCCCCCGCACCCATTGAGTGGCCGCGCGCATTTCGGTAAATTTAGAAGCTCGACCCGAGGTCTGTCTTCCCATGAATACTGTTATCCAGAAGCTCGAAGAGCGGGGCCTGCGCAAGGACCTGCCCGAATTCCGCGTGGGCGACACAGTTCGCGTTCACGTCAAAGTCGTCGAAGGCGAAAAAGAGCGCATTCAATCCTTCGAAGGCATCGTGATCAAAATCAACCGGGGCGCCAACCGCGCGACCTTCACCGTCCGCAAAGTTTCATACGGGGTCGGGGTCGAGCGAATATTCCCGATGCATTCGCCGCGGATCGACAAGCTGCAGGTGCTGACGCGAAGCCGCGTGCGGCGTGCGCGCCTATACTACCTGCGCAATCTGTCGGGCAAAGCGGCGCGACTCGACGTCGCGACCTGAGCGCCGGGCGGGTCCTCGATCATATGTCGATGGAGACGGCGGTCTCTTCGACAGAAACCCGCGTCATGCGTACGTTGCCGTCCAGGTAGGCGCCTTCGGACACCGTCAAGTTGCGCGTCTCGATATTGCCGAAGAACTTGGCGCGCGGCCCCAGCACTACGCGGTCGCATCCGACGACGTCTCCGCGCAACTCACCCATTATGAGCAGTCGCGGTGCGAAGACCTTGCCCTCGATCATTCCATCCTCGCCGACCACGACCAACTCCACCGAGCGAACCTCGCCACGGAAGCGGCCCTCGATTCTGACCGGTTCATGAAAGATCAGTTTGCCCGAGACATTGACGTTGCGGCCGACCGCGACGCGCGTGCGTTCCTCGGCCCACGCCACGCCTGCATCCTGCGGTATCTGTATTGAATCCATCCGCTACGGCGACGGGAATACGTGACACGCCACCGCGTGCCCGCCGCGCCCGGTTTCCAATTTCGGTTCGACGTTGCTGCAAACATCATTCGCATATGGGCATCTTGGATGGAAGGCGCAGCCGGCGGGAGGGTTCATCGGACTCGGCATTTCGCCGGGCAGTTTGATTCGCTCCGGCTTGTGGGCGGTGTCGATAGTCGGAATCGCCGAGAGCAGCGCGCGCGTGTAGGGATGCCGCGGGTTCAGGTAGATCTCGTCGCGCGATGCGATTTCGACAATCTTGCCGAGGTACATGATCGCGACGCGATTGCTGATGTGCTCGACCACGCGCAGATCGTGCGCGATGAACAGGTAGGTGAGTTTCAGCTTCTCCTGCAGGTCCTGCAGCAGATTGATTATTTGCGCCTGGATCGAGACGTCGAGCGCCGAGACCGGCTCGTCGAGCACCAGGAAGCGCGGATTCACCGCGAGCGCACGCGCGATCCCGATTCGCTGGCGCTGCCCGCCCGAGAACTCGTGGGGCAAACGATCCATCGCGTCAGCGCTCATCCCGACCATCGCGAGCAGCTCGACGATTCGCCGCTCCTTTTCCGCCCCGCGCGCGAGTTTGTGAATCTCGATTCCTTCGCCGACGATCGATCGCACGCGCATCCGCGGATTCAACGACGCGTATGGGTCCTGAAACACGAGCTGCATCTGGCGGCGCAGGGCGCGAAGTTCCGCGCGGCCAAGCGTCGAGAGATCGCGGCCGTCGAAATAGACGGCGCCTGCGGTCGGCTCGAGGAGTTTCAGAATCAGCCGTCCAAGCGTCGATTTGCCCGAGCCCGACTCTCCGACCAATCCCAGTGTCTCGCCGGGCTGAATCTCGAGGTTGACGCCGGCCACCGCTTTTATCGAGAGCCTTTTCCCTCCAATTATTCCCGTCGAGCCCGCCGGGAACTCCTTGCTGAGATGCTCGACGCGAACCAGCGGCGCGCCGGACGCGGTTGCGGCCGTATTACCGATGGGCGATGCGGGATTAGGCGCGGATGCAGGCGACATAATGGTTTGGGCCCCTGTTCTCGAGCGGCGGCTCTGCCGCGGAGCACTGAGGAATTACGCGCGGGCATCGCGGATGAAACCTGCAGCCCGCCGGTGGATTCAGCGCGCTCGGAATCGACCCGGGAATCGCCTGCAAGCGGCGGTGCCGGCTGCCGTCCATGCCGGGAATAGATTCGAGCAATCCGCGCGTGTACGGGTTGAGAGGATTTCGAAACAGCTCCGCACTCGGCGCCTGCTCCATCACGCGCGCCGCGTAAAGAATCGTCACGTCGTCGGCATACTCGGAGACGATTCCGAGATCGTGGGTAACCAGTATCACGGCGAGGCCGAGTCGCACCTGCAACTCGCGGATCAGATCGAGAATCTGCGCCTGTATCGTCACGTCGAGCGCGGTGGTCGGCTCGTCCGCGATCAGCAGGCGGGGATTGCACGACAGCGCCATCGCGATCATCACGCGCTGGCGCATCCCGCCGGACAACTGATGCGGATAGTCGTCGATGCGATGCTCGGGGTCGGCAATCCCGACCATCCTGAGCGCCTCGATGGTGCGATTGCGAGTCTCGGCGCGATTGGTGTGCTGATGCAGGCGGACGGCCTCGCCAATCTGGCTGCCGATGGTGAAGACGGGATTGAGCGAGGTCATCGGCTCCTGAAAGATCATCGCGATGCGCGCGCCGCGAATATGGCGCATCTCGGGTTCGCTCAGCTTGAGCAGATCCTGATCCTCGAAAATTATTTCGCCGCCGACGATTCGCGCCGACTCCGGCAGCAGCCGCATGATCGAGAGCACGCTCGCCGTCTTGCCCGATCCCGACTCGCCTACCAGGCCCATCAGCTTTCCCGGAGCGACGGAAAAACTCACGCCGTCCACCGCGCGCACTTCTCCCGCATCGGTGAAGAACGAGGTGCGCAGCGACTTAACTTCGAGCAGCGGTTTCACGTGAAATTCAGCGTATCATCGCCCCGCCGCGAGCATGGCCTTGCGCGGCAGTGCGCGAAGCCCAGTTTCTGAAGTAAAAAGCGGCACAATCGGAATTTAGCAGATTCGAGCGGGACGTTCCCGCACTTGTTCCGTGTCATTGTATAGCGAAGCGAAGAATCCCGCGCGCGCAGCCGCGTTCGCCTGGGATTTCGAAAAGAAGGAATTCGCCGAGACAAAGCTGACCGTAGAATGAATTGCCGCTGGATAAATGCCTGACTGAAACCGTGGCTATTTACGAACGCATTTAGAAGGGTTTACTGTGCGCATTTAGAACACTTGACGCACCGCATAGATTACGGTAATTGATCGCCTGGCTTTTGCGTAATTTCTGCCCGTAATGAGCAAGGAGAGCAGGAAAATGGAATCAAGCACCGCAATCAAAAGGGAAAGGGAGACCGCGCCGCAGCGAGACAAGAGAGCGAAGTTTGTCGCGCTGGCAGAGAGTCGAACGGCAAACGCCATCCGCGCGATCAGAGTGATTGGCAAGCTCGGCAACAAATCCCATTACGAATACGGCGAAGCAGACGTTAAGAAGATCGCTCAGGCGTTGAGCAAGGAGATTGAGTTGCTGAAATCACGCCTGACGGATAAGGGCGGCAAAACCGAGATCGAGTTCAGGTTGTAAAGGATTTAAAATGCGCGACGAAATTTTGCTGCAATCACTTCTGGAGTCAGAGACTGAGGAGGATGTGATTCGAATCCTGGAACACCGGGAATTGCTGAAGCCTCAGAATCGGCATCGTTGGAAGTATCTTGGCAACATGCCGAACAATCAGAGCATCGTTCTTAACCAGCAGAGCACTGCCGCAGCCGCGCAGGTCGAGAAATTTACGAATGGTGCGGACGCGATCCTGCTCGGACATTGTAAGGCGATGGGAATTGACCCGCGTGGTGTTGATGCGCCTCAGACGATGGCCAAGGCCGTCGAAGCGTTCCTTGGTGACCTGAGCGAGAAGACCAGGCCCGAGATCAGAGAATTCGCCGAGGATAACCTGCTCTTATACGCGACCGGCAAGAAAGACCGGCCCAGTCTTTCTCTCTATGATGCTGGCGAAGGACAGTTTGCTGAGGACTTTCCTTCAACTTTCTGTTCCCTCATATATGGCGACCAGACTGGGGCTTACAAAGGTGCAATTCCATTCGTTCAGGGTCGGTTCAATATGGGGGGCACCGGCGTGCTTCCATTCTGCAGCGAAAAGTATGAACTGCAATTGATCCTTTCGCGGAGGCCCAGCAATGTAGCAAAACGAGACGATCACGAGTGGGCATTCACGTTGTTCTGCTTCTTCGCGTCAAAGCAGAATCCTTCGTGGTGTTACCTTGTTGGCGAAGATGAAAAGATCTTGACGACGGGAAGCACTCCGCTTGCACTTTTACCCAAAAAAGGCGTCAAAACATCGGAGATAGCAAAACCGCGAGAACGCAAGGTGAGCAGTGGAACGCTCATCAAGATGTACGACTTCAAAGCTCCCAAAAGCAACATCTGCGGCGAACTGTACAAAAAGTTAGGCGAGTTTCTCCTGAGGCCCTCCCTCCCACTTCATATTGTTGAGTGCCGCGAGTCCTACCTCGCCCGAGTCATGGCGGTGACAGTATGGGACCGCTTCGACCGGTGGGAACATACCGGGAAACTCGAAGAAGACTTCGAACAAGGTAGCAGCGTCTTCATTACACTCAGTACCGGCGAGACCGTGCCTGGGGAAGTGCGTGTATTCAAATCCGACGATGCCCTTGATGACGACGACGATCAGCCTCAGACCGGTGTGCGTGCTCTCATAAACGGACAATCGCACGCCAGGCGAGGGGCGGAATTCTTTCGTACCAAAGAAGTAGATAAGGAGCACATCGCAGGCAGCATACTGGTCACAATGGACTGTACCGGTCTTGGCCAAGATTCACGAAACGCGCTGTTCATGAGCGACCGTGAACGATTCCGCGATGATACATTGCTCCAGGAACTGTTCAAGAAGTTAAGAAAAGAGCTTCGTGAGCATCAAGGCCTGATCGACCTGAACAAAAAGCGTTACGCAGAGAAGGTTAAACACGCCGTTGACGACGAAGACGGGATCAAGGCTCTTGAGGAACTTCTTTCAACCGATCCGACTCTCGCGGACTTGTTCGGAAGTGTTACGGCGGGCAAGGTAGCAGCGCCAACTGCGACTGACGGAGCGGGCGGAACGATTCACGGGCCATTCATAGGTTTAGAGTTCCCCACTTACTTTAGGAGACGAAACGGATCGCTTGAAGCCGACATTGGCATACCCCGAGGAGACTCCGTGCGAGCATCGTTTCTTACTGATGTAAAGAGCAACTATTTCACGCGACGTCGCCCGGCACCAGGTACATGCACGTTTACCGGGGATCTCCAACCCACATACAGTCTATTCAATGGGCGTCTTGCGTTCACATGCCTCGCCGACAAAACGTTGCCGGAAGGCACCAAGATGAAAACTACGGTAGAGATCACGGACAAAA
The DNA here is from genome assembly GCA_002479255.1 of Candidatus Binatus soli. Classification (GTDB taxonomy): domain Bacteria; phylum Desulfobacterota; class Binatia; order Binatales; family Binataceae; genus Binatus; species Binatus soli. Next base: position 120,245 of record DLMJ01000007.1, on the reverse strand, counting down.
ACGGCAGCGGCCCCTTTGTCCTCACCTTGAATGCTCAGGTGCTCCCGCCACGCGAAAAGAGAAAGAATGAGGGAAATGGCAAAGAACATGGTGAGCCGCTTGTTCAAGCTGGCCCAAGTCGGCCTAACATTAAGGAAGTAGATAACAAGCCGGACGACCCACCCCTTACCATTGGTAGGAATCCCGACACTGGGCGATTGGAGTTACTGTTGAATAGGAAGTCTCACTTGCTCGATCAGGCAAAGAAGTTGCGACCGAAAGAGGAGGAGCCGGCGGTGGAGTTCGTCTTCAAATATGGCCTCGCTCTGACGGCCATGGGCCTACTCGACACTGCACAAAAAACCGACGAGTGGAAGACTGATGATGCTGGCTGTCGAAAAACGATTGAGCACACAGCTCTTGGTATTGCTCGCGTCATCGTGCCACTGTGCTTGTCGCTGCCTAAGAAGTTGCCGAAAACAAAGTGACTTTAGGTAGTGACTCACTGAATCCGCAATACAGAATCGTGAACAGCTTCTACGGGCGCTATGCCGGTAATTTATGAAACAACACGACCTCTTGGCTGGCTGGCGTCTCACCTAGCTGGCCGGCGTGCCACTTACGATTAGGCACCGGCCTCCAAAGTCGACCATCGCGCTCGCCGACCATTATCGACAAGTGAATTTCCTCAAGGCCAGCGAGGTAGTTCGCTTCGAGATACCGAGGCAGCTGCCAACTGGGTTCCGAAAAGGCGACGACCTGCACGACAGTAGTATCTTCGTCGCACAAGCCAGCTATCGAATTGAGGGCAGCTTGTATCTGTTCGAAGTAGCTTCGTAGATCTGCAGCTTTCCGGTCGCCCATAGAATAGTAGGCAGCTCCTGAACCATCGAGGCGGTTCGCGATCCAAAACGGTGCGGGTGTTTCCTTGCGACCATCCACTTGCCAGCGATGATAGAGAACGTGAATGCCAGGATAAGGTGGGGAGGTCAAAATCAGTTTCGGCTTTGCCCCGTGCGCGATCTGCTCATCATTCTCAACTTCGACGGCTGACCTGTTTAGGCAACGGACGGTAGCGAGCCTGCTGAGGTCTTCGTTTACTGCTGTTCGCAACTCAAAAAGCCCGCCGATCATTTCCTTCGCCGACCGCATGAGCGATTCTCGAAACTCTTGAAGGTCCGGTAGGCTCTTGCGACCGTCGAGGGCCCATTGCGCACTTTTGAGGACAACGCATCGGGCAAAAGCCTCCGACCTGGGCGAAGCAAGCTGGACAGCCGATGCAAGTGCCTGCTCGATTGCCTTGCGAAGACGCCATGTCATCCTGTTATCGAGATGACGATGGTAACCGTTTGCCGCGTATTTCTCGAAGTTGAAACCGGGACGTTGCATATTGATGCGCGAACACAAACGCTTCGCCCACCGTTCCAACGTCTTGATTTCATCGTCATTTAACAAGGTTGTTTTCACTTGCGCTACGAATACGGCCAAGGAACTGACATCCGTTCCGATAGCGTGGCGGCCTAGCGCAAGAGCCTCGACTAGAGTCGTTCCACCTCCCATAAACGGATCGACTATAAGATCACCGGGCGCAGTAAAAGCCTCTATCACGGCGCGAACAAACTTTGGTGAGAACCTTGCCGGATACTTGTAGAAATTATGTGTGAAACCGGAGACGTGTGACGAATCTCGCGCAGCCTCCACAATCCGATGCTGCCACGCGCGGCTGATGCCACTCGACTCGTTTCTTTCTTCACGGCCAACGATGCTCATGTTGGTCGCCTCAGATGAAAAAGCGGCAGGTCATCAGCGAGGAGCCGCTCAATTGCTTCGCGAGCTACCCACGCTGCTGAGACTCGATTCTTGCGGGCTATCGCCAACAACTCGGCGTGCTGCTCGTCCGACAGACTTATCGACAGTCTTCGGATCTTTTTGTCTGGCGATTTGAGTGGTGAAGACCGCATTTTTGGTGCACCATTCAGCACCACATTGGTGTTCAAATCTTCACCACTCTACACCATTTCAGTGCAAGCCTAAAGAGCTGGTGCCCGCTACGGACCGAGGTGCGCCAATTCGCGAAGTGCGCCGCACAGTTGTTCCTCACCCGCGCCGGCGGCGCGGCCTCTCCCGCAACTAAGCGGGCGAGGCGGGTAACAAGTCGCGCGGGACGCGGCGCCCTAACTTGGGAGAGGGAAGGAACCGGGATTCTTCGCTTCGCTCTAGAATGACGGGGCGGCGGAATCATGCGGAGGTGGCGGGATCCAGGCGGTCGCGCAGATGGTCGCCGAGAAAATTGAACGACATCACCGCAAGGAAAATGAAGATGCCCGGAATCAGGATCCACGGGTAGCGCGCGAGGTTCTGCACGTCTTGCGCCTGCGCTAAAAGGTTTCCCCAGCTCGCGGCCGGCTCCTGAATTCCCAGTCCGAGCAGCGAGAGCGCGCTTTCGCCGAGGATGAAGCCCGGAATCGAGAGCGTGGCCGCGACGATCGCATAGCCCAGTACCGACGGAATGATGTGACGCGTGATGATCCGCCATCGCGACGCGCCCAGCGCGCGGGCTGCCTCGACGTACGGCCGCGAGCGCACCGAAGACGCCATCCCGCGAATGATTCGCGCAAAGCCGGCCCAACTGATGAAGCTCATGATCGCCACGATCATGAAGAACGTCGCGACCGTGCTCATCCCCGACGGAATTACCGCCGCCAGCGCAAGCAGGAAATAGAATGACGGCAGCGACATCTCGATTTCGGACCATCGCATGATCAGGAAATCGACCGTCCCGCCGATATAGCCGGACAGCGCGCCAATCGTGATGCCGAGCGAGAAGGTGATCAGCACGCCGATCAACCCGACGCACATGCTCACGCGCGAGCCGTACACGATTCGCGAGTAGAGGTCGCGCCCCAGGCCGTCGCTGCCGAGCATGAAGTACGGCTCGCGCTCGCTGTCGGTGGTGAATAGATGGCCGCGCGTGAACAGATGTATGTCGAGCCGGCGGGAAGCGTCGGCAACGAACGTGCGCGCGATCGGATCATTCATGTGCATTGGATGGGTATAGAACAACCCGCGCGACCAGTCCGACGGCGCATTCAAGTGGATCGACATCGGAGGACAATCGGGCATCTCGCGGTTCTGATAGGTCGGATCGTAGCTCGCGAAGAACGGCGACGCGGCGGCGAGCAGGTAGAACAGCGCGAGGCAGATTGCGGAAAAGCGGACCGTCCGCGACGCCAGCCGCCATTCGCGGGCAATGCCTGACGTTTGTCGCGCGGCTACCGCAGCGCCCTGGAGATTCGCCTGCATCGCGCCGTCCACGTTCATCTCACTCGGCCGCCACCGACGAAAAATCGACGCGTGGATCGACCGCCACCAGTGCGATATCCGCGAGCAGGTTGCCGACCAGCAGCAGAATCGTGCCCATCAGGACCGAGCCCATTACCAGGTAGATGTCTAGCGAGCGCACCGCTTCGAGCATCAGCAGTCCGAGACCCTGCAGGTTCATCACGGCCTCGACCAGCGCGGCGCCGCCGAGCAGATCGCCCAGCGAATATCCCGCCATCGTAACGAACGGGTTCAGCGCGTTGCGCAGCACGTGCTTGTAGATGACGACGCGCTCGGACAATCCCTTGGCGCGCGCGGTGCGCACGAATTCCGAATTCTTGATTTCGAGAATCTGCGAGCGCATCAGGCGCATCAGGCCCGCGGTGCCGGAGATGCCAAGCACGAAGACCGGCAGGATGAGATGGTTGATGCGATCGGCAATCTGGCTTAGCGGATCGAGCGTCGCGTAATCGGGCGAGAAAGTGCCGCCAATCGGAAACCATCCGGTTTTCAGCGCGAGGTACATCATCAGGAAGGCGAGAAAAAAGCTCGGCACCGACATTCCAAAGAACGCCAGGAACGAGAGGCAGCGATCCCAGATTGAATTCTGATTCACCGCGACGATGATGCCGATCGGTATCGCGATCGCCCACGAGAAAATCATGCTGCTCAGCGACAGGATGATCGTGTTGAAGGCGCGCGACGCGATGAGGCCGGTGACGCTCACGCGGTATTGCAGCGAGAAGCCGAAGTTCAGATGCAGCACGCCCCACAGCCACTTGAAGTAGCGGACCATCAGCGGCTGATCGAGACCGAACTGCGCCTCGAGCTGGTGAATGACCTCGGGCGTGATGGTTGGGTTGAGTTTGAGATTCGAGACGAAGTCGCCCGGCACCAGCGACATCGCGAGGAACGAAATGAAAGTGATCCCGAGGATGAGCGGGATCATGTTGAGCAGGCGACGAATCAGAAAGCGGGTCATCGTGTCAACGGCCTGATATTTCGAGGTGCGTTGCGCGCCGGATGCTCAGTCGGCCTTGAATTGCATCCACTCCGGCTTGTACAGACCCCACACCTTGGGCTGATAGTTTTCCAGCGAGTTTTTCCACGACGAATAGCGCTGCTGGCGCACCGTTTCGAGTATCGGCAACTGGTCGTGGAGAATTTGCTGAATTCTCCAATAGTACGGCGCCCGTCTGTTGGGATCCATTTCGGACGCGCCCTGATCGAGCAGCGTGTCGATCTCCGCCTCCCATGGTGCGGCGGGTTTGGGCTGATTCGGATTCCACAAATGAAGGTTGCCCGATGAGCGATAAAAGTTCGCGCCATCGTTCGGCTCGATGCCGCCGGTGAATCCAATCAGCACACAATCCCAGTCGAAAGACGAATCGAGCTTGTCCACCAGCGTCGTGAACTCGAGCGGCCGATAGTTCACCTTGATGCCGAGGCTCTCGACGTCCTGCTTGAAGATGGTGCACATTTCGTTGCGCTCGGGCGTGCCGGTGTTGGTGGTGAGATCGAATTCGAGACGATTGCCTTTCGGATCGGTCCGCACGCCGGGTTTTGCGAGGTGATAACCCGCCGCCTCGAGCATGTCGGCGGCAAGCTTCGGATCGTAGTCGTAATCCTTGAGATTGGGATTGTGGAAGATTTTGTTCTCGGGCGAGATGTTCGCCACCGCCGGCACCGCGAGTTGGTGAAAGACAAGATCGATCATCGATTTCTTGTCCATCATGTGCGCCATCGCTTGCAGGAACTTCAGGTCCGTGAACCAATCGAGCTTCGGATTGGTGACGCCGTTTTTGACGTAATGGCGCGGATTGCGGTTGAAGGTGAAAAACAGCGAGCCCGTGTCGATTCCGATCTGCTGAACCGTGATGCCGAGTTCCTTGTTTTTGACTTTGTCCAAAAGTGGCGAGACCTCCTCGGTGCGCGGGCCGTAGACGTCGATTTGCCCCGACAGGTAGCGTAGATATTCGGCGTTCTGGTCCTGCACGATCGTCACCGTCTGCCCGTGCAGACGCGGCAACTGACCGCCGTGCTCATCTTTCATCCAATAATCGTTGTTGCGATCGTAGCGAACGAGCTGGCTCTGCGCGTAGTGCGTCATGTGATACGGGCCGTTGCCGACGAGCTTGTCCGGGGGCGTGTCGATGCCCCAGGTGTGGTTGAAATTTCCCGCCTTCCACACGGGCTCGAGGATGTGCGCCGGCATCACCGGAATCCCAATTGAATAAAGCAGCGGAGCAAACGGTTTCGGCAGACGCATGACGACCGTGTAGTCGTCGGGCGCCTCCGCGATGATGCGTTGGTGGTCGATAGTGATCGCGGGGCGGATGCTGTTGGGCACCTTGGGATCGTAGATGACGTCGAGCGTGAACAGAACGTCGCGAGCGTTGACCGGCCGGCCGTCAAACCATTTCACGCCGTGACGGAGATGAAACGTAATCGCCTTGCTGTCGGGCGCGATGTCCCATTTCTCGGCCAGGCCCGCCTCCGGCAGGGTAGTGACGGGGTTGAGGCGGGTGAGGCTCTCGAACAAATCGCCGGTGAGCGCACCCGAGGTCGAATCGGTGATCAGAATCGGATTGAAGGTGCGCGGATCGCTGGCCATGGCCGTGTAGAGGATTTGATTTTTCTCGTGATCGTTCACGGGCCGGTTAACCCGGCATCCGGGAAAAATCGCGAGCGACGATACGGCAATCGCGCACGTGATGGCCGGCAAGATTCGCTTGCGCCAGCTTTCAGCTTTCATTTGCAAGCGCGCGGGCATCGTCAAGGCTCAAATTCATAAAAGTGGCTCCTGGAGCCGGTGTCAACACGAACGTCGAATCGGGGATGTCTCCATTGACGATCGGCCGCAGGTAACGAAACGTCACGTGGCTGCCGGCCGCCGGAAAAGTCGCATCGACGACGTACGGAAACATCACTCCGCCGATATCATGATAGTCACTGTAACGCACCTCGTAATTGACGCGGCCGTTGCCCGCCGTCTCCCGCACCATCGCGAGATTGCCGGCCGAAAATCCAAGCTCGCGAGTCCCCGACGCGGCGTTGCGGTACGACGCGACCGTCATCGCGCCGTCGTTCGACACCGAGTCTGCGACCCGATTGAGCGCGAACTCGGGCGGCGCGAGTCCCATCAGCAGACCCACAGCGTCCGCGGGCGCCATCGGGATTCGCACGTACCTGTAGAGCGTGTCGGCGGTCGCATTGCCGCGCATGAAGCGATTCTGACCCGGCTCGAAGATTGCGAGCTCCGAGCCCTGTGCCGCGAGCAGCAATGCCACGCCGAACGGCGACATCGCCTCGACGCGCAAATTGCCGGGCCGCTTGACGACGATTTCCTCTTTGGCCTTCACGTGCTGATCGCCGGCAGTGTATTCCATGACGGCCGGGGTCTGCATAGAGTCGAGCGTTTTGTCACGCTCGGCCAGCGCCGCGATCAATTTCCGGACTTGATATTTGCCGGCGTCGAAGCCCGCTATCGGCTCGGGCGCTGGAATGGGCGGAGGACGAACGATGATGCAGGCGGAAGTTTCGAGCGTCGCCAGCAGCAGCATCGATGCGACCGCCGCGAGCGAAACTGTTTTTCGGCGCCGCGCGCGTTCAGTGGCCCGCGCTGGCGGCATTCTGCAGGACCTGAATTTTATCCTTGAGCCGTGCGACCTGGTCGGTTTCCTGCGCCTTCTTCAGCGCGTCCGAGTACTCGTTGCCCGCTTCCTTGACCTTGCCCAGCTTGCGATACGCGTCGCCAAGATGCTCGGTGATAGTGGGGTCGTTGCCGGTCAGGTTGACCGCGCGCTCCAACTCCTCGGCGGCGCGCTTGTAGTCGCCCTTCTGATAGTAAACCCATCCCAGGCTATCGACGTAAAAGCCGTCTTCGGGCTCGATATCGAGAGCGCGCTTGATTAGCTTTTCGGCCTCGACCAGGTTGGCGCCCTGTTCGGCGTAACTGTAGCCGAGGTAGTTCAGCGCCTGCGCATTGGAGGGATTCAGCTCGATCGCCTTCTTCATCTCGGCCATGGCTTCTGCGCGCTGTTTGTTCTCATCGAGCGCCGCGCCGAGCGTGAAGTGGAGCTTGTCATTTTTGGGATCGGCCGCGACCATCTTGCGCGCGAGATCGATGGCAGCCTGGTAATCCTTCTTTTCCTGATAGACGCCGACCATGAAGCCGGTGATTTCGGGGTCGTGGGGCTTCCTGGCGAGCGCGTCCTTCAGCGCGCCCATCGCGTCGTCGTACTTGTTCTGCTTGTCGTACAGGTAAGCGAGCTGCAGGCGCGACTCGACGTAATGCTCGTTGTCGGCGGGAATCTTGTTGAACTCGCGGATCGCCTTGTCGCTCTCGGAAAGCTCCGTGTACACCGTGCCGAGGTAATAGTGGACGCGGTAGTTGTCCGGCTCGGAGCCGAGCACCAGGTTGAACTCGGTCGCGGCGTCGTCAAAATTGCCCTGCTCGACGTAGAGCAGGCCGATCTTGGTGCGCGTGTCCGCGGGATTGGTTTCGACCTGCTCGGCGCGTTTGAGCTCCTCCAATGCCTGGTCGTATTTTTTCTGACCGACCAGGATTTCCGCCTTGCGCTTTCGAACCAGCTCGTTGTTCGGATTGACTTGCGTGATCTTGTTGTAATAGACGAGCGCGTCCTGCGGGCGCTCCTGGCGCTCGCGCAACAGCGCAAAATCAAGCAGCACCAGCTCCGACTGCGGATTGAGATCGAGCGCCTTTTGATAATATTTTTCGGCGGCCGGGTAGTTCTTCGAGGCCACCATCACCTTGCCGGCGTAGTAGTAGCCAAGGAATGAACTGGGATCGAGCGTGATCAGCTGCTCAAACGTTTTCTCGGCTTCCCCGTAATCGCCCCGCTTGGCGTAGAGGGCGCCGAGATAGAGATAGGCTTCCTGATTTTTCGAATTGAGACGCAATACCTCGCGGTAGTCCTTTTCCGCGGTCGCGTCGTCACCGAGCGCCGAGCTGATGCCTGCGCCGAGCAGACGGGCGTCGGCGGAATCCGGATTGATCGCGAGCGCCTGGTTTACCTGATCGAGCGCCTCCTTGAGGCGCCCGTCGCGGACGTAGAGCGTGGCGAGGCGAACCTTCAGCGCGGCGTTGGTGGGATCGTACCGGACGGCTTCCGCGTAATCCTTGAGCGCCTCTTCCCGGTCGCCTTCATTCATCGCGACCTCGGCCTTCAGGAACGCGCTCATCGCGCGCGCATCGGCGGGGATCTCGACCGCCGGCGCGCCGCCGAAGGGATTATCCCCACCCACGCTGACGGTGCGAACCGGCTCGAACTTCGCACCTGTGATTTGGGCGCAGCCGAGAAACGCAATCGACGCGGCGCCGAGTGCGATGATCGCGCGTGTACTGAAAAACATCATGATCGAAACAGATTTCCGGGAGAGCTTCTCAATTGGGGCTCGCACCACGCTGTATGGATCGTCAACGCGAGGTGTCCCGCGCCTTGACGACCGGCCGCGGACCTTTGCGCATCTTTTACATTAACAGCCCGGTCGCGAGCACGCGAGACCAGTAAAGATCAAACCGCGCGCGAAATCGGGATTTTTGTTGGAAGCGGGATCGATGCTGATCCCTCCTGTTCGGTCGTGATCGGCAGTCGTTTTGGTAGCGATCTTTGGACAAGCCGTAACGCCGCGGCGCGCAAGGGGCGTCGCGCTGCCGCTGTCCGCGTCCCCCAGTTTCTCAACGGCAACGCGCCTCGTACTGAGCGCACGCCTCGGGGTCGGGACCGTCAAAGTCTGGGTTGTAACAAGCGTCGTAAAAGTCGTAGCAATCCGGGCGCGTGGCCACGTTGAAGTCTTCGAGGGTGGGCTCGTGGACCTTGAGCTTCTTACCGCTCAGGACTTTTCGCTCGGCTTGCAGGCGTTCGCCGGATGGCACCCCTTGCTCGACCGATTCGCAGAGTATCCCGGGGCCAATATGAACGATGGTCACGGCGCCGCCGCTTGGTCCGACGAAGTTGGTCTCTACGGCCTTCTTGCCTTTAAGCTCCGGCGGCGGTTTCCAACCTTGACAATCAGGGTAGGTGGTCGCCAGCAGCGGACTCGCGCTGGCGATCGCAATGAGCGCGGCGAACGCTGGCTTCATCACGGTGTTGAGTTTCATATGGACCTTCCCCTGGAGGCCGCACAGGGTCTGTCTTGGCCTTGGCGGACTCAGGGACGTTGCTTGCCCGCTTCGTCGCACTCAATATCAGGCCCAGATCGCCACGCCGCTACGCCAAGGTGAGCGCTCTGATCCGCATGACACCACCAAGTCCCGTGACAGGCTGGACAGGAGCCGGTGAAGTGATAGATACCGGGGCGAACCCGCTGCATCGAGACGCGGAGCGTTCGCCTTCCACAACCGGGACACGTTGCACTGGTAGCCATCGCCAAGAGCCCTTCTAGCCCCGAAACCTAAAACTTGCCAGCTATACAAGCCAGGGCCGCCCGCCCGCGCGAGTCGCCGCACGCCGAGCCCAGTCCGGTTCCCCTGCCTATTACGCACCATCTAGTCGGAGTAAACACTAATTGGATGCGAACGGGCGTCGGCGGGGGATCGAAATCGGGATGCAAGAGGGCGCTGACATGCAATTTAGGCACAGTGCAGGCAATCCAGAATCAGGTCCCACCGGTTGAGATAGTTGGACTGTTCTTCTTCTGATTTTGGTACGATCCAGCTCGCCCATTCTCCCTTGGGCCCGCCCGGGTCGTAGTTTTCCAGCACTTTCGGAGCCGACACGATAAACGCCTCCAAAGGCTTCAAGGGTGGCCTGCCCTTGGGCGGGTCTGTCGAAAGGCGGACGAAGGCGTAGAAGAAGTTTTGCCGCGCGTCAGCTGGTGGAGCGTTTGCGAGGAAGAATCCCGGGCGAGCGTAACTGCTCTTAACCTGTACTACCGCAAAAAACTCGCGTCCATCTGAATTTAGGCAAACAAGGTCAAATCCCTTCGTGTTGCGCGTAGTCGGCAGAACCATTGCGCCACGGCGCGAAAGTTCGCAAGCCACAAAATGGGCTCCGGCCTCGCCGGTCAGGTTGGTTGCTATAGCCGGCTTTCTTCTTTTGGGCCTCTTCATTTAGCTTTAATCCTCAGCATTTTCCCCCTCGGCCTCCAAATCAGCCCAACATTGGTAGGTTTCGTCATCGTTTTCCTTCCAAGTGCCGGAAAGCCTGAATGGTTCAGCCATCAGCCTTATGCTAACTGTGCTCTTAGACAAAGACCCAAGTGCCGGACGCAATCGACCGACAAGAGCGCCCGACCCTCCCTCTTTTATCAGAGTACCGCTCCATATTTGCCCTTCATACTCGACATCGATGCCAGCTTGAGTGTCTCGATCTATGAACAGTACAGGGCCATAGCCATCTGAACGCCCTTCGGCGCGCCAATGCATCGTGCCAATTTTTCTTATTGGTTCCATTTTCTTGGTTTTCCCTAGTTTGATACCCAGCCCACAAGCGCGAGCGCGGCGGCGTGGCGGGGGTTCATTGCGAGAACGATTTAGCAGACAGACGCGCGACCGACAAATGGGCTGAACGGCTGCTGGCCGGACGCCATTATGATCTCCTGCCTGCTTTCCACCGCGCATCGCCTCGGATACGTGCTGCGTGGGTCTTGGCTGCTCCGTGGGCTTCGATCTGATAGACTGTTTCGGAAGAATGGTTTTAGGTTCGGCGCACAGGACATGGACGGCCTGACGAACACTTTTCGGGTAATCAACGGAATGGTCACGGACGGGATCATTCGGAGTTATGCTGTTGCGGGCGCGGTAGCGGCGCTGAATTACATCGAAGTCGCGTCTACCGAGGACTTGGATATACTGGTCTCAATTGACGATTTTCAAGAGGCGCCCAGCGGGGTCGCCACGCTAGAGCCGTTATTCTCTTATTTGCGCATTCGCGGATACGGGGAATTCAAAAAAGAAGGCGTTGTCGTTGAGGGTTGGCCGGTGCAATTTCTTCCGGTCGCGAGCGACCTTGACGCAGAGGGATTGAGCCAGGCGGTGCAGATCGAAGTTGAAGTTGGTGAGGGATCAGCACCGATCAAGATTAGCACGCTCACCCCTGAACACATCGTGGCAACCGCGTTGAGGATCGGGCGCCCAAAAGATCGCGAGAGGATTCTTCGGTTTATTGAAGCAAAAGCGGTAGATTTGAAAGTCTTGCGAGACGTGCTGAATCGTCATAATCTACGAGTAGAGTGGTCTAAGTTTTGTTATCGGATGGACCTGCCAGACTTCGATGAATCGGACGAACAAGAATAAATATCCCGATATTTCTGACATCCTTGCTCGAAAGGCCGAAGGGCGTGTTGAGCTTGCGGCGTTGTCCTTTACTCAAAAAGTTAAAGCACTCGATGAAATGAATGCGCGGCTTGAGCCCATCCGCAGAGCGCGCATCGCGCGCCAGCGCCGCGCGATTTCAGATCAGAACTAAAGCCAACAAGCGAGACTAGGAGAAAGGCGCGCTTGCGTCTTCAAATCAGTGCGCCCCGTTTGTGACACCAATCATAAATGGGGTTCTCGTCGATCAGTGATCTCAAGGCCGTGAGCCCTCTCGCGCTCGATGACGATTTCGCAGTGCAGCCGTTCGCGCACCTGACAGGGAACTGCGCCCGTCCCGTCCCGCGCTAGATAGGCCGCCGACATTTCGCACACGTCGCCCCACGTCGCGTTTTCAGTCGCGATGTCAGGTAGTCGGTTGCCCTGCGGGGGCAGCGCGCCGCGCAGGGAGCCGAGACGGTCCCCTCAGCCCTCGTCATCGATATGTCTGAGTAGCTCGCCGATACGCCCGTTCAAATTGTCGAACGCGCCAAACAACGTCCCCATCAGACGGGTGCTTTCTTGTTCGCTACGGCATATTACCAGCGAGCTGCCGTTTGCCTGTACGTCGCCAACGAAATCTCGAACCGTTTGGTCGCGTACTCGTACCCGCAGTATGGTGACACGCGCGTTAGCCAAGCGATGGGCTTCACTCAACTCGTCTCCAACCAACTGCATCCCCCACTTCCCTGTCTTACGAAAAGCCATCACGTCCTCGTGGTTGATCGCGGCGGTCGCTCTCATCAACTGCATCGTCGCTTCCTGTAGATCGAGTAGCGTCTGGCGTTGAAAGTCGGTGCGACGCTCAAAGAGATGATCCCGCCGACTCTCTTCCCGCACTATTTGTTCGCGCTTGCTAGCACGTCGGGAATCAATCCCATCAGTAACGGATTTTGCGATATAGCCGAGGAGGAGAGTTGCGATTGGTAGAAACCAATTGAGAAATGTCTGTGGTGCTTGCGGCATCAAATCCCCATGTGAGCCCTGTCGAACAGCACGTCGTCGAACCTCCCATATTTGGTTTTGAAAAGGCCTCGACGCTTGGCTGGCAGCGGTGCAGGCAATCCGACTTGCTCAGCGATCCTTTTGATTACCGCGTCGATTTTCATCCGCGCAGGCTATCAAGGCGAGCGCGACTTTCCAAACTCCGTGGCGGCGCGCCGGGCTTGATAACCGCCTGTCTGGGCTCCGCGTTGCGCGCCGGAACGCGTGAGTCAGTCAAAAATTAGACGGCGATCCTAACATCACGCTATCCTGATGATTGACGGAAACACTGGATGCGACTGTGCAAGCCTCATTATGATCTCCTGACTGCTTGCCACCGCGCATCGGCTCGGATAGGGAGGGGGCCGGAGCCGCTCCGCAATTGCCGCACGTCCCGACGGAAAACACGCGTTCCCGAGCGCCCTCGAGCGCCGCCCCGCTGGCGCATCGTTCGCCCCGCAAGCTCGGCCTCATCCCGCTGGTATGCGTGATGTACCTGGTCGTGAGCGGCGGCGCGTACGGTTTGGAGGATGCGGTCCGGTTGGCGGGGCCGCGCCTGACTCTCATGCTGTGTCTGATCGTGCCGCTGACGCTGAGTATCCCGACGGCGCTGATGGCGGCGGAGTTGACGGCGTTGATGCCGGTGGAAGGCGGCTTCTACTTCTGGGTCAAGGAAGCGCTCGGACCGTTCGCCGGCTTCGTCGAGGCATATTTGACAATTCTTTACACCGCCGCGGACATGGCGATTTATCCGGTGCTTTTCGCCGGCTATCTTTCGTTCATCCTCCCGCTCGGCCCGACGGCCCAAATTGCGACCGGCATCGCGCTGGTATGGCTGGCGGGTGGACTTAATTTTCTCGGCGTCAGGCCGGTTGGGATGGCGTCGGTCGTGCTCGCCGCAGTCCTCGTGGCCCCGTTCGCGGCGCTGGTGATGGTTGGCCTCCCGCGCCTGATGCATTTCACGATGCCGACGCCGCCGCTGTTCGGCGCAGATCCGTGGGGTGCGATGGCGGCCGGACTGACGGTGGTCATCTGGAATTTCAGCGGATGGGAGAACCTGAGCGTCGTGTCGGCGGAAATCGAACATCCGCGGCGTAACTATTTGCGCGCCATTCTGATCGCAATGCCGATAATCGTCGCCGGCTACGTGCTTCCGCTCGCGGTGTCCGTCTCGGGCGCCGTCACCGCCGCGGACTGGGGAACCGGCTCGTTCTCGCACGTCGGCTACACGATCGGCGGACCCGCGCTGGGCGGCGCGCTGGCGCTCGGCGGCGCGGTGATGTCGTTCGCGGTGTTCGAGGCCGCGATGCTGTGGGTGTCGCGGATGCCGTTCGTGCTCGCTCGCGAGCGCTACCTGTCGCCGCCGCTGGCCGAGCTCTGGTCCGCGACCGCAACGCCGGGCAAGTCGATTCTGCTCTGCTGCATCGTGTTCACGATCCTCGTGCCGATCGGATTCGTCGCGCTGGTCGTGCTCGACGTATTCTTCTACATGGCGGCGCTTGCGTTGGAACTGCTCGCCCTGGTCCGGCTGCGGAAACGGATGCCGGATCGCACCGGGATGTTCACGATTGGCGGCGGTCGCGTCGGTCTCGCGTTGGTCGCAATTCTTCCAATTCTGACCTGGGCCGCGACTTTCGGGCTGGCCGTCTCGGCGGGAGTAGGCAAGGCCGATTTCATCCTGGCGATCGTGCTCGGTGTATGCGTTTGGCCTGCGTATGCGATTTGCCGGCGGCGCTACGGCGGCCCGCCCGCTATAGATCCTCCGCCCACCAGCATTAATCCGTAGCGGGCCGGTTGCGCGCCGTCAGCCGGTACAGCGCGACTTGCCGGGTCCGCAGTTCAGGCTCGAAGGAGAATTTCGCCTGCAACTGATCGAGTTCAGTCTTGAGCACGTCAACGTAATCATCCGACTCGGGCGCGGCGATCAAAACGAAGACCGGTGTCCTCGCGCCGAGCGCCGACGCGAGCGAGTCCGCCTCGGCGGACATTTGAGAACCGTCGAAAACGACCGGCGGTACCGCGCCGTTCCATCCCGCCGCGCGTTTTTCATAGAGGCGATGCAGATGGTAGTCAGTGAATCGCTCGCCCGGGTCCAGTGAGTTGAGACCGACGAAGCGGCGATCGCCAGCCGCCAGATACAGTTCGAGAAACTGCAACGAGATGTTGCTGACTACGGTCGCATCGCGAGGCAGCGTCAAATCCAACGACGCCAACGCATCAACCATCGCGGAGCCCGCGGGCCGCTCGCTCAAGCGCACGACCGCTTCCGAAGCCAGCGACACGATCAACAGCAGGTCCAGCACGATCACCCCCGCCGCGGCTGCGAACCGACCGGCGCTTCGATTTCGGTTACGGAGCACCTCGCGCATCCATCGATTTGCCGAGGCTGCTCCCGAGCCCGCCGCGATAAACAGTATGAACGCGGCAGGCAGGATGAAGGCCACGTCGGTGAACAGGTAGAAACAGTAGAGCCCGGTCAGTGCGGCAAGGTATCCGCGCCCGAACCACATCAGGCGACGCGCCGTGGGTCTTCCGGGCGTGCGAAAAATCGCGATGAACCCGACAATCGCGAACACCGCCGCCGCGAACGGGTAGAGGAAGTAACGCGCATTGCCGCGATCGCCGAGCATCCCGTCGAGCCCGAGCAGTGTCGTGATGTACACGAGCACGTTGCCGTGCGGATTTCGCGGCATCGTGGGACCGAACAGGTACGCGGCGCTGAAGGTGCGGCCCATCGCGCCATAAACTTCGGGAACCCACCACGCGTAGCCGCTCGCGAATGCGCTCCCGAGATGAACCGCGTTCTGATGCAACTGCCACGCGACGGGAATCGCGAAACCGATTGCTATTGCGATCGCCGCTTTGAGGATGCTCGGGAGATCTCGATTCTCACCTTGACGTTCAAGCGGCACCATCACGACGCACAACGCGAGACCGGCAAGGATGACGGCGTTGGTGGGACGGATGATAGTCGAGAATCCGGCGAGGAATCCGAGCATCAGCCATGCCGACATCCGCATCCAGCTCGGCGATTGGGACGCGTAGTCCGAGGTGGCAACCACCAGCATCAGCGCGGCGCAAATCGTCACGCAGAGCGTGGGCACGTCGCTCATCACAAGCGATGCATACGTGATGAATACGGGCGAAAGCGCGAGCAACAGCGCCGCAATCGCGCCGGCCACGCGCCCGAACAGCACGCGCGTCACGATGAAAATGCCGACGACGGAGAGCATCCCGAGAATCCACGAGGCGACAGGGAGCAGCGAAACGTGTCCGCCAAATAAGCGGTAGAAGAATTCCAGGATCAGCGGGTAGCCGCCGGTATAGCGCGACGGGTAAGTATATCCACCGAAATGCAGCACCGCACCGCGACCATTCGCCAGGTTTGCCGCCGATGCGGCGTACTCGAGCCCATCCGGCCACGGCATCAGTTCGACTCCGCGTTGAAAGCCGGCGGATCTAACCATCACAATCACGAGCAGCTCGATCGCCGCGAGGATTCCCCATTCGAGGATGCTCGGCATCCGGGGAATGCCGGCAGCGGATGCGACGGGTCGTTTCGATGACTTCGCGGGGCTCATCGCGGCGCGTCTCCGCGACCGCCGACGACGCCGGCGCCGCGCGCATCGGCGCATGGCTCATCGTCGCGCTGCTCATCCCGCGCGTCGTGCGGATGCTCTACCCGGAGGTGTGGGTCGAGGACGATTTCTACCTCGAGAGCGCGTGGTTCGTGAGCGTTGGGATGCGCCCGTACCTGGATTTCATTCACCCGCATATGCCGCTGCTCGAATGGATTGCGGGATGCTATCTCAAGTTGTTCGGCGCAAGCCATCTGTCGATCGAAATCCTGAACGAGGCGGCGATTTTCGCCGCCAGCATCCTGACTTACCCGCTCGCCCGCCGCGCCGCGGGCCGCCCGGCGGCAATCCTCGCGTCGATTCTATACGCATACAGCTCGCTCGTCTTTCGCTACCACGTTTACGAGCGCGAGAGTTTCATCGCGCCGCTGATTATCCTGGGGGCGATCGTCACGCTCGACGATACGACGGCGGCGATTGGCCAAGCCGCGATTCTCGCGGCGATTTTCTTCGTCGCGTGCGCGATCAAGTTGACGGCGGTGATTCCGTTTGCCGTGATGCTGGTGTTCATCGCCGTCGCGTACCGCCGAATCGCGGGCGCAGTCGCGTCGGGCGTCATCTTCGCGCTCGCACTCGCCGCGTTCAGCGCCATCCTCTACCGGCTCTACGGCAACGAGTTCATATTCCAGACATTCGTGTTTCACTTTCTGAAGGGGCGCGACACCGCCGGCAGTATCGCGACCTACCCGCGGATGATCCTCGACGTGCTCGCGCCGCTGTTCGTGCTTGGATGCTGGCGAATCTTCGCCGATCGCATTTTCAGCCGCGGCGTGATTCTGGTGCTGGCGATCGTCGCCGCCGAGTACGCCTTTTACGGCGTGCTGAGCCCGACCGCGTGGGGGCACAACTATCTCGAGGCGATCCCGTTCATCGCGATCGTCGCAGGAATCGGCGCGACGGCGCTCGTACGGGCGATTGAGGATCTGATCGCGAGAGAGCAGGCGCAGCATCGATGGAAGCTGCTTGCGGGCGGTGCGGCGCTGATCGCGATTTTTCTGATCTGGATCACGCCGATTGTGAACGAGAACTGGCTGCATGGTGCCGTCTATGGCTTCGGCTTCGTGCCGCGCGCGGAAATCTCGCAGCTTGCCGACGCGTTGCGCGCCGCCAGCAAACCCGGCGACGACGTGATCGCGCCGTCGTTCGTATGCTTCGAGGCCGGACGCCGCGAATTGATCCGCTATCCTGAAACCTACGGCGTGTATCGCGAAGCGAAAGCCGAGTACGATCGCGACGGCTTCTTCGCCGCGCGCCGGCACCTTGGCGCAGCCGATTTTTTCCAGCTGATCTACGATACCCGGCACTTCTGGACCGAACAGATGCGCGACGCGATTGCCAATGGAAAAGTCCCGGCCGTCATCAGCGATTCGCCGGTTCAGTTGCTCCCGCTAGTGTTGGTTCCCGAAGACTTTCTGTCGCGCAACGGCTTCCGCGTGGTCCTGACGACGGCCCATTTCAAGCTCTGGTCGCGAACACCCGCGCCAGCGGCGGTTACCAGCTCGTCAGAATAGACAGGGGGGACGGGGGCGCGAAATCGTCGGCGCACAAGACCGCGCGGGCGGCTTCGATGAGCCGCGGGAAAGAAAATTACCGGAACAGGACTCGCCCGTCAGGTCGGATGCGACGGGCGGCGGTTCGGATTAACCGGCGACGGTGGACAGGTGGCTGGCTACGATCAACGCCAAGGCCGTCAATGCCGATCCCAAGACAACGAATACAGCCATACGCGCTACGCTGCTCATCGCTGACTCCCCTTGCGGAAAGCCGCTTGCAGGCCCGGCTCCCCGCGATTTCAGATATTAAAGATCCCCATGTGATAAATCAGTTAACGCGATGGTGACAAGTCGTCAAGAGGAACTGATGGCATGGCGCGAATTTGCATAAACGTGCGCGAATTTGCGTGCAGCGTGGCGAGCAGCGCGAAAACATAGGCCGGGCTGGACGCTGCGATTGCATGGCGTCTGGCGTTCGTGAGAAGGAGAAGCCGGGTTATGAGAATGAAGCGCGCTCGGGTTGGAGCAATCACAGCAGGTGTTCTCGCGCTGCTGATGTCCGCATCGCATGCATCGGCTGCGGATTCCACGAGCGCGGCGCAGAATCAGATTCGCGCCGAGCTGGAGAAGTGGACGCGAGACTTCGATAGCGGCAATGCATCGGGGGTTTGTTCGCTGTTTGCGCCGGATTTGATTTCAAATTTTCGGGGGGAGCCCGAAGACACCTATAATTCTCTGTGCGCCAACATGCAGATGGCGTTGGCGGACCCGGCCAAGACATATCACTATGACCTGGAAATCAAGGAGATCCTGGTGTCGGGCGATCTCGCCGTTGTAAGGCTCGTTTGGACTCTGAAGGTGAGCCCGAAAAACGGATCCGAGGAGATCAAACGGGAACCCGGCATGGATATATTCCGGCGCCAGCCGGATGGTAGCTGGAAGATAGCGCGTTACATGGCGTACGAGGCACCGTATCCCTAGCCGGCGGCCCGCCTGGTTTTTTGGGCTAGGGGGCGGTGCGGTCGAGCGAGCGGTACTGAATCGCCTCGCTGACATGGTGGGCGGCGATCGAGGCGGCGCCGTCGAGATCGGCGATGGTGCGTGAGACTTTGAGGATTCGCGTGTAGGCTCGCGCGCTCAGGCCGAGGCGGTTGATGGCAAGCTCGAGCAGACGCTCGCCGCCGGACTCGATTTGGCAGTGGAGGCGGAGATCGCTCGCGCGCATCTGCGCGTTGCAGAAAAACGGCATCCCCTTGAAACGAACGAGCTGCGCCTCGCGCGCGCGATTGACGCGCTCGCGAATCGCGATCGACGGCTCACGCGCGACGCGATCGGTCAGGTCCTTGTACTTCACGGCGGGCACTTCGATATGGATGTCGATGCGATCGAGCAGCGGGCCCGAGATGCGCGAGCGATAGCGCTGAATCGCGATCGGCGAGCAGGAGCATTCGTGCTGCGGATCGGTGTAAAAGCCGCACGGGCACGGGTTCATCGCAGCCACCAGCATCACGGAGGCGGGGAAAGTGAGCGTGCCCATCACGCGCGAGATGGTGATGCGCGCATCCTCGAGCGGCTGGCGCAGGACCTCGAGCACGTTCTTGCGGAACTCGGGCAATTCGTCGAGGAACAGGACGCCGTGATGGGCGAGGCTGACCTCGCCGGGGCGTGGAATCGAGCCGCCGCCGACGAGGCCGGCGTCGGAAATGGTGTGGTGGGGAGAGCGGAAGGGGCGCGTGGTGACGAGCGCGCGGCCGTCGAGCAGGCCCATCACGGAGTGCACCTTGGTGGTTTCGATGGCCTCCTCGAAGGTCATCGCGGGCAGAATCGAGGGCAGGCGCTTGGCGAGCATCGTCTTGCCCGAGCCGGGCGGCCCAATCATCAGGACGTTATGACCGCCGGCGGCGGCGACTTCGAGCGCGCGCTTGGCCTGCTCCTGGCCTTTGACCTCGCTGAAATCGACGTCGTAAATATTTGCCGCACCGAACGCGGCGCCGAGATCGACGGGCGCAGATTGGAGCGGACGCAGGCCCTCGAAGAATTCGAAAGCCTCGCGCAGGCTCTCGACGCCGAGCACGGCGGTGCCCTCGCCGACGACGGATGCCTCGGAGGCATTCTCGCGCGGGAGCATCACGCCCGCGAAGCTGGCAGAGCGCGCGAGCAGGGCAGTCGGCAGCGCGCCCCGGATGCCTTTGATGCGGCCGTCGAGCGCGAGTTCGCCCAGCACGAGATAGGCGCGCAGGCGCGCGCGATCTTTCAACACGTTTTGTGCGGCGAGGATTCCAAGCGCGAGTGGAAGATCGAACGCCGAGCCTTCCTTGCGCGTGTCGGCGGGCGCGAGGTTGATGGTCATCTTGCGAGTGGGGAAATCGAAGCCGGAATTTTTGAGCGCGGACTTGACGCGATCGAGCGCCTCCTTGACCGCGCCCTCGGCCAGGCCGACGAGACGATGCGGCGGCATCCCGGCGCCGATGTCGATTTCGACTTCGACCGGGAACGCGTCAACGCCAACCAACGCACTCGATATTACGCTTGCGTGCAAGAATTGCCCCCAACGGCTTCTTACTGTTAACCGCCAGTGTCGCTGACACTAGCGCAATGAGGGGCTGCGAGCGATGCGCGTTACTTGGGGTACATTGTTACCTGCGTAACACGGATTCGCCAGCGGTCAGGGCCAGACGGCGCCGGCGGCGACCAATTCATCGCGCTCGGCGCGGCCGAGGCCGAGCAACTCACCGAGCACGTAGTCGAAATTTTCGCCGACTTCGGGTGCGATCGAGCGAACCCTTCCCGACCCGCCGGAAAGCTTGAACGGGATGCCCGTGACGTTAGTCGTCGTGCCCTTGGCGGTCGAGACGGCGGGCCAGAAGCCGCGCTCTTTGAGTTGAGGATCGCGCGCGCAGAGATCGATGCCGTTTTCGACGACGCCGGCGGCGATGCCGGCGCGTTGGAGGATCGCCATCGCGTCTTCGGCGCTGTGCTCCGCGGCCCATCGTGAAACGTTGGCGTCGAGATCGCCGCTATTGCGCATCCGCAGGTAGAGCGTGCGGAACTTCGGGTCGCTCGCCCACGATGGAGAACCAATCGCGGTGACGAATCGGCGCCACTCGGGGCCCGTACTCACGGCGATCGCGACCCATCGGTCGTCGTCGCCGTCAAGCGGGCGGCATTTGTAAACGCCGTGCGGTGCGGCGGGGCCTTCCTGCGAATTGTAGCCGGGGGCGGGCTGCGTTCGGCCGTTGACGGAGATGTCGAGGAGCGCGGGACCGATCACGCTGGCGACGGCCTCGAACTGCGCGAGATCGACGAACTGGCCGCGGCCGGTGCGGTGGCGATTCCAAATGGCGATGAGCGCCGCGAGTGCGCCCGTGTAACCGCCGCATGTGTCGGCGTAGGAATAGCCGTAGCCGGCGGGCGTGCCGTCGGGTTCGGCCATCAGCATCGTGTAGCCGGTGAGGGCTTGCAGGGTCGGTCCGTAGCTGACGTAGCTGGAGCGCGGGCCGGTGTGTCCCAGGCCGGACATGCTGATGCAGATGATGTCGGGTTTCACGGCGGCGAGACTTTCGTAATCCATCCCCCAACTGCGCATCACGCGGGCGGAAAAATTGTCAATCACGACGTCGCTTTTGGCGGCGAGGCGGCGGGCGAGTTCGACGCCGCGCGGGTGCTGCATGTTGAGCGCGACCGAAAGTTTGCCGCGATTCAGGTCGCATTGGAGGCCGAGCTTGCGGTTGCCGAGCTGGGGCGGTTCCTTGCGCTCGACCTTGACGACCTCCGCGCCGTGGTCGGCGAGGATGCGTGTCGCGACCGGGCCGGCGACGACCCAGGTGAAATCGAGGACGCGGACGCCGTCCAGCGGCATCGCCGGCATGATCAGATCACTCCCTCGGCAAAGAGCGCGGCGAGCGCTTGGGGAGCCATCGAGAGTTCGTCGCGCAAAATTTCGCCGGTATGCTCTCCGATCAGCGGCGGACGGCGCGATACTCGCCACGGCGTGCCATTGAAAAGATACGGCGCACCCGGATAGCGGAACTTGCGGCCGAGCTCAGGATGCTCGACCTCGACGAAGTAGCCGCGCTCGGCGAGCTGGTCGTCGTCGAAGAGCGCCTCGGGCGGGCGGACGGTCGCGTAAGGCTGACGCAGAAGCTGCGCGCGCTCGAGCAGCTCGTCGCGCGGATAATCCTTGACCCAATCGTCGAGAACGTCGAAGAGATGCTCGGCCATGAGATAGCGATACATCACCTGCTGATAGTCGGGCGCGTCGAGATCGGCAGCCTTGCCGTCGGACTTGACCCATTCGATGAGCGAGGTCCAGTCGCCGAGCGTGCAATGCATGATGTAACCGTCGCGGCATTTGCCGACGCGAAAGAAACGGCTCCAATGCAGAGTGCCGCGGCGCGGCTCGGCCTCGCCGCGCTCGAAGAATGCACCGGCGACGTGCTCGACGGCGGCCGCGGTGGCCTCCTGCATGCTGAGGTCGATCCACTGACCTTCAGCGGTGCGATCGCGCGCGAGCAGCGCAAGCATCACGGCGATCGCGCCGTAATACGCCGACGAATGATACGCCTGCAGACCGAGTGGACGAACGGGAGCGTGATTGGGGAAGCCGTTGATGTAGAGCATCCCGCCCAATGCGGTCAGCACGGTGTCGTCGGCGATGAAGTCGCGCCAGGGGCCGGTCTGGCCGAACGGCGCAATCGAGCAGAGGACCAGCGCGGGATTCTCGCGATGGAGCGTATCCCAGCCAAGCCCGAGCCGGTCCAGCGTGCCCGGCGCGTAGCTCTCGACGATGACGTCGGCGGAGCGGGCGAGCTGGAGCAAGATGTCGGCGCCGCGGGAATGGTTGAGATCGAGCGTGAGGGAGCGCTTGTTGAGATTGTAGAACCAGAAGAACAGGCTGCGGTCGAGATGCGGGAGGTCGTCGAGGAAGGGGCCGATGCGGCGCGCGTCGTCGCCGGCGGGAGGTTCGACTTTGATGACGTCGGCGCCCATGTCGGCCAGCAGCCGCGCGCAAAATTGTGCGCGGTGGCCGGTCAGGTCGAGGACCCGCAGGCCCGCGAGCGCGCCGGGGCTGGGCTCGGTCATGATTTTTTCGCCGATTTTCCCGCTTCGGCAGACTTTTGGATTTGCGCGAGCTTTTGCTTGACCTTGGGCGGGGGCAAGTCCTCGATTGCGAATGCGCCGGTGTCGAGCGTCGCGGGAACTTCCATCAGGACTTCGTTCCTGGGGCCGGTGCGTTTGCCGCCGCGCACGCGAATGGTTTCGAAGGTGACGGGATTGACCCATCGCACGCCCATCACGGCGGGTTTCGCCTGGCCGTCCTCTTCGACGGGAACGAGGGTGGTGCCTTCCTTATCGAACAGAGTTACTTTTCTGAGTCCCATAATGTTTTCTATCGATATGTGATTCGATGCTCCACTGGTGCGCGAAAGATGATATGGAGGCTGGCGGCGGGATTCAAACAGGCGAAAGCATCACCGATGCGCGGCGGCGCTCGATACTCGCCAGCGAGCGCGGCGTAAGTTAATCTGATCGGACGCTCAATACTTGACAATTGCGAAGGAGATCGCGCGCGCACGGGCGCGCGGGCAACATGGCGCGTGGCTGAGACCTACTACAAATCGACGCTGAAACTTCCCAAGACCGACTTCCCGATGAAGGCGAATCTGCCCAAGCGGGAGCCGGAAATGCTCAAGCATTGGGACGAGACCGACCTTTACGGGCGCTTGATGGAGGCGCGCAAGGACGCGCAGTTGTGGGTGCTGCACGACGGACCGCCGTACGCCAACGGCCGGGTGCATCTGGGGACCGCGCTCAACAAAATTCTGAAAGACTTCGTGGTGCGATCGCGCTCGATGATGGGATATCGCACACCGTTCGTGCCGGGATGGGACTGTCACGGGATGCCTATAGAGCACAAGGTATCGCGCGAGCTCGGCGACAAGGCGCGGACGATTTCCAAGGTCGAACTGCGCAGGCTGTGCCGCGCCGAAGCGGAGAAATGGATCGACTTGCAGCGCTCGGACTTCCGGCGCCTGGGAGTGATCGGCGATTGGTTCAAGCCGTATCTCACGATGGCGCCGGAGTACGACGCGGCCGAAATCGGCGTGCTGCGCAAGATGGTCGAGCACGGCTACGTGTATCGGGGATTGCGCCCGGTGCACTGGTGCTTCGAATGCCGCACGGCGCTGGCGGAAGCCGAAGTCGAGTACCGCGATCACGTTTCGCCGTCGATCTACGTCGCGTTCGCGTTCAATTCGAATCTCAAGGATGCGGGCGCGCTGGCCGCAGATCGCAGCGACGGCGCCGAGCTTGACGCCGCGCACAAGGCCGGCAAACTGTCGGCCGTAATCTGGACGACGACGCCATGGACGCTGCCGGCGAATCTCGGAATCTCACTGAACGAGACTTTCGACTACGTCGCGTTGAAGGCCGGCGATCATTACTACGTGGCCGCGTCGCGATTGGCGGACAATGTCGAGAAGGAATGCGGACTGGCAGTTGAAAAACGCATCGCGCTCAGCCGCGCGGCGCTCAAGGCGCTGGACGGCCAGGACATCTTTCGACATCCGTTTATCCCGCGCGACGTGAAGCTGATGTACGCCGAGCACGTGACGGCGGACGCCGGCACCGGGTTGGTGCATACCGCGCCGGGACACGGCTACGAGGATTTCGTGGTCGGCAAGAAGTACGGGCTGACGCCGTTCACGCCGGTGGATGGGGGAGGAGTGTTCACGGCGGAGGGCGGACAATGGGCGGGGCAGAACGTCTTCAAGGCGAACAAGTCGATCGTCGAGAGACTGGCCGCGGCCGGCGCGCTGCTGCATGCGCAAAACCTCTCGCACAGCTACCCGCATTGCTGGCGATGCCACAATCCGCTGATCTTTCTGGCGACCGAGCAATGGTTCGTGAGCATCGATCACAACGAACTGCGCGCCAAAGTGAT
Organism: Candidatus Binatus soli; assembly: GCA_002479255.1. Classification (GTDB taxonomy): domain Bacteria; phylum Desulfobacterota; class Binatia; order Binatales; family Binataceae; genus Binatus; species Binatus soli. The sequence continues at coordinate 95,570 of DLMJ01000007.1, read as the reverse complement.
CGACGCGATCGACAAAGTGAAATGGTATCCGGAATGGTCGCGCGATCGGATCCGCAACATGACGGAGACGCGCCCCGACTGGTGCATCTCGCGCCAGCGCGCGTGGGGCGTGCCGATACCGGCGGTCAGATGCGCGAAATGCGATGAGGTCGCGCCACTGCTTGCGACGATGGATCGAGTCGAGGAGATTTTCGCGCGCGAAGGTTCCGACGCATGGTACAGCCGGCCGGCGGCGGACTTCGTCGCACCGGGCCTCAAATGCCAGAGGTGCGGAGGCGCGGATTTTATCAAGCAGGAAGACATCCTCGACGTGTGGTTCGATTCGGGATCCTCGCAAGCCGTGGTGCTGGGCGCGCGCCCGGAACTGACCTGGCCGGCGGACGCGTACCTGGAAGCGGTGGAACAAGCGCGCGGATGGTTCGGCTCGTCGCTGGTTTGCGCGGTGTCGGAGCGCGGCACGGCGCCGTTCAAGAGCGTAATCAGCCATGGACTGACAGTGGACGAGCGGGGCCGCAAGATGTCCAAGTCGCTCGGCAACGCGGAGGACGCCGTCGATGCGGCAGGACGGATGGGGGCTGACGTACTGCGGCTGGTGTACGCGTCGCTCGACTACACGGCTGAGATCACGCTCGGCCAGACGATCTTCGGCGCGGTGTCGGAGTCGTATCGAAAGATTCGCAACACCTGCCGGTTCGTGCTGGGCAATCTCGCGGACTTCGATCCCGCGCGCGACGCAGTTGCATTCCAGGATATGCTCGAGTTCGATCGCTTCATCCTGGCGCGCACGGAGAAGCTCAAGAGCGAAGTGCGCCAGGCTTACGAAGCATTCGAGTTCCAGACCGCGTATCAGGCGACGCTGAATTTCATAGTGATCGATCTGAGCTCGCTGTATATCGATGTCGCGCGCGACCGCCTCTATTGCTCGGCCGCGGCGTCGCGCGAGCGGCGCTCGGCGCAGACCGCGCTGTTCAATATCCTCGATGCGCTTATCAGGATGCTCGCGCCGCTGATTCCGTTCACGGCTGAGGAAGTTTACGCGTATCTTCCGGGGAATCGGCTCGAGAGTGTGCATCTGACGACGATGCATCGGGCGAATCCGTCGTGGCGCGATGAAGAATTGGAGGCGCGATGGGAACGGCTGCTCAGGATTCGTGACGAGGCGCTCAAGCTGCTCGAAGCGATGCGCAAGGCGGGGACGATCGGTGCGCCGCTCGATGCCGCAATCAGCCTGGGAGCTGACGGTGGCTCTGAGAGCGGGCTTGCCGAAACGATCAAGCAATATCGCGAAGAGCTGAAAGATTTGTTCATCGTCTCGGAGGTCGCGATTCTGGGCGACGCGGAAGCGGCCGAGATCAGGCGGCAAGCCGGCGGCCGCGAGGACTTCGCCGTCGATGGCAGCTTCGTGCGAGCCGCCGCGAATCCCGCAATCACGCTGGTTGGGCGTCACGCGTCCGGGGTGAAGTGCGCGCGATGCTGGAAATACTTCGATGACGGCGGCGATCACCAGTTGGACGCAAGATGCCGCGCGGTGGTGGGGGCGTAACCGTTGCAGGAGCGATCGAGCGTCAAGCCTCTTCCCAGCCCTTTGCCTGGGCAAGGAGCGGGGAAAGAATTAACCGGCCGGGCGCCGCGCAAGCCGTTCCTGCTTTTGATCGGCGCTATCACGATTCCGATCATCGTGCTCGATCAGGCAACCAAACTGTTCGTCAAGTCGCACATGGCGCTGTATGAAAGTATCGCGCTCGTCCCGAACTACCTGGACATCACGTACACGCTGAATCCCGGCGCGGCGTTCAGCATCCTGGCCGACGCGCCGCCGTGGGCCCGCCTGGCGTTTCTGCTGTCGATGTCGTGCGCGGCGATAATCGTGCTGGTCGTGTTGTTGGCGCGATCGGAGCGAGTGTCGATTAATTCTGTCGCCTTCGCGCTGATTCTGGCCGGCGCTACGGGAAACCTGATCGATCGTGCAACTCGCGGCGGCCGCGTGATCGACTTTGTGCGCGCGCATTACTACGACCTGAACTACCCGGTGTTCAACGTCGCGGACAGCGCGATCACGATCGGCGTCGCGCTGATCATCCTCGGGTCGTTGTTTGGCGGCGATGCCGCGCCCAAGCCAAATCGTTCCAGCTAAATAGCTAAATCCCGGCTCGACGCATTTGAGGGCGCCGCTCCGGCGGGTAACTGGACGCCGACCCACATGTTTAGAAATATCGTGCCGACGCTGAAGCGGGCGGGCGTAGGAAAGGCGAAGATTCGCGCGATGCTGGTAGTTAATCCGCGCCGGTATTTCCAGAACTAGCTGGCCGGCGCGTCGATTTTCGTAGCCGAGTTATCCGGCTACTTCGAACTCAATCGGCCGTCGCTTGCGGGAAGTGGGGCGCCAGACTCTACAGCTGCGCGCCATTTGTCGATTGCCTCGACGGTAAACCGCCAGTCGCTGCCGACGCGGAATGCAGGGAGCTGATTTTTCTTCAGCATCCTATAGATCGTGGACGAATGCACCCGGAGGTAGCCCGATACTTCCTGCACCGTCAGGACCCTGCTTTTCATTTCATCGAATCGATCCATGTGACCCCTCTTCGCTACGCGCGTTTACCCGGTCATCCAGGCCCTTAACTACTGTATGGGTTGAACCAGCCCGACTTACTCTGCTAAGCACATACTAAACACATCATAAAAGCGCCAAACATTCAAGCGGAATCTTCGTCGCAATTAGTTATCTAAGGAACGCTACTGGTCAGGAGTCTCAGGACCCTAGCTTACCGTGGGCGCCGATTTGTAGCAAAGGTGCGACGATCTCGTCAATCGAGAGGCTCTTGGTCAACGAATGGCCCAGGCGGTCGAGCAGCACGAATTCGACCGCGCCAGCGGCGCGTTTCTTGTCGAGACCAAGCGCGCGGATAAAGTCGTCGCCGTGCCATCCGGGAGGCATCGCAGTCGGCAAGCCGGCGCGCTCGATCAGGCGCTGGAGACGCGACGCTTCGTCGGCTGAGAAGCCGGCATATGAGCAGGACAGCCGGGCCGCCGCGACCATCCCGATCGCGACAGCCTCGCCGTGAAAGTAGCGGCCGTAACCAGCACTCGCTTCGATCGCGTGGCCGATGGTGTGGCCGAAATTCAGGGTTTTGCGCAGACCGCTTTCGCGCTCGTCGGCGCCGACGACGGCGGCCTTGTGCATCAACGATCGCGCGACGACTTGTTCGAGCAGATCGGGCCGGCGGGCAACGATCGAATCGAGGTCGCGTTCCAGGTCCGCGATCATCGGCGCGTCCATGATTGCGCCATACTTGACGACTTCCGCCAGGCCCTCGCGAAACTCGCGGTCCGGCAGCGTTGCAAGCGAATTCACGTCGGCGACAATCAGCCGCGGCTGGTAGAACGCGCCGATCAGGTTTTTGGCGTGGCGATGGTTGACCGCGGTCTTGCCGCCGAGCGCGGAGTCCACTTGCGCCACCACCGTGGTCGGCACTTGTACGAGCGCCACGCCGCGCAGAAAGGTCGCAGCCGCAAATCCAGCGAGATCGCCAACGACGCCGCCGCCGAGCGCGAACACAGCGCTGTTGCGGTCAAGCCCGATCTCGGTCATCCGATCGTAGAGAAGCTCGAGCGTCGCGAGAGATTTGGAGGCTTCGCCAGGCGGCACCGAAATTACGGCGGCTGCGAAACCGCTTTTGCCAAGCGTGTCCTCGACGCGCGCGGCGTAGAGTTTTTCGACCGTGGAGTCCGTGACGACGGCGCATGAACCGGGCTTTAGTCCGGCGTCGCATGCGAGGTCGCCAAGCCGGTCCAGGATTCCCGCGCCCACATGAGCGTTATGCGACGCGGGCCCGAGTTCTATGCGGATGGTGCGCATCTCTATGCGGATCGTACGCCATCCGCCGATGGCATGCATCGTCGCGCGGCATGTGCGGCGAAGGCCGAGATAACATGATCGGCGAGTTGATCAACTGTGAGATCGGAGGTGTCGATTTGGACATCGGCGCGAGCGTAGGCGTCAGCCCGCTCGTCCATCAGCTCTTTGATTCGAGCCAAAGTGGATTTTCTGCCCTCGGTCAGTTTCGGGCGCCTGGCTTTCGATCGCTCGACGCGCGCTGCGACGACTTCGGGCCGCGCCGTCAGACACACGATCACGCCGACGCGCTTGAGGACCGCGCAATTTGATTCGTCAAGCAGCACGCCGCCACCAGTCGAAATCACTTCGGGATACGGCCCGTGGCACTGGGGACATCGCCGGCGATCGCCGGTCAGATGCGCGACCACTTCGCGTTCGAGCCGTCGGAAATGGGTCTCGCCATGGTCGGCGAAGATTTGCGCGATTGGTTTTCCAGCCTGCGCGACGATTACGGAGTCGACGTCCACGAATTCCCATCCGAGCCGGCGCGCGACCAGCGGGCCGACCGAGCTTTTCCCGGTCGCCATGAATCCGGTGAGGATCAGTTTGGGCGTCATTTGCGTTGCAGCGCGGATTCAGGTGCGCGCGTCTTCGCAGTCCGGCGCGCCCGCCTTTCAGTAGTTGCGGACCTGTTCGAGGAAGCCTTTGAAGTTGCGCGTAACCTCGACAATTGAATCGCCGCCGAACTTTTCGAGGAAGGCCGCCGCTAGTTCAAACGCGACCACCGATTCCGCGATGACGGCGGCGGCGGGAATCGCGCATACGTCGGAGCGCTCGATCGCGCCGACTGCTTCCGCCTTGGTTTTGATATCGACCGAGCGCAACGGGCGCATCAGCGTCGATAGCGGCTTGAACGCGACCCGTACGCGGATCGGCTCTCCCGTGCTCATGCCGCCTTCGGTGCCGCCGGAATTGTTGGAATAGCGTGTGAAGCGACGATGCGCGGCGTCGTATCCGATTTCGTCGTGAAGTTCGGAGCCGCGCATCCGTCCCGCCTTGAAACCCAGGCCCAGCTCGACGCCTTTGGCGGCCTGCACGCTGAGCAGCGCGAACGCGAGGCGTCCGTCGAGTTTGCGGTCCCATTGGACGTGACTGCCGAGCCCGACCGGCAATCCGGTCGCAATCACCTCGACGATGCCGCCGAGCGTGTCGCCGGTCTTTTTGCACTCGTCGATTTCGGCAATTATTTTACCTTCGGCGCCGGGGTCCGCCACGCGCACTGGCGATGCTTCCGTGATGCGGCGCAGCTCTTCGATGCTCAGCGCGGCGGGAGTATTGGCCTCGGTCGCGCCGATGCTCGCGACGTAGCCGAGCACGTCGATCCCGAATGGCGAGAGAATTTGTTTTGCCAGGCCGCCGATCGCCACGCGCGCAGTGGTTTCGCGCGCGGAAGCTCGTTCGAGCACGTCGCGGATATCTTCGAGGTTGTATTTGAGCACGCCCGCAAGGTCGGCATGGCCGGGCCGCGCGCGCGTGACGACGTCCGCCGCGTCGCGATCTTTGGGCTCGGCGGACATCCGCTTGACCCAATTCTTGAAGTCGCGATTCTCGATGATGAACGTGATCGGACTGCCGAGCGATTTGCCGAAGCGGATGCCGGAAACCGGCCGCACTTCGTCCTTCTCGATCAGCATTCTGCCCCCGCGGCCGTAGCCCTTTTGGCGGCGTGCGAGGTCGGCGTTGATCGCGGCAACGTCGATGTCGAAGCCGGCGGGCACGCCTTCGACCGTCGCGACCAGCTCGGGGCCGTGCGATTCACCGGCAGTCAGAAATCGCAGCATCGGTTTTTGTCGCCTCCCGCGCGTATTCGTTCGGGCGGGCCTCCATCACCCGATTCAACCAGACTGGACGCGCCCGCGAAAGCGGTGGATCGATCGGGCAAAGCCGGGACTCGGCGGCCCGGCGGCTCGCCGCATCGCTCGCGCGGGGTGTAAGTTGCATGCGCGCGGCCGGTTTTGGCGCGGCGCACAGAGAGTCAGGATGCAGGCCAATGTTGTGATCGTCGGGGCGACGCGCGGATTCGAAACGCTGACGTATTCGATTCCGCCGGCGCTCGACGGGCGCATCCAGCCGGGGCATCGCGTGCTGGCGCCGCTGCGCTCGCGGATGGTGACGGGAGTGGTCACCGAGGTCGGCGAACGGCTTTCGACGGGACAACTGAAGCCCATCCTCGAAGTCCTCGAGCCGCGGCCGCTGTTCGATCGCGCGCATCTGCAACTGATGGAGTTCCTCGCGTCCTACTACATGGTTTCAATTGCGGACGCGTACCGCAGCGTGATTCCTTCGGTCGCGCGGGTCGAGTCGAGGACTGCGTATCGGCTCGCGACTCCCCCCGACGAGCTGGCGCGCGCCGCGTTCACGCGAGTCGAGCGCGCGATTATCGAGACGATCGCCAAGCGCGCGGCAACCACGCGCAGGCTTGAGAAAATCGGTCCGCCCGGCGAGGTGCGCGCCGCGATCGCCCGCTTCATCGCGGACGGCACCCTCGAGCGCCGCGACGCTGCCACCGGGAGGCATCGCGATACCGCGGATTTCATCGCGCGGCTTGCGGCAGGCGCAAGCATCGAGGGCGTTCGCGGCTCGAAGCAACGCGAAGTGCTCAGCGCGATCGCCAACGCCGGCGCCACGGGCGTGCGCGTCGCGGATCTGAAGGCTGAAATCGACGGCGCGAGCGCGGCGTTGAAGAGCCTCGCGCGTCGCGGGTTGATCGCGATCGAGGCAGCGCGCGACGCAACAGCCCACAGCGTCGCGGCGGCCCAGTTCGATCTCACCGATGAACAGCAAGTCGCGCTGGACGCGATCTCACCGGCCATCGAGCATCGGCGCTACGAAGCGTTTTTGCTCTGGGGTGTCACCGCCAGCGGCAAGACCGAAATTTACCTGAACCTTGCCGCGCGAGCGCTCGCCGCCGGACGAAACGTTTTGATCCTGGTGCCCGAGATCGCGCTCGCTGACGAGATCGTGCGGCCGTTTCGCGCGCGTTTCGGTTCGCTGGTCGCCGTCGCCCACAGCGCGCAGAGCGTGTCGGAGCGATGGGCGAGCTGGATGGCGGCGATTGGCGGGCAGGCGCGAGTGATGATCGGTCCGCGCTCGGTGATCTTCGCGCCGATTCACGACGCCGGCTTGATCGTCGTTGACGAGGAGCACGACGCTTCGTACAAAAATGAGGAAGGAATTTACTATCACGCACGCGATCTCGCGGTCGCGCTCGCCGGATTTTCGAAATGCCCCATCGTGCTCGGCTCGGCGACCCCGTCGAGCGAGTCGTATGCGAATTCGCGGCGCGGACGGTACCGGCTGATCCGGCTTTCGCGGCGCGTGAACGATCGCGCGATGGCATCGGTCGAAGTCGTCGATATGCGGCGCGAAGTCGCCGACGCGCGCAGGCTTGCGGCGGCCAAGCCTGCAAATGGAGCGGGACCGGCACAGCCGAAGCCTCAAGCAGTGGAAGTTCCGGATGCGGTGCCGCTCTCGACGGCGTTGGCCGCTGCGCTGCGCGAAAATCTCGCGTCGGGCGGCCAGAGCATGGTGTTCCTCAACCGCCGGGGGTTTCACAATTTTCTACAATGCCATATCTGCGGCAACGTGATCGCGTGTCCGAATTGCAGCGTCAGCATGACGTTTCATATGCGCGACCGCTCGCTCCGATGCCATTACTGCGGCAATCATACTGCGGCGCCCGACACGTGCCCCGAATGCCATGGCTACGGGCTCAAGGGGCAGGGCTTCGGCACCGAGAGACTCACGCAGGCGTTGGCGGAGATGATGCCGGCGGCGAGGATAGAAAGAATGGACTCCGACACGAGCAGTCTGCGCGGAGCGCGCGCGCGGATGCTGGCTGAGCTTCGCGCGGGCGAAATAGATATCCTGGTCGGCACGCAGATGATCACCAAGGGTTTCGATTTTCCCGGCGTCACGCTGGCCGCGGTGGTAAACGCCGACATGGCGCTGAACATGCCCGACTTCCGTTCCGCCGAGCGAACGTTTCAGTTGTTGACGCAGGTCGCGGGGCGCGCGGGACGTGGCGAGCGCCCGGGCCGCGTGATCATCCAGACTTACGCGCCGAACCACTACAGCATCCGCGCCGCCAGGGATCAGGACTACGCGCGCTTCATGCGGCGCGAGCTGCAACTGCGCCGTGACCTTATGTATCCGCCGTTTGCGCGCCTCGCGATGGTGCGAATCGAGGGCGCGGAGCCGCGCCTGGTCAAACGCGCGGCCGAGGCGGTCGCCAAATCGCTGGCTATGGGTTCGACGCCGGAGGGAATCCGCGTGCTGGGGCCGGCGCCTGCGCCGATCGAACGGATCAAGCAGCGCTACCGGTGGCAGGTGATGGTAAAATCGCGCGAATTGAAACCGATGCGCGCGGCAATCGCCGCAATGCGCGCCGAAGTTGGACCGTCGGCGCAGCGCGACGGCATTTATCTTGCGATCGACATCGATCCGGTAAGGATGCTGTGAGCGAATGAACGAGACGAACGAACCTCAACCGATGCATCATGTGCCGCGCGCGCGTCACGCGTTCGATGTGGAGATGAAGGACGGCGCGACAATCCATGTCCGCCAGCACGGTATCCCCGGTGCGCCGCGCATTGTGCTCAGTCACGGCAACGGGCTTGCGATCGACGGTTATTTTCCATTCTGGGGACCGTTGCGCGAGCGTTACGAAGTGATCGTCTTCGATTTCCGCAACCACGGGCACAACCCGTTGCACACCGCCGAAGGCCATACGTGGCAAAACTTCGTCGCCGATATGGAGGCGGTCTGGCATGCGATTAATCGCGAGCTTGGCCGAAAGCCTGCCGCCGGGCTGTTTCATTCGCTGTCGGGCGTCACGGCTGCGATGCATGCACTCAAGTATGGACGGCGATTCGACGCGCTGGTGCTGTTCGATCCGCCGGTTTATCCGCGCGAAGGGCATCCCGTGCAGGGCCTCCAGCAATCCGACAAAGAATCGCTCGCCTCGCGCGCGGCGCGGCGTCCCGAGCGCTACAAGGATCCGATGGAACTGGCGAGGCAGTTCGGCAGGCGCTTCAAAAGATGGGTGCCGGAAGCTTACGAACTGATGGCGCGGGCGACGCTGCGGCACGATCGCACCAGCGGCGATTGGATTCTTGCCTGCCCGCGCGAATACGAGGCGCAGGTTTTTTCCAGTGCTGCGAATCCGGATCTGTGGCCGCAGATGGCGCATTGCCCGGTGCCCGTAAAACTCGTGTGCGGAGATCCGACGCTGGAAGAAGTGACGGCGCCGGCGCTGATCGGACGCGCGATGGCCGAGGAGCTGGGGCTGCCCTACGAAGCGATCGCGGGGACCTCGCATTTTCTTCAAATCGAGCGTCCCGCCGAGTGCATCCGCGCCGTGGAATCGTTTCTTGCGCCGCTCGGACTCGCCGCGCCGGTTACCCTTTGATAGATTTGTAAAACGCGGTATCCGAGATGGCGCTGCTGAAAATTCGCAAATTTCCCGACGACTCGCTCAAGCAGCCTGCCGCCCCGGTCAAGAATATCAACGGCAACGTCGAAGGGCTGATCGACAGCATGGTGCAGACGATGTACGCCGCGCCGGGCGTGGGTCTTGCCGCGCCGCAGGTCGGAGAATCGAAGCGGATAATCGTGCTCGACACCGACCATGCACAGCCCGGCAGGCATCTGCTGAAACTCATCAACCCCAGGGTCGTCGAAGCCGAGGGCAAGATCGTTTGGGAGGAGGGATGCCTTTCGGTGATCGATTACACTGCCGACGTGGAACGCGCGGCGCGCGTGCTGGTGCGTGCGTGGACGCCCGACGAGAAGGAGATCGAGATCGAAGCCGATGAGTTGCTCGCGGTGGCGTTGCAGCACGAGATCGATCATCTCGACGGCAAACTCTTCATCGACCGCATCAGCCGAATCAAGCGCGAACTCTACAAGCGCAAACTGAAGAAGTTAATCAAGGAGGGCAAGGCCGAAAGCGTGCGCCCCTCCACGGTGCGGATCTAAAATCGCCGAGTCACTAAAGATCGTTTTCATGGGCACGCCGGCCTTGGCGGCCCGCATCCTGGAACGGCTCGTGACGGTTCCCAGAGCCAACTTCCGCGTGGTTGGAGTTGTCACGCGTCCCGACCAGCCGCGCGGGCGCGGGCTCGGCACAGAGCCGAGCGCGGTCGGCGCGCTCGCGGCGCGCCGTGGAATTCCGGCGCTAAAGCCCGTCAAAATTCGGACGCCGGAATTTTTAAGCGAGCTGAAAGCATTCGCGCCCGATCTCCTGGTGGTGGCGGCTTACGGACGGTTTTTGCCATCTTCGATTCTCGACGTTCCGCGGATCGCGCCGATGAACGTGCACGCATCGCTCCTGCCGCGTCATCGCGGCGCCGCCCCGGTCGAAGGCGCGATCCTGGCGGGCGACGCCGAAACGGGAGTAACGATTATGCGGATCGTCGAGCGGATGGACGCCGGCCCGGTCTATTTGCAGCGCAGGATTTCGATCGAATCAAGCGACACGCAAGGGACGTTGAAGGAAAAGCTCGCGGAGCTTGGCGCGGACGCAATGCTCGAGGCGATCGATCTGGCTGCGCGCGGCGCACTGGTCGAAACACCGCAGGACGAAGCGATCGCTACTTACACGGCACAGGTCGAAAAGAAGGATGCGGTGATAGATTGGACTGCGAGTGCCGTGCAGATCGAGCGGATGACGCGCGCGTACGATCCGTGGCCGGTGGCGCGGACGCGTCTGGGCGGCGACGAAGTCCTCATCTGGACTGCCGCGCTCGAGGATTCGGGCTCAAGCGATGAACCTCCCGGCACGATCGTGAGTGTGAAGCCGAATCCCGTGGTCCAGTGCGGAACCGGACGACTCAGGCTGATCGAGCTGCAAGCGGCAGGGCGAAAGAGAATTTCCGCGGCTGATTTCCTTCGCGGCAAACGCGTGGAAGCCGGCGCGCGATTCGGCGCATGAGCGAAGAACAGGCCAAAGTGAAGCCGGCCGCACGATCGGGCTCGCGGACGGACGAAGGGCTCGCGTCGCGATTGGCGGCGGCTGAGATTCTGTACCGCGTCGATCAGGAGTCCGGTTATGCCGACGTTCTGCTGGGCGGGCGGCTGCCCGATTTTGCGCCGGCCGATCGCCGGCTGATCACGCGGCTGGTGCTCGGGACGCTTGCGTGGAGGGGACGCCTCGATTACGAGCTGGCGCATCTGACGGGACGCAAGCTCGAAGGGATTCAGCCCGCGGCGCTGGCGATCATGCGGATGGGGCTTTTTCAGCTTCGATTTCTTGACCGGATTCCGGCTCATGCGGTGGTGGATACTGCGGTCAGCATTGCCAAACGAATTCCCGAGGCGCGCAAGGCGTCGGGCTTCGTCAATGCGGTAATGCGCCGCGCGACGCGTGAGACGGCGCCGATGCCGTCGCGGGAGCAAAACGAAAAAAGTTATCTTGCCGTCGAGTATTCGCATCCACGCTGGATGGTCGAGCGATTCGTCGATTGGTTCGGTGTCGGGAATGCCGAGCGCCTGATGACGGCGAACAACGACGCCGCGCCCAACGTGATCAGGCTCAATCTCGCGCGCGGATCCCGCGCGGAGATAATCGAGAAACTGAGCGCGGACAGCTTCGGGATCGGCGCACCCGGCCGCGCGCCCGAGACGATCGTGCTGAACAGCGCGCCGCACTTCGAGTCGCGCTGGTATCGCGAGGGGTTGTTCCACGCGCAATCCGAGGCGTCGCAGATGGTCGCGCGAATGCTGGCGCCGCGTGCGGGCGCGACGGTCGTGGATTGTGCGGCGGCGCCGGGCGGCAAGGCGACCCATCTGGCGGAGATGGTGGGCGAACGCGGCCGAGTGATTGCGGTGGACCTCAATCTGGGCGGACTCAAGAACGCGCGCGGCCTGGCGCGCCGACTGCGGCATCGTAATGTCGAGTTTGTTTGCGCTGACCTGACCGCTGCGGTACCGCTTGCGCCCTCGAGCTTCGAATCGGTGCTCCTCGATGCGCCGTGCACGGGAATCGGGACCTTGCGGGAGCATCCGGAGATCAAGTGGCGGCTCAAGCCGGGCGATCCGGCGCGAATGGCTGCAATACAATCGCGAATGCTCGAGAATGCGGCGGCGCTCGTGCGTCGCGGCGGCGCGATCGTGTATTCGGTTTGCAGCATCGCGCCCGAAGAGGGCGAAGGCGTGGTCGATGGATTTCTCTCGCGCCACGGCGATTTCGAAATCGATCGCGGCGTAGCGGCTGGTGGCATGCTGAAAGACGTGATCGATGCGCGAGGATTCATGAAAACGCGGCCGGACGTCGGCGGGCTGGACGGTTTTTTCGCCGCGCGGCTGGTTCGCAAATAGTTCGTACAGGGCGAAAATCGAGTAGGCGCTATCCAGCTCGACGACGATGCGGTAGTAAACTGAGGCGAGTCTTCACACATGGATCCCGCCGACAAAATAGCGCCGTCGATTCTGTCCGCTGACTTTGCGCGGCTCGGCGAAGAGATTCATGCGGTCGAAAAGGCGGGCGCCGACATGATTCATTTCGACGTGATGGACGGGCACTTCGTGCCCAACATCTCGATTGGAATTCCGGTGCTGGAGTCGGTGCGCAGGATGACGAAACTGCCGCTCGATGCGCATCTGATGATTTCAGAGCCGGCGCGATACGTCGAAGCGTTCGTTAAGGCGGGCGCCAATTTAATTTCGGTGCATTGCGAGGTTTGCCCCGACATCCCGGCGATGGCGCAGCGAATCCGCGGCCTCGGCGCGCGCGCGTCGATCGCAATCAATCCCGAGACCGACGCCGGCCGGGTGATGCCCTTCGCCGACCATCTCGACATGATCCTAGTGATGAGCGTGCATCCGGGATTCGGCGGGCAGGAGTTGATCCCGGCCGCGCTGGACAAGTTGCGCTACATCCGGCGCGAGTTGAAGCGGCGCGGACTCAGCATCGACGTAGAGATCGATGGCGGAGTGAAGCTCGATAACATCGCGGACGTGAAGGCGGCGGGCGCCAACGTGTTCGTGTCGGGATCGGGAATATTCGGCAAGCCCGACTATCGCAAGATTATGGGCGAGATGCGCGATCTGATTGGGCGCACGCGCCCGACGATCTGAGCCGGTACCCCGCGATTTCGGCGGACTCGCGCGGTATCGCCTCGGATGCTATAAAACTCGTCTGTATTCTCCCGATTAACGCTCAACCGGAGACGGGGTGTAGCTCAGCCTGGCCAGAGCACTGCGTTCGGGACGCAGGAGTCGCTGGTTCAAATCCAGTCACCCCGATTCTTTTAAGTGATGTTGCTCCACTAGTCGGCGCTGTCCAAGCACAATGCTTCCGCCCTTCCTCCACAAGTTTTCTGCGTTCGCAGTAGGGCAAGGCAACATCCATTGGGGCGCTACATTGTGGAGGAAATTCACTGAAAAAAAATGATTGAAGCACTCCTGATAGTTGGTGCGTATATCGTGGGCTCGATTCCGACCGGCGTGATCGTGGGCCGGATGCGCGGCTTCGATCCGCGCGCGGTCGGCTCGGGCAATATCGGGACGGCGAACGTGGCGCGGGCAGGCGGTGCGAGCGCAGCTGCGATAACGTTCGCCGGCGACGTGCTGAAAGGAGCGATTCCGGTGATAGTGGCGCAGGCGGCGGGGTTTCCAATCGCGATTGTCGCGTGGACAGGTCTGGCGGCGTATATCGGCTCGATTTGCTCGGTGTTTCTCCGCTTTCGCGGCGGCAAGGGCGGCGCGGCGGCGCTGGGAATCTGGCTCGCGATCTCGCCGATGGTGATTCTGGTCGCACTTGCGGTGTTCGGCGTGGTGTTTGCGGTAAGCCGAATCATGTCGCTGGCGACTATGGGCGCGGCGATCGCGGCGCCGCCGACGGTCGCAGCCCTGGGCTTGCCGCATCACTACCTGCTGCTCGCGATCCTCATGACGGCGCTGATCCTGTTTCGCCATCGCGAGAATATCCAGCGCTTATCGCGCGGCGAGGAACCCAGGTTCCAGCCCAAGCGCAGCGACAGCGCCGCTTCCAGCTAGTGCCTGTGGATTAATCGGACGCCTGCCAGCTAAGCATTGTGGAGGTTCCAGGAAGGCCACACCGAGCGGTATCTATGATGCGGTAACGCGCATCAGCGGAAAATGCCGGTTGGCATCGCGCTTGCGTTGACGATTGCGCTGGATGTTGCCGCAATCCCGCCGGATGGACTAGGTATTTGGCTGAGCCGTCCCGACGCGCACGCGAAACGGGGGGTCTTGAACCCTCGGCATCCTTGGAGAATGGTTAATAGAGGATGCGGTGTCGGCCGGCATATGTCCCGCGCGGCCAGTCTGAGAAGAGACCGAGAGGAGACTTATGAAGAAGGTTGAGGCGATCATCAAACCGTTCAAGCTCGACGAGGTCAAAGAGGCGTTGTCGAGTATCGGTGTGCAGGGTCTCACGGTCAGCGAGGTCAAGGGATTCGGCCGTCAGAAGGGGCATACCGAGCTGTACCGTGGTGCGGAGTACGTCGTGGACTTTCTGCCCAAGGTAAAGCTCGAGATAATTGTTTCGGACGAGCTGGCGGCGCAGGTCGTCGAGACCATCGAGCGCGCGGCGCGAACCGGCAGAATCGGCGACGGGAAAATCTTCGTGATGCCGATGGAAGAGGTGGTGCGCATCCGCACCGGCGAGCGCGGTGTAAACGCACTGTAGCGCTGCTGGCGCGTCAGTGCACGTTGTCGCTTGGAACGAAGCCCCGCGTGCCTTTGAACGCGCCGTCGAGCACTTCGATCTGCGAGCCTTTGTCGTCGCTGTTGATGATCCGCACCGGAGTGTTGTTGTCAACCTGCTTGGCGGCGAGTCCTTCGCCGACACCTCCGATCACGCCGCCGACCGGGCCTTGTCTCTTCAAGTCGTTCAGTTTCGTGAACGTGTCCTCGTCGGGGTAGACGGCGACGGTGCTTTCGCCGTTGTGCGCGACCAGCTTATGACCGCATCCCGCAATCGCAATCGAAGCTGCAATCGCAAATGCGCAGATGACGAGCCTCGAAATTCGCATCGAAAAAGTCCTCCTCGACCGCAAAGTGCGACCGCGCCGGCCGCCTCATCCCATGGTCAGGACTTGTAGCACGAGCTTCGGGAAAGCGGCCATATGCCGCACGCGCGAGGTTGCAAAAACGCCGCTGACGCCTTTGGCGGCGGGCGCAAATCGCCGTAATATCCCGCAAATCATAAAAATTGCGGGGGATTCGGGGCCATGATAGGCTTCACGATTCGCTCGGCGGGCAAGCGCGCCCGGAGCAAATCGTAATGCGAATCGGCCTGATCTCCGACACTCATATCCCCGAAGCCTGCGAGCATCTCCGACAGAGGGTTTCGAGGTCTTCGCGGGGGTCGGCCTCGTAATGCATGCGGGCGACGTGTACGTGAACCGCGTGCTCGAGATGGTCGGAGCGATTTAGGAGGAATTTTTTGTTGTCCGCGGAAAACGCAGTGCCCGCCGCCAAACGCGCGGTCACGATGGAAAAACTGGTCAACCTGTGCAAGCGCCGTGGAATTGTTTTTCCAACGAGCGACATCTACGGGGGACTCGGATCCACCTTTGACTACGGCCCGCTGGGCGTCGAGCTCAAGCGCAACGTCAAGGAGGCGTGGTGGCGCGAGATGGTGCAGTACCGCAGCGACGTGCTCGGGCTGGACTCGGCGATTTTTCAGCATCCGCGCACCTGGGAGGCGTCGGGTCATCTCAAGAATTTCACCGACCCGCTGGTCGATTGCAAAAACTGCAAGCAGCGTTTCCGCGCCGATCGCATCAAGGGCGGCGTCTGCCCCGAATGCGGCGGCGAACTGACGCCGGCGCGCAACTTCAACCTGATGTTCAAGACGTTCATGGGTCCGGTCGAAGACACCGCGGCGGTTGTCTATCTGCGCCCGGAAACCGCGCAGGGAATTTTCTCGAACTTCGAGAACGTCGTCGATACGCAGCGCGTGAAGCTGCCGTTCGGCGTCGCGCAGCAGGGCAAGTCGTTCCGCAACGAAATCACCACCGAGAATTTCATTTTCCGCACCCGCGAGTTCGAGCAGATGGAGATGGAGTTTTTCGTTCGTCCCGATCGCGCGGAAGAAGAGAAGTGGTATCGCTACTGGGTCGATTTCAGATTCAACTGGCACGTCAAATTCGGAATCAAGCGCGAGCATCTGCGCGCCCGCGAACACGCGACCGATGAATTGTCGCATTATTCGAGCGGCACTACCGACATCGAGTTCCTGTATCCGTTCGGATGGGGCGAGTTGGAGGGCGTGGCCAAGCGCGGCAGCTACGACCTCGATCAGCACGCGAAGTTCAGCGGCAAGGAGCTGACTTATTTCGACGAGGACACCAAGACGCGCTTTCGGCCGTGGGTGATCGAGCCCGCGCTGGGGGTCGATCGCGCGATGCTCGCGTTCATGCTCGACGCATACGACGAGGACGTGGTCGATAACGAGGAGCGAATCGTGCTGCGGCTCGATCCCCGCCTCGCGCCAATCAAGGTTGCCGTCTATCCGCTGCTGCGCAAGGCGGGACAGCCCGAGAAAGCGATCGCGATCCGCGACGCGCTGAAGCGTCATTTCACAGTTGCTTACGATCAAGCGGGTTCGATCGGCCGGCGCTATCGGCGCCAGGACGAAGTCGGCACGCCCTACGGCGTGACGATCGATCATCAGACGATGGAAGACGACACGGTGACAGTTCGCGATCGCGACTCGATGACGCAGGATCGGGTGCCGATAGCGAGGCTGGTCGAAGAGATCGGCGATCGAATAGGCTGGACGCGCCCGGCGGCTGCGGAGCCGGCATAACTTTACAAAATTTTTCCGCATGATGCGGAGACGGGAGAGACAATTTCACATGGGTCGGATTCATCCTGAGATCTACTTTTTCGGTGCGGGCGTGTCGGAAGGACGCTCCGCGATGCGCAATCTGCTGGGCGGCAAGGGCGCGAACCTGGCCGAGATGGCGCGGCTCAAGCTGCCGGTGCCGCCCGGCTTCACGATCTCGACGCAGGTCTGCAACTATTTTTACGATCACGGCCACAAGTATCCCAAGGGGCTCACCGAAGGCGTGGCGAAAGGCGTGGCGCGAATCGAGAAGGCGCTCGGGCGCACGTTCGGCGACGCGAAGAATCCGTTGCTGGTGTCGGTGCGGTCGGGCGCGCGCGTTTCGATGCCGGGCATGATGGACACGGTGCTGAATCTCGGTCTTACCGACGAGACGATGAAGGGGCTGGCGGAAATCAGCGGCAACCCGCGCTTCGCGTGGGACTCGTACCGGCGCTTTTGCCAGATGTTCGGCGACGTGGTGCTCAAGCTGAAGCCGGAGAACAAGAACGATCCCGATCCGTTCGAGGAAATTATCGATCGCAAAAAGGCGGCGCGCGGCGTCAAGAGCGACACCGACCTGAAGGTCGATGACTTGCAGGAACTGGTCGGCGAGTTCCGGGCGCTGATTCGTTCGCGGGTTGGCCGCGACATCCCGCAGGATCCGCGCGAACAACTGTGGATGGCGGTGGGCGCGGTGTTCGGCTCGTGGAACAACGATCGCGCGATCACGTACCGGCGAATCAACAATATCCCGGGCGATTGGGGCACAGCGGTCACGGTGCAGTCGATGGTGTTCGGCAACCTGGGCGACGATTGCGCCACCGGGGTCGCATTCACGCGCGATCCCGGCACCGGTGAGAAAGGAATCTACGGCGAGTATCTGCCCAACGCGCAGGGCGAGGACGTCGTCGCCGGCATCCGCACCCCAAAGCAGATAAGCCTGAAGGCGGGGCGCCAATGGGCCGCGCGCGCGGGAATCAGCGAGGCCGAGCGTGCGGCGCAATATTCGACGCTCGAGGAAAGCTTTGCGGACGTTTACAAGCAATTCCTCAAGATCTCGGCGCAGCTCGAAAAGCATTTTCGCGATACGCAGGACATGGAATTCACGATCGAGCGCAATCGGCTGTTCATGCTCCAGACCCGTACCGGCAAGCGAACGGCGCAAGCCGCAGTGCGAATCGCGGTGGATATGGCCGACGAGAAGCTGATCGATCGCATGACGGCGTTGAAGCGCGTCGAGCCCGAACAGCTCGAGCAGTTTCTGCATCCGCGGCTGGACCCGTCGAGCAAAAAACACGTGATCGCGCGCGGACTGCCGGCGTCGCCGGGTGCGGTCAACGGCGAAGTGGTGTTCTCGGCCGATGAAGCAGTCGCCGTGGCGGCGTCGGGCCGCAAAGTAATCCTGGTGCGGCTGGAGACCTCGCCCGAAGACATCCACGGGATGCAGGTCGCCGAAGGAATTCTCACCGCACGCGGCGGGATGACCAGTCACGCGGCCGTGGTCGCACGCGGGATGGGCAAGTCGTGCGTGGCGGGAGTCTCGGCGCTGGAAATCGACTACGGCGCCGGCACGCTATCGGCCAACGGCACGGTAGTCCGCCGCGGCGAGTACATCACGCTCGATGGATCGACGGGCGAAGTGATCGAGGGCCGCGTGCCGACGGTGGATCCCGAGATGCCGTCGTTCTTCAAGAAATTTCTGTCGTGGGCGGACGCGGAACGCAAATTGGGAGTGCGCGCCAACGCCGACACTCCCAACGACGCCAGGATCGCGCGCGAATTCGGCGCCGAAGGAATCGGGCTGTGCCGCACCGAACACATGTTTTTCAATCCCGAGCGAATCTCGGCCGTGCGCGAAATGATCATGGCGGAGAACGCGGAGCAGCGCGGGCGCGCGCTTGAAAAGATCCTGCCGATGCAGCGCGCGGACTTCATCGGAATCCTGAGAGCGATGGCGGGTTTGCCGGTTACGATCCGTTTGCTGGATCCGCCGCTGCATGAATTTCTCCCGCATGAGGACAGCGAGATGCGCGACCTGGCCGCCAAAATCGGCACCACGCTGGAGCATCTGAAGCAGGTGCGCGACAGGCTGTTCGAGGTCAATCCGATGCTGGGGCTTCGCGGCTCGCGGCTGGGAATCTGCTTTCCCGAGATTTACCACGCACAGGCGCGCGCGATAATCGAGGCGGCGTGCGAGCTGCGCAAGCAAGGGGTCAAGGCGATGCCCGAAATCATGCTGCCGCTGATCGGCGAGCGCAGGGAATTCGACATCCTGGCGGCGCAGATTCGCGAAGTGGCGGCCGCGGTGTTCAAGGAACGCGGCATCAAGGTGCCATTCACGATCGGCACGATGATCGAGGTGCCGCGCGCGTGCGTGGTTGCGGATCAGATCGGCGCGGTGGCGGAATTCTTTTCATTCGGGACCAACGATCTGACGCAGATGACGTATGGAATCTCGCGCGATGACTCGGGAGTATTCCTCCCCGACTACATTCGCGCCGGAGTTTACAAGAAGGACCCGTTCGCGGAGCTCGATCCGGCCGGAGTCGGCGAGTTGATGCGAATCGCGATCGAGCGCGGGCGCAAGGCGAACCGGAAATTGAAGATCGGGATTTGCGGCGAGCATGGCGGCGATCCCGCCAGCGTCAAGCTCTGCCATCGCCTCGGGCTGGATTACGTGTCGTGCTCGCCGTATCGGATTCCGGTCGCGCGGCTGGCGGCGGCGCAGGCGGCGATAGAGGCCTCGCAGAAGAAGGCTGCCTTCAAGGACGTGTAGTGCGTCCAGCCGGCGGTTGAAAAAGCCACCACGGGCAGCGGGCGAAGCCTGAATCGCCGCGGTTGAATCCGAAAAAGCCCGGCGGATGGAGTGTCATAGGGCTACATGAAGCGATTGCTCGCCGCATGTTTCGGGCTGCTCATGCTTGCGAGGTGCGGATCCGAACCGGGCCGGTTGCCGGTCTATCACGATGAGCCGCGAGTCCGGGGATCGGTTTGCCGCGTTGAACATGTGGCTGCCTATCCAGCCGTCGCGCTTCGGCTTTTTCTCTGGTTCGCTGGAGTGCGCGAAGCCGTGCCGGTCTCGCATGGGATAGATCTCTATCGCATTAGTTACTGGTCGATGGTCGATGGCAGGTCGATGCTTTTGTCCGGCCTGATGGTCCTGCCCGAAAGCGGTCCCTTGCGCGGGACGGTTCTCTACATGCACGGCACCAATGTGGATCGCCGGAGGTCGGTGTCGAATCCGAGCTTTGAAGAGGGCGTGCTCGTGTCTGGCGTGTTTGCCGGCGGCGGATACCTGCATCTCGCACCGGACCTGCTGGGTCTGGGGATCTCGAAGGGGGTGCAGCCCTACTTTTACAATCCAGGGACAATCGATCAGACGCTTGATTTCCTGCGTGCGGCACAGACCGTGTCCAAAGATCTGGGCCGACGGTGGAATGCTGACATCTATATCACCGGCTTTTCGCAGGGAGGGCACGCGAGCGCAGTTATTCAGCATGCGCTGGAGGGATTGGGCAACCCATCCTGGCATGTGATAGCGGGAGCGGGCATCGCCGGTCCCTATGATGTCGCTGACATCGCATTACCGCTGGCCATGACAGGGGCTGCCAGCGGGGACTCACTCTATCTGACCAATCTCGCGTTGTGCTACTCGACATACTATCGCCAGCCGCTCGAAAGCGTGTTGAAGCCGGAGCGCGCAGCGAAAGCGGGGATCCTGCTCGACGGCGATCACGCCGACGACCTTGCCAAGAGCCTGCCGACAAATCCGCGCGAGCTGTTCACGCCGGAATTTCTCACCGCCTTCGACCGCAAGCAGCCGCACTGGTTCCTGAATGCAGCCCGGGAGAACGAGGCCTATGCCTGGGCCCCGAAGGCGCCGTTTCGCGCCTATTACGGCGACAAGGATGTGGATGTTGCGCCAGAGAATGCAAAGTTCTTTGTGCGAGAGGCGCTGAGCCGCGGCGGCCATGTCGAAGCCGTATCTGTGGGCCCGGAAGATCACAATGGGACGGCTTATCACTCCATACCGAGGATCCGCCGCTGGTTTGACGATCTGAGCGCACCGTCAAACGCGTCGCACTGAACCGGTCGGGTTCCTGCGAAATGCCGTGACGCCATCGACCCTTGTCCTCCGGCCGGCGTATTACTTTTCGAGCGCCTGATAGTCCGGGAAGCTAGGCGAAGTAATCTTCGGCGCGGATGGCGGGGATATCGAGCTGGTAAACGCGATTGTTGCGCAGGACCTTGAGATTGATGTTCTCGCCGGGCCGATGGTTGCGGAGCGCCTCGTAGAGAACCCGCCTGCTGTCCACGTCGGCGTCATCGATCGAAATAACCAGGTCGCCCTGTTGCAGGCCGGCTTTCTGACCCGGACCGCCGGGCATCACGCCCGCGATCACAACGTGGTCGCGCAGCGTGTATGAGAGCACGCCGAGCCAGGCGCGCGGTGCGGCGGTGATGCGCCCGCCATGCTTGATCAACTCATCGCGGACGGCGAGGAAACTTTCGCCCGGCACGCCAAGAATCGCGCGGCTCAGGTCGGCGAAGTTCAAATATGAAACGGCAATCACTTGCGCCTGAAGATTGCAGATCGGTCCGCCGCTCATCCCGATGTTCAGCGACGAGGCGGTGACGCAGACGCACTTGTCGAGCATGAATTCCCAGACCGCGTCGAAGGGACCGAGATACGTGATGATGCCGCAGTCAGCGCATCGCTTCTCGCCGCCGAGACTCGCGACGGTGAACGCCTCCTGCCCGACGACGCATTTTTCCGACGACACGACTTCCACGCAGGGGATTTTGCCGCAATCGATCTTCAGCAGGCCGATTCCGGTGCTGTAATCCTTGCCTACGATCTTTGCCTCGAGTTGCTCGCCCCCGGGCATCGTGACGATCACGTTTTGCGCGCCGAGCAACAGGTAGTGAACCGTGAGGATCAGTCCGTCGGGGCTGACGACGGTGCCGGTGCCGCGGCGATCGGTGCCCAGGCCAATCGCGGTCGAGACATGCGTCGATGGAATATGCGAGTGAACGCCAACGGTGGCGCGGAGAACTTTTTCGAGCAGAAATACAGGCGCGTTCACGTGGATGTCCCGCGAATTAGGCTAGGACCGCGGACCTGCCGTTTCAAGCGCGATCGTTGAGGGTGTGTGCCGAAAAAAAAGAGGCGGCCCGTGACGAGACCGCCTCAGATGAGAAAGTCGAATGGTTTTACTTCGCGCTCTTCACCGGCGCATCGGGCATCGCGGTCTCATTGGCGCGAATCGAAAGCGTCTGCAGCGCCTCGCCGAGATCGAGCTCGCTGTACTTCTGATTCGAATACAAGTCGTCGAGCCGCTTGACCGCCTGATTCGCAGTCACCTGGCCCATCGAGAGCTGTCCCGAGAGCTGATGGATAATGCGGCGGGCGCCCTTCCAATGAAACAGATCGGCGGCGGAATTGAGGACGTCGAGTTTGCCGACGCTCACCCGCATCGCATCGGAATAGCCATTGACGTAACCGTCCTTGGCGGCGCCATTGAGGCGGTTCCAGAAATTGCCATTGTGGCTCACGTTGGACGAAGCGAAAGCAACAGCCCAGCTGGCAACAAAGCCTAGCATCACGCCGGCGGCGAATTTCTTCATTTCGCGATGGTTCTCCTAGAATCCGATGGCAAAGCGTTTAGCAAAAGTACGTCGCAATGGCAAAGTTGGTTACATCCCAAATTGGGGTAACGTTGGAGGGCATTGTTAAATAAAGCGCGTAACCTGCCGAGGCCCCGCTTATCCGGCCCTTTGACCGCCACCGAGGCATCCCCGCCACCCACAACCAGCCGGAGTGTAGAACATTTTGAGAGCCGCGTAAATACGGGTATTTTTCAGTCCAAAGGGGGCAGCGCCAAGATAGCAGGATTGAATGGGCGCGCGCGGTGGCGCCATTATCATGCGCCGTCGGCCCGTGGCGCGAATCCGATGTCCATCTACGAGCAGGTTCTCACGTTTATCCACAGGCCCGAGCCTGAATCGTTCCAGCGGCTTGCGCTGGACGTTTTTCGCCATCAATTCAAGGCGGTTGGCGCATATCGGCGCTACTGCGAGGGGCGCGGCGTCGATCCTGACGCGGTGCGGATCGTGGACGACGTCCCGGCGGTCAGCAATCTCGCATTCAAGTACGCCGACCTTGCGATCGACGGAGCCGCGCGATCGGCAGAAGCAGCCATTTATCTCACCAGCGGGACCACGCAGGGGCGGGAACGCCGCGGACGCCATATCGTTGCGCGGCCCGAAATTTATCGCGCGTCGGCGATCGCTCATCTGCGCACGATGCTGTTCCCCGACGCTCGGCGAGTCGCGATTCTCGCGATGCATCCGACCGCGGACGCGACGGCGGAATCGTCGCTGGCGGCGATGATCAGCTGGTGTATCGAAGAATTCGGGACGCGCACGCATCTGGCGGTCGCATCGCGCGACCGTATCGATGTTGAAGCGGCGACCGGGTTTCTTGCCGACGCCGAGGCGCGGCGCGAACCGGTCTGCATCCTGGGCACCACGGCGGCATTCGCGGCGCTGTTTTCCGAGCTTCGCAGCAGCGGCGTGAAGCTTCGGCTCGCTCCGGGTTCGCGAATGATGGACACCGGCGGGGCGAAAGGGCAGGCCGTACCGATGCAGGCCCCGGAGGTGATCGGGCGGGCCGGCGAATTGCTCGCGATCGCGCCCGCGATGGTTGTCAACGAGTATGGGATGACGGAATTGTGCTCGCAGCTTTACGACGCGACGGCATTCAATTGCCCCGGCGTGTCGAATACGCAAGAGCGGTTCAAAATTCCGCCACCATGGCTGCGCGTGACGGCGCGGGATCCGGTCACGTTGAGGCCGATGCCGGACGGGGAGATCGGACTGCTGACGTTCTTCGATCTGGCCAACGTCGGCTCGGTGTCCGCCGTCATGACGGAAGACCTGGGGTGGGTCGAGCGTGGCCGGGTTCGCGTGCTTGGCAGAGCGAACGGGGGAGAAGCTCGCGGCTGCGCGCTGGCGATTGGGCAATTCTCCGCGACTGAAGCGGCGCGCAGGACGGGAGTGACCCCAGAGCGCGTGGAGGCTCCGCGATGAGCGTGAGTACGGCGTCGAGCGAAGCGCAAGTGCGCATGCGAGATGGCGGCACGGCCGGACTCGATTCATCACGGCTAGTCGAATCGGATATAGCATCGGCAGCCGCGCGCGTGCGCGGAGCAGAAGACATCAACCCCGGCGCGGATCGAATGGCCAAGGCACTGGCGCGCGCGTTCGAACTCTGGCGCGATCGGGATTACGCGCGCCGACGCGAAACGATCGCCGCAATCGCGCGCTCGGCGGGGTATTCCGTCGCGATCCTCGAAAACTCGATCGACGCGCTGCTGAAACCATTCACAAGCGACGCGTTGAAGTCGATCGCCGCGCGGGTTTCGTCGAGCGGCGGGATCGACAGGCCAAAGACGGCCGGATTCATCGCCGCAGGCAACGTTGCCGGCGCCGGGATGCATGAGATCGCGATCGCGCTGGTGGCAGGCGCAGGGGTGGTGATCAAAACCGCCTCGGCCGAGCCGATATTTTTCGCGGAGTTTGCGCGTACGCTGGCCGAGATCGATCGTGACGCCGGCGCGCGCATCGAGGTCCTCCACTGGAGCCGCGCGCGCGCCGATCTGACCGCGGCGTTGATTGCGAATTGCGAGCGGGTGGTGGCGTACGGCGACGACCTGACGATCGAGTCGCTTCACAACCGACCCAATGTGATCGGATTCGGCAGCCGGGTCAGCGCCGCGGTAGTCGCGCCGAGTGCTACCGATCCGTCGCGCATCGACAGGGTCGCGGAGCTGCTCGCGCGCGATGTCGCATTGTTCGAGCAGCTGGGCTGCCTGTCGCTCCATCACGTGTTCGTGGTGAGTCCTGCCGGCGGCGTAGCGCGAGACCTGGCGATCCGAATGTCAGCGGCGCTCGAACGTATCGGGGAATCGATGCCGCCGGCAAAAATCCCATTGCGCGACGCCGCCGAAATACGCGGAGTGCGGGAGCGCGCGCGCTGGCGGCGGATTGCGGGCGAGCCGGTCGAGCTGTTTGAGGGTCGCGGACTTGAATGGACGGTGGTTTTCGAGCCGAGGCCAAGCTTGTTCGCGCCGAGGGCGGTCCTGGAGGATTCATTCAAAATTTCGCCGGGGTTCAGGACGGTGCACGTGACCGGAGTGCGAGATCTCGGGGAATTTCGCGATTGCATCGCGGATGTATCGGGACGGATCGAAGCGATGGCGGTCGCTGGCGATGAATCGGAAGCCGCCGACATAGGTGCAACCGTCGCAGCGATCGGGATACCGTACGTGTGCGCACCCGGTGAGATGCAATCGCCGCCGCTTGATTGGCGCCACGGTGGAGGCGGGTTCATCGATATGATGGTTGGAGCGCGATGAGTGAGCTCGGCGATTTCTTCCGCCAGAATCTGGCGCAGACTTCCGACGCACCGATCGGGCTGGAGATATCGCGCGCCGAGGGTTCGTGGCTGGTCGCGTCGGACGGGCGGCGCTATCTCGATTTCATCGCGGGGATCGGCGTCTGTGCCCTCGGGCATGGACATCCCGAGGTGCTCGCCGCGATCGGGGAGCAGGCGCGGCGCCATCTGCACGTCATGGTGTACGGCGAGTACGTAATCGAGAGCCAGGTTATGCTGGCGCGAAGGCTCACCGAGCTTCTCCCGCGACCGCTCGAGCGCGTGTATTTCACCAACAGCGGGGCAGAAGCGATCGAATGTGCGCTGAAGGTGGCGCGCAAGTTCACCGGCCGGGCGGGATTCGTGGCGTTCGACGGGGCGTATCACGGTGACACGATGGGCGCGCTTGCGCTGGCGGGAAATCGCGCGATGCGCGAGTCGTTCGGCGCGCTACCCGGGCCGGTGCGGCATCTGCCGTTCGGCGACGAGGGGGCGCTTGCGAAAATCGATTCGACGATCGCGGCGGTGGTCATCGAGCCGGTGCAGGCTGAGGGCGGCGTGCGCATACCGGAGGCCGGATTCATTCGCGCGCTGCGTGAACGATGCGATCGCGCGGGTGCGATGCTCATCTTCGACGAGGTGCTGACGGGCTTTGGCCGCACCGGCAAGCTGTTCGCGCTCGAGCATTTTGGCGTCGTGCCCGACATGGTCGTAATGGCCAAGGCGCTCGGCGGCGGTCTGCCGCTGGGCGCATTGTGCGGCCGCGACGAGCTTCTTGGCACGCTTTCGCACGATCCGCCGCTGGGACATATCACGACCTTCGGCGGCCATCCGCTTTCGTGCGCGGCCGGACTGGCTGCCCTGAACGTGATCGTGCGCGAGCGTCTGTTCGAGCGCGCCGCGACGATTGGCAAGGAGATCGTGCGGCGGCTGCTGGGGATGCGCGCGCCGGAAATCGCGGCAGTGCGCGGGCTCGGGATGCTGGTGGGTATCGAGTTTCGCGATGCGGCGCTGGCGCGGCGCTTTGTGGCGGCGACTTTAGCGCGCGGGGTGGTTTTGAACTGGACGCTCAACGCGGACAACGTTGTCCGGCTTGCGCCGGTGCTGACGATCATGCAGGACGAGGTCGATTATGCGTTGAGCGCGATAAAAAAGGCGCTTGATGCAACCCGGCGCTGAAGTCAGGCTATTGGTAATCATGAAAGCAGTTACACGCTGCGGAAAAAATGCCGGGGGAGCCTGATTGGCGGAGGACGGCAAAAACAACGGCTCATTCGGGCTGACATATTCCGAGCCCGGCCGCGCCGCTTCGGAATTCAACTGGACCGAGGATGACGAGGAATCGCTGCGAGTGCTGAAACTCGGCGGCGCGCTCGGAATCTTCATGCTGCTGGCGTACCTTGCGTACGATCAGCATGAGTGGGGAAGGAATGCGCCGGGGATTGGCTTGCACTGGCTGACCCTGGGCGCGACCTGCCTGTTCTTCGGGCTGACGTGGACGCGCTCATTCAAGCGCCGTTGGAAATCCTTGACCCTGCTGTTTATCCTGTTTCTGATCGGGATGTTCATCCTGATCAGCCGAGCGACGGGAGACCCCGAGTCGCGCTTTGTCGCGATCATGTTATGTCCACTGGCGACCGCGGCGTTCGTGAGCTGGGGCACGCGCTGGCAGTTGGCGATGGCTGTCACATCGCTACTGGCCTACGCGGCGGGCGAGTACCTGGCGCCGATCGAAACGCCATTTGGGACGTACCGATGGATGGGTCTGATCGCAGCGGTGATCTTCGCTCAATACACGGCGATTTTCATCGGCCGATTCCGCCGCCGCCTCAAAAAACAGGTGCAGCATCTGGAGGAAGCCGCGCGGTTTCGGCAGACGCAAATCGCGACGATGGCGCATGACATTCGCAGTCCGGTCGCGGCGCTGAGCGGCTACGTCAGTCTGCTCGAGGAGGCGAACATCAGTCCAAGGGAGCGGACGGACCTGCTCGAACGAATCGCCGCGACCGCGTGGAACATGGACCTGGTGGTGAGCAACGTGCTGGACTACTACGAGGTGCAGGAAGACGACGTCATCCCGGCGCCGGCCGAACTGGATCCGAACCAGGTGCTCAGCGAAGTCGCGGAGGATTGCGCCCTGCAGGCGCGGCGGCGGCGCCTGAAGCTACGCATCGAGATCGCGCGGCTGCCGGCGTGCAAACTCGACCGGCGTCATTTCGAGCGGATCGTTAGAAACATGCTCGCGTATGCGATCGCAAGGACGGCGAGCGGCGAAGTCGTGTTGCGCGCGCGGATGCGAAACGAATCGATCGCGGTCGAGGTCACCGACAGCGGCCCGTCCCTTTCACAGGCGGAACTGGAATCGCTGTTCGAGCGCCACAGCAAAAACGAGGATCGCGGCGCGGCGCCCAGACTCGGACTGTATATAGCGCGCGCGATGGCGGAAGCGGCCGGCGGCCGGGTCGAGGCCCGCTTCGCGGACGGCCGGCGCGGCCTGACGCTGGTCGCGGAATTGCCGCTCGAAGCGCAACCGCCGAAAGCGCGCACGCCGTGAGCAAACTGCCCGACGCATCCGGCAAACTGTCCAGCGAATTCGAACTGATCGCGCGACTGAGCGCGGGAATCCGTCTCAGCCGCCGCACGATCCTCGGCGCCGGCGACGATTGCGCAATTGTTTCGCGGCCGCGGGGGCGGACGCTGTTTACGATCGACAGCCTGGTCGAGAATGTTCACTTCGATCTGCGATGGGGCACTGCGCAAGCGCTTGGTGCGCGCGCGCTCGCGGTTAACTTGAGCGACATCGCGGCGATGGGCGGGCGTCCGACTGCTTGCGTCGTGAACCTGGCCGTGCGCGAGGGAATTGCAGCGCGGACGCTCGAACGGATTTACGCGGGGCTGCGCAATGCGGCGCGCCAAGCCTCCACAGATATCGTGGGCGGCAATATTACGCGCGCGCGCGAGCTGTCGATCACGATCGCGATGCTCGGCGAGGTTGGGAGCGCTGCGATGCGACGAGATACGGCGCGTCCCGGCGACGAGATCTTCGTGACCGGCACGCTCGGCGATGCGGCGCTCGGCTGGCGCATCCTGGCGGGCAAGCTGAAGGCGCGCGGCAACGCGAAAAAAGACCGCGCCTCAAGAAAATATCTCGTCGAGCGATTTCTGCGTCCGCAAGCGCGGCTGTATCCCGGGCAACGCCTGGCGGCGCTCAGGCCCGCGCCGGCTGCGATCGACGTCAGCGACGGATTCATGCAGGACCTGGGTCACATCCTCGAACGAAGCGGCGTCGGCGCCGAGATCGACGCGTCGCGAATCCCGGTCTCGCCGGCGTACCGTGCGCTGATGGGCGGCAATCTCGTGCACGCGCTCACGGGCGGCGAGGATTACGAACTGATCTTCTGCGCGAGGCCCGGCCATAGCGAATCCGAACTGTCGCGCCGCCTGCGCGTCGGGGTGCGGCGAATCGGCGCGATCGTTCGGGGCAAGCGCGTGAAGGTGATTGGTGCTAGCGCGCCGACTATCGCAGGATGGGATCAGCTGCGATCGCGCGGCTAGATAGAAGCGATGATGTTCATGCTGCCTCTCGCGGTCCTGGCGCTTATCGTGCTGAGCGCCACGCTGGCCGCGTCCGAGACCGCGCTGTTCTCGATGGCGCGGTTGGAGCACACGCGCGAGCAGATGAGCCTTTCCGTGCAGCACGCGCTCGACCGTCTGATGCGCCGGCCGCTCGAGTCGTTGATGGTCATCATCGGGCTGAACGAAGCGTGCAACATCTTCGCCGACTGCCTGGCGACGATCATTCTGCTGGCGTGGCTCGGCGATAAATGGGGGCCGATCGTCGCGGCGCCGGCGATGCTCGTGATCGTACTTTTGTTCTGCGACATTACGCCGAAGACATTCGCACTTGGATTTCCGGCCGCGCTGACGTGGATCACAGCGCGGCCGCTGGCGGTGCTCGCCGATTTTGTTCATCCGTTCGCGCGGCATTTCACGCCACTGGAGCAAGCGCCGCGCCCGGGCCCGGTCTCCGAGGCGGAGTTCAAGACGCTGCTCAGGCTCGGCGAGAACCAGGGACAGGTTGAACCCGCCGAGCGTGCGATGATTCATCGCGTGTTCGACTTCGGCGCGCGGCGCGCGTCTGAGGTGATGACGCCGCGGGAGCGAATCTTTTCGCTCGACATCGAGATGCCGGTGGCGCAGCTGGTGGCGGAAATCGCGCACGCAAATTTCTCGCGCGTGCCGGTCTATCGCCACAGCCAGGATAACATCGTCGGAATTCTGCACGCCAAGGATTTCGCGGCGCGCCGCTTGGAGCCATCGCCGCCGCGCGTGGAGCGCCTG
The DNA here is from genome assembly GCA_002479255.1 of Candidatus Binatus soli. GTDB lineage: Bacteria > Desulfobacterota > Binatia > Binatales > Binataceae > Binatus > Binatus soli. The sequence goes on along the minus strand of DLMJ01000007.1, from coordinate 66,095 downwards.
GTGCGGCCGGCGTATTTTGTCCCGCCGGGCAAGCTGCTCGCCGATTTATTTGACGAGATGCGCCGCGGGCGCTTCCAGATCGCGCTGGTGGTCAACGAGTACGGCCGCTTGCTGGGGTTGGTGACGCTCGAAGACCTGCTCGAGGAATTGTTCGGCGAGATTCGCGACGAGTTCGAAAGCGAAATTCCCGAGCTCACGAAAATATCCGACCACGAATGGTCGGCGTCGGGCGCAATCGCGCTGGGCAAGCTGGCGGACGCGCTCGCTCCGGCCCGCGTTATCGAAGCCTATGGCGGCGGCAAGACGCTGAGCAGCCTGATCCTGCGCAAGCTCGGGCGCGTGCCGCGCGCGGGAGAGAAGATGAGGCTCGGAGAATTCGAAGCCACCATCGAGCGCGTGCGCGGCGCGGCCGTCGAGCTGGTGAGGCTGCATCGATGACGACGGTCGGGCTGATCGTCGCGCTGGCCGGGTGCCTCGTGGTGCAGGCGTTTTTCGCCGCCTCAGAGATCGCATTGGTTTCGGCGGACGATTTGAAAGTTCGCGCCGGAAGCGAAGGCGGGCACGAGCGATCGCGAATGCTCGGCGAATTGCTGGGCAATCGCGATCGTTTGCTGGCGCTGACGCTGACCGGTACCAATCTCGCCACTATTGTCGCGGCGGTCCTGCTCACCAGCTTCCTGCATCAAATCCGGCCGCACCTGGTTTATCTCGCGCCATTTATTCTGACGCCGATTACTCTGGTGCTGGGGGAATGGATACCGAAGCTGCTGACGCTTGGAAATCCGCACGCGTTTGCGCTGTTCGCCGCGCGGCCGTTGCGTTTCCTTGCGGCCGTGCTCGCGCCGCTGCTCGGCGCAGAGACTGTTCTGAGCCGATTGCTTCGCCGTTTTGCGGGTGTGCCGCCCGATGCCGGGAGCGTGTTCCTGAGCCGCGAGGATTTAGCGCGCTTGATGCGGCGACGGCCGAGCGACGCATCCGAGCAGCCGCACGACGCCATCCTGCCCGCCGAGCAACTGATGATCAGCCGAATCTTTCGCTTCTCGCAAGCCGATGCGCGCAAGGCGATGGTGCCGCTGGTCGGTGTCGATGCGGTCCCGGAGGAAACCTCGCTTGCGGCGGCGATCGAAACTGTCCGCCGCGAGGGATTCAGCCGCATCCCGGTCTTCCGGCGTCGAATCACGGACATCGTTGGCGTCGTTCATGTTTTTGATCTTTTGCAAGCGCCCGATCTCAGCCGCCCGGTGAGCGACGTGATGCGGCCGGTCAGTTATTTTCCGGAATCGATGCCGCTCGACGAGGTGATGGTGGCGATGCAACGCACCGGGGAAAATCTGGCCGTGATCGTCGATGAGTATGGCGGCTCGGCAGGAATTCTGACGCTGGAGGATCTGATCGAGGAGATCGTCGGCAATATCGAGGACGAACACGACCTTGGCGAGGAGTTGGCCAAAATAGTCAGTCCGCGCGTGCTGTCCGTGATCGGGAGCGCGCCGATCGCGGAACTGAACGACCGCTTCGGCCTCAAGCTTTCGGAGGCGGATGAGTATGCTACGATCGGTGGGCTGGTGGTCGAACGACTCGGGCATATTCCCAAGCCCGGCGAAAAATTAATCGAGGGCGAGTTGACGATCACTGTCACGCGCAGCGACGCACGGGCGGTGCGCGAACTGATTTTGACGCTGGCGCATCCGATCCGCCCCGAACTTCTCAAGCGGCGATGACCGAAAAACGAATCCGCCAAATCCTCGACGGTGTTGCCGCGGGCAGCATGACTCCCGGCGCGGCGTTCAAACTCATCCGCGAGTTGCCGTTCGAGGATCTTGGATTTGCCAAGCTCGACAGCCACAGGAGCATCCGGCGCGGCATTCCCGAAGCAGTTTTCGGCGAGGGCAAGACGGCGGATCAGCTCGCGGCGATCGGACGGCGCGTGCTCGCGTCAGGAACGAATCTCATAATCACGCGGCTGGCCGCGGACAAGGCGCGCATCGTCAAACGCAAGATTCGCGCACTGGTGTACCATCGCGACGCGCGGATTGGCGCGGTGGTGAAGGGGCGCCGCGAGCCGTCGGGACGCGGCATCGTGATGGTGCTGAGCGCGGGCACTTCCGATATTCCGGTCGCCGAGGAAGCCGCGCTGTGCGCCGAGCTGTTCGGAAATCGGGTCGCGCGGGTTTACGACGTCGGCGTCGCGGGAATTCATCGCTTGACTGCGAACCTCGAAGTAATTCGCGAGGCGAGCGTGCTTGTTGTCGTCGCCGGCATGGAAGGCGCCCTGCCGTCGGTCGTCGCGGGCCTGGTGGATAAACCTGTGATCGCTGTGCCGACCAGCGTGGGCTACGGCGCATCGATGGGCGGGCTGGCCGCGCTGCTGGGAATGCTGAATTCGTGCGCGAGCGGCGTAACTGTCGTCAACATCGACAATGGGTTTGGCGCGGCGCTGGCGGCGACGCTGATCAACCGGGTCGGAATCGAGCGCGACGGCCACTGATGGCGAAACGCACGTCAATCACCAGCGGGCGCGCGCGCCGCGCGATCAAGATGGGCGAGCTCGCGTCGCAAGTCGGCTCCAGCTACCTGTGGAATCAACTGCGGCGGCCGTTTCTGAGCGCGCCCGCGCGCGATCGCGAGCTGCTGGAAACTCACATCCGCAACGCGCAGCGAATTGTCGAGAGCTCCAAGCAGCTTCGCGGCGCGTTCATGAAAATGATCCAGATGCTCTCGATTCGCAAGGACCTGCTGCCGGGCGAGGCGCTCGACGTGCTGCGGGCGACGCAATCGAACGTGCCGCCGATGAGCTACGCGACTATCTCGGAACAGATTCGGAGTGAGATTGGCAAGCGGCCCGAAGCGCTCTTCAGGAGTTTCGACCAGACCGCGTTTGCCGCCGCGTCGCTCGGACAGGTGCATCGCGCGGTCACGCGCGACGGTATCGACGTCGCGGTGAAGGTTCAGTATCCGGGCGTCGAGGATACGGTCGAGCAGGATCTGCAGAATCTCAAACTGCTGCTGCGCACGTTGCAGGCGCTCGGCCATGACGTGATGCGCCAGCAGATCGACACCGGCGCCGTGTACAAGGAACTCGATCAGCGCCTGCGCGAAGAGCTCGACTACGTGAACGAAGCGCGCAACATGGTGGAGTTCGGCCGGCGTCTAGGCGCGGACCGCGAAATCATGATTCCGCACTTCATCAAGGAGCTGAGTTCGCGGCGCGTGCTGACGATGACGTACATCGACGGCTATCCGCTGGCAGACGTGATGGGGCCGGAGGTCGATTTTGAATTGCGCGAATGGGTCGCGATCAAGATTCACGAGTTCGCGTGGCGGCAGATTCTGGAATTCGGGATGCTGCACACGGATTTTCATCCGGGCAACTACCTGGTGAGCCATCATCCGCGGTTGGGCGTGCTCGACTTCGGCTCGATTCGGCGTTTCCCGGAACCGGTGCGCAAGGCGAACCTGCAAGTCGCGCGCGCGATTCTGAGCGGCGACGACAAATCGCTGGCGGCGGCGATGGTCAAGCTGGGTTACCTCGATCGCAATCAGGATGCGGCGCCGATGGTCAGAATCATCCACATTTTGTTCGAGCCGATGAGGGTGGATCGCGCCGTCGATCCGCTCGAATACGATACGGTCGGCAAGGCGGCCAAGGTCGGCGAGCTTGCGCTCGAGAATCGGCTCTACAAATCGCCGGCGCACAGCGTATTTCTGATCCGCGCGCTGGTCGGGCTGGAGGGAATCACGCGCGGACTTGCGGTGAAGACCAACTACCGGCGGATCTTCGCGGATTGCGTCGAGCGAATTCTGGGATGATCGCGGCCGTCGGGGTTGACAATCCGGGGATTCTCGACGCGCTCGAGCGCCATCGCGACGTTCACTTCAGGCGTGTCGCGAGCCGGCGCGTGACCAGCGAGAAGAGCGCGCTCAAATTCATCGACGAGGTCGGATTTTGCACCGGATTCACGGCCGGGATGGGCGTGCCGTGCCTGCGCGAGGCGATCGCAGGAACGCGCGAACCCATAATGCCGGAGCACATCCAGCACGACTACGCGATCGGGATGACGTGGCGGATAAAGGACGCGTTGCCGCAGCGCCGCGCGGTTTATTACGGCAAAGCGATCGCGCGACGCCCGAGCTTCATCGCGCGCGGGATGCTGGGCGCGTTTCTTAAGGTTCGCATCGAGCCGGGCGGCTATCGGAAGCTTTACGAACGCGGGGGACTGTCGCATTGCGGCAAACTGGTGATGGACGCTCTCTCCAAGCGCGGCGCGGCCGAGACGCGAGTGCTGAAGCTGTCGAGCGGCTATGCGCAACCGTCGCGGCGGGCGGTGTTCGACCGTGCGATGGCGGAGCTGCAGGAAAAATTTCTCGCGCTCAAAGTGGACGAGCGCGCCGACCCGTTCAGCTACGTGTGGGACACGATGGAGCATCGATGGCCCGACGCGATTGCCGAGGCCCGGACGCTCACGCGGATGCAGGCGGCGTATGTAATTGTCGCCAAATATTTCGAGACAGCGGCATTCGGGATTGAGCGCGCGATCGCACGAATCCTGGGAATCGATCCGGCGCTGGTCGAAGGTGCGGCGCGCCGACTCGAGCGCGAGGGGACGATTGCGCGCGGCGTGAGAATCGACGGGCACCCGGGTGCGATTAGTCTGCTTTCCGGGTTCGCTCCTTAGTATCCGGCGCTTGTTGCCGGAGAGCTTTCAGCATTCGCGAAGCAGCGCCGAGCATCACCACTGCTCGTAGTGCACGGCGCGGCGCTCGTAGCCTGCCCCACGGAGCAGGTCGCGCAATCGAATCACACCCTTGCCGACGCCGCAGATATAGAACTGGCGCGTACGATCGGCGTCGCCGATGACCCACCGAGCCTGCGCCAACTCGAACAGGCGATCGTAGATTTTTTCGGGAGGCGCGATCACGGTCTCGTACGAAAAATTCGGCGCGGTCCGCGCGAGCTCGTCGAGTTCGGCGGCGTACAGGATATGCTCGCGATCCGGCGCCGCGTAAATCAAGTGGATCTTCGGCGGCGCACCTTCGCGCGACGATGAAGCGAGCGCCCGCTTCAGCATCGGGCGAATCGGCGCGATCGCCGTGCCCTCCGCGATAAAGCCGGCTTGCGCCTCTGGCGCGCGATCGATCGTGAAGGCGCCGAACGGCCCGCTGAAATCGATGGTGTCGCCGACGCGCCGCTCGAACATCCACCCGGCGCCGCGCCCGCCCGCGACGCGATTGAAGCAAATCTCCAATGGGCCGCGGTCTTCGGGGTCCGACGCGATCGAGTACGGGCGCGAGCGGGTTTCGTCGCCGAGCGGAATCGTTATCGAGATGAACTGGCCGGGGATAAATCGCAGATGCTTGCCGCTGGTGAGCGAGAGAAAAAGCGAGCGGGTGTCCGACGCGTGATCGAAAATCTTCTCGACCCGGGCATTCGGCGCCGCGCGCTTGCCTGCACCGGCGGGAAGCGGATCGGCCGTCATTCCTCGGCAGCCTCACTGACCTGGTTAATCGTGTAGCGCGGGATTGTGACGACGATTTCCGCGTCGGGATCCTCGATGACGGCCTGGCATCCCAGCCGTGAAGTAGGAGTGAGCCCCGGCGCCTTGTCGAGCAGATCTTCTTCCTGCTCGCTGGACTCGCCGAGCTTGTCGAATCCCTGCCGCACGATCACATGGCAGGTCGTGCACGCGCAATTGCCGCCGCATGCGTGCTCGAGATGGACACCGTGACCCAGCATCACGTCGAGTATTGAGCCCGGCTTGCCGTCGTGATGAAACGGCGCCTTGGCAGGGTCGAACTCGACTAGTTTTTCGGGGTCGCCATTTTCGAATTGGATTCGCAGTTTCGCCATCGGATTCAGGTCGTAGTTGAGATTATGCGCTGCGTCGAGACGGCGAAACCGTCCCTGCATCATTGAGGCTTGCGCGCTTGCATCTTCGCCTGATTTTCGCCATCATCTCACATCGCAGAATGGCAGGGGGAGAAGACCCAATGGCAACGCTGACCAAGCGGCAGAAGCAGCTAATCGACTACTTGAACGATTATATCAGGGAACACGGCTACGCACCCACGCTGGCTGAAGTCGGCCAATACTTCGGGCTGTCGTCGCTCGCCACCGTGCACAAGCATCTGCACAACCTCGAGCAGAAGGGGTTCATCAAGCGCCAGCACAATCACAGCCGGGCGCTCGAAGTCGCGGCGTCGGAGAAGCATGGAGCGGCCAAGGCGATCCGATTGCTCGGCACCGTTGCGGCGGGCGCGCCGATCGAGGCGGTCGAGAACAACGAAACCATCAGCGTGCCCGACGAGTTCATCCGGCGCGACGATACATTTTGTCTGCGGGTGAAGGGCGACTCGATGATCGAAGACGGCATCCGCGACGGCGATTACATAATCGTCGAAGGCCGCGACAGCGCCGACAACGGCGAGACGGTGGTCGCATTGATCGGCAACGAGGCGACGGTCAAGAAGTTCTACCGTGAATCGGGCGGACAGATCCGGTTGCAGCCGGCCAACTCCGCGATGCAACCGATCATGGTCGGCGAGGGCGACCTGGCGATTCGCGGGGTCGTGGTCGGCCTGATGCGTCACTACCGCTAAACGCCTCGCTCGCGCGGCACTACTTCAGCCGCCGTAATAACGTCATCGACAATGGAATGGCTTGCACCAAAACGCGGCAGGCGGCGGCATCGGATCGACCCGCACCCGCTTGTGCCCTTGGCCTTCCCCCCCTTCGGCCAGGTCGCTTAGGCGCGGATCTGATAGGGCGCTTTGGCGATTGGGTCCGCGATCGGGATTATGACGATAAACACGGAGCCCCGCGGAAGCGCGGTCTTGACGATAATCGTTGCGCCGAGCGCTTCCGCATTGCGCTGAACAACGGCGAGGCCCAGGCCCATTCCGCGGTGACTGCGGATGCTCGAGTGCGAAAGCTGAGCGCAGCGTTTGAATGCCTGCGCGAGCATCTCGGCCTCGATGCCGGGTCCCGTGTCGCGGACCTCCAGTTCAACTGCGGAGCCGCGTTGGGATGTTACAGCCCGGCGAATCGCGATAGTGACGCTGCCTCGATCGGTAAACTTGATCGCGTTGACCGCGAGGTTGAGCAATATCGACTTGATTGGCCGGCGCCGCGAGCGAAAAACAGTGGGCGCGGCTTCGAGATCGAATCCGATTTCAAGGCCTTTTGAATCGTTGGCAGCTTCGAGCGCCGGAGCAAGCTCTCCAATCAGATCGTGCGGGCGGATTTCCTCTTCGTATGCCGCCTCAGCCATCGCGTCCGCGACCGAAAAGTCCATCACGTTTTCGACAGTTTGGGCGAGGTCGTGCGCGTTGGCATTCATGCGCTCGATAATGTGCTTGTGGCGGTCGTCAATTGCTTCGCTCAACTCGTGGCGCAGGATGTCGAGATAGCCGAGGATCGCCTGCAACGGCGAGCGAAGCTCGTGCGCAAGATTGGCTAGTGCCTCCATGTGCAGTCCCTGCTCCCATTGAACCGCCGGCATTCTCGAGCGGATTCCTTCGCTCGCAGCCGACTCGACGGTTGCAACCGGTGCGTGACCATTATTTGACAGATTCGACAATTGCCTCTTTCCGATCCCTGGCTGGCTTCGCTACGCAGCGAATTTTCTGTGCGAGCGATGCGCGCCAATTGCTATCTACGTTGAAGCAAAGGAGCAGGGAGGTGAATCGGAAAATCACCCGGATCGCAGGGGAAAAGTACCTAGTAGGAGGGGAAAGATTACCTAGTTTTCTGGCCCGCTTGAGTCAGCTCCGCCAGCCGTATAACTATTAGTTTTCGTGTCAAAATTGTTTAAGTATAGATTTATTGTATGGCGCCGCACGCCGAGCGGGCCCCAGACTGTAAGGAGGACCTCATGCCGGGTTGGTACGAGGACAATTCACAATCCATCGGGCGCACACCGCTGATACGGCTCAACCGTACCATCGATGGGGCTGCGGCTACGGTGCTGGCGAAGGTTGAAGGGCGCAGCCCCGCCTATTCCGTCAAAGACCGAATCGGCGCCGCGATGGTTTGGGATGCCGAACGTCGTGGCCTGCTGGGCCCCGGCAAGGAACTCGTCGAGCCGACCAGTGGGAACACGGGGATTGCGCTCGCCTTCGTCGCCGCGGCCCGTAATCTCCCGCTGACCTTGACGATGCCCGATACGATGAGTATCGAGCGCCGCAAACTGCTGATCGCGTACGGCGCAAAGTTGGTATTGACCGAGGGCGCGCGGGGCATGAACGGAGCGATCGCGAAGGCCGAGGAAATCAGGGCGTCGGCGCCTGATCGCTACGTCCTTCTACAGCAGTTTAAGAACCCCGCGAATCCCGCGATTCACGAGAAGACGACCGGGCCGGAAATATGGAACGACACCGAAGGCGCCGTTGATATTTTTGTATCAGGCGTGGGCACCGGCGGCACTATCACCGGAGTCTCGCGCTACATCAAGCGCACCAAAGGAAAGCCGATTATTTCGGTCGCCGTCGAGCCGAGTGCGAGTCCCGTCATCACGCAGCAACGGGCCGGCCAACCGTTGAAGCCGGGCGCGCACAAAATCCAGGGCATCGGTGCGGGGTTCGTGCCTGAAAATCTGGACCTCTCGATCGTCGATGAAGTGGAGCAGGTCACCAACGAGGAGTCGATCGATTACGCGCTGCGCCTTGCACGCGAGGAGGGGATAATCTCGGGTATTTCGAGCGGGGCCGCCGTGGCGGTGGCCGCGCGGATGGCCAAACGTCCGCAGAACGCGGGCAAGACGATCGTCGTCATACTGCCCGACTCCGGCGAGCGGTACCTGAGTACCGCCCTGTTTGAGGGTCTCTTTGATAACTAATGGAGCGGGCAATGAACTCGCGAGATGAGCAAGACGATAAAGGCGGGATTGCAGGGTCGGATTGGAACCTTGACCGGATCGTCGCCGAGCTGCGCGCCTCCCGCGCTGGATCGCCAGAGGGAGGCAAACGCGAGGAGGCCGCCCCGCTGCCATCGAGGAAGGCGGTGGCGCGCATCATCGACGGCCTGTTCGCGGCGCTTTTTCCTACGCACTTCGTTCTGCCGGATCTTACCGACGAGGGCATCGATTACTTTGTCGGGCAGACGCTCGATGCGGCGCTGCGTTCGCTGGCCAAGCAGGTGCGCCTGGAACTGCAATTTGCATCCCGGCAACCGCACGAGGACAGTCGCGATCGAGCGCGGCAGGCGATCCGGATAACACATGAGTTTACCGCATGTCTGCCGAAGGTGCGTGCATTGCTCGAGAACGATATTTTGGCTGCCTACCAGGGCGACCCCGCGGCCAAGAGCGTCGAAGAGGTACGGGTCTGCTATCCGGGCATTTGGGCCATCACCCACCATCGCCTCGCTCACGAACTCTACCTCCTGGGTGTCCCTCTGCTCGCCCGCATCATCTCGGAGCTTGCGCACTCGGCAACCGGTATCGATATCCACCCGGGGGCGAAGATCGGCGCGAGTTTTTTCATCGACCACGGTACTGGCGTGGTCATCGGAGAGACGGCGATCATCGGCCAGCGCGTGCGGTTGTATCAAGCCGTCACACTGGGGGCGAAGAGCTTTCCGGTTGGCCATGACGGCACGCTGATCAAAGGCATCCCCAGACATCCCATCGTGGAAGACGACGTCGTGATCTATGCCGGCGCGACGATCCTCGGTCGAGTCACCATCGGCCGCGGCTCGACCATCGGCGGCAACGTCTGGCTCACGCGCAGCGTGCCGCCCGGAAGCAACATCACGCAGGCGCAGGTGCGCACCGAGGAGTTCGATGACGGCGCCGGGATATGAACGGGCGGCATCGGAGGCTGAATCAGGATTCAAGATGGAAATTCTGGCTGCAACTGGTTCACCGAGGGCTTCGACACTGCCGACCTGAAAAACGCCAAGACGTTGCTCGCTGACCCAGGCCGAAGATGAAAAGACTCACAGTCGTTCTTGCGGCCTGTGCGTTTGCGCTCTCCGCGAATCCCTCGCGCGCTGCCGGGCCGCCATCTCAGGCGCTCTCTTTCGTTGCGGAGCAGGGCTCGCCGATTTCAACCGCAGCGCCGACTTCCACACCCGGCGTCGCGTCCCAGCAGGCGCCCCAGAAGATCACCGCCTACACGCTTGCGCCGGACCGCTACCAAAAGGCGCGCGAACTGAGCCGGATTCATTTCCGGTTCAGAATCATCAGCTTTATGTACGGGCTGGTCGTACTCTGGCTGATCCTGCGGTGGAAACTTGCGCCGAAGTATCGCGATTGGGCCGAGCGTTCGTCCTTGAGGCGCGCTCTCCAAGCCATGGTGTTTTCGCCGCTCCTGATTCTGACGATGGGCGTCCTCGAACTGCCCACGGGCATTTACCAAAATTGGGTCTCGCAAAAGTACGGAATCTCGGTGCAAGGATGGAGGTCGTGGAGCTTGGACTGGGGAAAGCAGGAACTCGTCTCAGTGATCGTCGGGACGATCTTCATCATGATTCTCTACGCAGTCATTCGGAGCAGTCCGCGTCGCTGGTGGTTCTACTTCTGGCTCGTTTCGCTTCCGATCGCACTGTTCATGTTTTTCCTTCAGCCGCTGGTTGTTGATCCCCTCTTCCACAAGTTCGCGCCGCTCGTGGAGAAGGATCCGGCGCTCACGGCCGCGCTCGAACAGATGGTGCACCGGGCCGGCGAGAACATACCGAGCGAGCGGATGTTTTGGATGGGCGCGGCGGAAAAATCGACTGCGCTGAACGCGTACGTGACAGGCATTGACGGCTCGAAGCGCATCGTGGTGTGGGACACGACGATCGCCAAAATGACGACCCCACAGATCGTTTTCATCGCCGGCCACGAGACCGGTCACTATGTACTCTATCACATCCCTAAGCTGCTCGCATTTGGCGCCGCGGCCTTGTTCGTGGTCTTCTATCTGGGCTATCGGTGCGTGGGCTGGATGCTGATCCGATGGGGTGGCGGGTGGGGGATCCGCGGCCTGGATGATTGGGCATCCCTTCCCGCTTTGTTACTCCTCCTGACGATCTTTGTCTTCGTTCTGAATCCCGTCACGAACGCCGTCAGCCGTCATTTCGAACATCAAGCGGACCAATACGGACTTGAGGTGACGCATGGTCTGACGCCGGATTCAGGCCAAGTGGCGGCGCAAGCGTTCCAAGTTCTGGGCGACGTGGATCTTGCGGATCCCGAGCCGAGTCGCCTGGAGGTCTTCATGTTCTATGACCACCCATCGATCCCCGATCGGATTCGCTTCTGCCTCTCATACGATCCGTGGTCGAAGGGCGGGCAGGGTGAGTTCGTGCACTAGTGAAAGCCGGGCGTTTGATTCGTCGAACATGGCCTGCATCGCATAGCGGAACCCATCAGGCGCTGATGAAGAACATTGCGATGTCGGCGTTCAGGTTCGGGTCGTCGTGGACTTCCTGACCTGATTCGCTGTTCAGGCAGATCTCGCGCAGCACCCGGATGCCGATTGTGCGGCAGAGCTCCCGAACATCGACGATCGAAGCGAACCGACGATTCGGGGTGTCGTACCATTCGTAGCCGTAAAGCCCCGGCAGCTTGGGTGAGCGGCCCAGTTCGTAATACATCTCCCGCAGCTTGCGATAGGCGAAATTCGGAAAGCTGACGATGCCAAGCCCACCGACGCGGGTGATCTCGCGCAGGACGCCTTTGGTGTCGGCGATGCACTGCAAGGCCTGCGAGAGTACTACCACGGCGAACTGCCCATCGCGAAAGCCGGTCAATCCGCGGTTGAGGTCAGCATGGATGACGTTCAGTCCGCGGCATACGCACGCGAGCACGGCCTTCTCGTCCACCTCGACGCCCACGACGCGGGACTGGCCCCTGGCGACGAGTTCGGACATCAGTTGGCCGCTGCCGCATCCCAGGTCGAGGACGCTGCTGTCGAGCGGAATCTGGTCCACCAGGATTCGGAGGTCCACGCGGTCGCCCTGGAAAAATGTGCCGGATGATGGCGGTGGCGCCGGCTTCTGATTACGTTCGACGACCTTCGGCGTTTCGGAAAGATTGGCAAAGAAGCCGCGGACCAGCCCCCCGTAAGTCTCGACACTGTCGGCGAGCAGGAACGCGTCGTGGCCGCTCGAGCTGGTAACCTCGCAATACGAAACGGGCTTGTCCAGCGCCAGCACGGCGTCGGCGATCTCGCGGCCCTGTTCCGGCGGGAAAAGCCAATCGCTGCTGAAGCTCACCACCAGCCAGTGGCACTGCGATGGCGCGAGTGCCGTCTGCAGCGCCTCAGGCGTGTCACCCAGGTCAAACATATCCATCATCATCGACAGCGTGACGTAGCTGTTCGCGTCAAACCGCTCGACAAATCTGTCGCCCTGGTAGCCGAGGTAAGCGCCGACCGAAAACTTTTTTTCGAACGCAGTGGCGACCTGCCGCGGACGCAGGCGGCTCGGGCCGAATTTCGCGGTCATCGATTCGCGCGACAGGTACGTGATGTGCCCAAGCATCCGCGCCAGCGCCAGGCCCACCGCCGGCCCCTGCTCTCCGTAGTATCGTCCGCCGTGATAGCGCGGGTCGTGCATGATCGCATTGCGCGCGACCACGTCGAACGCCAGCGCCTGGCTGGTCAGCCGGGGCGAGGTCGCCATCGCCACGCATCCACGGACCCGTTCGGGATAGCGGGTTGCCCAGGCGATCGCCTGATGACCACCCATCGAGCCGCCGATCACCGCCAGCAGCCGGCCGACGCCGAGATGATCCATCAGCCGCCGCTGCACTTCGACGGTGTCGGCAATGGTTACGGTGGGAAAGTCCGCCGCATACTGATGGCCGGTGAGCGGGTCGATGCTGTTGGGTCCGGTAGTGCCGCGACATCCGCCGAGGATGTTGGCGCAGACGACGAAATAGCGGTCGGTATCGATGAAGCGGCCCGGTCCCACGACGATATCCCACCATCCGGGAAAATCCGCGTCGTCGTGCCGGGCGACGTGCGAGTCGCCGCTGATGGCGTGGCAAATCAGGACGGCGTTGCCGGCCGCCTCGTCCAGATTCCCGTAGGTCTCGTAAGTTACGGTGACCGAGGGCAGTTCGCCGCCGAGTTCCAGCTTGAGCGGAGTGTCGAAGGTGACCTGCCTGGCATGCAGCAGCGGCGCTGCGGAACGGACCGCGTCGCTGCTATCGAAATCGCCCTGCCCCACCTTCGCCTGATGGGCGAGCGGCTGCGTGGCACGTCTTTCCACCGGCTCGTTTACCGTTGCGAAGCTTTCAGCGCCTGATCGAGGTCCGCGATGATGTCGCGGACGTCCTCGATACCTATCGACAGACGCACGTACTCGGGCGTCACGCCGGTCTGGACCTGCTCTTCAGCCGTGAGTTGCGAGTGCGTGGTCGTTGCCGGGTGGATGATCAACGATTTCGCATCGCCGATATTCGCCAGATGGCTGAATAGCTTGACCCCGTTGATCAGCTTGACGCCGGCTTGTTTGCCGCCCTTGATGCCGAAGCCGACGATAGCACCCTGGCCGTCGGGCAGGTACTTCTTCACGTTGGCGTAATCGGGATGGCTGGGCAGACCCGGATAATTCACCCACTCCACGGCAGGATGCGTTTCCAGAAACTTCGCCACCGCCAGCGCGTTTTCGGAGTGCCGCTGCATCCGCAGGTGCAGCGTCTCCAGTCCCAGCAGCGTCAGGAAGGATCCAAACGGGCTCTGGCAGGCGCCAGTGTCGCGCAGCCAGTGGGTGCGGATGTGGAGGATGTAGGCGATATTGCCGATGGGCCGCAGCGCCTCCTCGAACACCATCCCGTGGTACGACGGGCTGGGCGCGCAGAATTCCGGCCACTTGGCCGGCTCTTTGGCCCACGGAAACTTGGCGCTATCGACAATCGCGCCGCCGATGTGGACGCCATGGCCCGCGATGAACTTCGTCGTCGAATACACGACGATGTCGAAGCCGTGTTCGATCGGACGGAACAGGGCCGCAGTGAGCGCCGTGTTGTCGATGATCGTGGGCAGGCCGTGGTGGTGCGCGAGGTCGGTGATCTTGCGATAGTCCGGCACGTCGTTCTTCGGGTTGCCGGGCGTCTCGATGTACACCGCACGGGTGTTTTTGTCCACCAGCTTGCTGATTTCGTCGGGCCGCTTGGGATCGAAGAACCGGACCTCAATGCCGAGCTGCTTGAACGTCTGCGTGAACAGCGTCCACGTCCCGCCGTATAGACTGTTGGCGGAAATGAAGTTCTGCCCCGAATGCACGATCGTCAGCAGGGACGCAGTGATTGCCGCCTGGCCGCTGGCAAACGCCAGCCCCGCGGCGCCACCGTCGAGCGCAGCCAGCCGCTTCTCCAACACGTCGTTGGTCGGGTTCATCAACCGCGTGTAAATGTTGCCGAACTCTTTGAGCGCGAACAGGTTCGCCGCGTGCTCGGTATCATTGAACACGTAGCTGGTCGTCGCATAGATCGGCACGGCCCGTGCGTTGGTGGTGGGATCCGTCTGTTGTCCGGCGTGAAGCGCAAGAGTGCCCAGCCGATAGTTGGAATTGCTGTCTGCCATTACCTTCCCCAATGGATCGATTCGATCACTTACCCGACTTTATAAGATAAGCAATGTTTTTTGATAGTCTCGCGTCAAGAACGGCCTGCGTTGGGCTGAGATCCTCACGCGGCAGTCCCTCTGGTTTGAGAAATGCCTTCGAATAGAGCGGTACTCAGGTATCGCTCGCCGGAATCGGGCAGTATGACCACGATGGTCTTGCCCTTGCTACCGGGGCGCTTGGCTATGCGCGCGGCCACCGCGACGGCGGCCCCGCACGAAATGCCCGACAGGATTCCTTCTTCGCGTGTCAGCCGCCGCGCGTATTCAATCGCCTCTTCGTTGGTGACCTGCTCGACTTCATCGACGAGCGAGAGGTCCAGGTTTTCAGGCACGAACCCCGCACCGATGCCCTGGATTTTGTGCGCACCCGGCTTCAGCGGTTGGCCGGCCCGTTGCTGCGTGATGACGGGACTGGCACTTGGCTCGACGGCGACCGAGATGATCGGCTTGCCCTCGGTTCGTTTGATGTAGCGCGAGACTCCCGTGATGGTACCGCCGGTGCCGACCCCCGACACGAAAATATCGACCGCGCCGTCCGTGTCGGCCCAAATTTCCGGCCCGGTGGTCGCTTCGTGGATGGCGGGATTGGCGGGATTCTTGAACTGCTGAAGCAAAACGTAGCGATCGGGCGCCGACGCCTTGATTTCCTCGGCCTTCGCGATCGCGCCGTTCATGCCCCGCGCGCCATCGGTCAATACGAGGTTTGCGCCGTAAGCAATCAGCAATTTGCGGCGCTCGATACTCATCGTATCCGGCATCGTCAAAGTCAGCGGTATATTGCGGGCGGACGCGACGAACGCGAGCGCGATACCGGTGTTGCCGCTGGTTGGTTCCACCAGCTCCTTGCCGGGACCCAGCAGGCCGCGCTTTTCCGCATCCCAGACCATCGCGGCGCCGATTCGGCATTTGACGGAATAGGCAGGATTGCGTCCTTCGATCTTGCCGAGAACTATCGCCAGCGCGCCGTCGGTGACGCGATTGAGCCGCACCAGCGGCGTATGCCCGATCGATCGTGAATTATCTTCGTACCAATGCGGCATCGGAGGCCTCCTGCTTCTGAAAGGCTCGTGATTTTTCCGTTCCTAGATGCACTCGATCATCGCTCGGTTATGCTTTCTTCTCCGGAAACCAATAGCCAAGTAAGATGATAGACTTATATTCTTTTATGATTTGGCGCAAGGCTCTGAGGCAGTAATTAGAGTCAATGACCCGGAACGGACGCAACGTGTGGATTATTTTCGAGTTTTCTGCGCTCGGCGCCTTGCGTGCGAGATGCCGCCGGCTCTATGGTTGCCCGGAGGACATATGCGAAATATCGACGGAGTTCGCGGGCTCAAGGACCTCTTCGTAAGCGCGGTCAACGGCGGCACAACGACCGTTGAGGAGATTCATGCCGCGATCGCCCGGCGTCCTTTCGAGGCGCTCGAACTCGACCCGGTGACCCGTGTCCCGGCGGCTGCGGTTCGGATGCTTCACGACGGAATCGCGGGCGGTGTCTACTGGGGCCTTCGCAGCCTGATGGAGTTGGCCGGGGTTGCCGCCGACTTAGCGCTAACGCCGCTCGAACAGACACAGCCCGCCGAAGAAGAGCCGTTGCCCGCCCCCCTGGATATCGCCATCAGCGCGCTGAACGGGTTCATGGGCGACCATCTGGAACGGAATAGAAACGGTTTGCGGACCCGCATGGAGTTTCGTCATGAGGGTCGAACCGTCGCCCTGGACGCCGAGACTCTGCGCCGTACATACCCGGGCGCCACCCGAAAGCTCGCCGTGTTCGTTCATGGTCTCTCGTGCAACGAGCAGATGTGGCGGTTTTACTCGGAAGAACAATACGGCGACCGCGAGACGACCTACGGATCGCTTCTTGAGCAAGACCTCGGCTACACGCCGCTCTATCTCCGCTACAATTCCGGTCTCCACGTTTCGGAAAACGGCGCGCTACTGGCCGAGAAAATGGAAGAGCTGATCAACGCATGGCCCGTCGTTGTGGAGGAGATCGTTCTCGTCGGCCACAGTATGGGCGGGCTGGTCGCGCGAAGTGGGTGCCATCAGGGCAAGCAACGTCGAAACGGCTGGATCGGTTCCGTTCGCCATATCTTCTGCCTCGGCGCCCCGCATCTTGGAGCGCCGCTCGAGAAGCTCGGGAACGTGATGGGATGGATCTTGAACCTGTCCGACCTGACGCGGCCGATCGCGAACATCGTCAACGGCCGCAGCGACGGGATCAAAGACCTGCGCTTTGGCTATCTGGTCGAGGAGGATTGGCAGGGACGAGATGCTGACGCTCTGCTGGAGGACAATCGCCATGACATCCCGTTTCTCGACTCTGCGGCGCACTACTTCGTTGCCGCAACCGTGACGGAAAGCCCGAGCGATCCGCTCGGCTTCATTCTCGGAGACATGCTGGTGAGATTTCCAAGCGCCTTGGGTCGCGCCGTGCAGCCCACGAGACGCGTTTCGTTTCGAGCCGCGAACAAGAGCCACTTGGGGATGACGACCCACCTGCGGCTTCTCAACCATTCTGCGGTCTACGATCAGATCCGATTCTGGCTTGAGCCGGCGACCGCCGCGATGACGACGCTCGGCGAAGCTGAATGAGTTGGCGCTCGGCCTTCAATCACTGCTGACAGAGAGGAGTGTTCCGTTATTCACGCTGCGTGGTTGACGGGGTTCGCTCGCGCCACTTCTATGCTCTGCCGCACAACCTTCGCCGCACCGGCTCACCGCGCAAACGTCGTCATCCAGTTCGACACGATCGCGCTTGCAAATGCGACCCGGACTAACTTATCAACTGGTACAAAAGATCGGCTGGGCTGGCTGGATTTTTATCAACCCAAACTCTCGATTATAAGGCGGAAGTTGTGAACGGGAACATCGTCGACGAAATCATCGCGCATGCTGCGGCCGAGCGCCGCAGCGCGCTTTCGGAAATCGAATCCAAGCGGATCCTCGAAGCGATCGGCATCGCAACCCAGATGCCCGAGCCGGCCCGCAGCGCCGACGAAGCGGCGGCAGCGGCCGAGCGGCACGGCTTCCCCGTCGTGCTCAAGGTGCTTTCGCCGGATGTCACGCACAAGAGCGACATCGGCGGCGTCGCGCTGGGCCTCGCTTCGAAGGTCGAAGTGCGCGAGGCCTTCGAGCGCATTCGCGCAAATCTCTCGCAAAAGGCTCCCGACGCGCGATTCGAAGGCGTCGCGGTGCAGGCCATGGCGGCGGCGGGACTGGAACTGCTCGCAGGCATCGCGCGCGATCCCCAGTTCGGTCCGATGGTGATGGTTGGTCTCGGCGGAGTGTTCGTTGAAGTGCTCAAGGACACCGCGGTCCGGATCGCGCCGATCGACAAGCGCGAGGCGTGCGCGATGCTCGCGGAGCTGCGCGGCGCTGCGCTGCTTGACGGTGTGCGCGGCGGGGCGGCGGTTGACCGCGACGCGATCGCGGAATTGCTGGTCCGGATATCCGAGTTCGCCGCGCGTCGCGCGGAAATCAGGGAAATGGACCTGAACCCGATCGCCGCCTATGCGTCGGGGCTGAGCGTGCTCGACGCCCGCATTCTGCTCGAGCGCGAGGTCAAAGACGCCGCGCACGGGCAATTGCCGGCCGCAGAAGCGGCAGCGCTTCAAGCTCGCCGCCAGGAAAAACTTCGGCGCGCCCTCAAGCCGCGCACTGCCGTTGTGATCGGCGATCGCGCCTCGCGCGATTTCATGTGGCTCCGTGCGCTCGATAACTTCAAAGGCAAGCGCTTTTCGGTGCAGCCCGACGCAAAGGAAGGCGCCGCGATCGAGGCGCTCGGCATCAGGAACTTCCGCGCCGTGTCCGAGATCGGCGAACCGATCGACTACGCGATCGCGTCCGTTCCGCGAAAGGTCGCGCCGCAGACGCTTGCCGAATGCGCCGCGGCCGCGGTCGCAGGCGTAGGATTCTTCACCGCCGGTTTTTCCGAAACCGGCGATCCGATCGGAGTGGAACTCGAAGCGGAACTGAAAAAGGTCGCTTCGCGCTCGGACATCGCGCTGGTCGGCCCCAACTGCATGGGCCTGTGCAACCCGGGACTGGGGCTGCTCAATTCCGCGAACCTGCGCGCGGGCGAACCGGGCGACGTGTGCTTCATCTCGCAGAGCGGAACGCACGCAATCAGTTTCTGCATGCAGGCTCCGGGACGCGCAATCAAGGTCGGCATGTCGGCGTCGATCGGTAATGCGCTGGTGCTGGAGGCCGCCGACTACCTCGACGTGATGGCCTCCGACACCGCGACGCGCGCGGTCGGAATCTACCTGGAGGGAGTGCGCGACGGACGGCGCTTTTTCGAGAGCCTGAAGCGCGCAACGGCGCGCGTCCCGGTGCTGGTCTGGAAGGGCGGCGTGACGGACTCGGGCGCCCGCGCGACATTTTCGCACACCGGATCGCTCGCGACCCCGGCGGCCGGATGGCGTGCGGCGATGCGTCAGAGCGGTGCGGTCGAAGTGGCGGGGCTCGAACCGATGCTGGACGCGATGGAATTGTTGACCCGCGCCCGGCCCGTGAGGGGCCGCGCGATGGCGCTGGTCGCGATGACCGGCGGACAGTCGGTGGTGATCAGCGACACGTTTGCGAGTTATGGGCTCGAAGTTCCGGCCTTGTCGGAAGCTTCGTACGCCGAGTTCAAGAGCTTCTTCCAGGTGATCGGCGGCAGCTACCGCAATCCGCTTGACGCCGCGTGGACGCTCGGACCCCGCGCGGCCGGCGGCCAGGATAATGTCGATCGCGTACTCGACATTCTCGACCGCGATCCGGCGGTCGACGCGATCGTGATGGAGTTCAGGCCGGGACTGGCATTTGGCGGCTTGAGACGCCCGATCGACGTCAAGGACAACATCCCCCTGCTGGATCGGCTCGCCCGCTTCGCACAGCGCGCGCACAAGCCGTTCGCGCTCGCGACCGAATCGCAGCACGTGCCGCCCGACGTGCGCGCTGGAATCGCGGCCAGCGCAAGCGCGCTTGCACGCGAGCGCGGACTGGCGACCTTCGACACGTTCGAGCGCACGGCGGCTGCGTTTCGCGCCGCGGCTGAGTATTTCGAGCGCGCGGGAACCTCGGCAAAGGGACTGACCGCTATGAGTTGATGATATCGGAGACCCAATGGAAATTCCGGTTCCATCCGTCATGAAGCAAAAGCCCGCATGGCTTCGAGAGCTCTTCCCATGGGAGCAGAAAACGCTGCGCGTCAACGGCCGCAACATGGCCTACCTCGACGAGGGGAGCCGTGGCGCGCGGCCCGTGCTGCTCCTGCACGGAAATCCCACGTGGGGATTCCTCTACCGCGACTTCCTCGACCCGCTGGTCAAAGCGGGCTACCGCGCCGTTGTTCCCGATTGGATCGGGTCGGGCTACTCCGACCATCCGCGCGTCGACGCCGCGCTTACGCTGGCCCATCATATCGCCGACCTGGTCTCGCTAATCGACCAGCTCGATCTGCGCGGCTTCGTGATCGTCGGACAGGACTGGGGCGGCCCGCAGGGCGTGGGAGCGGCTCTGCAAAGACTCGATCGACTCGCCGCACTGGTCCTCATGAACACCTGGCTTTACACCGATTACGTCGGCAAGTTCCATCAGTCGCCGCTCCCGTGGACTACCTGGCATGCGCCGCTAATCGGTCAACTCCTGATGAAGCGCTTCAAGGTGCTCTCCCATGCGGGACCTTCGGCGATAACCAGGCGCGGGATGACGGACGCGCAGAAGCGGGGCTATCACCACGTGTTCGACGAACCCGATTCCGATCACGTCGTGCTTACCTGGCCGAGGACGATCCCGCTTCGCGAGGGCGACCGCGGATGGGCCGACATGACGATGATCCAGCGCCGACTGCCCGAGCTGGCCCGCACGCCGACCCTGCTGCTGTGGGCGCCGGAGGACGCCGTCTTCCCGATCGAGTACGCGAATCGGTTGAAGGAGCTGATGCCGCACGCCGAGGGGCCGATCCTGTTCGAGCGGGCCTCGCATTTTCTCCAGGACGACCGCGGACCCGACCTGGTCGCCGCAATCATCCCGTTTCTCAATTCCGCGGCGGGGAATCGCGTATGAACTTTGTGACGCCGAGCGCGGACGAACTCGCCGGCTTGCGCGCCGACCCTCTCCTCTGGGAGCAGGAGCTGGACACGCGGCCTGAAGTGGCCGAATCGCTCGAACGTGCGGCGGGCAAGCGCGCGGGGATGGTCTACTGGCGATCGAAGAACGGCCATCTGTACGCGCTCGAACTCGCGGACCTGGGGCGCGGCCGCCCGTCGATGGCGATGGTCTACGGCTTCTGGAACCGCTACGAGCCGCGTCCGCCCGAAGATCGGATCGACCAGGATCTGATCGATTTCT
This sequence comes from Candidatus Binatus soli, assembly GCA_002479255.1. Taxonomy (GTDB): domain Bacteria; phylum Desulfobacterota; class Binatia; order Binatales; family Binataceae; genus Binatus; species Binatus soli. Next base: position 45,197 of record DLMJ01000007.1, on the reverse strand, counting down.
GCCTGTGGGTTGCGCAGATCTGCGACGGCCTCAACCCCGAGCATCTCTCGCGCGTCCTGACCTTCGCCGGCCACCCCGTCGCATGGCCGCGACCGTGAAACCCCGCCACGCCGCCGCGCTCGCGCTTGTGGGCTGGTATCTGATCCTTCCTCCTCAGGCCAGTCACCTTGATCCGCAGTGTTCTAAATCTTCGTTAACAACGATCCAGCAGAAAAAGTGCGATTCTGAAGCGGTTCAAATAGTGCTCGACGCCCCGTTGGCCAAATGGCAGGCCTTTACCTATTGGCAAAACTTGAGTGATTGCGAAGCCGATAAAAAGTCTTCAGACACCCCCGAAGAAACCTCACTGATGAAACGAGCATGGGGAGATTTATCGAAGCAAACGGGAATCAGCCCGGATGCCTATGCCGCTGCCCGCCACCGTATGCAGAATGCGGGCAAGTGCATTGCGACAGATAAAGCTCGTGCTTTAGGAATCGAGGGTCCGGCACCGAGGATGGCCCCAACCGACGGCTCCCGCCTCAAGGGAAATTAAGACACTCGCCATCTGAAACTCAGACACTCAGCCCCGAATTAAGACAGCGCCCTGCACCGACAAGCTTGCCGACTTCGCATCGATATGGTTACTGTGTCGCAGCTTTTTTGCCGGCCGCAAGAGCGCTGCATCTGTGAGAAAGGAAGTCTCACCGACTTTCGCTGTCCGATGTGGAGTGCGAATTCTCTGGCACACTCTGCGCGTCATACATAGCCGTTCTGGACTCGGTGCGACGAGAAACCCGTGATGGGAGGGCGTACGAGCGTGAGACTTGGAACGTCGCTGGCATTGCTAATCGGCGGTGCGATGGTCGGCGCGGTCGGATGCGGCAACCATAGTAACCCGGAGCAGCCTCGGATAGCTGTTACCGTCCTAACGGTTCGTGCGGCGCAAGAATCCAATTCCGGGGCGTACACCGCGAGCTTCCAGCCCGATCGGCAGGTGCCGGTCAAGTTTCAGGTCAGCGGCTATATAGATTCCATCGCGCAGCTGTCGGGAGCCGACGGCCGCGCGCGCGACCTTCAGGGAGGTGACACGGTAAAAGAGCACGAGCTGCTCGCGACCGTAAAGCCGGAAATCTATCAGGCTCAGGTAAATCAAGCTGCCTCCGCTCTGACAGGAGCGCAGGCGGCCAATGATAAGGCCAAGCGTGACTTCGATCGTGATACGCAATTGCTCGATGAGCACATCCTCGCGCCAGCAACGTACGACGCGGCGCGGCAGCAGTACCAGTCGGCGCAATCGGAGGTCGCACAGTCGCAAGCGGCGTTGAAGCAAGCGCAAATCAATCTCGGGTACTGCAAACTCTACTCGCCGATGGACGGCGTGATACTCGGGCGCAGCATAGAAGTCGGCTCCCTCGCGGAACCGGACACGGTGGCCTTCCAGGTCGCCGATACCAGTGAAATGAAAGCGGTCTTCGGCGTCTCCGACATTCAAGTGGCCAAGCTCAAAGAGGGCCAGTCGCAAACACTTGCCGCCGAAGCGATCCCCGGAGTTCAGTTGAATGGCAAGATAACCCGCATCGCGCCGAATGCCGATCCGACCACGCGGGTTTTCGATGTAGAAATCACCGTCCCCAACCAAGATGCCAGGATACGTACGGGCAGTGTGGCTTCGCTCAGCATCATCGGTGCGTCTGCGCCGGTCGTCACCGACGCAAGACTGCCTCTCAATGCGATCGTCCGTCCACCTGACGATCGCCATGATTTCGCTGTCTATGTCGTCGAGGAGCAGGGCGCCAGGACGCTGGCGCATCTGCGCAAGGTTCATCTCGGCGAAATCGTGGGCAACGATATCACGGTCTCCTCGGGCGTACAGATTGGAGACCGGGTAATCATTCGTGGCGCGACGATGGTAACTGACGGCGCCGAAGTCAGGATCATTCCCTGATGGCACATCGCAGCGACTCCGAAATAATCGCCACCACGCACAACACGGCGCGCTTCTTCGTCGAGAACCGCGCCATCTCATGGGTTTTGCTGATTGGCGTGATGGCGTGGGGCATCCTTGGCTATTCGCGGATGCCCAAGCGCAAAGACCCCGACATCCCGATTCGCGAGGCGGTCGCCATTTGCCCGTGGCCCGGAGTCCGGGCGGAGACCATAGAGGAGTTGGTGACGCGGAAAATCGAGAAGAAGATCGCCGAGAATTCGTACATCCATCCTGCCGGCGCCAGCACCAATTACGGCATTCGGTCCGTCACACTCGACGGCGTAGCGTTCATTTATGTTCAGCTAAGCGAGAAAGTCACCGACTCCGAGAAGCAATTCAGCGATATAAATCTGAAGCTCAACAGCATCAACGATCTCCCGAGCGGAGCAGGGCCCATCCAGTTTCAGAGCGGTTTTGGCGACACCGCCGCGCTGATGCTCACGGTCGCAAGCCCCAAGATCGGTGATGTGGAACTCGCGTTGCGTGCGCGCGCAATTCGGTCGGCAATCGAGAAAGCCCGTGAGTCGGCTCGCGCGGACGCAAAAACATCGCGCGTTTCGCTTGTGACATTGTTCCCGGAGGCGATGGGTGCCGACAATGTTGTGCGTGCGCGCGACGTACTCGAGCTATATCTCGGAACTCAAAACTTCGCCCGCGACATTCGTTCCCTGGACGGCAATGGATTCGCCGGACTGGACGCCGAGGTCGTTCCGAGCGTCGATCTTCTGCAGATCACGCGCAAATTCATCTCCGATCACGTCGGCACCTCAGTGTTCCCGGCGATTCATCCCGATGCCTGGCCGCCCGTACTGATCCGCAATCCCGCGGATACGGAGTCGGTGTTGGATGCGGCGGCGGGAGACAAATACTCATATCGTCAGCTCGAGCATTACACGGATCTCATACAGCGCGCCCTCCAGGCCCTGCCCGACGTGGGGAAGGTTTCGCGCTCGGGCGTCCTGCCCGAATGGGTGCAACTGGCTTACTCGCAACGCCGATTTGCGTCGTATGGCATTCAACCCTCCAGGCTCGGGGTGATACTCGCGGAGCGAAACATCACCCGGGCTGGCGGGATGATCGATGCGGGAGGCACCGATGTGACCGTGCATCCGAGCGGTGAGTTCAAGAACGAATCCGAAATTGGCGACGTTATCGTCCAGATGTCCCGGTCCGGCACGCCACTCTACCTGCGCGATCTGGCTGAAGTCTTGCGCGGCTATCAGAACCCGCCGCAGCTGCTCAACTTTTATACCTCGCGCACTGCAAACGGGCGATGGAATCGCAACCGCGCAATTACGCTGGCGATTTTTATGCGCTCGGGCGAACAAATCGGCGGGTTCGGCAACGCCGTCGATCAGGCGCTCGATGGACTGAGAAACCGGCTCCCCGAAGACCTGATTATCGCCCGAACCTCCGATCAGCCGCGTCAGGTGCGTGAGAACCTCGACCTGCTCATGGACGCACTGTACGAAGCGATAGTGCTGGTCGTCATGGTCGCGTGGATCGGCTTTTGGGAGTGGCGATCGGCGCTGCTGATCGCGCTTGCGATTCCGATCACGCTCGCGATGACGTTTGGCGCGATGGACATACTCGGGATCGACCTGCAACAAGTGTCGATCGCAACGCTCATCATTGCGCTGGGTTTGCTCGTCGATGATCCGGTCGTCGCGGGCGACGCGATCAAACATGAACTCGGTATGGGACGGCCGGCCGCGATTGCCGCGTGGCTCGGTCCGACCAAGCTGGAACGTGCGATCCTGTTTGCGACAATTACCAACATAGTCGCCTATCTGCCGTTTCTAATGCTGACCGGCGACACGGGAAGGTTCCTTTATAGCCTGCCGGTTGTTATGACCTGCGCGCTGGTGGCGTCGCGAATCGTGTCGATGACTTTCATACCTCAACTCGGCTACTACCTCATGCGCCCTGGTGAACCGCTTCCGCCAATTGAGTATCGCCGCACGCACGGAATCACGGGTCTCTATTATAAGCTTGGCCACTATGCGCTCGAACATCGCAAGGTATTCGTCGCGTGTTCTTTGCTGTTTCTCGCCTGCGGTGTCTTGATGGGCGCACAACTGCGCAGTGCCTTCTTCCCCGAGGACGTACAGTATCTCTCCTATATAGATGTATGGCTCCCGAATGGAGCTGCCATTTCAGATAGCAACATGGCGGCGATGGAGGCCGAGCGGGTCGTGCGTCGCGTGGCCGCTGATTACGGCCGCGAGCATCCGGGCCGCGACGGCAAACCGCGCGATATCCTGAAATCGATTACCAGCTTCGTAGGCGGCGGCGGTCCGCGCTTCTGGTTCTCGGCGGCTTCCGAAACTCAGCAGAGCAACTACGCGCAACTGATTCTCGAAGTCCATGACAAAAACGATATGCCTAAACTCGCCGGTCCGCTGCAGACCGCGCTGTCGGATTCAGTGCCGGGCGCCTATCTCGACGTGCGGCAGTTACAGACCAACCCGGTACTCTATCCAATCGAGGTTCACGTCTTCGGCCAAGCCGACGCTGATCCCGCGCAGGAAGAGTCGGATATCAGTACGCTGCGCAGCACCGCCGGCCGGATCGAGGAAGTACTCCGCTCAACTCCCGGAGCTCAACGCATTCGCACTGACTGGATGGAGCAGAGCCCCATCGTGCAACTGCCGATCAACGCCGACCGTGCCAATCTTGCCGGTGTCACCAACTCAGATATAGCCCGCTCCGCCGCGGGCGGGCTCAGCGGATGGGAGGTGGGAACTCTTCTTGACGGCGATTCGCACATACCCATCGTCGCTCGCCTCCGGCAGGAAGAGCGCGCGCAGCTGGCGGATGTAGCCAACCTCTACGTCTATTCCACGATCGGAACCGGCCGCGTGCCGCTCAATTCACTGGCGCCGATGACTTTCCAGATGAGCCAGGAACGAATCGTCCGCCGCGACCATTTCCGAACGATGACCGTAACTGCCTTTCCAGCGCCGGGCCTGCTGGCGTCGGAAGTCATGAAGCAGGCCATACCGAGAATCGAAGCGCTTCGCGCCGCGCTTCCTCCGGGCTATCGCATCGTCATCGGCGGCGAACAATCCAAGCAGGAAGAAGGCTTCGGCGAATTGGCGGTTGTGCTGGGAGTATCGGTGGTGATGATCTTCATCGCGCTGGTCTTGCAGTTCAACAATCTGGTCAAACCATGGCTGGTGTTCACCGCCGTACCGTATGGCGCCGTCGGCGCGGTCGCCGCGCTGTGGCTGACGGGGACGCCATTCGACTTCATGGCGTTCCTGGGCATTGCAAGCCTGGTCGGCGTGATCGTGAGTCACGTAATCGTCTTGTTCGAGTTCATCGAAGAACGGCAGGAACTCGGCGAGGAACTCATTCAGGGACTGCTCGATGCTGGGATTGAGCGGCTGCGCCCCGTGATGGTGACGGTGGGCGCAACCGTGCTGGCGTTGCTGCCGCTGGCTCTTCACGGCGGACCGTTGTGGCGGCCGCTGTGCTTCGCACAAATCGGCGGACTGAGTCTCGCAACTGTAATCGAGTTGGTGTTGGTGAAATCTTTCTACGCCATCTTCGTTGCCGATCTGGGTATCTTAAGTTGGGGCCCATCGACGGCGGCGAAACACGAATAGCCGATAAATCCCCCGAGCAACTTCGCGACGCTACCATTTATGTGGCGAGCTCAGTTCAGGCGTTGACGCAGGCGGTTGAGGACGACGATTTCGCGAGCCATGCCGAGTTGCTCAGCTTCGGGCATCGCGGCGGCGATCAGCTCGGCGGCGCGGGCGCAATCGCCGGGCCGATTGCGATCGAGGAGCATGCTCGCATAACCGCGCCGGGTGCGGACGTGATACGGCCGCGCGCCGATCTTCGCGTTCATCGCGAGCGCCTGCTCGAAGTAATCCTCGGCCTCCTCCCAGAGCTCCAGGCAGGTGGCAAGGAGACCGCAGGGGTACGAGAACGATCCTAAACAAAGGACGTTGCTAGCGACTACTCCGACCTGACCTGCAACCGGTTTCAGGAGCGGGTACAAAAGCGCCGCGGCATTCCGATCGTGAACATTCGCGGATGCAGACGCGAGGAATAGCATCGTGGCAGCCGAGGTCCAGTCCAGTTGGATCGTGAAGCCGGTCGCGGCGAGGGGCTCCAATACCTTGCGCGCCTCATCGAGTTGGTCGGTCTCGCAGTAAGATTGCGCCAAGACCGCCCTAAAGCCCGGAATATGCGGATTCGCCTCGACGGTAGCACGAAGCGCATCAGTGAGTTCTCTGCATCGGCCCTGATCAAAGCGAATCTGGGCGAGTTCTACGCCGAACGTCAGGCTTGCGTCGGGCTGCCCGGCCGCGGTGCCAACCTCGAACGACGCGAACGCCTGCTGCTCGGCATCGGGTGCCCCGCGCATGATTGACAGCATGGCTCGGTCGTAGCTCGCCCCATACGCGAACCACGGTAGGTGCGACTGTGTGGCAAGTTCGCCAATCCGGGCGATCATTCGCTCTCCAGCTTCCAAATCACCCGATTCGAGCAACGCCCCGGCCCGATGGTACGCGGCAACCCAGCGCTCCTCGACTTTTCCGAAACCGCTCGCGAGGGTTTCCAGTTCAGCCGTCAGCATGAGTCGCTCGCTTAGCGTCAGTGGGTCATTGATGGCGAGTGTGCGCGCCGCGAGAGCATGGGAAAGCACCGCCTTGTCGCCGAGTCGCCTAGCCATCTCGACCGCTTCGCGCGAAAGCCGCTGCCGCCGGTCCCGCAACGGCATGAAAAGCAACTCCACCGCCAGGCCTGCCAGCAGGCGCGCTCGCAGCTCGCTGTCATCGCGGCCAAGCGCCTCGATCGCCTCTTCGTAAAGCGCGATCAGCGCGTTGTCGACCGCGCTGGCACTGGCTGTAACTTCCCCAAGCCGGGCGTTGCCGAGCGCCGCGAGCGCGAGCCGCGTTGCGTCGCCCAGCTCGCGCGCGGACTTGGCTGCCTTGGCCAGCGGCTCGCGATAACTGCCACTCCCCGCGCGGCGTTGCGCGTCGCTGAGTGCGATCAAAAGATCGCATCGCAGCAGTTCGCCGTCGCGGTCGCGCGGCTCCAGCACCGAAAGCGCCTGCTCGTAGTACTTCGCTGCCTCCTCGAAGGCGAGACCGGCCAGCGCCTTTTCCGCCGCCCGCCGCGCATAGCCGATAGCCTTGGCCAGGTCACTGACCCTGGTCGCGGACAGCCAGTGATACGCCAGCTCATCGATGCGCTCATCGGGTCCGGCGCCTGCCAACGCTTCGAGCGCTTCGCCGATCCGGCGATGCAGTCGTGCGCGGCGCGAGGCGCTCAACTCATCGTACAGCGTGGTGCGGATCAGCGCATGCGTGAATGCGTAGTGGTCCGTCTCTCCCGACGTTTCCGTCACCAGCACGGCGGCCTTGGCTTCGTCGATCGCATCCAGGATGGCGTCCTCGCTCAGTTCTGCGATCTTCGCCAGCAGCGCCAGGTCGAAACCGCGCCCGATCACCGACGCCAGGCTCAGCACCTTGTTGGTCTGCTCCGACAGTCGCGACAGCCGCCTCCCAATCGCTTCCTTCACGCCCTGTGGAATCCCCAGGCTCGCCAGATGGCCCCGATAGGTCCAGCGCTCGCCCTCGCGGAACATCGCGCCCGACTCGATGAGGTTGCGCAGGATCTCCCCGACGAAGAACGGGCTGCCCTCGGTCTCGCGATGAATCGCATGCGCCAGCGCGATTCCCGCCGTGTCGAGCTCGTGGCCGGCGGCCGCGCTGATCAACGCCACCACCCCCTCGTCATCCAGCCCCCGCAGCGCGATCCGCTCGATACCCGTCTCGCGCCGCAGGTCGGCCAGCAGCGTGGTCAGTGGATGGGTCCGCGACAGCTCGGCATCGCGATAAGTGGCGACGATCAGCACGCGCATCGGAATCGTTGAGCGCACGATATGCTTGAGCAGCAGCAAGTCCGGCGCGCCCGCCCATTGCACATCGTCCAGGATGAGAAGGACCGGGTTCGGCTGCGAGGCCGCCGCCAGCATCCCGGTTGCCGCCTCGAACATCAGGTAGCGCTCGGTCTCGGCCTCGGCGCTCTGGGGCTCGGGAAGATCGGCAACGCGATGAGCCAGCTCGGGCACTAGGCGAGTCAACTCGCCGTGATGCTCCTTCGCGTGCGCAGCCAGCACTTCGTCAGGTGCGTACGCCACGTAATGGCGCAACGCTTCGACGAACGGGCGGTAGGGAATCGTGATGTCCTCGTCGCACGCGCCGAACATCACCGCCGCGCCTTCGGCATGCGCCGCCCGCGCGGCTTCGATCGCCAGCCGGGTCTTGCCGATACCCGGCTCGCCGCCAAACAGGAGCAACTGACGTTGCCCCTGTTTGGCCGCCTCCCAGCATCGCGCGATTATCGCCTGCTCCGATGCGCGCCCGAACAGTCCCAGCGCGGGCGCGGTCGCAACCTTGGGCGGCAACGGAATCGCACCCGAAGCGTCCAGCGGCTCCCACGCAACCTCGCAGGTGGGCAGCGGCTCCGAGAGCCCTTTGAGTTCGAGTTCGCCGATCGGCGTGAACTTGTGCCCACGCCCTCGCGCGAGTATGCGGACCACCTCGGAGGCTAGAATCTGTCCGCCCAGCGCCTTGGCGCACAAGCGCGCAGCTTCCACGACCACCTGGCCGAACAGGTCGTTTTCCTCGCGCGTTGCTTCGCCGAGCGACATGCCCACGCGAATTTTGGGTTGTGCGTGTTCGCGGCGGGCGCGTGCGTCGGTGGCCTGCTGCATTGCGACCGCGCCTGCAACCGCATCGGCGGCGCTTGCGAAATAGACCATCAGGCCGTCGCCAGTAGTTTTGATTACGACGCCGTTGTGTTTTGCAACGGCGGCGCGCAACGCCTCGAAATGTGAGTGCCGAAGCGCTTCGTAGGCGTCGGGCCCGATCCGTGCCGCCAGATCGGTCGAGCCTACCAGATCGGTGAATACGACGGTGACGGTTTCGGTCTGCGCCATGTCACGCGGACTCTCCCCAGCCCTCGCGCGAAAGTCAACCTCGGCCGGTTCGGTCTGGCCGAGTTTGAGCCGCCGTTCCCCGCGACACGTCAGAATATTGGGCCGGACAACGAGTTCCTCGGGGTTCGCGCTGATGGGGCGAAACCCGCTACTCAGTCAACCGACAACGAACCGAGGTAAGCCGCCTGATCATGTCCAGCCGATCCGCAACATTTGACAATTACTCTGACCGAGCGTTACGGTCGGTTGTATGAGGCGCTGACCGCACAGGCCGCCCCGCAAGCTTTTATGGCCGGTTTTGGACAAATGGCGCTTCTGTGCGCCTGTGCGTTGCTGACGGTCTTCTTGACGAAGCCTGACGACCCGAGTTGAGGCATCGTGCTGGGATGACCGCTTTCTGAACACGGGGGGGGCGACCACTGATCGAATCTCATGAGCTCGCAACTCAACGACACACAGCAGTTGGGAGCGGCCACAGGCTCTCTGCGCGAGAGGATAGCCGCGCTTGAACTGTTCGAGGATCTCGACGAGCACGAGATCGATGCGCTCGCGGCGGAAATGCTCTGGATCGGCCTCCCGGCAGGCTCGGTTCTTTTTGTCGAGGGCGAGTTGGGCGACGCTCTGTACATCGTCCTGTCGGGACGGCTGAGCGTGCTGGCTACCGACGCGCACGGCGATGTGATGACGGTAGCGCAGATTACTCCCGGCGAGACGGTAGGTGAAATGGCGCTGCTTTCAGGCGACCCTCGCGCCGCTACTGTCGCGGCCTTGCGCGACGCGGAACTGGTCGGCCTGAAAAGGGACGCCTTCGAACGCCTCGTCGACCGTCATCCGCGTATCCTCAGCTTCGTGACTCGGCTGCTGGTCAAGCGTTTGCGCGAGACCTCGCATGGCCGGCGATCGCTGCCCCTCGCGCGCACGCTTGCTCTCGTTCCGCTCGGGCCCGGTCCTCTGGCGGGCGACTTCACGCGCCAGTTGGCAGCCGCGTTCAAGGGCCTGGGAGTTCGAGCGTTCGTGGCCGACGGCAGTTCGTCGGATCGCGGCAGCGAGTGGTTTACTTCCGTCGAGGAAGCGCACGATCTGCTCCTGTATCAAGCCGACCCGGCGGCTTCACAATGGACGAGTTTATGCATGCGTCAAGCTGACCGCGTCATCCTGGTCGCCGATGCGGTTTGCAGTCCGCCTACCGAGTTGCAAATCGCCGGGCTGGTGCCCCGCCGAATCAGCCCCGAAATGGTTGATCTGGTAGTCGTGCACGCTTCACAAGGGCGGGCCGTGTTCCAGGTTGAACAGATGCTCCAGTGCTTGAGAGCGGGGTTCCCTATCCACGTGCGCGAAGGCAACGCGGATGACTTCGCGCGGCTGGCTCGCCTGGTTTCCGGCCGCTCGATGGGGATCGTATTTTCCGGCGGCGGCGCGCGCGGCTTCGCCCATATTGGGGTGCTACGCGCGTTTCGCGCTGCCGGCATTCCGCTCGATCTTTTTGGTGGCACCAGTATGGGCGCAATCATCGCAGCCGCGGCGGCGCTGGAATGGGACGAGCCTCAGATGATCGCTCATCTGCGCCGCGCTTTGGTCGACACCAATCCGCTCAACGATTATACGCTTCCGCTGTTCGCCTTGATCCGGGGACGCAAGCTCTCACGCAGCCTGCGCGAGCTATTCGGCGATGCTCTGATCGAGGAGTGCTGGCACTCGTTCTACTGTACCTCGACGAACCTGACCACCGGGCTCGAGGTGACTCATCGTTTCGGACCACTATGGCGGGCGCTGCGCGCAAGCGCGTCCTTGCCGGGTGTCCTAACACCGGTGGTCACCGCGGATGGTCATTTCCTGGCCGACGGAGCAGTGCTCAACAACCTGCCGGTGGACGTGATGAGCACGATGCATCGCGGGCTGGTGGTCGGTGTCGATGTGGGACAGGATCACCCGCTCAAATCGCACTTCGACGATCTCGAAGAGCAGACGCTCTGGCGCTTACTGCGCGCACAGCGCGGCGGCGCACCCAATATCATTAGTTTGCTAATGCGGGCCGGCACTGTAAGCAGCGACGCGCTGCTCAGACATCAGCGCACCCACGCGGACCTGATCATCAACCCGCGCCTGCCGGAAGTCGGCATGCTCGAATGGAAGGTTTACTCGCGTATTATCGAGGAAGGATACCGCCAGACCATGGAGGCCTTGGAACGCTCGCTTACCGGCGTGCGTAAAGCCTCGATCACCGCCTCAATCACTGCCTTCGCGGACTTCAAAAAGCCCCTGCAGGTAATCTGCCCCGCCGACGGGGAAGCCGCTCAGGTCACGGTGGACGCGGCGCACGCCGCGATGAGCGTGGCGGTCGGGGCGAACCGGCTTCGGGTGAACGGATGTTCCCGATGGCCCGGACGCGATGCCTGTGATCGAATCTGCTTAAGCTAAATGGCGCACTAACCTGGGCGCCTCCGAGTTAAGGATGAGGCCGGTTTGATTGGCAGGGGAGTTGCCTGGGGCGCGGCGTCAGAGATTTATCTGCTGGTTTCTATGCCGTTTGACGTACCAGCACGGACTGTAACCCAGGTGCGGAAATATCGTGTTGACACAGGTCTGCGTCTCCGGCTCGCCCGGTTCGAACTCGGTCTTGCCGTTCTTCTGAGGCACCGCGTAATACTTATTGATCTGCACGGTTCCGAAAGGCTCTCGACTCGCGGGAATTCTATACTTAACTGAAATAAATTCGCCGGCGTATAGAACACATATTAAAATGACTACGCCGGTGGCTATTCGTTTGAGTAATGGAGCGGCGTTCTGCATCGTAGTCGCGCAAAGAAAACGGCCGGCATTCGACGATGCCGGCCGTTTTTATCGATCAAGGAAAGAGACGCGCTCCGACTATCCGACCTGGCTGCCGACCACCGACACGAAGCTGACGCATCGGCCCGGCGCGCCGCCTAAATTGTGCGTCAGTCCAAGTTTCGGATTCTTGATCTGACGCGGTCCCGCCTCACCGCGTATCTGCAGCCACATCTCGTACATCATGCGCAGGCCCGACGCGCCAATCGGATGGCCGAACGACTTGAGACCGCCGTCCGGATTGACCGGCAGCTTGCCTTCGAGATCGAAAAACCCGTCCATCACGTCCTGCCATGCGGTCCCGCGCGGGCTGAAGCCAAAATCCTCGTAAAGCACGAGTTCGGTGGGCGTGAAGCAATCGTGGACCTCGGCCATGCTGATTTGTTCGCGAGGATTGGTGATGCCGGCCTGGGCGTACGCGTCTTTGGCGCTGGCGACGACCTCGCTGAAGGTCGTGAAATCGTAGTCCTGCGACAGCGGTCCTTCCGCCGGCCCCGCGATGAACGACAACGCCTTTATGTAGATGGGATTCTTGCAGTACTTGTGCGCGTCCTCGGCGCGGACGACGATCGCCGCCGCGGAGCCGTCGGACACGCCCGAGCAATCCATGATTCCGAGCGGGTCGGCAATCTTGGGCGAGTTCTTGATTGTCTCGAGCGACACTTCCTTCTGGAACTGCGCCTTGGGATTTTTCGCGCCGTTCTTGTGATTCTTCCATGCGATCCGCGTCAGCACGTCCTTGCCCTTGTCGGGGTCGAGTCCGTACTTCTTGAAGTACGCCGGCGCCAGCAGCGAGAACGACGCGGGCGCTGTCATGCTGCCCTCGGTGCCGTCGTTGGGCGGATTGTTGATCACCAATCCCGAGTAGCCCGAGTCCTTGAGCTTCTCGACGCCGATCGCCATCGCGACGTCGAACGCGCCCGACGCGACCGCGTAGCACGCCTGCCGAAGCGCCTCCGATCCCGTCGCGCACATATTTTCGACGCGAGTGACCGGCTTGTACTGAATCTTGAGCGGCTCGGAGAGCGTCAGGCCCGAGATTCCCGACGCCATGGTGCCGAGCCAGTACGCGTCAACGTCGTTGGGCTCGATGCCCGCCGATTCAAAGGCCTGGTACGCGGCATCCACAAGGAGGTCGTCCGTCCCCTTGTCCCAAAGCTCACCGAACTTGGTGCATCCCATCCCGACGATCGCGACGCGGTCCTTGATTCCTTTGCTTGCCATTGATGTTCTCCTCGGCCTTAACGCCTGGGGCGCGCTTTCCAGAAATAGTTATTGACGCCGGCGGCAGTAAAGAGCCGGCGAAACGTCATTTCGATTTCGTCGCCGATCGCGACCTTGTCGGGTTCGCAGTCGGTCATCTCGCACACGAAGCGGCCGCCGCCGGCGAAGTCGATCACGACGTTGACAGTCGGCGGATTGAGAGAATAGGCGAGGCGATCGATTGCGTAGGTGGCGATTTTTGCGGTGCGGTCGGCGAATCCATAGGGTTCCATCTTGCCGCGCTGATGGCATTTCACGCAGACCAGCTGCGGCGGAAGCTGTGGAGTCCCGCAGTTGGTGCATCGCGAACCGACAAAACCGAACTTCCATTTCTCCGAGCGCATCATCGGCGGTCCCGCGGGCCGGTCGGGATCCGGACGTCGCGGCGGTTCGGTGGGCAGAATCTCGCGCCACTTGAGATAGCTGGCGTAAGACACGTCGCCCTTGGACTCGATCATGCGGCCGACAGAACGCACCGGTTTGAAGCCGGCGTTGGCCGGCGTGACGCGGAGCAAAATCGCATCGGCGCCGTCGGCCACCGTCGCGACGAGTATCCTGTCTCCCGGCTTGGCGGACGGCAGCGCGGCCGCGAGCATCAGGCCCGCGTGCGCGGCGCCGGTTTGTCCGACCGTCAAGGCAAATGAATCTGATAATTTGGCGGGATCGATCTTGAGCGCACGCGCGATTTCGTCGGCCGCGCGGGCGTTGGGCGCGTCGAGGATTACCTTCGACAGATCGCCCGGCGCGACTTTCGCCTTCTCCAGCACGTTCTTGATCACCGTACCGAGCAGCGGAGAATGCGCCTGCGTCAGCGTGAAGCGCTCTTCCCATGAATGCGAAAAACGCTCGCCCTGCGCGCGCCAGCTGTCCAGGAACTCGCGCGTCAGCGAGGCGCTCGCCTCGATTTCGGCGATCACGCCCTCCGAACCGAGCACGAAAGCGACCGCGCCGTCGCCGCTCGTCTGCTCGGCCTTGCCCTCGGGCGCTGCCAGTCGGCAATCACCGATCGCGACGAGCGCGCGCTTGGCGCCGCCGCCAATCGCATCGGCGCCTTGCAGCAGAGCAGACAATCCGGCGCGGACCGAGCCGGTCATATCCGATGCGCGAATTTCCGCCGGGAGCATCGCGGCTGCGCCGATCACCGCGGCGCTGAGTTTTTCCGCGTAGGGCGGCGTCGTGGTTGCGAAGATGAGCGCCTGCACGTCGCCGGGCGGCGCGGCTTTGAGGGCGTCGCGAACCGCCTCGACCGCCATCGATACGCTGTCTTCGTCGAAGCTCGCTATTGCGCGCTCGCCCTTGCCGGCGGGCGTGCCGAGGACGGCGCCGATCGCGGAGCGCTTGAGGCGTCGGTACGGAACGTACGAACCGTAAGAAACAATTCCAACCATGACGGGCATTAAAGGCCGAGTCCGGCCACGCGGTCAACCCAAACTGGCGCTCGCGCGTCGGACGGCTAATGACCCACACCTACACGTTGCTCGACTTCGGGCCGTCGTGTACGCCGTGGGAGCCATCGCGATGCCGCCGCGTCCGTAACGCGTTCGTAACAATAGCTGCAATCTTGACGACGTGATCGCGCTGCATGCAGTCGCTCGGCTGCTTCGCATCGATGAGCCGACTTGAGCGACGGCCTCTATGCAAATGGCGGAGGTTTCGCGACTCGCGGCAAATATTTTGCGAATCGCAAATAATCAAGACTGTATCTGTCGGAAATAATCCAATGAAATAAACGCTTCGGTCCTTGGCATCGGCCTTGCTCTACCCATGCTGACGACGAATTTTTACAGGAGGCAAGGAAAATGGCTGCTACCACGATTAGTCAGAGATTCGCAGGTTTTCAGCAGATAAGGGAGCAGACCGAGACTGTCGCCGCCAATCGTATCGCGCAAAACAGTCTGCTCAGCGAATTGCCCGGTGCGGCGTTCGCATTCCTGACGCTGGCGTACATCGTTCTCTCGTTCGTGGGCCTCTAAATCGATGCATCGCGTACCACGCACGAGAAGGTGAATTAGGAGCAAAATGATGGGAGTATCATTGCTGGAAGCAATATCATTGGTGGCGGGAGTGGCTATTGCGATTGCGATAATCGCGGGTCCCGCCAAGCCCTACTACAAGAGGCCAAAGGCCGAGCGGTAATCTCGGTCGGCCATGCATCCGACGGCGACGCCGCAAGCGGCCTTCCCCATCTGCGGGGAAGGCCGCCGTGTAGTCATAAGCGTGAACTGCAAATAGCCAGTCGCCAATTGATTCGCGATCTTATTACTCTCTCGATAGTATATCGCGATACACGCGCTAATGCTGCGCATGCTCAATTGAGTAGTCCTTACTATAGGTTCCCTCCGGCTACTGCCTAATCCTTAATTCTCGGGCGCGGTCTTTCCCGCGGATTTTTTTCATCCTCCAAATTTGCGCGGTCGGTGACCAGCGCCGCCATCGCGGCGAAGCGCTCCTGCCCGACTGCGATGAACAGTCCCTCGGCTTCTGCCGTCAGCAGACCGTTCGCTGACAATGTTCCATGGGTGAATATCTTGCGCCCCTCGACGCGATCGACGTACGCCTCGAAGGTAAGCTCGGTCAGCAACGGCGTCGGCCGCCGGTAACGAATCGTAAGCGTCCCCGTCATGCCGGGATTACCCGTCAGCGACTGCGCCATTCCGAGCACCTCGTCGAACGCGGCGGCGAGAAATCCTCCGTGCACGTGTCCCGGCGGACCTTCATATGCGACGCCGAACGTCCCGCGGCCCTCGACCTTGTCGCCGAGCACGGCCAGCCGAATCGGCGGCGCGAGCGGATTTGCGATTCCAATCAGCGGGCTGTGATCGAAGAACGCGCGCGGGTCGCCGGCGTTGGCGCTCTCGGCAAACCCCTCGTAGCTGCGCGAGATCGGATATTTCGACAAACGCCGGGCGTAGCGCTCCAACGCGTCGGCGGCGGCTGACAAGTCTTCCTCAGGCGCGGCGACCTGCACCAAGTGGTCGATCACCCGCCGCATCGCATTGGCCAATCGATGCGCCTGGGCGCGGCGTCCGGTCGCCGGCGCCTGGCTGATCGCCCACGCTGCTTCGAAATTCACATTCTGATCGCTCATCTTCCTCGGCCGGCATTGATGGGAAACTGTTGCGAACTTTTCCCGATGGTAGCTGTCGCTTCGCGGTCAATCTACGGCGCAGTCGCCAGAATCCGCGGCACTCGATATGCATTCAAGTATAATAGAATAGTTGCTCGATGCGGACCCGCACTCTTATATTATGTGCGCTCGCCTGCGGACTGGCTTCGATTGGGATTCGGTCCGCTCGCGCGCAGTCAACGCTCGAGGTCCCCGGACCCGCGCAGCAGAATCAGCCGAATATTCCAACGCGTCCGGCGCCGCCGCCGACCTCGTGGGCGCCCTCCGGCGGGGATAATGGCGACACGATTCAATTGCTGCCGCAGGAATTGTGGAGGCCTGCGCCCGCGCAGCTCCAACCCGTCCCATCTCCCCCGCCTGCTCCCGTGAACGTCGCGCCGATGACGGCGCAAGCGCTTCCTGCTCTGCCTGCCGTGTTCCGCGGATGCTGGGATGGACAGGTGAATCAACTCGATTGGATCAGGCGCGAACCGGGCGCGCACAAAATCGGTTTCTGGACCCCGAAGACCTACCGGCTGTGCTACAAACGCGTCCGCGATCAGCCGTTCACGCTCACGTTTACCGAGACCGGCGTCGCGCCGAGCGAGAAGATTGTCAATCCGCATGGCAACGTGGTGCCGATTACGACCGACGGCCGCGCCTACGCGGCGATGCGCTCGCGGCTATATTTCGACGAATATAAAACCCACAGCGATGGCTTGTCACGATCGGCAACGTTTGCGGTTGACGAAGCCACCAACCTCGACTGCCGGATCGGCGGCGATGACATGATGGTCAACGCCGACGTGTACGGCACGCGCGACGGCGAGCCCTGGTTCCGCGCGCATTGGCGCGCCCGCTTTCACCGTTTCGCGAACTAGCGGCGCGCGCCGGCGCTTGCCTATCAGGCCCGCCTAACTTAAGTATCTCGCTGAGTTCTGGATCGTCGCCGGGCACTGTCGATCACGAGCGGTCCAAGGAGAGTTTGCATGGCAAGCACCCTCGACCCCCAGATGAAAATCATACTCGACGCGTTCAACGCGGCGGGCCCGATGTTCCTGCGCGCAGAAACTGCCGAGCAGGCGCGGGCCAAGATGCGCGCGCTGATCGAGGCGAATCCGACTCCGGCGCCTGCCATCTATCGCGTCGAGGATCGCCACATTCAGGGCGCCAACGGTCAAATCGCAGTGCGGGTTTACACCCCCGAGGCCAGTCCGCCGATGGGCGTGATGGTCTATTTCCACGGCGGCGGATGGGTGCTCGGAGATTTGGAGAGTCACGACCACGTCTGCCGCGCGCTCGCCAACGGTGCGGGATGCGTGGTCGTGTCGATCGATTACCGGCTCGCGCCCGAGCACGTTTTTCCGGCCGGCGCCGAGGATTGCTACGCGGCCACGAAGTGGGTAGCCGAAAACGCGGCCGCTCTTGGCGCGGATGCGTCGCGGATGGCGGTCGGCGGCGACAGCGCGGGCGCAAATCTGGCCGCGGTGGTCTCGATGATGGCGCGCGATCGCGGCGGTCCCGCGATCAAGTTCCAGTTGCTCCTTTATCCTGTCACCGATTGCGCGCTCGACACGCCGTCGCAGAAGGAATTCGCCGCCGACGGCTACGTGCTGTCGCGCGCCGACATGGAATGGTTCTGGAAAAATTACCTCGACCCCGGCGTCGAAAAAAATAATCCCTACGCCTGCCCGCTGCGCGCGAAAAACTTGAAGGGCCTGCCGCCAGCACTCGTTCTGACTGCCAGCCACGATCCACTGCGCGACGAAGGCGAGCGATTCGCCGAGCGCCTCATCGCCGCCGGCGTCAACGTCACCTGTACGCGCTACGAAGGCGTGACCCACGCCTTCGTCAGCTTCGCCGACGCGCTCGACAAAGGCAAAGAGGGCCTGCGGCAAGCCGCCGACGCCTTGAAGGCGGCCTTCGCCCGCTAGCTGTGGAATTGCAATAGCATAGACGTCGTGGCGCAAAGGTCGCGTGCGCCGCGGCTGAAGGAGACGCAGATGGCATTTGAGGACATCATCTACGAGAAGCAAGACGGGATCGCCACCATCGCAATCAACCGTCCGGAGGTCCGTAACGCGTTTCGCGGTGAGACCGTGGACGAGATGGTGGAGGCCTTTAGGGACGCCTGGCGAGACCGCTCGATCGGGGTGGTGATTCTGACCGGCGCCGGCGACCGCGCCTTCAGCTCGGGCGGTGATCAAGCCGTGCGCAGCGGTGGAGGCTATCGCGGCGGGATGGACGTCGAAGCGCTGCACGAAGTCATCCGCGACATTCCGAAGCCTGTTATCGCCGCGGTCAACGGCTACGCAATCGGCGGCGGACACGTCCTCCACATAATCTGCGACCTTTCTATCGCGGCCGATACCGCCCGCTTCGGCCAGGTCGGCCCGCGGGTTGGCAGCGTCGATCCCGGATTCGGCACCGCCTACCTGACACGTCTGGTCGGCGAGAAAAAAGCGCGCGAGATTTGGTTCCTGTGCCGCCAGTATTCGGCGCAGGAAGCTCTGGAGATGGGCCTGGTCAACAAGGTGGTGCCCGCCGCGCAGTTGATGGACGAGGCACGCGCTTGGGGACGCGAGATTCTGGCCTTGAGCCCTACCGCGATCAGGATCGCCAAGGCCTCGTTCAACGCCGAAACCGACCACATCAAAGGAATCGGAGCGATGGGCGGAATCTCGCTGGGACTCTACTACCGCACCGAAGAATCCATGGAGGGACGCAACGCGTTCATGGAGCGGCGCACGCCGGATTTTCGCAAGTTCCAAAAGTAGCCGCGGTGCGGAGAATCCGGCGCTCCGATGGACAGCTTGCACGCGCGCGAGTAACTTTTGAATCGAGAGCGGCGCCGCCATGCCTCCAATCTGTGGCGCCTTGCAGCAGCGGGAGACCCGGCCATGATCGACTACGCGGAATTCCAGAGCGCAATCGGACTTAACTGGTACGACATCGATCCCAACCTGCAATTTCTGATGCGCCGGTTGCTCGACCCCGCCGATCTCGACTGGCTCGAGCCGGAGCTGCGCAAGTTCGGGGCGCTGTGCGGCGGTCCGGTCGCCGCGCGCGCTGAGGTCACCGACAAGCATCCACCCGAACTTGTCAAGTTCGACCGCTGGGGCGATCCGCTCGACGAAGTGCGCCACCATCCCGGCGCGCTCGCCACCAAGCGCGACCTCTGGGAAGCCGGCCTAAGCGGCCCACGTCTGTACAATGAAGCGCGCCGCCGCGGCCGCCACCTGCCCGAGGTGATCCGGATCGCGTTCAACTACATGCTGTCGCAGGCCGAGATTGGGATGCTCTGTTCGGTCGGCATGACCAGCGGGGTGATCGGCCTGGTGCGCCGCTTCGCGGCGCCGGAGGTGCAGCGCGAGTTCATGCCGCGTCTCACCGCTGAGCACTTCGACGACGCATGGGACGGCGCGATGTTCATGACCGAGAAAACCGGCGGCTCCGACCTCGCCACGCTCACCACCACCGCGCGCCGCGACGGCGATCGCTGGATCCTGAACGGCTCCAAGTGGTTCTGCTCAAATGTCGATGCCAGCGCGATCGCGACGCTCGCCCGCCCCGACGGCGGCGCCGACGGGCTGCGCGGCGTCGCGCTGTTTCTGGTGCCGCGCTTGCGCCACGATGGCTCCCGCAACGGCATCTCCATTCGCCGCCTCAAGGACAAGCTCGGCACCCGCGCGGTGCCCACCGCCGAAGTTGACTTCATCGACGCCGAAGCGTCCCTGCTCGCCGGCAGCGGCGGCACGGCGCGCGACGGCCAAGGGATCAACCGCATGATGGAGATGGTCAATGACTCGCGGCTCGGCGTCGCCGTGATGGGCCTTGGCATCATGCGCCGCTCGTTCCTCGAGTCTGCGATCTTCTCCTGGCAGCGCAGCGCGTTCGGCCACGCGCTGCGCGATCTCCCGATGATGCGCGAGATGCTGGTGGGCATGACGGTCGAGATGGAGGCCGCGGCGGCGCTGGTCTTCGCCTCCGCCGCGGGCGATAACGCGCTCGGGCGCCTGCTCGTGCCGGTCGCGAAGTTGCGCGCCAGCCGGCGCGGGGTCGAGTTCGCCTCGCAGGCCGTCGAAGTTCATGGCGGCAACGGTTATGTCGAAAACTGGCCGCTCGCGCGCCAGTTGCGCGACGCGCAGAGCAACACGATCTGGGAAGGCACCGAGAACATCATCTGCCTCGACATCCTGCGCGCGCTGCGCAGCGAGCAGGTGATGCAAGGCGCCTTCGCCGCGCTCGGCGAACGCGTCGAGGCCGGCGGCGCCCTGCTTGCCGCCACGCGTGAGACGGTGGCTCGCGCGCTCGGTGAAGTGCGTGAGGCGCTCGCGCATCTCTCACGTCTCGACCGCGAGGTCGCGCAATTGCGCGCGCGCGTCTTCGGCAACTATCTAGCTGACGCCGCCTCCGCCGCCTTGCTGCTCGAGGAGGCCGCCTTCGAGCTCAGCACTTCCGGCAGCGCGCGCAAGGCGGTGATCGCGCATCTGTTCGCTGAAGCGCATCTCGGGCGCCATCCGATGCGCGGCCTGCTGTCCGACGATCGCACCATACTCGGCCTGTTCGATCCGATTGTCTGCTACGGCGCGATCGAGCCGGCCCGCGCCGCGGTTGCGCTTCGCAAGGGGTAGAGGTTTTGCCAGCCGCAGGGCTTGGCTAAGCGGCGGACCGGGCAGGTTGATAGTTGCACCACGGGTCAGTCGCGAGAAAGTCGCCCGTCAGCGCATAGGCGCGCGAGCGCGAGCCGCCGCAGAAGCTGCGATACTCGCACCGCCCGCACCTGCCGCGCAGCGCGGCGGGGTCACGCAGCGTGCGGAAGAGCGCGGAGTCACGATAAATCTCGGCCAAGCTTTGCGATCGCACGTTTCCGGCAGAAACCGGCAGGAATCCGCTCGGATAGACCTCCCCGGTGTGGGACACGAAGACAAAGCCCTTGCCGGCGTTGACGCCGTGAGGCGCAAGCCCAACGGTGTGTCCCGGCCCTTCCGACCGCCGAAGCATGTCGGGCATCGCCACCGAGCCGGGGTGACCCTGGTGCTGCTTGCCGCTGCTTTCCGCCTCGTGTTGCGCGACATAGCGCCGATAGTGGGGTGCCTCGGTCACCTTCACGATGAAGTGCGACTTTTTCTGGACCGCGTATAAGATCGCGAAGAGTTCCTCACACTGGTTTGCCGCGACTCCATCCAGGACTTCGCCGCGACCCATCGGGACCAGGAAGAACACCTCCCAGAAGACCGCTCGAAGACGTTCGACCAACTCAGCCATGTCGGACAGAAACGGCGCCGAACCAGCCCACAGCGTCGTGTTGATCTGTAGCGGCAGATCGCATTGGTGTGCCCATTCGACTGCCGCCATCGTCTTGTTGAAGGCGCCGGGTACTCCGCGGAAACCGTCGTGAAGGTCAGCGCGCGGATAATCGAGGCTCAGCGCCATCTGGTCCAGGCCCGCCTCCTTCAACTGGCGCACCACGGTCGGAGTAAGTGCTGGAGTTGCCGCGGGAATGGTTCCCATGCGCAGGCCGAGCCGCTTGCCCTCGCGCACGAGGTCCAACAGGTCGGGACGTTTGAGCGGGTCGCCACCGCTTAGGATAAACACCGGAGTGCCCATCGCAGCGGCCTCGGCAAGGAGAGCGAAGCCTTGCGCGGTGGTCAGTTCGTCGCAATGGCGCAACGGTTGAGCCGAGGCGCGGCAATGGCTGCAGGCGAGGTCGCACGCCTGAGTCGTTTCCCAGATAACCAGAAAGGGCGCTTTCGCGAAGTCGATCGAGGGCATCATGGACACTTCACCCCTTGCCCTGCTGCGGAACCAGATTTTTCCATATCAGTCTGACTATACGCATTCCCGCTCGCATGGAACAGGTTTTGACAAGGCACAGGGACCTTCCCCCTCGCCGCTCTGTTGAATGGTTCGCGGCCGGTACGATAGCGGTTTATCGATTAATGTTGTGTCGGGGATTGCCTCCGTGCCTTAACGAGTCATCGCCGCACCATCCATTCTCGCCGGTCGCATTCTATCCGTTGCATTCAGGCGGAGTACAATTCCCCAATGCCATGCTCACCTGTGCCGAGACGAGTTCCGGCGACGCGCAACTCCGGCGAACCTGAAGAGCTTCTCGAATGATGCGACGACCGCCGAGCGGCCGAGCGTCCCAGCCAGACGATAGGCCGACTATCGTTACTCGCGACTCGGACGTGGACAGGCAGCCTTCCGCCCGGAGCTTGCGCGGACTCGACTGGCTCAACTTTCTGCTCGCCGACGTGCAAAGCGGCGTGGGGCCGTTCCTCGCGATCTACCTTGCCGGCTATGGCTGGAACGAGCAGCGCGTGGGCCTTGCGCTCACGATTGGCGCAGTCGCCGGCATCGCATCGCAAACGCCGGCGGGCGCATTGGTGGACTGGCTCAAGTCCAAAAGAGCGCTGATTGCGGCGGGAGTGGCCGCCTTGGCCATCGGAGCTCTCTTCATTGCGTTCTTTCCTTC
Organism: Candidatus Binatus soli; assembly: GCA_002479255.1. Taxonomy (GTDB): domain Bacteria; phylum Desulfobacterota; class Binatia; order Binatales; family Binataceae; genus Binatus; species Binatus soli. Next base: position 22,585 of record DLMJ01000007.1, on the reverse strand, counting down.
GTTCTGGCCGGTCGTGACAGCGCAAATGTTCATCGGCGCAATGTCCAGTTTCTTCATGCCTGCCATCGCCGCCATCTCTCTTGGGATTGTCGGGCATAGACTCTTCAATCTCCGCCAGGGACGAAACCAGGCATTCAACTCTGCCGGCAACGTGGTCGCCGCCCTAATGATGGGGTTGATCGGATATTTCATTTCGAACCGCGGCGTCTTTTTCTTTGTCGCGGTTCTGGCAGTCCCGACGATCCTGTCGCTGTTCCTCATCCGACCCGACGAGATCGACTACGAACTGGCCAGGGGAGCCAGGGACGGCGAGGATCGCGGAAATCCGGCAAGTGTCCTGGAACTGATCGAGGATCGCCCGCTGATGATCTTCCTGTGCTGCGCGGTCATGTTTCATTTCGCCAATGCAGCGATGCTTCCGCTACTCGGCGAGATGCTGGCGAAGGGCAAGGGTCGCACTTCCATGATGTTCATGTCCGCCTGTGTCGTGACAACGCAGTTTACGATCACACTTCTCGCGGCATGGGCGGGCCGGAGTGCGGGCTCATGGGGCAGAAAGCCCCTGCTGCTCATAGGGTTCGGGGTGCTGCCGATCCGCGGCGTCCTTTACACCCTCACCCACAACCTCTACCTGCTCGTCGGCATACAGCTGCTCGACGGCATCGGCGTCGGCATTTTCGGCGTCGTTTCCGTATTGGTGATCGCCGATCTGACGCGCGGCACCGGGCGGTTTAATCTTACGCTGGGTGCGATCGCGACGGCCGTGGGAATCGGCGCGGCTCTCAGTCAAACGATCGCCGGATCCATCGTTCACCACTTCAGTGACCGAGCCGGGTTTCTGTTCCTGGCCTCCGTGGCGGCGGCGGCCTTTGCGATCCTGTGGCTCTTCATGCCCGAAACCCTCGAATGGAAGGGCGATGCGCACGCGCCGGCGTCGATGGCGAAGCGTTGACGATTGCCAATGACACTATCTGGGCAATCGTCGCGCTGAGCACTCTTGGCGTGATCGTCCGCCCTTGGAACCTGCCTGAGGCGACCTGGGCCGTGACTGGTGCGGTCATGCTGATCGTGTTTGGTCTGCTGCCATGGAGCGACGCGCTGAAAGCGGTCGCTAAGGGCACTGATGTGTACCTGTTTCTGAGCGGCATGATGCTGCTCGCGGAGTTGGCGCGAAAAGAGGGTTTGTTTGACTTTCTGGCCGGGCGAGCCGCTCGCTTGGCGGGCGGCTCCGCGATGAAGCTGTTCGCGCTGATTTATGGCGTCGGCACAGTGGTTACAATTTTTATGTCGAACGACGCTACTGCGGTCGTTCTCACGCCGGCCGTGTTCGCCGCGACCAAGGCCGCCAAGGTGAAGGACCCGCTCCCCTACCTGTTGATCTGCGCGTTTATAGCAAACGCGGCAAGCTTCGTCCTACCGATCTCAAATCCGGCCAACCTGATCATATTCCGTGACCACATGCCGCCGCTGCTGCAATGGCTCGGGCGGTTCGCGTTGCCATCGATCCTGTCGATCGCGGTTACCTACGCAGTCCTTCGGTTCACGCAGCGGCATTCGTTGAGGCAGGAGGTAATGGACGCTGAGGTCGATGCACCTGGTCTGTCCAGCGGCGGCCGCATGACCGCTTGTGGCATCGTGGGCACGGGAATCCTGCTGCTGCTTGTCTCCGGCTTCGGCGTTGACCTTGGACTGCCGACATTTGTCGCCGCGGTCGCGACTGCTGCGGTAGTGCTGCTTCTAAAGCGCGAGTCACCGTGGAGTGTCATGAAGAACGCTCCCTGGGAAATCTTGCCACTGGTGGCCGGTCTGTTCGTGATGGTAGAGGCGCTTGATCGTAGCGGCGTGCTCAAGGTGCTGATTCATGTTCTGCAGATGGAGGCAGATCGCTCCGCGATTGCAACGACTTGGGCGGCGGGCGTGACTCTGGCCCTGATTTGCAACCTGGTCAACAACCTGCCGGCCGGTCTGCTGGCAGGCTCCGTTGTGTCTGCTTCGCATGTACCGCGGCAGGTCGCCAGCGCGGTGCTCATCGGCGTGGACCTCGGACCGAATCTGTCCGTTACCGGATCGCTGGCAACCATCCTGTGGCTGTCCGCCCTGCGCCGCGAAAATCAGAATGTGAGCGCCTGGAGCTTTCTGAAACTCGGGACATTGGTGATGCCGCCGGCCTTGATGCTCGCGATTGCGGGACTGCTGATCACCGGCTCCGTTCGTTGAGCTTACAATGACCGCGGCCAGAGCCTTCACACGCCCGATGGCCCGAGGAACACCACGTTCTCGGCGCGCTCGACGAAGGCGAGGCTGGCCAGTTCCATGATCTGCTTGCGCGGCGCGAGCGTCGCCAATACCTGAGCCGCTTGATCGACGTGCGGCCGCCCGCTTGAATTTTTACTGCGCATCGCCTAGCATCTAGGGCGTCATGTGCTTGGCCGCCCAAAGGGCGGCCAAGCATTTTCTTTCTTAACCCGGATTCCCGTTTTCAAATTGCTCTACCAATTTGATAAGATTCTGATACATGCGGATTTGGATGCGCCTGTGGCGGTGTGGAGGAGGGCAGCCGGTGGGTGAGGCGCGAAAATGGCCTTTGCAGCTCCCCATCAACAGCTCTCTGCGAGTCGAGTTCTAGGGCGCGCGAGTGACTTCCAACGCGTCACCAGTCGTCGCTTCTGGCGCAGGGCCAATCAATGCCGGCGACGGCGGCAATTCCAGGCCGCAGAGCGAACCTTCAAATAGGCCCCGCAGGGGGAATCTCACCCGCCGTTTCATACTAGGCTTCCTAATCGCCACCATCCCGGGGACGATCGTATTGGGACTTTTCACCATCTATTCGGTCCGTTCGCTGGTCGCCGTCAACCGCCAACTCGACGAAATCAGCTTGTCGCTGGAGGCCACCGACCATATCCAACTGGCGCTCTTCAAGGCGGACGCCGTCGCGCGAGCTTTCCTGCTTCACCGGCACGACGGCGGCCCGCAGGAGTTCGAGGGCGCGGTGCATTCGGCGCAGGAGCAACTGACGTCGTGCGCCTCGGCCTCCTGTCACGGGAACTCGCGGTTGACGACCAATGAGATGGCGGCTTCGCTCAGCCCCAAGTTCGAGCGGCTGCGGGTCCAAGGCCTTAAGGTCTTCGAAGTGGCGAGCCCGGGCGCACAATCATACCGTCCCGGCGACGCGGACGAGGTTGACCAACTGGTTTCCGGGATAACCCACCGGCTCCAGACGATGGCGGACACCCTGGTCAAACGGGTCGCGGCCTTGCGCGAACAGTCGCAGGCGCTCAGCCAGCGCGCTTTGACCCTGATGATCCTGGTGAGCTTTGCGGTTGTGGTGATGGGCTCGTGCATCGCGGCCTTCTTGGCGAACCGGGTTTCGCGCCCCATCCAGGGTCTGCTCCAGGGCACTCGCCGCGTGAGGGCGGGAGACTGGGGATACCGAGTGATGGTCACTTCGGGCGAGATCGGTGAACTGGCCCTGTCGTTCAACGCGATGGTGGAGGAGGTGGAGCGTTATCGCAATCAGCTGAACCGGTACAGCCGCAACCTCGAGGAGCGGGTCATGCGGCGGACCGAGGAACTGAAGCGAAAGGACGAGGCGCTGCGCCAGTCGGAGAAGCTCGCCTCGCTCGGGCTGCTCGCAAGCGGCGTCGCCCATGAGCTCAACAACCCGCTGACCGGCATCCTGATGAACGCTAACCTGCTGATCGAAGAGGTCGGGCACGACTCCCCGCTTTACGGTGAGCTTAAGAGAATCGACGAAGATGCCGGCCGTTGCAGGCGCATCATCGATGATCTGCGCACATTTTCCCGCCGCCACGACCTGCGCAAGGCCCGATGCAGGCCCGAGGAGGTCATCGATCAGGCGTTGAGGCTGGTCGAGCATGAACTCGATCTCCGCGGCATCAGGCTTGAGCGCCGAATCGAAGCCGGCCTTCCCGAGGTATTCTGGGATTCCGAGCGAATGGTGCAGGTTTTTACCAACCTGTTCGTTAACGCGGCGCAGGCGATGGAGGGCGGAGGCTGCCTATCGGTCAGCGCGCAGCTCACCGGCAATTGCCTGACGATCGAGGTCAAGGACACAGGCGTTGGAATTCCGGAGGAGAACCGTTCGCGGGTTTTCGAGCCGTTTTTCACCACCAAACGCGAGGGCACCGGGCTCGGACTTTCGATCAGTTACGGCATAATCGAGGAGCACATGGGCCGGCTTGAGATGGAAAGCCGCGCCCGTGAAGCAGCCGGTCCGGACGGCCAGGGTGGGACCAGCGTAAAAATCATTCTTCCACTTTCGACGGAGCTGAGCGCGTGAGCGAGACGCCGCTTGGACGGATCTTGGCGGTCGACGACGAGCGCAATGTCGTCGAATCGATCAAGACGGCGCTCGAGCGGGTGGGCTACTCGGTTGAGGTTGCGGCCAGCGCCGAGGCCGCCCAGGCCAGGCTTGAGCGCGGCCCGGTGGACCTGGTGCTATGCGACATCAAGCTGCCGGGAATGGACGGCATGGCGCTGCTCGAACACATCAAGCAAACCTGTCCCGGTACGATCGTGGTCATGATCACCGGCTACGCAACCATCGAGTCTGCGGTGACCGCGATCAAGCTGGGCGCGACGGACTATCTGCCCAAGCCTTTCACTCCCGACCAGCTCAGACATGTGATCGGCAGGGCCATGGAGCAGAAGCGGCTGCTTGACGAAAACGTCTATTTGAGGCTCGAGCTGCAAAATCTGTTCGGCGACGGTGTGGTGATCGGCCAGAGCGAGGTGATGCAGCGTCTGTTCGGGCTGGCGAAAACCGTGGCGGCCACCGATAGCAGCGTGCTGGTGGTGGGCGAGAGCGGCTCCGGCAAGGAGGTCGTCGCGCGTTTCATCCATGCCGAAAGCCCGCGCAAGGGCCATCCGTTCGTCACGGTCAACTGCGCCGCCATCCCGCCCAACCTGCTTGAATCGGAACTTTTCGGCCATCGCCGCGGCGCGTTCACGGGCGCGGTTTACAGCCGCCGCGGCAGCTGGGAGGTGGCCAATGGCGGAACCCTGTTCCTCGACGAGATCGGAGAAATGCCGGTCGACATGCAAGCCAAGATTCTGCGCGCCCTCGAGGAGCACCAGATCAAGCGGGTGGGTTCCGACGAACCGATGGAGGTTGACGTCCGGATCATAGCGGCGACCAACAAAAGCCTCGAACAGGAAATCAAGGCCGGCAGGTTCCGCGAAGACCTCTACTGGCGCCTAAACGTCGTCCAGTTGGAGGTGCCGCCATTGCGCAAGCGTCCCGAAGACATCATACCGCTGGCTCGCCACTTCTTGGCCTTCTACGCCCATGAACTGAAAAAGGGTCCGCTCGATTTCTCCGCCGAGGTGCTCGCGGCCCTGGTCGGCCACGATTGGCCGGGCAACGTCCGCGAGCTGCGTAATGTCATTGAGCGGGCCGTGATTTTCGCCACGCCGGGAGAGCCGATCCGTCAGGCCCAACTGCCCCCGAGCCTGCACCCGGAGCATCCGCACAGTGAGCTGGCGCCCGAGAACCCGCTGCGCAGCTTGCGCGAGCTTGAAGCCGAGCACATTCGCAAAGTACTCGATGCGTGCGGTGGCAATCGCACCCGCGCGGCAGAAATTCTTGGCGTATCGTCAGTAACGCTGTGGCGCAAGCTGGGAAAGGAAAATGGCGAAGAAAAAGGATAATTTCGTCGCTTTCATTTTGAAACAGTGATTTCTCCCCCCTCTTTCATTTTGTAACAGTTGTGCCGACTCACTCGCACAGCCGCTCTTAAATCTCCAGCAATCTCCAGCCTTTTTTGAAAATCCCCCGGTTCGATCCGGTGGCACCCGGCTTGCGTTAGTAGGTCTGTAGTGCCTCGGTACGAGGAGATTGGCAGATGGACCTTAATGGAGCAATTGAGCATACGGCGCCTGTGATCCGAAGTGGGACGGCGCTGCGTTCGGTTCAGCGCTTGGATGCCAAGATCAGTGTCCTCTATCAGCGTGAGAACTTGGAGGTGCTGGCAATCGAGATCGGTGGTGGTGCAACCCTCGCCGAGCCCTCGCTGTGGGCCGGGTGCTCCTGGCATCTGGTGGTCGAAGGCCAGCCAATCATCCAGCGAGGCTATGAGAGTTGGGAATTGCTTCCCGGCCATTGGCTGTGCTTCGACCAGCCGGGCGCTTACAGGATTGTGAATCCCGCTCCAACGCGGGCAAAACTCGTCAGCTTATTCTTCCCGCGCGAGGGAACAGACATTCAGAAAGGAGATGAAAGACCATGAACGCCAAAAGGCATGCCATTGAGATCGCTGTTGCGATCTTCATCTGGATCAACGTTCTGACCGTGCTGCTCAGCACATACCAGTATGGATACGTGGACTGGGCAGTCGTGGGCCGGATGGGATTGCTCGCCTTTCCCCCGCTCGCTGTTGCCGCGGTTTTCGCGCTGCGGGCCGCGCACCAGATGGCGAAAGGCGCCAATCGAGGGGCGGCTTCGGAACTCGGAAATGCTCATAGGACAGCGGCGGCAGGACGATGAGCACCGCCACCCATATGAACGCCGCCACCCATGTTAGCGACGCCACCCATGCTAAGGAGGGCCGGACTTTCTTCATCGTCATTAACATCCTGATAGGAGTGGGCGTGTTAATGACGGCGGCGGCGATGGGCGTGCTGGTACTGGCAGCAGTTAGCGGGTGAGGAGACAGGGAATGAACTACAGTGAACAAATGAACGGGACGATGGAGGTCCCCAGCGGAAGCCGGACGCCCTATTGGGCCGCGGCAGCGGTTTTTGGGGTGCTGGTCTGCTGGGCGATTTACATGTACTCCCGGCAGTTCGTTGAGGGGCTGGGAGTGACCGGGCTTAACAGACCCGTGTTCTGGGGGCTGTACATCGCCAATTTCATTTTCTGCGTCGGCTTGAGCGCCGGCGGGATCGCAGTTTCCGCGCTGGTCCATCTGCTCGACAAGAAAGAGATGAAGCCGGTTGCGATAATGTCCGAAATTCTGGCGGCGAGCTTCCTCGTCCTGGCCGCTTGCTTCATCGTCATGGATCTCGGGCGGCCGATGTACATGTACAACCTGTTTCTACACCCGAACATTGAATCGCCGCTGTTATGGGACGTCTCCGTGATCTCCTGCTACATGATCCTGTGTCTTGCACTGTTGTACTTCAGCGCGCGCCAGCAGTTGGTGCGCCGCCTCAAGGATCATCCGTCGCTGCGTCCCCTGGTGGCGTTGGCAACCCTGGGCCACACCAGCCTATCTCCCGCCTCCATAGATTTGGACCATCGCTGCTTGAGCGTGCTTGCGATCATTTCGGTTCCGGCCGCGGTGGCGCTCCATTCCGTGACCGCGTGGATCCTGGGACTGGTAAAAGGGCAGCCCGGCTGGAACACCTCGATCCTGGCGCCCCTGTTCATTGCCTCTGCGCTGGTCTCGGGGTTTGCCCTGGTCATGCTGGCGGTGATCGTTGGGCGCCGGTTGTTTAATTTTCCGGTCGCTGAAGGTGTCGTGCGGATGCTGGCGCGGTACTTGATTGTCGCGATCCTGGTGCTGATGTATCTGATCTTCAGCGAATTTCTGACCGTCGGTTACTCGGGAACCGTGCCCCACCTTGCGGTGTTCAACGAACTGCTCTTCGGCCGCTTCTCCAGGATCTTCTGGTTCGACGCGATCGTAGGCCTGCTGATCCCGCTGTTGTTGCTGGGGCTACCGAAGAGCAAGCGGGCGACCGCCACAATCGGAGTGGCCTCGCTGCTGGTGGTCGTGGGGGTGTTTGCCGAGCGCACCTACCTGCTGCTGCCCTCGTTGATGCGGCCCGCCGCTTTCACGGGTTCCATCTCGTCCTACGCGCCAACGATGCTGGAATGGTCGCTGATGGCCGGGGTGTACTCGTTTGGTTGCCTGCTGTTTCTGGCGGGGATGGGCCTGGTCTTCGGCATCCCGCCGCGCAAGGCGCAAGTCGAAGTCGAGCACGCGCGGGAACGCGTAGGCTTCGAGTTCGCCGGCGCCGCCACGCCGCAGCACCAGTTTTACCTGGGTGCGGAGAGCGTTCGCCCGCCCGTCTGACGCAGTTTTGTAACGGGTCCAGAAACCGATTTCCCAAAGGCCGCGGGCGAAAATCCCGCGGCCCTTTTTATTTTTCGAGTACTATTTCCGGCGTTGATTGCGGCGCTATTTGCTGGGCGACGGGCGGTGGTCTGCGACGACGGGATTGGGGTGGTCGCAGAAGCTGCGGATGTAGCTGACCAGACCCTTGATGTCGTCGTCGCTCAATCCTTCGCTGAACCCTTGCATCGCTTGGTCGAGTCCGGCCACCGGGCCGCCCTCTTTGATGATCTCGAAGAGCATGTCGTCGGTAACTCCATGCATCTTCGTGCAATCTGTCAGGTCTCCCGGTTTGGTCACCAGCGTCACGGCCGCAGGGCCGTCGCCCTTTGCGGACGCTCCGTGGCATTTGACGCACAGGGAATTGAATTTGTCCTTTGCCGCCGCCAAGTCCTCCGCCATGCACGGTGCGCTGGCGAGCAATAGTAGAGCGCCCGCGATCGTCAGGCTTGCCGCTGTAATTGCCAACCGCTTCACGTTATCTCCCGTTGCGGGAAGCGCCCGGCGCGCGCAGGCGGCGCGGGCAGGCCTTCCGTGTCCAAGACCCCATCCGGTCAGGATCCGGCTTTAGCAGGCTGGTCAATCCCGCCGTCGCCGGGCAGGTAGCCGCGTAACCGCTCGGTGACTTCCGCGACGCCTTGTTCGCGTCCCTCGCGCACTTCCCAAATGGAAATGATCGGGAACAGTTTGATGAAAATCGCATAGAGCAGGATAAACCCCGCAATGAAAGCGGCAAACAACGAAATCTCCACCCAGGACGGGGCATACGAACCCCGCGCCCAAGGCAGGCGCGGATTGACCAGGGTGGGCACGACGATCGTGAAACGCTCCAGCCACATGCCGATGCATACCGATATCGAGGCCACCGCGATTCCGGGAATCTTGCGGGTCTTGCGGTTGCACAGGATCGCCAGGGGAATGACGAAGTCCGTCGCCACCATCGTCCAGAAGTACGGCGCATAGTGTCCGGTCACCTTCGCCCAGAAGATGCGCATCTCGATCGGCTCGTGCCCGTAGAACGCCGTCAGGTACTCGGCAAACGTGAAGTAGAACCATAAAAGACACATGGCCAGCAGCAATTCGCCCAGATACTCGAAGTGGATTTCCTTCAGGTAGTCTTCCAGATGGTAAATCTTGCGGAGCAGAATCATCGTCAGCATCAGCGCCGCGATGCCCGAGTAGATCGCCCCCACCACGAAATAGGGGCCAAAAATACTCGAGTGCCACATCGGCTGGATCGTCATCGCAAATACCCACGACACCACCGTATGGACGGAAACCGCAATCGGAATGACGGCAATCGCCAGGATCGCAATCGCGGTCTGCAGCCGCTCCTCCTGCTCGTGGCTTCCGCTCCATCCCAGCGCGAGCACCCGATAGAGGGGCTGGCGCCAATCCGTGATCCGGTCGCGCAAGAGGGCGAGGTCGGGAATCATCGCGACGTACAAATAGGTGGTGCTGCCAATGAGATAGATCGTGATGCTGATACAGTCCCACATGAGGGGCGAAGTGAGATGACCGTAAATGAACATGTAAAGCAGCCGGTCCGGCCGCCCGAGGTCGAGCAGGATGTTGCCGGCGCCGAAAAACAGGACCAGCACCGTAATCGCCTCAGCCATCCGGGTTATCGGCCGGCGCCATTCGGCCTGGCATAGCCGCAAAATCGCCGAAATCAGCGTCCCGGCATGACTGATGCCGACGAAAAAGACGAAATTGGTGATGTAGAAGCCCCAGTAAACGGGCCGGTTGAGCCCCGTCACCCCCAGCCCCAAGCGGAACTGGGTCACGTATGCATACCCTCCCCACAAGACCGTACAGACCAGCACAAAGATCAAGAGCCAATATCCGGGTCCGGTCTTCAGTAGCGGCTCGAACAGAATCGCATCCTGATCTGAATCGCGGTTTTCCACTATGTGCTCTCTTTTAAGTAGATGATGTTTGGCTCGGTCCCCAACTCGTCCATCACGCGGAAAGCTCGCGTGTCGCGCACCAGGTGGGCGACTTCAGTCGAGTGATCGTCAAGGTCGCCGAAATACATCGCCTTGGCCGGGCAGCTCTCCACGCACGCCGGAACGTACTCGCCCTCGCTGCGCACCTTGCGCCCTTCGAAGGCGGCTTGATCGCGGGCGCGCTGAAGGCGCTGAACGCAAAACGTGCACTTCTCGATCACTCCCTTGGGCCGCACGGATACGCTGGGATTCAGCGATTGCTCAAATTCCCGCGGCCAACTGGGCGGGGACCAGTTGAAGTACTTGACTTGGTACGGGCAGGCGGAGGCGCAGTAACGGCAGCCGATGCACCGCGGGTAGATCTGGCCGACGATCCCCTGCGAACTCTTCTGGGTCGCCCCGACCGGACAGACCCGCACGCACGGCGGGTTTTCGCACTGCTGGCACAGCATCGGAAGCAGCCGCAGCTTGGCGTCAGGGTAGTCGCCGTCCACCACGGTGATCACGTTCATCCACGAGATCATGCGGCTGGACTGAGCTTGCTCCTGGGTCGAGGGGGCGATGTTGTTCTCCTGCTTGCAGGCCACCACGCACCCGCGGCATCCGGAGCACCTGTCGAGGTCGATCACCATTCCCCATCGCGGCATGGCCTGTCCCATAGTTATTCCTATCTCTTTACGATGCGTACCGTCACTGGCCCGCCGCCCACGGGCAGCAGCTTGAGCGGGTTGACGCCGCGCCCGCTAGCCCAGTGGCCCAGGGCAGTATGCCCCTGGCCGAGCGGAATATTTACCACGTTCGGCATCGCCCCCGCATACACGTGAGCTTGCAGTTCGACCTGCGCGGTGGGCGATTGGGCGATCACCCAATCGCCGTCCTCGATTCCGAGCGCGGCGGCGGTGGCGGGGTTGATCTCGATATAAGAATCCCATGGCCAGTCCTCGGGAGCGCCCGCCACCTCCTGCAGGTACGGCAGATTTGCGCCCATCGTGCTCATCAAGGCCAGCGGCTGGAAAAAATTGAGGTCCAGCGGATAACCGGGCCGCGCGGCAATGAGCGGCGGTGCGGAGCCCAGCAACTCCGGCATCTCGAACTTGCCCGACTTGGTCTTCAAAACCGACGCGTAGTCTCCGAACGAATAGCGCGGGTCCACCCAGCCGCCGCGTGCGACGGCCAGCTCGACGAATTCGTCGCGCTTCAGCGAAGTGTCCGCCGGCCAGCCCCACGCCCTCATTTCCGGGCGCGTGTATTCGCGGCGGAAGCGCTCGGAGAAAATCTCGCCGTGCGCAGCGTCATGCAGCCCCACGAGCATTTCCTTCAACGCCTGGCCCGGATCGCTCCACGCCAGCGCGCCGGCCACATCGCCTCCCATCGCCTTTGCCAGGTCCAGGATCACCTGTGCGGCCGGGGACGAACCGTAGCGGGGGGCGATCGCCGGACTGCCGACTCCCACCGAGGTCAGAGCGTATCCCGGGACCGCCGTGCGGATTTCCCATCGCTCCAGCGAAGTGCAGTCGGGGAGCACCAGGTCGGCGTGGGCTGCGGTCTCGTCGAGCAGCGTTGTGAAGCTGACTTTGAATGGAATCCGCTCAAGGACCTCCGGCCGGATCGGCGAGGAACCGAACAGCGGGTTGGTCCCGAGTATGAACACCGCGCTTGGCAGGTACGGATGTCCCCCCTCGGCGGCGGCGGCAAGCTCGCTTGCGCTGCGCAGGGGCGGCTGCTTGGCCTCATCCGGTTGCGGTTTGATTGGCGCCCAAGCGGCCAGCGGCGGTTCGCGGCTTACCAACACTCCCCCCGGCTTGTCGATTACGCCGGACAGCGCGTTCAGCGTCTGCACGGCCGCCTCTAAAAAGCCATTGTCCTGCCGTCCGGGCCGCGCTCCCGGCGGCACCGCCAGCGCGGGCCGCATCTGGGCGAACTCATGCGCCAGCCGGACGATCACTTCGCTGGAGACGCCGGTGATGGCCGCAACTTTGGCGGGGTCATAGTCTTGGAGAACCACCTCGCGCAGGCCGCGCGCCGATTTCTGCTCCGGCCCGTACTCAAAGCCGGCCACATGCTCTTTTACGAAACCGGCGTCGTACAACTGGTACCTGACCAGCACGCCGGCGATCCCGAGCGCCAGCACACCCTCGGTGCCGGGGTTCACCCGTATCCACTCGTCGGCCTTGGCCGCGGTAGTCGACAGGCGGCTCTCGATCTGCACCAGCTTGCCGCGCTCGCCGAGCCATCCCGCGCGAAAATCCGCGATGTCGCGCATCTGGCGGACCGGCGACATCCAGCTTTCCAGCAGTGGCGCCGCGAAGCTCAGGATGTAGCGGCTGTTCTCGAAATCGTAGGCCACCCGGCCGCTGATGGACTGGGTCAAATTCTGCCCGTGCGAAGGCTGTGCGGACTCGTCGGCGATGAAATTCGCCGAGCCGAAGGCGCGCAGGAATCGCGCCATCATCAGTCCCGCCAACTCCGACGTGCCGCCGCCGATCGCCGCCACGGTATGCGCTCCGGGGCCGGAGCGGATCGCCTCGAGCCGGCTTTTGATCAGCGCGATCGCCTCCGCCCAGCTTATCTCGCGCCATCGCGGAGCATTTGCATCGCCCTCCCGCAGCATCGGAGTGCGCACGCGGTCGGGGTTATAGACCAGTTGCAGGATGGCTAGGCCCACCGGGCATAGTCCGCCGCGATTGGCGGGATCGAGCGGATTGCCCTTGACCGAGACCGCCCGTTCCCCGATCTCGCGCACCATCATCGAGCACCGCTGCGGGCACATGCCGCACAGCGACACCACGGTGGATTCAGGTCCCCCCTTCGGGAATACGTCCTCGCGGACCTCCAGTGCGCCGGAAACCGCGTGCGCCACGGCGGTCGAGGCGACCGCCGCCGCAACCGTGCCGGCGCCGGCAAGCTTGAGGAAATCGCGCCGGGCAATTCCCCGCTGGTCGCCGTCGCGGCCCGGCAATGCGCTTTGGTTTTCCGTCGGGTGCTTCATTTGTGGCACGCGATGCAATCCACCGAGGCGCGCTTTTGTTGATGGCAATTCATGCACCAATTCATCGACTGATTGACCACCGGGCGCAAAACCGGTTCGGTCATATTGCGCACGTCGCCGTGGCACTCCGCGCAAGCGAGTTTCGCGACCGCGATGTGGCGGCGATGGGGAAAAAAGACATAGTCAGGCTCGGCATACACTTGCTCCCACGGGATGTAGCCGGCGGCCACGAACTGCCTGAGCTTGGCGAGCCCCGGTTTCTTCGCCAGCTTCACCGGCGTCATCCGCATCACCATCTTGTGGCAATCCATGCAGGTGTCCACTTGGGGAAGCCCGGCAAACGTTCCCGTGGTGGCGGAGCTATAGCTATGACAGGTTTCGCATTTGATGCCGTCGGCACCGGCGGCATGCTTGCGATGGTTGAAAGCAATGGGCTGTTCCAGCGGCGGCGTCGCCCAGAACGACGGGACCGTCCAGCCGCCAAGCACCATCCGGGCGCCGAGCACCACTGCGGCGCAGCATAGCACCAGCAGAATTGCCATCCTCCAAGGCATCGCCTTCATATGATGGATGACCTCAAATGGATGACCTCAGTTTCAAAAGCAGGGCAATGCGCGTGCCACAAGGGTCCACACAGGCAATTTAATATCCTTGCGATCTCTGCCACCTGGATTGCCCGCATTGATCGCCGTGGTGATTCCAACCGATGCAGCCGCTTGGAAGTCGCGCCGTCACTTTCCGCAAAAGCTGCGGATATAGGCGACCAGACCTTTGATATCGTTGTCCTCATAGGCATCGCCGAACCCGGTCATCGCCTTGTTGAGGTTGGCCGCCGGGCCGCCCTCTTTGATGACCTTGGCGAGGACGTCGTCACTGACCTTGCCCATCTTCGCGCAATCGGTCAGGTCTCCCACTTTCACCGATAGCTTCGCGGCCTTGGGTCCATCGCCTTTGCCCGTCTTGCCATGGCAGTTCGCGCACGACTCCGTGTAATTGCTGGCCGCGGCCTTCAGATCGTCGGCGCGGACGGTGGTTGAGATCAACGCGGGCGCTAAAATCATCGCTAGCGCAGCCGCCGAGGGCATCCAGCTCCAGCCTTTCGATCGAATCTTAACCGGTGAATTTTCTGACATGACCATTCTGCTCCTTGTTTGCGCTAATTTTTCGCTTCGTTACCAAACATCATGACAAAAGGCTACAAGTGTATTCGGTCGATACACAGCAGCATGCTTCCCGTTGCGATTTTCCCACACATTAGGCTCCCTTCATCCGCTTACACTTTAGACATGAGCAACATTTATTCCAAAGTGATTTGTCAACCGTAATCAGCCTTCCCCGACCCCGCGACCTCCTCCCGTCGCCCTTCACGCCCCCCCGGCCACCTGCTAAGACCTCCACGCGAGCCGGCATTTGCCGGCTGCCGCGCTGCTGCGTGCAGCGGTCCAAATCAGCGTCAGCGCTGCAAGCCACTGCCCGCCGCACCCGCCCGCGGCGCCACGATGACCTCCCCTTACTTCGGCTTGTCGGGGTCGCCACCGCCGGTTGTCAGCTTGCGAAAGGGCTCGAGCAGATCGATTGGGAGGGGAAACACAGTGGTCGAATTATGCTCGGTTGCAATCTCAGCAAGCGTCTGCAGGTAGCGAAGCTGGAGTGTGATCGGGCTTTTGCCCATGATTTCCGCCGCCTCGGCCAGGCGCTTCGCCGCCTGAAATTCGCCTTCGGCCGCGATCACCTTGGCCCGCCGTTCGCGCTCGGCCTCGGCCTGCGCGGCGATCGCACGCTGCATGTCCTGTGGCAGGTCAATGTTCTTCAGCTCGACGAGCATGACCTTGATTCCCCACGGCTCTGTTTGGGCATCGATGATCGCCTGGATGCGCGCGTTGACTTTGTCGCGCTGGCTTAAGAGTTCGTCGAGTTCGGTCTGTCCGCCTACGGAGCGCAGCGTGGTCTGCGCGAGCTGCATGGTGGCGAACAGGTAATTTGCCACCTCGGTGACCGCGCGCGACGGATCGACCACGCGGAAGTAGAGCACCGCGCTCACCTTGACGGTCACGTTGTCCTTGGTGATTACGTCCTGCGGCGGGATGTCGAGCACGACCGTGCGCAGATCGATCCGGACCATCCGTTCCACCACGGGGATCACGTAAATTATGCCTGGGCCGCGGTACGGCGTGAGCCGACCGAGGCGGAAGATTACGCCGCGCTGGTATTCGTTAAGGATTTTAACCCCGCTCAGAATGAAGATTGCGCCGATGAAAACGACTACACCGAATGCCATCGCGATTCTCCTCGTGTGATAGCGGCGTTCATGTTCCGGTGCTCCGGTTCAACTTGGATGCTGGAATTTGATCCGCGCCAACATACGGCGCGCAGGCCGAAAAAACAAGCCTGCGCGAGCTATGCCGGGGAAATATAGCGTCCGCCACGGGGCCTACTCGGTCCAAAAGGCGATCAGAGTAAGCACCAACAGGGAAAATCCGATGCCGACCGAAATAACCGTGATCAACCAGGAGAAATTCTGGAGCCAACGGGGAGGCGGGTCGGTGCGCAACATTTCGAGGGCGCCGGACTTGTCAAGGCGCGAATAATCCAAGGGGCGCTCGTGCTGGTATTCCCCACCGGTCAGCCGGCCGGTAAATATCACCGGGTCGAGCGGAAATTTCTCGGGGCGCAGGTGGGAATTAAAAAAGTGGATGATGAAGATGAACCAGACGGCCAGCAGAGCTTCCTCACTGTGAATCAGGAGCGCGATATTGAGGACGTAGCCGGGTACCAAGCGCGCAAAGAAAGGTCCGAACCACATCATGTAGCCGCTGATGCCGATAATCGCCATTCCCCAGAACACCGCCCAATAGTCGAACTTCTCCCAGTAGGCAAAGTGGTCGAATTCGGGCTGCGGCCCCATCCAAAGAAACCAGCGCACCATCATATAAAGGTCCACGGCGTCCTTGGGCTGCGGAGTCATCGAGTTTGGCCCCCAAAAAAGACTCCGGTCCTTCTTTATTATCGCCCTGTAGAGGATATCGCCAATATGGTAGACGAAGCCCGCTGATATGAGCACCGCACAGAGCTTGTGCAGAGATAGCACCGCGCCGAATCCGCCGGTCATTTCCGCCAGCCATTTTGCCCAACCCCGCTCGCTGAACCTGAGCGTCATTCCGGTAGCGGCAAGACCCAAAAAGGTTATGATCACCAAGCCGTGCAGGTAGCGCTGCCCCAGCGAGAAGCGAAAATAATAGCGGCCTGAATCGTTATTCTTCACCGCTTCACTCCATCGTCCTTCTTGGCAGAGGTGGCAGGCGGGCGGCGTGCGCCCTGCCCCTTGTCCATCAACGACCGCGCAAGCCACATCGCCGTGTGCAGGCCGAAGAAGAGGAAAACCCCCAAAAGCAGCAGGTTCATGAAGAGCGCCGCGTAATATAAGGCTGGATTCTGCCGCCGATCGTGCGGATTAGGATGTGGTTCGTAGCTGACAAAGCTCGCGGTTGCGCCATGGTGGCACTTGCCGCAGGTGGCCGGGAGGTTGGCCGGCGCCACCTTCGAATTGAGATTGGAGGCCCGAAGAATTAAGTGAGAGCCATGGCAACTCCAGCATCGTGCCGTGGCGACGAAACCGAGTTCAGTCACTTGGCCGTGGAAAGTATCGCGGTAGGTGTACAGCCTCTTCTTGTGACAGTTACCGCAGGTGGCGACGGTTTTGAGTTGCCAGTTCACGACGTTCACCTGGGTAATCTGATGCGCGGTATGGCAATTCGTGCATACCGGAGCATTCGGGCGCCCGGCCATCATCGCCGTGCCGTGCGCTCCGGCAAGGTAATCGACTTGGACGCCGGCATGGCACCCGCCGCAGGTCGCCGGCACATTGTTACGGAAGGTCCGGCTCTTCGGGTCCTTTCTGCTCAGGATATCGTGCGCCCCATGGCAACTGGCGCAGGTGGCCGCCACCAGCAGCCCGTCGCTGGTCAGCGCGAAGCCGTGAATCGAATCCATGTAAAGCGCGTACACGTCCGGAAAGCCATATTTCTTGGCAATCTCGGGGTTTCCGTGGCAGGTGCCACAGGTGCGCGGCAGGTTGAGCGGATAGACTCGCGACTTCGGGTCAGTCTTAGCGCGCATGCCGTGAGGGTTTCCGTGACAATTGAGGCAGGCCGGAAAGCGGCTCTTCTTCTCCCGCTCGGCGATTGCGTGAACGCTGCCCGCGAAGGCCGCAGTTTGGCTCGAGTGGCAGCCGGCGCATGAAACGGGTCGGACCGGATCGGGATGGGGAAAGGCATGGATGTCAGAATGGCAGGAGTTACAACCCAGCTTCGCGTGGATCGAGGGCTGGAATGTCTCCGCATTGACGTACACGCTAACCGGCCTGGCCTGCAACTTGGCGCTGGCCTTCAGATTATGGCAGGACAGGCAATCGCTATCGCTGAGCACCTTCGTCGAAGCCGCCTGCACCTTCGTCGCAGCCGCCTGCGCCATCGCAACCGCGGACAGCAGCATTACGGCAATAGCGCACGCGATGCGCCCGAAGCCGCTAACCATCCGCCCTGAGCTAGCCATCCGCCTTGATCCGTGCGCCATTGTCCGCTCCGCCTGAGCCGTGCCGATGCACTATAGCACCCCCCCGGTGTGACAGGTGCTGCAGGTCGCGCCGCCTACATCTTTCAGATCGATTGGATGCTTGAACTCGGCGACACTGGTGGGAGTTGCAAGGACCGTGTGACAGGTTTCGCATTCCTGGGGTATCACCCGGCCATCGGTGCTGACGTGCTGCCCGTCGTGACAGCGGAAGCATCCCGGGTAATATAGGTGGCCGATGTTGTCGGGATGCGTGCGCCAGTCAACCCGCATATACGGAAAGATGTTCTTTTTGTAGATCTGCTGCACGGCGGCGATGGCAGCCTGGATTTGCGGCCACTTCCCGGCATAAATCGGGGCGTAGCGATTGCGGTAAAAGGTATCGAGTGCCGTTGCGATTCCCTCGGCCGCGTGTTCCGGCGTGTCGTAGTGCTTGAGCAGCGCCTTGACCGCCTGCCTCTTCAAGAAGGGAAGCGTAGGGTCGAGCTGGCCCCCCTCGAACGCCTCATCGACCGCCTGATCGGGCGGACGAAACTTATGGGACGGGCGGGCGTGGCAGGTTACGCAGTCCATCGCCTGGACGGGAATCTCCGCGATCTGCTTTGCGGTCAGCGAACTGTCCTTGGCGAGATATTCCGTGGTCCTTCCGTCAGGGGTCCTTACTTTTACCCAGGGAATCGCCTGGGACTGCTTGTCAGTAGCCGCGTACCAAACTTCGTTGGCGATGTTCATGTGCCAGTGGATTCCGGTGGCGCGGCCGAACTCGGCAGATCCTCCTCCGGTCTTAATCAGCATCTGGATACGCATGGCGGTGTTCTTCTCGTCGTAGCCATAATGCGGGAAGACCTTGAGTTGTGCACCGTAGAATTTCTGCGGCCAATGGCATTGCTCGCAGGCTGCCCGAATCGGCCGCAACTCCTTGATCGGGGTTTCGATAGGTCTGGGGTACTTGTTGAACATTACCGAATAGACCTGATAGGCGCCCGACAGCTTGGAGCGAACAAACCAGGTGGCGCCGGGTCCGACGTGGCAGCCCGCGCATGCGACCCGCGCGTGCGGCGAATCCTCGTAGGCGTCGAATTCCGGCTTCATCGGGACGTGACAGGTCTGGCCGCAGAACATCGCCGAGTCCGTGAACTGGTAGCCTTGGTAGCTTGCCACCAGGCTCAGAACCACGAAAAACATCGAAAAGCCTACCGCGCCGAGAAAGCCGCGCCGAACCGAAGCCTCGTTGAGATCGAGCTTGGGGAAGGGCGGCAGCTCACCCGGCAAAAACCTCCGGCGTCGCCGCCGTTCCAGCAGCATCCCGGCCGGAATGAGCAACAGGCCCAGTATCATGACGGCCGGACCGATCAGGTAGGCAAAAATGCCGACGTAGGGGTTCAACTGCACCCCCAACAGCGTCATGCCAGCCAGGGAAAGCATGTCCGCCAGGACGATGATGGCGATGATCAGGCCCGAGATGCTCAGCCGGTTGCGAGCCAGGCTTGGCAATTCGCGTTCGGCCTCGGCGCCATTTTGCCGTTCCTCGCGCACCGATCCCGGTGCGCCCGGCTCATCTCCGCTCGTTGGCATATTCCACCTGCGTCGCTTCTCTCTGGAATCTGGGGAAGCGACGCCCGGTTTCCGAGCGGCAAGCGGTCCGATCCCTCGGATCGGACCCGCTTGTCTCGGGTCGCTCTCTGGTGAGGTTCAGCCGGCTACCGGTGCCAGGCCTTTCACTTGGCAGCTTTGGGTGGTCAGGGCGAGCGCGAGCACAACTGCTAGGCGATGCCGCCGGCGAACTGCAAGCCGGCCGCTTTCCGAGTCTGCACGCTTTCAACCCCGCGCGCCGCGGCTCATTCTGGACCCTGGCGCGCGCCGCTACTTCTTGCACAAGGTTCTGACGTACGCAACCAGAGCCTTGATCTCGTCGTCCTCCATCGCATCGCCATAGGGGGTCATGTACTTGCTCTTGCCCACCGCCTGGCCGCCCTCCTTCAGTTCCTTGAACATGTCGTCGTCCGTAATCTTGGCCATCTGGGCGCAATCGGACAAATCGCCGCAGCTGATCGGCTTGCCTTCCTTGCTCTTCAGTTCGGCCGCTTTGGGGCCATCGCCCTTGCCGGTCTTGCCGTGACACTTCGCGCATGTTTCCGAATAACTGCTGGCCGCGGCCGCGGCATCGGCTGCGTGGGCGGCCGTTGAGATCAACGCCAGCGCTGCAACTGCCGGTATGGCCGACACGGTCCAAATCCACAGTCTCGATCGAATCTTCGTTTTCAAACTCTTTGACATGGCTCCTCCGTCTTGCCGTTTCCATTCGGGGTGCCTGCCGATGGCAAAAACGCGCATTCAGCGGCTTATCCCCGGCTGGAGCTCGGCGCTCACGCCGTTACTTCTTGCACAAGGTTCTGACGTACGTGACCAGCGCCTTGATTTCGTCGTCCTCCATCGCATCGCCATAGGGGGTCATGAACTTGCTCTTGCCCACTGCCGCGCCACCCTCCTTCAGCTCCTTGAACATGTCGTCATCGGTTATCTTGCTCATCTTGGCGCAATCGGACAAATCTCCGATGGCAACCGGCTTGCCTTCCTTGGTCTTCAGTTCGGCCGCTTTGGGGCCGTCGCCCTTGCCGGCCGGGCCGTGACACTTCGCGCATGTATCCGAGTAACTGCTGGCCGCGGCCGCGGCATCGGCTGCGTGGGCGCCGGTTGAGATCAACGCCAGCGCTGCAACTGCCGGTATGGCCGCCGCGGTCCAAATCCACAGTCTCGATCGATTCTTGGTCGTAACACTCTTTGACATGTATCCTCTCCTTCCTTCCGTTCCTTTTCCGGTGTTTGGTTTATGGGCTGGGCCGCGGCGAAAAGACGGTCATTCGTTGTTTGTCCCGACCTCTCGCTTTGCGTATACCAGCGTTGGCTTAAAATTTATATTTCAGGGTTATGAATGCGACATTGACGTTGTATGAATGCAGGTCGCTGTTGCCGAGAAATGTCGAATTTGCGCTTGCATTCGGCATGTAGTTCGCCATCTGGTCCACCATGAAATTGTTTTCGCCGGAGTGGGTGAAGTAGTAGCCGACGTTGATCGCCAGGTTGTCAAGCAAATCGTACTGGTACTGAATCATCAACTCTTGGAACTGGCTGCCGACATTGGGATAGTCGATCGCTTGTGACGCCACTGGCTCCGCGGTAGCCCCCGTTTGGTGGGTCTGGTTGCTGCCAACCGTGTAGGTGTACTGGAGTTTCAGGTGCGACGGTCGCATCAGGATGCGATTCTGCGGTATCGCGATGTCCATGCCGAAATCGATATTGTTGCCCTGGTTGCGGCCCGTGGCCTCCCAAGCGTACGTTTTTCCAAACGGAGGCTTCGGCGGCGTGAGCGAACCCCCACTGTTGTCTTGTGACCACAGGTTCCAATCGTACGCCTGCCACGAGTAGTCGCTAAAAAGGTGCGTGCCTGGAATCGGTTCCCAACTGGCCCCCGCCGACGGCGAATAGTCTGAAGTGTGCTCCAGGCCGAAGTCGCTGTTGGGGTAGCGATAGTCGTCGTAATTGAAGGCGGCGAACAGCGTGAGGGTTTCGATCGGCTGCGCGGAGGCATAGAGCGAGGTCTGGTTCACATCGAGCGTGGCCTCGTCGAACCGCCAGAGGTCCTGAAGCTCGTTCGAGCCAAGCACCGAGACCAGGTCAGCGCGATTGTTGTTGTATCCCGGCGAGTCGCGATGCGCGTGTTGGTAATCCGCCCGGAAAGTCAGCCACGGGTATGGGTTCCAATCGAGCGCCGGTCCGTAGCTGGTTTGATCCTGCTGCAGCACCTCCAGCCCGTCGTTGTGGTTGGTCTGCCACTTGAACATAAAGTGTGCGGCCAGCGTATCAGTCACACGGTAGGTTGGCTCAAGGCTGACGTCCTGCTCCGAGAATGCAAAGGGATAAGCGGCGAAAGGCGTCTGCGCGTCCGCTACGTCATTCAGCGACTTAACACCTTTGAAGGTGATCGTCGGCGTTAGGTTGTCGTAATCGAAGTACGAATACGTCGCCTTGATATTCAGCGGTTCGATCGGATTGCTGTCGATCGTGAGGTTGCCGAAGAACGGTTGTATGTCGCCGCCGAGGCTATTGGGCGCTCCGACCGAACTTAATGACTGCTTATAGAGACTGTTGGTCGTAAGCGGGATGAAAGGAGCGTTCTGCAGCCAGAATCCGTACTCGAGGCTACCCATCACGTGCGTGTTGAATGGAAGCTGACCTGCTCCGTTCACGATGAAATTGTGAGCTTGGTTGCTCGGGTACATGGTTGCCCGCCCCTGGCAGGGGCCGCCGGTATAATCGGTTCCGGAACTAAAAGTTGCCGAATCATGGCATGCGGTGGCACCTGAGCCATTGGCCCCTATTCCGCTAACATTGAGGGGGTTGTCCCAAGTCAGGGTGCTGTAGTCATCGACGAAGAAAGACCCCTGGTACTGGAAACCGAGCAGCCATCCGTCTTTCGCCCATTCCACGCCTGTGCCGAAGTTATAGATGTAGTACTGGATTGGCACAAAGAGTTCATTAACTGTGAAAGTACCCGGGTTGGGGCCAAACAGAAAGCTCCCGCCGAAAGGCTGTTGGCCGGTGGGGTTCTGGTAATCCATGTTCGCACTGAAGGTCAGCGACGGCGTCGGCGTATAGCGCACGTTGATGTCCGCGACACCTTCGAGGATGCTCATGTCGAACGGTTTGTCGTTCGCTTCCAGCCAGGAATGGAGGGTTGCGGGGGGCGTGGGCTTCGAGGATAGAGTGAAATTTCCGCCGTTTTCGTCGTACGGCGTGCTCGCGACGCCGTTGCTGAAGTCGTGTGGAATCTCGAAGAATTTTGCCTGAACATCGAGCAGACCGTACTCGCCGAAGCGCAGCGAATACATCTGGTTCTTTTGTGCAACGTTCACGGCGTCGAACTGGACGTAGTAGTTCTCCGCCTTGTCGCCCAGTAGCAACTGCAGTTTCGGGACGATGAACTGCTGCGCCAGATCGCG
>DLMJ01000050.1 GCA_002479255.1 Candidatus Binatus soli | reverse complement strand
CTGGAAATTGGGGAGCACGCCACCGGCTTTGCATTGAACCGGGATTTCCCCTTTTGACTCTCCGATTCCAGCTCCCCTATAGAAGACTCGACGGCCTTCCTTATGGCAAGGCTCCACGCCGGTTTCGTTCCACGATGTTTCCGGCGCCGGCGCGCGACAACGGAGCGCGCTCTTAATACTGGGTGCAGGGCTCAGCCCTGCCCGTTGGCACGGGAGGCCAGTATTAAGCCATTGACAGGGCGCGCGCGACAACGGAGCGCGGCCTTAACATTGGGTGCAGGGGTCACCCCTGCCCTGCCTATTTCTTCTTGGCGGCCTTGCCGGTTCCCGACAGCCCCACTCTCTGCGGCGAGCCGGTCGCGTTGTCATAAATCACCAGGCTTCCAGTCTGCGCCGCCGTGTCCGTCGGACTGAAGGTCACCGATACCTTGCAACTCTTGCCGGGCTCGAGCGTTTCTTCGCATTCCGACTTGACCGCGAATGGCGCGGCGGCCGACTCGCCGGTGATCGACACGGCAATCTTGGATTTCTTGGAACTGTCGTTCATGAGCGTGACCGTCTTGGGCGCGCTGGTAGTTCCGACTTTCACCGTTTTTCCGAATGCCAGCGACGCCGGACTGATCTTCAGCTTGACCGACACTGGCGTCGGTGTCGCAGTCGGGGTTTGAGTGGCGGTGGGCGTGGCCGTCTTGGTAGCAGTCGCGGTTGCCGTGGCTGTCGGCGTGCCGACGGTTTTTGTCGCCGTTGCTGTCGCAGTCGCGGTTGCGGTCGGCGTCGCTGTCACCGTGGGCGTGGCCGTCTTGGTCGCCGTCGCTGTTGCGGTCGGGGTCGGGGTCGCCGTCGGGGTCGTCGCGGTTGCCGTCGCAGTCGGAGTGGGAGTTGCCGTGGCGGGCAAGGTTACTCCTATGTTGCTCGATACCGACGCATCACCGTTCTCCGTATCGGTAATGGTCAGATTGACGAGCGCGCCGTTGGGCGGCGTCGACGTGCCGTTGAGCACCGTCAGGTCAATGATGGCGGAAGTTGATGTTCCAGCGGACACCGAAAAATTGCCGGTGCAGAATTCCTCGCCCGCCCCGTAACCGCCTTCGGAGGTATTCGGCGGAACCAGGTAACAGATATTGGTGAGCTGGGCTGAGCTGGTGAGGTTGGTCACAGTCCACGTGAACACCGCCGCATTCCCGGGACCTACCGGGTTCATCGTCGTGGTCAACGCGTAGGAGAAAACCGGCGATGCGACCGCCGGTGTTGCTGCACGGGGGGACCCTCGTCCGCCACATAGATGCCGGGCACCTGCGTCGACGTCGAATTGGATCTCGTCCCGATGGGCGGCGGCACGGCCGTCTGCGCACGCGGCGTCGTCAGGCTTGCGAAAGCCGGGATCGCCAACGCAGCCGCACAAAAGATCGCGATCACCCCGATGCGCACTTTTCCCCAGGATGCACTCATCCATTCCCTCCCCAGACGAGACGGCCGCCAAGCGACAAATTGTGCCGCTCAGGTTAAACTTTTCCGGAATTTCCGTGCGTGAACCGCTAATCATGGACCCAATGGCCTCCCTATGGCAAGGTTCCGCGCGCCGGTTTTGTTCACACGATGTTTCCGGCGCTGGCGGGAGGAGTGAAAAAGCAAGCTTCGCGTCTGGCGGGCGCACGACGCCCGGAACAACCGCCTCGTCCAATTTGCCCCTCTTAACAGGCCCCTTCGGGTACTCAGGGTAAACTCCGCCCGCCCGAAGCAATGGCCGCGCGCGACAACGGAGCGCGGCCTTAACGGTGGATGCAGGGGTCACCCCTGGCGGACGGCGTGATCCGGTAGAACGTGAGATGGTCGCCGCGGAATTTCTCGATCACTGTGAAGCGCTTTGGATCGGGGAGTTCGGAGTTTGCCGCGTTGCCCTCCTTCCAACTGACCAGCCATCCACCGCCAGCCGATGACACCCGCTGCTCAATAGTCATTCGCGCGGCCGCAGCATCGAATCCCGGAATAGCTATTCGCAGATTGGTTCCCTTGAAGTAGTAATCGAATGGAACTGAGTAATAGCCAAATGGAAATCCGCCTTCAATCATGTCCGGGTGGGCGCGCGCTGCACTGACGAGGAAGGTGCTGTACTGACGTTCAGGAGGGCAGCTGAAAGGAGAGACAGACCGTCGTAGTTATCACACGATAAAAACACAGTCCCCGGACCGGCGCCTGGGTGCGTCTGGTCCGGGGATTTTTTGCGTTTCAGGCAGTCGCCGTGGCAGGGTGACGGCGGACGTGGATTTTGCTTTCGCGCTTGCGCGTGCGGGCGATGTCGTAGGACGACTGCATCCGCATCAGCGTTTCCATTTTCGGGCCGAAAGCCTTTTCGATCCGCAGCGCCATATCGCCGGATAGGTCCGACTTGCCGTTGAGCAGGGTCGACAGCGTCGGGCGCGAAACGCCGAGCGCGGTCGCGGCAGCGGTCACGGAAAGGCCGAGCGGCTCGATAACTTCAGAGCGGATAAATTCGCCGGGGTGCGGCGGGTTCAGCATACGCATGGTTTCCTCCTTCAATGGTAGTCCTCAAGGTTCAAGTCACAGATTTCGTTTTCTTCGATGCGCAACGTCAGCCGCCAGTTCAGCGTGACGTGCAGACTCCAGACGCCCCTGCGGTCGCCGGTCAGCCTGTGGGCTTTCCACACCGGGATCGTTCGCAGTTCGTCTTCGCTTTCCATGTCCTGCAGGAAGGCCAGCATCATACGGAGCTTATTCACGGTCGCGGCCGACACGCCCTTGGGGCTGTCTTCCGCGTAAAGGCGTTTGACGCCCTTGTGAATGATGTTCCGTATCTTCGTGTGATAAGTGTAGCCTAACGGGCTACATCCGTCAATGGTAATCGCCGCGGTTCTCGATCACGAATTGTTACAAAATGGTTAAGAGGCGGCCTTCGATTTTAAGGCTTCAGGCGACCGAACGACCGAGGCCACCCGATCTGACGGTGCTGGCGCGGGCGGGGAGCCTCGCGCCGCAAGAGCGCGGGCTTTTTGACTGCCAACGTTACCGAAGATCACACAGTAGAAGCTTGGAGTGGGCAGTGAGGCCGGTTTGTGCGCAGGTCCCTGGACTGGTCGCGGTAACTCTTCTCGAAGCTGTACCGAGAGTTCGAATCCACCTCTCGCCGCCATGCTGCCGGCGCCGCGAGGCCGCCGGCTGGGGCGATCGCTATCTTTGCGGATTCAAACTTCCGAATTGCTCGGCCCTTTCGAAGTCCACGTTAGTCTGCCGGTCGGACTGCGACGGCGCCCAGTTCCACAGCGTGTACTGGAAGTGACGGTAGCCGCCGGCAAAGTGCAGGCCTTTGGGAGGACCCGGCTCGAGCCCGTCGTGCGGCATCCAGTTCTGGTACTGATAGGGCTCCCAGGCGTGGTAAATCACGATCTGGTCGGGTCGCGTGCACGGGCTCAGCTTGGCCCTGACGATAAACGAGCCGTAGTCGTTGAAGACGCGGATATAATCGTGCTCGGCGATTCCCCTGCCCCTGGCAGCTTCATCATTGACGAACGCGAAAGGCTCTCCGCGATGCAGCTTGAGCATCTCTTCGGACACGACCCAGTTGGAATGGATACTCCAGCGCAGATGGCCACCGGTAAGCCGCATCGCTTGCGAGCCGCCGATGTTGGGCGGTTGCTTGTAGCGCACCAGATGCTCGTCCGCTTCGACGAACCACGGATGGTCGATGTAGAATTGTATTCTGCGCGTGGTGGTTGAATAGGGGACTTTCTGCTCCACTTGGTCGCGAAACGGCGCATGGATATGCCCCGGCACCATGTCGGCGTTCTGCACTACGCTCGCGTGCCAGGTGGGCCGGCCGCTAAGCCATGCGAAGCCGTTCTTGCGCAAGTTGGCCAGGTTCATCTCATCGCCGTCCACACTGGTGAACCATCCCATCTGTCCCAGGGCGTGGTAGGTGTCGTCCAAAAGACGTTCTTCGTCCTGGTTGCTGTCGCCGTAGCGATCGCCGAACGTGGCCCGCCATCCGAGCTCGCGCACGAGGATTTCCCCGTTCCCGGATTTGTAGCGCTCGACCCCGCGCGCCAGGAGGTGAGCCTGAACCTGCTGCAGCAACCCGAGCACGATCTGGCGGTCGGTCTTCGACTCCCCGAGCATCGGCACACTCTGGTCGGTAAAGGCGGTCAGGCGACTCACCGGAAGCGAGAGGCGCATATCGGCGTACTCGTAGAACGACGCGGCCGGCAGCACGTAGTCCGCGTAAAGCCCGCTCGTGCTCCAGCGGGAATCGACCACCACCGCAAGCTCCAGTTTGGACCATAGGTTCTTGAGATAGGTGTTCATGCCGCCGCGATGGCGGCGCAGCGGATTACCTCCCGAAACCAGCACCGCCTTGGGTGGGACGTCGCGGGCTGGGCGCTCGAACCCGTCCCACCATCCCTTGGCCACCGCTTGCTCGGCATATTCGCTGATCTTGCGCGGTGCGTTCGGATCGTTGAGGAACTTGTCCCACACTTCGCGATAGCCGGCGTGGTAAAGCCAGAGGAAAATCGGCGGCGCCGCCGTGCCCGCTGACCGCATCCCTTCGCGCATCGCGCCCAGAGCCGCCTCGGCCGGTGGCATAGTCGGATCCATTTTGAAGTGCGTGCGGTAATTCTCCTGCAGCATCTGCGACAGGTTCACCGCCGTCGTGATCGGGTCGCGCCCCTCCAGCAACTGATTCGGCATCGCGCCGACAAAGGCCGAACCTGCTACCGCTTCGGTGCCGGCCGACCAGCCGAGAATACCTGTGCCGGGTTTGCCGAGGTTGCCGGTCAGGGCCAGGATGTAGCAGTACGAGCGTTCGAGCAGATCGCCATGGTAAAGCTTTCCGGCGTTGGCAATCGAAGCAAAGAACACCTTGCGCGGCGGCTTGACCAGTTCCACCAGCTCGGCGAGCTGCTCGGGATGAATCCCTGAAATTTCGTGGACCTTCTCCGGCGTGTATTCCGCCACTCGTCGCTTGAGGATCGAAAAGACGGTGGTCACGGCTAGCTGACTGCCGTCCTTCAGAGTCACATCGAGCTCGGCCTCGAGCTCGTAATCGCACGCCATCGCGAGCGTGCCCTTGGGCAGCGGCTCAAGCTTGCCGCTTGCGCTGTCGATTACGTAAAACTGCTCGGCGTCGCCTTTCTCCTTGAGGTCCGCCTCGCGCAGGAAGGCCCCGTTATCGGAGCGCACCAACACCGGGGCGTCGGTCTGCTCCTTGACGAACTGCGTGTCGATCCACCCGCGGTCGATCAGGATATTGGCGACGCCAAGCCACAGCGCCGGGTCCGCCGACCAGTTGATCGGCAGCCACATGTCGGCAAACTGGGCGCTCGGATTCTTGTCGGGCAGGATTGCCACGACCTTCGCTCCGCGATAACGCGCCTCCAGCGTGTAGTGGATCTCGGAGATCATCGAGTAAACCGGGTTGCCCTGAGTGATCACGAGCGTGTCGGCGACAAAATAGTTCTCCATTCCCGGACTATGCTGGGATTGGCCGAACGTCAGATATTGGCCGGGGCTGAAGTCGCCGATGAGGAAGTTGACGTCGAGGCCGACGCCGCCCAGGCGCCCCACGAGGCCCGGCATCGACCCTTCGCCGCCGCCGCGCACGATTCCGGGGCCATTGGTCCCGCCGTCGCCAACGATCGCCTGCGCTCCATGGTGCTCGATGATATCGGCCAGCTTGCCGCCGATCTCCTCGAACGCCTGGTCCCAGGAAATTCTCTCCCATTGGCCGCTGCCCCGCTCCCCCTTGCGCTTCATCGGATACAGCACGCGGTCGGGGCCGTACATCGAGCGCGAATGCTGATAGCCCTTCTGACATCCGCGCGGATTGTCGTCGGGCAGGCGGAAGTCGGGATCGTCGAACGCGGGAAGGGTGCATGAGATCTCTTCGCGCACGACCTTTCCGCCCCGCATGTAAACGCGAAACGGGCAGCTGCCCGGCAGGCAATTGACCCGATGCGTGCCCCACCTCCACGAATCCCACTGCCAGTAATTGTCGCCTGTCATCGATCCCTCCGCGGCAGCATTAATCTCATCGTTGCTTCTTGCCTCTCTCTATTTGCGATAGATCCGCGGCCCGTCGGGCGCAAAGCGATCCATCAAGAAGCGCTCCTGCGGCTTTTCGGAGGCCGTCTTGGGAATCTCGTCAACCACCTGCAGGTACGAGGGAACGAAGTTCGGCTCCAGACCCTTCACGCAGGTCGCGAACACGCTGGCGGGATCGAAGCTCCTGGCGTCCACCGGCACGACGGCCGCCACCACGTCCCTCTCGCCCGGCGCACCGGAGGCCGCAGGCACTCCATAGACGAACACGTCGTCCACATGCGGATGCTCGGCAATGACCTTCTCGACGAAACCGGGATTGACGAAGTCGCCGTTGTGGCGAATGCCGCCGCCCTTGCGGAAATCGAAGTAGAACCAGCCGTCGGCGTCGCGATGGCACATGTCGCCGCTGCGCAGCCATCCGCCGCGCGTTTTGCTTTGCGAGGCTTCCTTGTTCTTGAAGTACTCGACCTCGACGCGCTCGCCTGTCGTCGGTCGCGAGATCAACTCGCCGACCACACCGGGCGGGCACTCAATCCCCTGCTCGTCAACGATCTTCATCTCGAGCGTCGGCGGCGGCTTGCCGAAGCTGCCGATAGGGCCGACGCCGATCGGATTGATCGCCAGGCCGCCCTCAACCGCGGCGTAAGCTTCGAGGATCTTCAGGTTGAAGCGCTGCTCGAAGGCTCGCCACAAGGCCGCGGGCATACCGCCGCTCAGCACCATGCGCACCGGGTTGTCGGCATCGTTCGGCTTCGGCGGCTCGCTGTAGATCGCCGTGGCCATGCCGCCGAGCAGGTTGAAGACCGTGCAGCCATGTTCGCGGCAGACGTCCCAGAGGCGCGACTTGGTGAACCGGCGGCTGAACACCGCGCGCAGCTTCATCACCAGCGACGGCGCCAGCGTGACGATCTGGGCGTTCCCGTGGGTCAGCGACAGCCCGTTGTACGGCCGGTCGCCGGGCTGCAAGCCCATCAGGTATCCCATCGCGCTCGCACCGACATAGCGTCCGTTGGCGCACACCACGCCCTTGGGATCCCCCGTCGTCCCCGACGTGTAGATGATCTCCAAAGGATCGCCGGGTGTATCGACCCGCGCCGTGACGTACCGCTCCGGTGTGTCGAGGATCGGAGCGAACGGCTCCGCCCCCGGTACCTCGGCTGTGCGCATGCTGTCGGGCTCCTCGCGCGACTCGAGCACGAGAATCCACTCTAGCTTGGGCAGGTCGCTGCGCACCGCAGCCACCTGCGCCAGCGCGTAATCGGCGCATACGATCCCGCGGCATTCGGAGTTGCGCAGCGTATAGGCGAGCTTCTCTCCCCTGGTGCGCGGATCGATCGGCACGAACACGCCGCCGCTGAGCGACGCCGCCACCATCGTCTCGATGAACTCCGGGTGGTTGCGCATCATCAAGCCGAAGCGATCGCCCTTGCCGAGCCCCTTGGCCATGAGACCGGCGGCGATGCGATTGCCATTCATCCAGAGATCGGCGTAGGTACGCACTTCGTGAGGGCGCACGCCGCCGCCGTCGAAGGTGACCACGTCGAAGTCTGGCGCCTGTTCCGCACGCGCCGCGATCAGATCTGCCAGGATCAACTCGTTGCGTTCTCGCATGGCCTATCCCCGCTAAGTGATGCGCCCTCGGCTCGCTATAGCTTCTCCGCTGTAATCAACGCCGGCGCCCCGTTGGTGCCCTCCTCGATCAACCAGGCACACGTCCTCACCTGGCCGCCATCTCTACCACGATCCGCTGCGGGTCGCCTCGCTTTGTGCGCAGCATCTCGAGCCCCTCGGCGACTTGGTCCAAACGAAGGCGGTGCGAGACCGACGCCTCGACGTTGATGATGCCGGTGTCTTCGAGGCGGAAGATCTCCTCGAGGTCGCGTTGGTGCGAGCCGAAGCTGCCCGGCACGGCACGCGAGCGCGTGATACGGGCTGGCAACGCAGTCGGTCGACACGGCCGCGGCCACCAGCGACACTCCGTCCGGCACGCGCACCAGTGTGCCGGCGGGCACCCGGATCGCTTCCGCGAACGCTCCGTCGATATGCAGGCCGGGCGCTACTAAATGAGGACAGCAGTTCGGATGGCCCGACACGCAGACGCGGCACGTGCCGCAGCCAGCACCGAGATGCAACGCCACGCGATCCCCTGGTTGCCAATCGCGAACGCCCACCCCGATTGTTTCGACGATCCCAGCGGGCTCGTGCCCGAGTGTAAAGGGCAGCCCGGCTGGGACCGGCATGCCTTCGAGGAAGTGCACGTCGGAGCCACAGATGCCGCAGGCGGCGACCCTGACCACAACGTCGCCCGGGCCGGGCACCGGATACGGGACCTCCTCGATCTTGATTTCGGTCCCGGGTCCGTAGAACCGGGCGGCTTGCATGCGGTGGTTCATCGTCAACTATTCATCCTGGCCCGCAAACTTCTCGCGCCTAAGAGCAGACGCGCCAGACTGGCGAGCGTCTCCTTTTCTTCGGTTTCTTCCATGTGACCACGCGCATCGCCGATGCATTCCCGCCAAGGATTGTCGCCCGGATAGATATTCCTGTCCAATGGTATTTTTTGATATCGATATGCTTATTGGCTATAGTGCGCTCTGGGAGGATTCCGACGTGGACATGCGGCAAGTACATCACCTGGTTGCGGTGGTTGAGCACGGCAACATGCTGCGCGCCGCAAGCGCCATACACATCTCCCAACCAGCGCTGAGCAAGAGCATTCAGAACCTGGAGGCAGAGCTGGGCGTGCGGCTGCTCGAGCGCAGCCCGCGCGGCGTCTCGCCGACGATCTACGGCACGACTCTCCTCAAGCACGCCCGCTTACTGCTCAACCAGAGAGAACAGGCTGTGGCGGAGATCGAGGCGATCAAGGATGGGCATCTCGGCCACTTGCGCCTGGGGGTAGCAAACTTCGCCATTGACTTCCTCCCGGCGGTGCTGGCGAAGCTGCTCTCCTCGAGGCCGGGCCTGTCCTTCGACATCGTTGACGGTACCTACGAAGGGTTGACTGCACTCGTGCGCGAGGGCGCGCTCGATGCAGTTGTGAGCGGGCTGCCACCTCTGCATCAGGCGGAGGATCTGGTCCACCAGGAGCTTACCGCCACAGAATTCGTGCGCGTCTGCCGGCCCGACTATCGGCCGTTTCAACAGCCGGAAGTGTCGACCGAAACGCTCGGCAAAGCGCGATGGATCCTCCCGAACCGGCCGCAGGCCATCATCGATTTGTGGGAGCTGACGTTCCGGGAGGTGCGCGTGACCCCGCCGAAGCCGGTGCTCCAGTCCGCCTCGATGATGTTCATCAAAGCCATGCTGATGGAGGGACAGTTCCTGACGGTGCTCCCCCGCGGCATCGTGGCGCCCGAGGTGGCGAGCGGGAGCCTGAAGGCGAATGCGCTCCATCACCCCTTCGCGATGGTCAAAGAGGGCATCATTTACCGCGCCGGCGGCGTGCAGCCACCCGCGCTCTTTGCGTTGATCGAGGCGATCCGGGCCGAGTCCAGCGGCAGCACCGGCGCGGGCCTCTCGCACGCAACCCGGCGCCACGCGAGGCGCTATCGCAAAGGAGCCTCTTCACCGCATTCTCGCCGTCGCTTGCGGTGAGGCGTTGCCAAGCAGCATCCGGGAAAATCGCGCCTGACCCGCCCGCTACAAGCTCTCAGCAGCCACCAGGCTCAGGAGATCGTTGCAGCCGTCCTCGATCATCGAGGCGCGGGCGTCGCGCATCAGCTTTTCGATCGGGTACTCGCGGGAGAGCCCGTTGCCCCCGAAGATTTGCAGCGCGCTGCTCGCGACCTCGAAGGCCGTGTTCGTCGAGGTGACCTTCGACGCGACCGCCAGATGCAGCTTCGGCGGCGTGTTGAGCGCGTTGTAGAGCGTGACCTGCCGGCTGAGCGCCCGGGCTGCCTGGACCTTCCGGAACATCTCGAACAGGCGCAGCTTCACGCTCTGGTGCTGGAAGATCGGCACTCCTCCCTGCACCCGCTGCTTCGCGTAGTCGATGGCGAGATCCAGCGCGGCCTGCGCCACGCCGACGAAGGTCGAGCCCATCCCGCCGTTCGCCATACTCAGGATCATCTCGGTCGCGAACCCGTACGCATCCGGCGGGATCACCATGTAGTCCGCGGGGATGCGCACCTGGTCGAAGAATATCTCCCCCTGATTCAGCGCGCGCTGTCCGATCTTGTTCAGCGGCTTGCCCTTCGACACGCCGGGGACATCGAGCGGCACGACGAACCCGGCGTCGGCGCGTTTCCCGTCGCCCATGTCCACCGCGCAGAACATCGCGGCGGCCTGAGCGATGGTTCCGTTCGAGACCCAGGCCGACTTCTGCCCGCTCAGCACGAAGGAGTCGCCGTCCTTGCGCGCGATGCAGTTGGGCCGGCCCGGCGCCTCAACGCCCGGCCTGTTCATGTAGTAGATCAAATCGCTGCCGTGGTCCGGCTCGGTGCCTGCCCAGCAGCCGATGCAGTCCTCGGCGCTGAAGCGCTCGATCACCTCGGGCTTCCCGGACATCTGGGCCATCATCCGCGGGAAGCCGGAAACGCCCAAGGCGATCGCCAGCCCCGCGTCACCCCAGCCCATCTCTTCGCTGATGATGCAGCGCAGTTTCGCCTGCTGTGCGGGCGTCAAGCCGCTGTTGGGAGCCGCGAGATCGGCGATGCCCAGCGCGCGATGTTTCTTGAACACGTCCCAGAGGATGGAATCCCTGGCGATGACGTCCTTGGGGTCCGCCATCGCGTCGAGCTTGGCGCCCGCCGGTCGCAAGACCTGCTCGGCAAATCTGCGAACCATATCCCGAACGGATCGCTCTCCCTCCGTCAGATCTGCTTCGTAGTCGATTCTGGCCATAGTACCCTCCCAAGCTGACCGCGCCTGTCGGTCGCGATGTTCACACTCACCTCAGTATGGTCGGAGCGTTTTCCTGAAACGCCGTAGTCACGCGTTGAGATCGCCAGCTAGCGGACCAGGATCGTTACGCACATCGAGGCCGCTTCCCTGCCCACGACTCCGCCCCCGTTGTGTGCCAGGGCCACTCTTGCGCCCTGGGCCTGCCGCTTGCCGCATCGGCCTTGCAGCTGCTCGGTGAGCTCGACGATCTGGGCAACTCCGGTCGCGCCAACAGGGTGTCCCTTGCGCAGCAGGCCGCCGGAGGTGTTCACCGGCAGGCGGCCTCCGAGCTTGGTCGTGCCTTCGTCGATCAGCTTGCCCCCGCCGCCCCTCTGACACAGACCGAGCGACTCGTAGGCGATTATCTCGGCTATGGCCGAGGCATCGTGGACCTCCACGACTCCCAGATCCTTGGGACCGAGGCTTGCCTCCTCGTAGGCTTCACTCGCGCAGAGCGTGGACGAGTCCAACGCCCCGGCCTCATGGTCCCACCCGGAGTGCAGGACGCTGGCAGCCACGCGCACCGGGCTCTCCAGGCCGAGCTGGCGCGCCTTGCGCTCGCTCACTAACACAACCGCGGCGGCGCCGTCGCCGATCGGAGAGCACATCGGCCGGGTGAGCGGCTCGTCGATCATGGGTGCGGCGAGCACCTGCTCGACCGTCATCACCTCACGGAACTGGGCCCGCGGATTGAGGCTGCCGTGAATGGAGTTCTTGACCGAGACCCCGGCGAGTTGCTCGACGGTCGTCCCGTATTGGCGCATGTGAGCTCGCGCCACGCTCGCGTAAAAGTCCATGGCGACCGAACGCTTCTTATCCGTGCCACCGTCCTTGGATGCAGCTGCGCTGGGTGATGCGTCCGCATGAAAGCGGGCCAAAGCCGACTCCAGCTCCTCGACGTCCATCCCGCCGGCCAGCGCCGCGAAGGTCCGCGCCTTGTCCGGATGGTAGAGCTTCTCCACACCGAGAGCGAGGACCACGTCGTAGCATCCGGTCGTGACCATCGTGCAAGCCTGCTGGAAGGCGGTCGAGCCGCTTCCGCAGGCATTATCGACGTTGATGACGGGGATGCGTCCGATGCCGATCGAACGCAAGATCACCTGACCGCGGACGCACTCCTGCCCCGTGATGAGACCGGCCATCGCGTTGCCGACGTAGGCCGCCTCGAGATCTGCGGCCTTGAGGCCGCAATCTTCGAGCGCCGCCGCAACGGCCTCCGCACCCAAGGCCTTGAGCCCGGTCTCCATGTGCTTTCCGAACCGGGTCATACCGACCCCAGCCACAATTGCTTTCATTCTCATGCTGTCCTCCTAATACACGGCGCTTTCCGAGCGATCCAGCGCGTCTTCGAAGAGCTCGCAATCGACCTCGATGTAGCGGTCGAAGAACAGGGCTGCCGCACAATGGGGCTGCGGGAGATGGAGCGGGCCCGCGCCACTTGGCTGTATGACTCAAACACCTGTGACAAGCAGTTGCCCGCCTACGATTCCCCTCCCGACTGAAAGCCGCTGAGCTGCCGCTCCTCCTCAATCCCGAGGGCGCGCACGACGTGCTTCAACTCCTCATCCCGCCACGGAAGAGGAGCAGCCTCCTGGATTAGCTTGGCTTGCTTCAACTCCTGCACGGTCTGGGGATCCGGCCGCATGGGCCGACCGTACTCCATCTCGAAGAACAGGCTCTCGAACGGCGCCTTGACAGTCTGCCCGCCCGCCGCGGCGGACTCAGCCGGGTAGCCCACCGACATGATGCAAACGATGGTAGCCGTCTCTGGCAGCTTCAAGAGCTTGTTGACCTTGTCGAGCATCATGGGGCCGCTCATCAAGCACGTCCCCAGCCCCTCATCGTAAGCCACCAAAGTGGCCTGGGCGACGGCCTGTCCGAGGTCCATGAACGCCAGCGGCGCCACGGCAGCTTGTTTCCACATCGCCGTGAACAACGGTCGAAGAGACTTGTCGATCTGCTGCTTGGTCGCCTCGGTGTCGGAGCCAAGCCGTCTGGTTTCGGCGAGACCCTTGAGGTCGCTGATCCACTTGTTGGCCTCGTACGCCGCCGCGTCCGAGTACCACACGATGAAGCAAGGCGCCGTCTGCATCTGCTGGTAGCCCAGCGGCGGAGTGAGCGCCTTGAGCAGCTCGGGGGATGCCTGGTCCCTCCAGACGACGATGGCCCGCGTGTTGTTGACGTTGCCCACGCACGAGGCGCGCCGAGCCGCCTCCAGCATCTTCTGAATCTTCGCTCGCTCCACCGGCCGGTATGGCCAGTAAAAACGAATCGAGCGCCGCCAACCTATGACCTCTTTCAATTCCACGTGATTTCCTCCTCACAAGGCTGTCGCCTGCGCCGGCGCGATGGCAGAGATGCCGGCGGTCCTCGCTCGTCTCGCCGGGCGCGGTTGCGTCCTTCTCATCGGCGTCTTCACTCCCTTATCGCGCGGACAGATATTTCTGTCCAACCGTATTTTTTGATATGGCTATGCCTTTCAGTTATAATGGTCGCCGCGCGGAAGTTGTCCACCACGACCGTAAGGTTGATCAGGGCGACGCTGAGCGTCGTTTTTCAGTCGGCCGTCGACGACCGGATCATCGACCGAAATCCCGTTGCGTCGGCGCGGACATCTCGGCGAAGCCGCAAAGCGAGGGCCGCAAATCGAGTTGCCGTCGCTAAGGAACGTGTCTTCACAGAAGCCCAGCAGATCGCAATCTTGTCATGGTGCAGCGAGCACGACCAGGAACTTCACGATCTGTTTTTCCTGGTGCTTCGTTCGGGACTCCGACCGGGCGAGTGTCGAGCGCTCGGCTGAAGTGATATCGATTTCACGAAGCGAAAGGTTCGGGTCGAATTCTCCGTGAGCGACAAGGGCACCTTCGGTCCCACAAAAACCGGCGAACGGCGAAGCGTCGATATGAGCCCCGCGCTAGCCGATGTCTTGCGGCTGCGGCAACTCAAGCGCACTCAGCGGGCTCCCGTAGATCGAGGCGAGGGCGTGGCGGAGTTGGTATTCTCGAACCCCTCCGGGACGCCGCTCGACGATTCCCGATTGCGAAAGCGTTTCGATCTGGCGATGGACGAGACGGCGACAATCGGCCACGTCCTTTACGATGCGCGGCATACTTACGCCTCCACGCTCCTGGCGCGTTGCCGCGACTTCGTTTACGTCGCCGCGCAGATGGGGCACGCCAGCCCCAAGACCACGATGGATCATTACGCCCACCTGTTGCCGGGCGTCGATCAGAGCTACGCCGACTTCCTCGACGAGTCGGAAGCAGATTGGCAGCGATTTGGCAGCGATGGCCGCGCGGCCCCGAAAAAGCCTGAAACGATCGCAAAAACCCTAGATTCTATTTGAGGTTTTTGGAGCCACCCGCCGGATTCGAACCGGCGACCTGCTGATTACGAATCAGCTGCTCTACCAACTGAGCTAGGGTGGCTCTCCATCGCGCTGCTCCGCAGACGGGAATAGCAGATTAGCGAAGCCGGCGCTGGCGAGAAAGACTCCTGGCTGGCCGCCGTTCGCGCCTGCCACCAGCGTCGGCACCGTCACTTTCGGCAAATTCGACGCCATGTTCGCGGGCTTACTCCCGAATTGCGGTGGTGTAGAATCCCGGAGATCGAGGTGGGATCAATTGAAGACCGGGATCATCGGCGCACGCGGCGCCGGGAAATCAACCGTATTTCACGCACTGACAGGACTCGCGCCGATTCCTGGCACGGCCGAGGGCCGCAATCGTGCGCGCCCGGGACAAATCAAGGTCGCGGATCCGCGTCTCGATTTTCTTGAATCGGCGTACGGTTCGAAGAAGAAGATCCCGGTCGAGCTCACCATCCTCGACTTCGCGCCAAATCCCAAAGAGCAGAAGGAGGGCGCTGCCCTCGATCCGAGTCTGCTGCCGCTGGTGCGCGACATGGACGCGCTGCTGATCGTGATTCCGCAATTCGCCGGCATGGAAAAAGACCTGGTCGCGACTCTCGAAAGTATCGAGGGCGAGCTGGTGTTCGCCGACTTCGACCAAGCCGAACGCCGCCTCGAGCGGCTGAAGAAGGAGAAGGGCGGCAGCGACTTCGAACGCGCGGCACTCGAGAAAGTGATCGCATGGCTCGGCGACGGCAGAGCACTGAGACTGCTCGAACTGACGGCGCAGGAGGCCCAGGCATTTTCGAGCTTCGGGTTTCTTTCGCGAAAGCCCGCGCTGGTCACCGTCAACTGCGAGATGGAACGCGCCGCCGCCGATGTCACCGACGCCGAGCGCGCCGCCGTTCGCGCGCACGGACTCGAGGTGTTCCGGCTCGCGGCCGCTTTCGAGTCGGAATTGTGGGAACTCGACGAGGCCGGCCAAAAGGAGATGCTCAAAGACGCGGGACTCGACGCGCCCGCGCGCGATCGGCTGATCGGCGCGCTCTACAATCATCTCGGGCTGATCACTTTCTACACCGCCGGCGAGCCCGAGGCGCATGCATGGTCGCTCCGCCGCGGCGAGTCGGCGCTCGATGCCGCCGGCGTGATCCACACTGATATCGCGCGCGGATTCATCCGGGCCGAAGTCGTCAGCTACGAGGATTTTGCCATCCACAAGTCTGACGCGAAGGTCAAAGAGGCCGGCAAGCTCAGGCTCGAGGGCCGCGACTACGTGATGCGCGACGGCGACATGATTCATATCCGCTTCAAGGTCTGACTCGGCTACGCGGCGATGCGCTGGAAGAAGCGGATCGCGCGGGTGCGGCGGGAAAGTTGCCGACGCAGAGCGACTCGTTGGACCTGCGAGGCGCATCCGCACCGGCTTCGGACACGGGACCTTTTCTGCCATCACGCTTTGGGTGCAAAGACCCAATCGCGCGATACGCCGAATATATTCGGCGATCCGGTATATGCAAACGATTCACATTCGCGCTCTGTGGAAAAAACCAAGGCGCGAAGCGCCACGGCGACTGACCGTTTTGCTCCGCGCCTGTTTCAGCAATCAATCAGGCTTCTTAATGCTCGGGCTTAAGGAGCTGAGGCCACCATCGCCTTCACTGAGCAGAAATCCTTGTCGACTGCCCCCATGTTGATGTACCAGCATTCGTGCTCGGGCGTGTGCTGGCCGGGCAGGTAACACATTGACGAGTAGTTACCCTGCGTGTCGATCGAAGCCGAACCCACTATGAACTCCCGCTTGAACGGGTAGATTGCAACGCGGGCATCCGGCACCGGGCGGTCGCGATAGGCCAGCCAGTAGATGTGCGCGCGCCATAAATGACCCTTTTGGTCATAGGTGTCGATGTACGGCTCGTACGCTAATTCGGCGTCCACAAATACGTCGGTCAAACTGTCGAGCGCACCCGGATTGCTCATGTCGCGCCGGGGTTTCGACTCGACGATGTATATGTGGCGCATCTCCCAAGCCTCGGGGCATGCGGTCGCACCGCCATCGTAGGGGCAAGTCTCTTCTGGCGAATGCTCCGCATGCGCACTCGCGAGCATCTGCCTGTCACCCAGGAACTTGTAGTTGTACTCCTCGACCTTGGAGTTGAAGCCCGCGAAGTGATCGGGATCGAAGCTCTGCGCTCCCGTCGCGCTGCTGTTTATCGCCTCGTTCAGACGCCGCACACGACGGGTGCCGGGCTGCCAATCCCAAGTGTCGTCGCCGCGGTTCGGATCCGCGTAGCGATAGCGGATCAGGCCTTGGCCGCGCTGGGCCTCCGGCGAAAGAAAGGGGTACAGAGCGAACAACCACAGGCGCCCCGACTGCTTGAAGTCCGGATCGACCGGCATTGGCTCGACCTCGGTCCGTCCGAAAAGGTTGTAGCCGGCGTAATGACCGATCTCCAAGTCCAAGATTATGTTCTGGTCCTGGCCCGGACGGACGTACTCGCTCTGGCAATCGAAGAAGCGCAGGTCGTAGTCATCGCTGCTGATGGGCCGCCACACGTTGTTCCAGATGATTTTCGTCCCCGCATAAGGGTCGTTCGGATCGATCAACGGAAACGGCAGGCCGGCGACATAGCCGAGCAGGCTGCGATGATCGTTAGCGAGCCGCACCTGCGGGGAATACTTTTCCGTCGCCTCCCTGTAAGGCGGCGGCCACTCGATCCGGTCGGAGGGCACGATCTCCATGTGCATTCCATGAGTCACGGCGTAAAATACCCCGGGTGAAACCAAGTCTTTGACCTGTGCCGCGTTTTCGGGTGTTATGACGTCACCCGGCTTCACTGTCGCGTTTGCTGAAGCCACGATGAGACATAAGAGCATTAACGTCCCCACGCCCGGCAATATCTTCCCCAAAGCATGCCTGGCCATTATCCACGACCTCCTGTCCATCTTTAGAATTCTAATTCTTGGTCGCTAAATTTTATTTAGTCAAGTACGTGACTCGTCATATTATCGGATTGTTCCTTAACTCTACAGGCTGACGTTCCGACGATAGAAAAGCGCGGGGCGGCACAGCTTTTTCGCTGCACCGCCCCGTTCGAGCTATTAGAGGGACGTAAAGCCCCTAATTTATCTGGCTAATTCGCTTACGGAGCAGCCTTTACCATCGCGTCGGCGGTGAAGAAATCTTTGTCCACCGCACCCATGTTGACGTACCAGCACTCGGGCTCGGGCGTGTTCTGCCCGGGCAGAGCAATGCGCGGAACCGTTATCGTTCCCAAACTATTCGTAGCGCAAAGCGTCGATCGGGTGTAGCAGGCTCGCTTTGCGAGCCGGGTAATAGCCGAAGAAAACTCCCACCGCCGCCGAAAAGACGAAACCGCCCACCACCGCTACCGGCGAGACCAGCGTCGGCCATTCCGCCAGCGCTGAAATCAGCTTCGACACGAGTATGCCCAGGATTATCCCCGCGAACCCGCCCATCGCCGACAGCAGCATCGCCTCGACCAGGAACTGCAGCATGATGTGGATGCGGCGCGCGCCGATCGCCATGCGAATTCCTATCTCGCGCGTGCGCTCCGTCACCGACACCAGCATGATGTTCATGATTCCGATTCCGCCCACCAGCAGCGAAATCGACGCCACTGCCAAAAGCAGCATCGTCATCACCTGCGTGGCGTTCTCGGACGCCGCCGCTATTTCGCTGAGATTGCGCACCGTGAAGTCGTCATCCTGTTTCGCCTGGATGTGATGGCGCTCGTGCAGCAGGCGCGTGATTTGCGTAACCGCGCTGTCCACCTGCTCGGAGCTGCTCGCCTTGATGTACATCGTATTCACGACGCCGGTGATTTTTGGAGCGCTCCCGAACGCGCTGGTCGATTCGGTGGTCGAGCTGTAAACCGAATTGGTCGTCGGTACCGACGCGTAAGGGTTGGTCGCGCTAGCTGTGGCTACTGCCGCGGGCGAGGCCGACGACGACGACGGCGCCGACACGCCCAGCACTTTGCGCTCTGCGGTGTTGAACGGCACGATTACCACGTCGTCCTGGTCCTGCCCGTAACTCGACTGTCCCTTGACGGACAGCACGCCAATTATTTTCATCGGGAAGTTCTTCACCCGAATCGTCGCGCCGACCGGATTCTGCCCCTCGCCGAACAGGTTGTTCACCACCGTCTGTCCAAGCAAGCA
This sequence comes from Candidatus Binatus soli, assembly GCA_002479255.1. Lineage (GTDB taxonomy): Bacteria > Desulfobacterota > Binatia > Binatales > Binataceae > Binatus > Binatus soli. The sequence continues at coordinate 54,025 of DLMJ01000050.1, read as the reverse complement.
TACTGCCGCGCCCGCCTTTTCCTCCGAGTCGGTGAAGATGCGTCCGATCGACGGCGGCCAGTCGCGGATCGCAAAATAATTCGAAGTCGTCCCCTGGATGTTGGTGCTCCAGTTGCGATTCCCCGAGACCACCTGCGCCACCTGCCGATCCATGTAGGTCACCAGCCCCACCGGCCCTCCGCCATGCGCAATTGCCTGCGCATCGCCGACCGTAAGCGTGGAATTGCTGCCCAGCCCCGCGCGCACGCCGTTGGCGGTCGTCGCGCCCGGCAGCACCACCAGCAGGTTGGTGCCGAGGCTGTTGATTTGCGCCTCCACCGACGCTCGCGCCCCGTCGCCCACCGCCACCATCGTGATCACCGCCGCGACGCCGATGAAAATACCGAGCATCGTGAGCGCCGCACGCAGCTTGTTGCGCTTGATCGCGCGACCCGCCGCGACCACCGCCATGCTGGCAAACGTCCACACCTCGTCCACGAGCGACCCGGCTCGATCCGCCGTCTCCGGCGCCGCCGCATTGCCGCCCGCGCCGCCACGCACGCCGGCGCCGTCTTTTCGAGTGTCCGAGATGATCACGCCGTCGCGAAACGTGACGACCCGGTCCGCGTAGGCCGCCACGTCGGGATCGTGCGTCACCACGATCACCGTGATTCCCTGTTCGCGATTGAGCTTGGTGAGCACCTCCATTATCTCGGCCGAGTTGGTCGAGTCGAGATTGCCGGTCGGCTCGTCGGCGAGCAGGATCGACGGGCGATTGACCAGCGCCCGCGCGATCGCCACCCGCTGCTGCTGCCCGCCTGAGAGTTGATTCGGATGGCTCTGCTCGCGGCCCGCCAGCCCGACCAGTTTCACCATGTCGGCCGCGCGGCTCTCTCCGTCCGAGGTCCACGCCGAATAGAACAGCGGCAGCTCGACGTTCTCCAGCGTCGAGGTTCGCGACAGCAGGTTGAAGTTCTGAAAAACGAACCCGACTCGCCGGCTGCGGATCGTCGCCAGCTCCGACTCGTTCAGTCGCGCGACGTCCTCGCCCTCCAGGATGTAGCGGCCGCTGGTGGGCCGGTCCAGGCATCCCAGCATGTTCATCAGCGTCGATTTGCCCGAGCCCGACGCACCCATCACTGCAACGAACTCGCCCCGATCGATCGTAAGGTTCACCCCGCGCAGCGCGTTAACCTCAATGTCGCCAAGCAGGTAGGTCTTGGTCAAATCGACCAGTTCAATCACTCTTTTCATCGGATCGCCGCCCGCGCCTAGTGGGGCATGTGCATCATCCCGCCTATTCCACCGCCGCCGCCGCCGTGCGACGAAGATGACCCCGCGCCATGCGATCCTGCGCCGCGCACTTCGTCCGTCACCACGCGATCGCCCGCTTGCACGTTGCCCTCGGCGACTTCGACCCAGGTTCCGTCGCTGAGCCCGGTGGTGATCGTGACCGGTGTGACTTTGCGATTCTCGAGAACCCAGACTCGGGTCTGGCGGCCTGGTGCTCCGTCAAGCGCCGCGGAATCCGCCGGCGGTTCTCCGGGCGGCGCAAAGCGCAGTGCGTCGATCGGAACGCGCACCACCTTGGCTTTTGACGCCGTTACGACGTTCACATTCGCCGTCATCCCCGGCTTCAGCAGCAGCTCGGGATTTTCCACGCTCACCACCACGTCGTAGGTCACCACGTTTTGAACCGTGATCGGCGCCTGCCGAACCTGGCTCACCACGCCCTCGAAATCGCGGTCGGGAAACGCGTCCACCCGAAACGTCGCCTTCTGCCCTTGCCGCACGTAGCCGATATCGGACTCGCTGACGTTGGAGTCCACCTGCATCTTGGTCAGGTCCTTCGCGATCAGAAACAGCGTCGGCGTCTGAAAGCTCGCCGCCACCGTCTGGCCCACGTCCACGTTGCGCGAGACCACCGTGCCGTCAACCGGTGACACGATATTGGTGTAATTCAGGTTGACCTCGGCCGCTTTCACGTTGGCCGTTTGCTGCTGGATATTGGCGTGATCGAGCTTGATCTGCGCGACATCCATCTGCCACGCGCTGTACGCCGAATCCAGCGTGTCCTTCGAGACTGCGTCGGCCTTGTACAGCGCCAGGTTGCGATCGTAGGTGACTTTCTTGTAGTCGAGGTCGGCGTTGTCCTTGCCCAGTTGCGCTAGCGAGTTCGCAAGCGTCGCACGCGCAACATCGACCGTCACCTGGTAGGTGCTCGGGTCAATCTTCGCGATTAGCTGCCCCTTCGTCACCGGCGCATTGTAGTCTTTATAAATTGCGATGATCGGTCCCGACACGTAAGTGCCGAGCTGCACCGTGATGACCGGATTGACCGTTCCAGTCGCCGTCACCGAGCGCACGATCGGCCCTTCTGTGACCGCGGCGGTAACAATTCTTGTCCCGGACGAACTCCGGCCAAGGAAATACCAGACGCCTACAATGATGATCGCGGCGATCGCGAGCATCCACGCGCTATTTTTCATGCTGGACAATTTCATGGGTGCTGCTCAATTATTATAACATTATTCATCGATTTCCAGCGATAAACGAAAAGTGAGAAAAAACACTAGCGCCTCTGTTAGACGTAACTCCGCCGCGGAAGTTTCGAGTCAGCGCACCGTCATAGCCGAACAGCCGCCCCCGCTGGCGGGAATAAAAGTTGTTGATCTGACGAGGTATTTCGCCGGTCCTTTCTGCACGCAAATCCTCGGCGATTACGGCGCCGAGATTTTCAAGATCGAACCGGTCGAAAATCCGCGCGGCGAGCTGGGCACCAGCAAAGGTCCCGACAACTACTTCTTTCTCTCCGCCAATCGATCCAAGAAAAGTCTGCGCCTCGCCATCAAAAAACCCGAGGGGCGCGAAATCCTGATGCGCCTGATCGACGCCGCCGACGTGGTCGTGGACAACTTCCGGCCCGGCGTCATGAAAGCGCTCGAGCTGGACTACGAAACGCTCGCGATACGCAATCCGCGCATCATCACCTGCTCCATCTCGGGCTTCGGCTCGACCGGGCCGCTGCGCGATTTCCCCGGCTTCGATCAGATAGCGCAGGGGATGTCGGGGCTGATGAGCGTGACGGGAACCGTCGAGAGCGGGCCGACCCGGGTCGGCATCGCCATCTGCGACCTGCTCGGCGGAATTTTTTCTGCGCAAGGCATCCTGCTCGCACTCGAGGCGCGCCATCGCGACGGTCGCGGCCAGCGCGTCGAGACTTCGCTGCTCGAATCCATCGTCAGCATCCTGACCTGGTCGGCGGGAATTTATTTCGAAACCGGGAAGACTCCCGCGCCCGCCGGCAATCATCATCCGCTTTTGTCGCCGTACGGCGTGTTCGAAGCGTCGGATCGGCCGTTCAACATCGCATGCGGGAACGAGGTGATGTGGCAAAACCTCGTCGCCGCAATTGGACGGCCGGAACTCGCCGCCGACGAACGATTCAAGAGCAGCGGCCGGCGGCTGAAAAATCGCGCCGCGTTGACCTTGGAAATAAATCGCGCGCTCGCCCCGCATCCCGCGGAGCATTGGATTCAATTGCTCAATCGCGAGGGCATCCCGTCGGGTCCGATTCTCACCATCGAGGAAATGTTCAAGCATCCGCAGACCGCCGCCCGCGCGATGCTGCTCCGGATGCCGCACCCAGAACTAGGCGAATATCTAACGACCGGGCTGGCCGCCAAGCTCGAGGCCACGCCGGGGAGGATCACGCGCCCGCCGCTGGTCGGCGAGCACACCGACGAAGTCCTCGCCGCGCACGGCTACTCGCCCGCCGATCTGAAACGCCTGCGCACCTCCGGCACGATCGCATAATCCAACCCTCTCTCCCTGATTTACCTGGAAAACCCGAAGCGGTTAGATTACAGTGTCAGCCTCCGGGTGCGGGGGTGAAGACGCAGGGCTGCAGCTATTCGACTACTTTCTTGCCTGACCACTGCGATGATACTTGACCTATGGACGTGAAGGGCGACTCGCCGTCGTGGTCGGGTTTCGACAGCGCCGCGATTTCAGCGTCGATAGTCGTTGCGACGGCGCTGCGGTTCTGGCACCTTGGGAGCCCCGCAGAACCCGTTTACGACGAAATAAAGGTTCTGAAGCAGGCACAGTCGTTCTTGCGCGGCTGGCGGCCGCCTTATTCCACTCATCCGCCAGGCGGGAAGCTGCTGGTAGCGCTCGGCGTTTTCCTCTTCGGCAATTGTCCGTGGGGTTGGCGCGCCGGAAACGCCTTGATGGGAACAGCGCTTGTGCCGATCACTTACCTTTTGGCGCGACGGTTGTTTCGTTCAAAGCTCGCTGCCTCGATCGCTGCGGCATTGGTTCTTTGCGAAGGAATGTTTTTGGTCGCGTCAAGATTGGCGATGATCAACATCGTGTACATCACGTTGGGAGCCTGGGCCTATCTTGCGCTTTGGTGCTTCGTCCAGAACCCTGCCCTCCGGACGCGGCGGATCCAGCTGGTGGCCATGAGCATACTGCTTGGACTCTTCGTAGGCACGAAGGCGGCCATCTCCGAGGTGGGCGTATCACTGACGCTTCTGGTTATTACGGTCACGTTGATCGTCGAGGGGCAGACGCGGCTCCCTGCTGAATCCACCAAGCTGATCGCCAGAAAGGTCATCGGTGCATGCGGCCTTGTCGTCGGCATCGTGTTGTTAGTCTATCTCGCAGTTTTCGTGACATACTATTGGACGGTATGGCGCGGAATCGGCGATTTCGTGGCTTATCACCAACGTGTGATTTCCCGCAATTTAAACTTGCCACCTGACTTTCCCAACGCCTCGCCATTCTGGAGCTGGCCGCTTCTTCTTCATCCATATCCGTATTGGAAGAAGGACCTGCTCAATGGCGCCGCCGAGGCGATATTCTGCGGGGGAAATCCGCTTCTCTGGTGGGCAGTCCTTCCTGCGATTCTGATTGCATTGGTTCGCGGATACACTCAGAAAAGTATGGCTTGGATGTTTTTGGCCGCCGGATACATGGCGAGTCTCGCGATGTGGATCCCGCTACGTCGCTACGTTTTCATTTACAGCTACATGCCGGCATTGTATTTCGGCCTTCTAGCTTTGGCGGGGGCACTCAAGGAGTGTTGGAATGGAGGCGCACGACGCTGGGAACACATCGTACTGTTAGCGCCGCTTCTGCCGTGTCTGATTCTCGGCTTAGGAGTTGTTTGGGGCGGATTCGCAGCTTGTTCAATCTCGATCGTTTACCTGCTCATGAGGCGACGCCCTGAAGGCTATGATGGAAAATTTGTTTGTCTGATATTCATGTCCGCGACCCTATTGCTGTTCGCGTACTTCTTTCCGCTGTGGATGGGTATTCCGCTTTCGGAAGCCGGTTACACGGCGCGCATATGGCTGCATGGACAGGGACTGGCGAGTTGGATTGGACATGAAGCAGCGCGGTAGCCGCAACGCATTTGAGCAAGCACTCATCGTTGCCGCCGCGATGACGGCAGCGATTATCTGCGGACTCTCGTACCTTGCAGACCGCCCTTGGAGCGGGAAGGCCGCTTCATCTAGTGAAATCGATTTGCTGGCGGGGAACTTGACCGGCCAGTGGTCGGTGTACGGCGCGCTGTCCGCCACTCAAGTCAGCTTCAATCGGATCAGCGATGGGTCTGTCGAGGTCAAGATTCACGCCGATGATCCGTCTTGGTCAACTGTGGATTCAGGCGTGAGTTATACGGCTGGTCTCTTTTTTCCGGGTTGGTATGAGTTTACCGGAGAGTTTCAAGCCGAGGTGGATAATAGCGAAGGTATCGGGGCGCAGCTCGAGGTGCATTCCAGTCGGTGGCGTTTCATTACTAAGGCCCACTCCCGCCGAAAAGGCCGCGGGGAGAAGATTAATGTCTATTTCCGGCCGGCCTATTCCGACCCTGCTGCAAAGATATCGTGCCAGTTCTGGGGTGGGACTGGCGACTCGGCTGGAAAGGCGGTCTTTCGGAACATGCGCATAGTTAGGATTGCCGGCGCGCCACCGGCGAAGGCTTTTTATGTCGACTTGGCGGTGCAGGAAGAAGCGCGACTCGGGAAGTCATGGCGTCCGCATAAGGGTAGGAACGCGCTCGGTTGGTGGATGCGTCTTGACCGCTTTCGCGGCGCAGGGGTGGCGGTTCTCCTCCTCGGGATGATCGTTGGCATATCCTGGCGGTTACTTGCGTAAGCCCGGCGTCTCCGTTAGATCAAGACTCCACTTCACGAACAGGGGCCGCGAGGTCCACCGATCGGGCTGGGTGTAGAATGGCGAAGTATGCGACTCTGAAATCGAGTACACTCAGGGCTGACGACCAAAACGCTAGCTTTCAAGGTGACCTTCCTTCCAAACGTCGCTCGTATCCTGGCTTCGCGCTTCGCGCGGTTCTTGGCGTCGCGATCGTAACCTTCCTCGTTTGGCGTTACGATGCCAGATCGGTTCTTCGGCTGCTCGCGCGCGAGCAGCCGAGATACTTCGTGGCCGCGATAGGTGTCTATGTATCGACCCAGGTGATATCAGCATACCGCTGGCAGCTGCTCGCCGCGGTTCTGAAGCTCTACGCGTCTTTCACCGATTTTGTCGCCCTTCGCTTCATCGCAACTTTCACGAACACTCTAGTCCCGGGCGTGGTCGGCGGCGACGCGCTTAGGGCCATTTATCTTGGGCGCCGGAACAGCCGCCTGGGCGAAGCCTTCGCGTCCGTGATCGCGGATCGCATCGTAGGGTTAATCGGGCTCTTCTGGCTGGCGGCAATCGCAGCGATTTTCCTGAATGGCGCAGGGCTGTCAGCCGTCGTGACTGCTCCTCCAATCGGAATTGGTCTAATCACCCTGGCGGCCTTTGTCGCCAGCCCGCTAGTCATCCGCCTCGTTCATATGATGCCACCGCGACTCAGCCGTTACGCGAGCTTCATCGTTGCGTATCTGGAACATCCCGGCGCGATGCTGGCCGCTCTGGTGATCTCGATGGTGGTGCAAAGTGCGCTCGCGGTCTGCCAATACCTGCTTGCCCGCGGGGTTGGCATCGATGCGTCTCTCACTTTGTTCCTCTTTTGCGTGCCAATCGCCGGCGTGTTCGCGAGTTTGCCGCTAACCGTGAACGGCCTGGGAGTTCGCGAGGGCGCATATCTGGTACTTTTCGGCATGGCTGGTATGGGCCGGACCAATGCCATTGCGCTGGGGCTGCTATGGTTCGTCAGTACTACGCTTGGCGCGCTGCCTGGAGTGATTGCTTTCGCTGTCACCCCGCTGGCGCGTGCTCACAGCAATGAGCGAGCGCGGCAGACCGCGGCTCGAGCGATGGAAGACACCCAGTAGTAGCGAGATTCCAGCGGCGTCATATCTCTTGCCTTGCGAATCGCCAGCAGCGCTTCCTCAACAGCTTCGCGGTGCGCGGCAAGCGCTTCCTCGAATAGCGACACCCCATAGTCATACAAGGCGAGATCGAATCGTTCCCACTCCTGGATCAGTGCGAGAGTCGCAGGCGCAACCAGTTGCTTCGGGATGCGGTTATCAGCTACCCGAAAGCTCCTATATCGTTTGACTTTCCAGCCGAGCACGACTTTGAGCAGAGCTAGTGTCTCGTCGAAGCGCTTGGTCAGTCCAACCACGGTGAATTGACGGGCCAGGTTCTCCTTGGCGATGCTCAAAATGGCGGCGTCACACACGCTGGGGAAAAGCTCGTGTGAATTCGGGCCCGCAAGAATTCTCGACTGAAGGTTGTGCTCATGCTTCTGTATGAAGTATTCCTCGAGAGTCAACCGATTTGCGGCGCGATGGTTACGGTGGGGCTTGAACCGGCGCGCGAAGTAGTAGTCTGAAATGGCGCGTTCAACTGGTTCGCGAAGAACCGTTATGTAGTTGGCAGGACGGGGCAAGAGGTTGTGCAGGCCAAACGGCATGTGACCCTTGAATACGTCCATGCGGGCCAGTCGTGGCCGTGGCCAGCGCATGATTTCCTGATAGGACGAGCGCCACCAAGTCGGCTCCACGCTACAGATTCGAGGCAGCTTATATTCCCATTCGATGATTCTGTTGAGGGTAGTGCCGCCGGTCTTGTACAAATGGACGAAGATAAGAACCGCGTCGCTCGGCGAAAACTCCGCCCGGCTCGAGGGTTGTGGATGCGCGAAGTGGTGGTTTCCGGCCCCGGGAAGCCGACCGCCATTTCGGCGGTCGGCGCTCTCTCCCGTTGCAGTTCCAACGCTGCTGGCCACGCTGCGCGCTTGGTCCGGTATCATGGTTCGGTCCCTCGGTCCGGCAGCGCTCGGGGCGTCCGTCGACTCGTAGACGGCAGGCGCGTGGCACTACGACGATCTACGGCTACAGTGATCTACGGCTACAGTGTCCCTGTAAGGCTCACGTCGTACAATTCAGGATAGGCCGCTGATGATCCTGTTCCAATCTTTTCTTTTCCCTTCTTGGTTTTCACCTTGCCAGTCACCGATACATCGTCCACACCCCCGGCATTGTACGCGAAGGTGCCCACACCGACGTCAAGGGCTAGCGCGTTCGGCTCCGACACCGGCCCGGCTTTATGACCTACGAAACTCTCGGCATAAACGGGATTCAGGAACTCATTACCGCAGGAATTCGATCCCGTCCTTCCGGTGACAGCAACTTTGACCCACCCAGCGGTGACCGTCAGCACAATCTCCCCATATTTGACATTCGGGTTCCCGCAATTTGGCCCGGTCTTTACAAGCCTGGCGGTGGATTTACCGCTGCGTTCAATTACCGCCCATCCATTTTTGGGTTCGACCGTGCCCGTGTAGAAGAAACCGAGTTCGGTGGGAGCTGAGGTCGAGGACGTCGTGCTAGTACCCTCGCGGACCGCTTTCTTATGAGCGGGGTGCTTAGAATTGCGACGGGAAGCGCCACTAGTACTAGTAGCAGTGCCGCTCCCACTACCAGCAGTGGCCAAGGAGATGTTGACCGTCGCGCCCAATAGCGCGCTGGGACTAATACTCCCGGTCGTCGTGGTCTGCGGAAGCGTCGCGGTGATGGTGAAGCTGCCGGCGGAAACTAAGTCGCAGGAAGTGGAGCCGCCGACTTTTGTGCATGACTCCTTGTCTTGCCAGCTCTCGGTATACACCTTCGGATCCGCACTTGCCGACCATGCTTGCGGGCACGCAAACACGAGCAATCCGCCCGTAACCGCTGCTACTTTCAATATTTTGCCAACCGATCTCATCGAAGATACCCTCCCGTTAAGCCGCGAAACCTGTCGTTTCAAAGTCGACGTGTAAAATGTTCACGGGCCACTAGAGCAAACTTCATCCCTAACGTCAAGTGCGGGCGTAATGCATCCGGATGCAGTTGCTGCTGAGGAATTTGTGCTTCAATTCGGGCATCGAAACGATGCTTGCCGCGCGCATGGACTACGAATGCTTGAGCTTTTTGATTTCCTCGGTTATCTCGGGCACCGCTTTGAACAGATCGGCGACCAGGCCGTAGTCGGCGACCGCGAAAATCGGCGCCTCTTCGTCCTTGTTGATCGCGCAGATGACCTTCGAGTCTTTCATCCCGGCCAGATGCTGTATCGCGCCTGAAATCCCGACTGCGATGTAAAGTTCAGGCGCAACCACCTTGCCCGTCTGTCCAACTTGCAGATCGTTGGGCACAAAGCCTGCATCGACCGCCGCGCGCGACGCGCCCATCGCGGCGCCCAACTCGTCCACCAGCGGCTCGAGCACGGCCTTGAAGTTTTCGCCCGCCTTGAGGCCGCGCCCGCCCGAAACGATTATCCGCGCCTCGGTGAGTTGCGGGCGATCGCTCTTGGTCGCGTTGAACGAAACGAATTCCATCTTGAGAGCGCCCGCGTCGATCTCGGCATTCTGCTTTTCGACCGGCGCAGCGCCGTCACCCGGCTTGGCGGCGTCGAATGCGGTGCCGCGCACCGTCAATACTTTGATCGGTCCGTCGATTTCGACCGTCGCCATCACGTTGCCCGCGTAAGTGGGGCGCACGAAGGTCTGGTCGTCGTTGATCGCGGTGATTTCCGACGCCATTCCGGCGCCGAGGCGCGCGGCCAGCCGCGGAAACAGGTCCTTGCCCATCGCAGTTGCCGTCGCCATTACAAATTCCGCGCCTTCCTTTTTCGCAAGTGCGGCGAGCGCCTGCGCGTGCGCGTCGGCGAGATAGTTCTTCAGCGCCGGATGCGCCAGCGCGATTACCTTGGCGACGCCGTACTTGGCGATTTCGCCCGCGGCCGCCTCTGGCGCGTCGCCCGCCACCACCGCGACGGCTTTGCCGCCGCGCTTTTTCGCCAGCTCGAGCCCCGCGTGAACCGCGGTCAGCGTGGACTTGGGGAAATGTCCCCCCTGATGCTCCGCGAAAATCAGAACGTCACCCATGTCAATTCACTCCGCCGTTCGCGATCGTAAAAGCCGGATTCAAATAACCTTTGCTTCGGTGTGAAGCAGCGACACCATCTCCTGCGCCGACGCGACCTTGCGCCCCCCCTGGCGCTTGGGCGGAGCGGCGAGAGTCTTTACCTTGAGCTTGGGCGCGAGATCGACGCCCAGGCTGTCGGCCGCAATCTCTTTCAGTTCTTTCTTGCGCGCCTTCATGATTCCCGGCAGCGAGGCATAGCGCGGCTCGTTGAGGCGAAGATCGGCAGTAATGACGGCGGGGATTTTGAACGCGATTGTCTCCAGACCGCCGTCAACTTCGCGCATCACCGAAATCTTGTCGGCCGCAATCTCAATCTTGGATGCGAATGTCGCCTGCGGCCATCCCAGCATCTCGGCCACCATTTGCCCGACCTGGTTCGCGTCGTCGTCGATCGCCTGCTTGCCCAGTATGATGAGGTCGGGCTTCTCGTCGCCGGCAATTTTCGCGAGGATTTTCGCGATTGCAAGCGAGTCGAGCGCGGCGTCGGTCTTGACCAGGATTGCGCGGTCGGCGCCCATCGCCAGCCCGGTGCGCAATTGCTCCTGCCAGGTGGACTGGCCGACCGTGACGAGGATGACCTCGCCGGTCTGCTTCTCCTTGATGCGGAGCGCTTCTTCGATCGCGATTTCGCAAAACGGGTTGATGACCCATTTCACGTTGTCGGTGGCGATGCCGGTGCCGTCGGGGAGGACGCGGATGGTGGTGGCGGGATCGGGAACTCGCTTGATTGGTACTAGAATCTTCAAAGCACTAAACTCCACGAATTCGTTGATGCATCGGTTGAATCCGAAAACACACGAGGTTGCCCGGAAATAGAGCCGAGGAACGTAAAAATTTCTAACAGCGCCCCGCCCGTTAGTCAAACCACACTAATGCCCGCCCCACCCCGCCAACCCCGGCAACCGCCCGCAACCGCCTCTTCCCCTTAACCTGCCGCAGGCGCGCGGTCTCTTAATACTGGCCAGCCGTGCCAACGGCCAAGGGTCATCCCTGCCCAAGGATGCGCGAAACCCACGGCGGGTTTCGCATCTGCGGGGATAAAGACTTATTCGTTGTAGCCGAGGCGACGCGACAGTTCGCGGCCGGCCTCGAGCAGGCTCGGCGCGATCTCGGCGGCGATTCGTTCCGGCCCGATGCGATAGGCCGGCCCGGCGACCGCAATCGATCCGACCACTGAGCGCGTGTAGTCGCGAATCGGGACCGCGACCGACGACACTTCTTCGATGAACTCGCCCGAATCCACCGCGTAACCGTCGCGCGCGACTGCTTCAAGCTGCGCGAACAGAGCGGCGCGATCGACGATTGTCCGATCGGTGAAGCGGCGCAGCGTCTCGGGCAACGCCGACTTGAGCTGCTCCTCGGCGTCGAAGGCAAGATGCGCCTTGCCGGCCGCCGTACAATGAAGCGGCAGGGTAATTCCGATGGGCGGCGTGATGCGCACCGCGCGATCTTCGGCCTCGGCCGCTTCGAGCGGGACGACGCCGTCGCGCCGGACGATCGCGACGTATGCGCTTTCACGGCATTTGCGGGCGACATCGGCGAGGATGGGGCGCGCTTGCCTCACCAAGCCCATATGATGGATGTAACGGCGTCCGAGATGCAGACACTTGATTCCGAGGCGATAATTCTCGGTGGCTTTGTTTTGTTCGATGTAGCCGCGCGCTTCGAGCGTCGCTAAGATTCGAAACACGTTGTTCTTATGCAGCTTGAGCCGCTTGGAAAGTTCAGTTACGCCGAGTTCGTCGACGTCGCCGAAGAACTGTTCGAGCACATCGAGCGCGTGGGCGACGGATTGGATGACGTAGTTGGTTTTGTCGCGTCTCACCATCGGCGTTCCGATACCGCGCTGGCGGTTCTCAATCCTCGCGAAGCGCGGTTTGTAAAAGTGTTTTACTTTAGATGACGCGCCCGAACCATGTCAACGATGCTCCTAAAATTCTCGTAAAGTTGCGCTAAATAGCTGATATTTAAGGATAAAAGTAACCTATCAACAGAGCCTCAAAACAGGATTTCACCACGTCCAGACAACTTCCCACCGATTTCTCCAGGCGCGTCGACGACGACGATGATGAGGTATTTTACTCGGCGCCGCAGCTCGCCGTTCATATCGACGATGGTGGGTTCGCGAAGGTTGGCGAGAACATCGAGCCGACGATCGGTCCGCAGTCTTTTTCTTCGCAAGTATTCATCGCAACCGGGCAACGGGCGCGAGGGCGCACGGGAGAAACGGCATGATGCTTAAGGGGCGCGCGACCGCCGCAGCTACGGCCGCATACGCGAGCCGGTTCCCGGAGTTGCCGGGAAATTTCCGGCCGGTGCTCGGGGTGTCGGTTTCATCGATCGGAATCGGCACATACCTGGGCGATCCCGACGACGAGACCGATCGGTTCTACGAAGCGGCGATCAAGGCGAGTCTTCGCGGCGGGATCAATCTGATCGATACGGCGGTGAATTACCGCTTCCAGCGCAGCGAACGGAATATCGGCAAAGCGATTGGCGAGATGGCCAAAACTGGCGAGATCGCGCGCGAGCAGGTGGTCGTCGCGACCAAGGGCGGTTACATAACGTTTGACGGGGGCGTGCCGGCCAATCCGCGCGCGTGGTTCGAAGAGCGCTACGTGAAGACGGGAATCGTCGCGCCCACCGATTTGGTTGACGGATCGCATTGCATGACGCCGAAGTACATCGGCACGATGCTGGAGTTGTCGCGCAAGAATCTCAATCTCGAGACGATCGACATCTATTACATCCACAATCCCGAGACACAGCTCGAAGCCGTCGAACGCAATGAGTTCCTGGCGAGAATGGCGACGATTTTCGAGTTCCTGGAAGGTGCGGTGGCCGACGGAAAGATCGGCGTGTACGGGACCGCGACGTGGAACGGCTACCGGGCGGCGCCAACGGAGCGCGGATGGCTCTCGCTCGACGAGTTGATGCGAATCGCGCGCGAGGTTGGCGGCGACGCGCATCATTTTCGCGCAATCCAGCTGCCGTACAATCTCGCGATGCCGGAGGCTGTCACGCGATCGAACCAGATCGTGCACGGCGGCAAGGCGACCACGCTGGCTGCCGCGAAGGCGCTCGGAGTCGCGGTTTCGGCGAGCGCGACGCTGCTGCAGGGGCAGTTATCGCGCGGGCTGCCGCCAATCGTCGCGAAGGCGTTCAGCGGTTTCGCCACCGATGCGCAGCGATCGATTCAGTTCACCCGCTCGACGCAGGGTGTGGACGTGGCGCTGGTCGGAATGAGGTCGGTCGATCACGTTCGCGACACGCTGGAGACGGCGCACAAGCCGCCGGCGACGCTCGAGGAGTTGATGCGCCTGTTCCAGCACGGCGACGAGCCGTAGGGCGGACGCCAGCTCCTGAACCTTAGTAAGGATAAAGAAAGATGCGGGCTTCGCCCTGTTAGAGCGGCTTGGGGGGGGGCATTCGGGTGGGGCGGCGTTGGGTTGCGCAGGTGGGGCGCGACTGAAAGAATGCATCGGTTGCCGCCCGTCCATAGAGGCGGTCTCCACCTGCCGATGCGCCGCGTCGAGACATACTTCATCGTTATAGCGATCGCGTTTTACGCCTGGTTCCTGACGCATTATGGGCCGGGACAGGTGATTGGCTACGTGCGGATGGCAGGATGGGGCCTGGCGCTGACAATTTCGCTGGAGGCGCTGGCGCGAATCGCAAACACGCTCGGCTGGCGGGTCACCATTGAGGACTATCCACCGAAGCTCAGGTTCATCGAGTTGTTTGCGGCGCGAATTGGCGGTGAGGCGATCGACTATGTGACGCCGTCGGCGCAGCTCGGGGGGCAGTTCGTGATGGCGGTGGATGTGCGCGAGAAACTGCGCATGCCGGTGGGGCTGGCGACGGTAATCGTCGCGTCGCTGGCCGAAGCGGTCGGGCAGATCGTGTTTCTCTCGATCGCGCTGGTGATTTCGCTGCGCCTGATACCGGTAGCCGCCAACCTCTACTGGTCGATAGTGGGCGGGTTTGCGCTGGCGATGGCGCTGGCGGGGGGCTTCTTTTTCGTGCAGATGAAGCGGCCGTTCTCGTATCTGTGGCGTGCCGCGACCAAGTTCAATATCGGGCGAATCAAAATCAACGTCGACGAAATCCGCGAGTCCGCCGATGAGGCCGACGCGGTGTTGCTCGATCTTTACGCGCACCATCGCGGCCGGCTCGCCGCGTCGTGCCTGTGCTATGCAGCCGCGTGGAGTTTCGGGCCGCTCGAAATTTATATCCTGCTGCGGCTGCTGCATCAGCCGGCGTCGTTACAGACAGCGCTGCTGGTCGAGGCGGTTGGGCTGCTGATCGAACGCGCGACCTTTCTGATTCCAGCCAAGCTGGTAAGCCAGGAGGGCGGTAAGGCGCTGATTGTGGGGATGCTCGGTTACCCGCCGGGGATAGGCTTCGCGGTGGGGTTTCTCCGCCGAATCAAAGAAATGGTATGGGTATTGTTCGGGCTGCTGAGCCTGATGATACATCGGATGGTCGTGCAGCAGCGCGGCGATATGATGGGCGCCGCCGCGGCGGGGCGCGATTCTGTGATAAAAATGCAACGAGCACAAGGAGAGCAATCGCTATGAGAAAATTAACCGCCCTGGTTGCGGGGATGACGCTCGCAATGACCGCGCTTCCCGCGGCCGCCGGGGTCGTCATCACGCAAAAGCAGCACGTGACCAACGGGGCCAACACTCGCGACGCCGTACAAACCATTTCGGTGCAGGGCAACAAGCAGAAGACGGAGACCGAGCGTCACACGATCATCACTGACCTCGACAAAGGGAAGATGTACGTGATCGATCCGAAGGCGAAGACCTACTTCGAGATCGAGTTTCCGCCCAAGGGGCAGATGGCGGCGATGATGGCGGCGAGCCAGAGCGCGGCGATGAACTTCAAGAAGGCCGGCACCACGCGCGAGATCGCGGGCTACAAGTGTGCCGACTACAACGGCGGCGGGCACATGATGCAGGGCGACTACACGGTCAAGGAATGCTTCTCGACTGCCGTGCCCGGCGCCGCGGAGTTTTCGGCGTTCGAGAAAAATATGGCGGACAAGCTCAAGAGCACAGGCGCCGTTCCGACCAGCGGCGGCGAGATTCCAGACGGAGTGCCACTCGCGACGGACTCGACGATGAAGATGGGGCACGTCTCGATGCCGGGGATGGCGCCGGAGCAGGCCGCCAAGATTAACGACATGATGGCGAAACGCCCGCCGGTCGTGATGAGCGAGACGGTCGAGAAGGTCGAATCAAAGAAGCTGGCGGACGCCGATTTCGCGGTTCCTGCAGGCTTCACCAAGAAAGAACTGCCGGCCGCGCCGGGCATGGGCTCAATGAAGATGGCGCCGGGTGCAGGCGCGCCGGGTGCGGGCGCGCCGCCGGCGGCGCATTGAGTCGCCCACGCGAACTTGCGCGGGGATTCATTCGACCGTCGCGAGTGAGTTGAACAAATAAATGACGAGCGGGGTCCGTCGGGGCCCCGCTCGTCGTGTCGATCCAACGCGAAAAACTAAATCGTGGTTGATGCGGATGCCTGCGCGCGTCTCCGGTGGCCATTGCTCGCGCAGGCGCTGTTCACTTTGTGTTTGCGCCGGTGGATTCGGCGACCAGTTCCGCGAGATCGCGCACGCGTATGCTCTCTTCGAGCGAGCGCGACTTCACCGCGTCTTCGAGCATCGTCATGCAGAACGGGCATCCCACCGCGATGCACTCGGGCTCGGCCTCGTTCAATTGATCGAAGCGCTTCAGATTGATCCGCGTGCCCTCGTGTTCCTCCTTCCAGAAGCATCCACCGCCCGCGCCGCAGCAGAAGGTGCGATTTTTGGACTGTTCGACCTCGGCCACCTCGGCGGCGGGGATCGCGCCGAGCGCGCTTCGTGCGCTGTCCCATTTGCGATTGTGACGCGCCATGTAGCACGGGTCGTGATAGGTGATGCGTTGGTTGATCTCGGCGCGGGGCTTCAAACGTCCGGCCTGGATTAGTTCGTCGATAAACTCGGCTTCATGCACGACCGTATAGTTACCGCCGAAGTCCGGATACTCATTCTTCAGGTTGTGATAGCAATGCGGGCATTGAGTGACTATTCGCCGCGGCTTGTAGCGATTGAGCGTCTCGACGTTCTGCGCCGCGACGGTCGCGTACAGGTATTCGTTGCCGAGCCGGCGGGCCGGGTCGCCGGTGCAGGTCTCCTCGCGCCCGAGGATCGCAAACTTGACGCCGGCCTGTTTCATCAAGGCCGCGAACGACTTGCTTACGCGCTGGATGCGTTCGTCGTACGAGCCGGCGCATCCCACCCAATACAGCACGTCGATCTCTGACGGATCGTCGAGCTCGGCGATCTCGGGAATTTCAAGTCCCTGTGCCCATTCGGCGCGCTTTTCCCGAGCAAGGCCCCATGGATTTCCCTGGTTCTCGATTCCCTTGAAGGCTCCCGTCAGTTCGGTCGGGAACCTCGACTCCATCAGTACGTCGTAGCGCCTCATGTCCACGATTCTTTGTATGTGCTCGATGCCGACCGGGCATCCCTCTTCGCACCATCCGCACGTCGTGCATGCCCAGACCGCTTCTTCGGTCGCGACCTGCGTGATCATGTCAGGGCCGTCCCATGTGGGCGCTTCGGCGCCGCCGCCCTGCCTGCCGTTTGCCTTCGCCGCGAGCAGAAAGGGCGCCTTGTCGAGCAGATGCTCGCGCTGTTCGATCACAAGATACTTGGGATTCAGCGTTTTGCCGGTGTTGACGGTGGGGCAGTTGATCGTGCAGCGGCCGCACTCGAGGCACGATCCCATGTCGAGCAGCTGCTTCCACGTGTAATCCTCGACCTGCGAGACGCCGAACGTCTCGGCGGTCTCGAAATCCTTGATCGGCGCGAGCCGTCCGCGCGGACCGAGGTTACGGAAGAACAGATTGAGCGGGCCGAAGATCAAATGACGCAGCTTGGTGAACGGAAAACAGAACAGCAGCGCGTACACGAACATCACGTGCACCAGCCACAGCCATCGATGGTAAGCAGAGCCGGCGCCGAGCGCGCCCTCGATACGGCCCACGACCCGTCCCACGTATGCCCATTCGGTGAACGCGGGATGCGCGGCGTTGATACGCGCGCCCTCGAGCATCAGGCCCGTGACGGCAGCCAGCACCATCATCGACATCGGGAACCAGTAGCCGAGCCGGTTCTCGAGATTGTCCCGGACTTTCTCCGCAGGCGGCTCATTGAGCACGGTGGGTTTGCGAAAAGCGCGCCGCGCACCTTCCATCAGCACGCCGAGGATCAGCAGGATGAAGAAGGTGTCCATCGCAACTTTGAAGTAAAGATAGAAATCGCCATAGAAAAAGTAGAAATCGAGGCCGAACAGAGCGAATAGATCGCGCACGTCGCTGTTGATCACGACGATCGTCGTACCGATGAACAGTCCGACAAATGCGACGTAAAACGCGTAATGCATCCATCCCCATGTCTCGCGAATCACGTTGCCCTGGCCGAACGAATCGCGCAGCGCCAGCAGCAGGCGCTGGAGTGGATGATCGAGGCGATCGTCGGACACGCCGAGACTCAGCAGCCGGTACCAGCGGAGGCCGGCGTAAATGAACCCGGCGATCAGCAGCCCGAGCATGGCGTACATCAGCACGATGAACGGAACGGGGATGTTCCAGAAGATTTGGCGGGTAACTTGCTCGTTCATTTGCGCTCCATCAGGACCATGCGGCCGGCGTCGAAGAGTGAACGACGAAAAACGAAAGGCCGGGGGCGAAGGCGCCTGTAACAGACTCTAACTCCTAGCAGGACCAGCATCGATCAGGAAAGAACAAAGTGCGCGCGAAACGGGGATTTCATTCAACGCGGAATCGAGCGTGATCCCGCGCCGCCTTGCGGCCTCGGCTCCCGGCCCGTGCCCCCGACCACGCGGATCGCCCAGCCTTCAGGTCCCGCTCGCCCGCAATCGACTCGCGCGACATCTGTCCCTAAACGCCCGGATCACCCCAGCCAATGAAAAATCGTTATGGGTTCATCGCCGCGACGGTGATCGATTTTTTGACGTCCTTGATCATGATGAAGAGACGAAGCGGATCACTGACCGAAGCGGTGAAGCCAAGGCCCTCGTAAAAGTTCGCCGCGTTTTGATCCTTGGCCTCTACCATGACGGCGCGAATGCCGAACCATTGCGCGGTCTTCAAAGTTTCCTCGAATGCGTGCCGGACCATAAACGTTCCGAGGCCGCTTCCTTGAAAGCGCATATCGACGCCGAACCTGCCGATCAGAACCACAGGAATAGGACTCCGTCCCATCCCCTGTGACACGCGCGGCGGGGCGACCGTGCGATCGGTATGAGAGGCAGAGAGGCAGAAGTACGCGGCTATCAGGTCTTGGGTAGGTTCAACAGTCACATACACGCGCGCGCCGCCACCCTGATGGCTTGGCCACGCATGCTTTTGAAGCCAATCGTTGAGAACGGGGACGCCGCAATCAAACCTTTGCGCGCGGGAAACATCCCCATGCTCCATGAGCCGGGGACGGGCGAACGGCACGCGCTAATCCCAAGGCGCTTTCGCGCGGAACAACTCCACGAGCTGGGGAATATCTCGCGGGGGACTCTCCAAGGCCGCGACGAACTGCTCCCAAGTACGCTCGTCAAGAACGAGCGTTTCACTTGTCGAAAACGCGCTGCCCGCATCGCGGATTACGTCGTTCCTCTGTTCCTTAGGACTGCCCATCGCATCCCTCGTAATACGTAATATTTAAGGTACGCTCGGTGGCGTCAGGCGTCAATGTGAACACCGCCGTCGCCTTCACATTGCATCCGAGCCCTTAAATCACATTGCCGGAACGTCGGGCCGCTACTCGCCGCCGCGCTCCTGGAAGCCCTCGAGGTTGCGCGATCTGCCGGTCTGGCGCAGTTTGCGCAACGCCTTGGCCTCGATCTGCCGGATGCGCTCGCGGGTGACGGCGAATTGTTTGCCGACTTCCTCCAGCGTGTAGTCGGTCTTCTGGCCGATGCCGAAGCGCATGCGCAGGATTTGCTCCTCGCGCGGGGTGAGCGTGGCCAACACCTTGCGCGTCTGCTCGCCGAGGTTGCCCTGAATTGCAGCCTCGACGGGCGACGGCGCGAGTTCGTCCTCGACAAAATCGCCGAGCGAACTTTCTTCTTCGTCGCCGATTGGCGTTTCGAGTGAGATGGGTTCCTTGACGATCTTGAGCACCTTCTGGACCTTGTCCAGCGGCATCTCCATCTGCTCCGCGATTTCTTCGGGCCCGGGTTCGCGGCCGAGCCGCTGCACGAGCAGGCGCGTGACGCGGAGCAGCTTGTTGATTGTCTCGACCATGTGGACCGGGATGCGAATGGTGCGGCCCTGGTCGGCGATCGCACGCGACATCGACTGCCTAATCCACCAGGTCGCGTAGGTCGAAAACTTGTAGCCGCGTTGATACTCGAACTTGTCCACCGCGCGCATCAGGCCGATGTTGCCTTCCTGGATGAGGTCGAGAAAGCCAAGGCCGCGATTGGTGTAACGCTTGGCCAGGCTGACGACGAGGCGCAAGTTGGCCTCGGTCAGCTCCTTTTTCGCGCGGCGGCTCTTGTCCTGTCCGGCGGCGATGGTCTCGAGCTTGCGCGCGTATTCCTCGCCGGTGTCCTTGGCCTTTTTTTCGACTTCGCGAATAGTTTTTTGCGCCAAGCGAATTCTGGCCGCGATATCGAGCAGGTTCTCGCGGACATCATTTATCTTCAGGACGTGCCGGCGGTCTTCGGCTTCGGCGGCTTCCTTGAGCAGGTGAGTGCGCGAGCGGCCGGTCGCTTCCTCGTACTTCGCGATCGTGTGCTGCGCGATGCGGAACTGTTCAAGGAAGTCGCGCATCTCGCCGATCACCGCTTCCATCAGGCGGCGCGACAACGCCATCGCGCGCAATTCCTTTTTCACGCGCTCGTTCAGACGGGTCAGGTTCTTGTCGAGGTTGGGCTTGCGGCGCGGACCGGGCTTGTTGCGGAGTTCTTCCTCGATTGCCTCGATTTTGGCGCGCAGGTCGGTGAGCTTCCTGGTCGCGAGCGTCAATTTCTTGCGCTGGCGCTCGTCGGCTTCGGGTCCGCGCTCTTCGTCGGGTTCGTCAGGCGTTTCGGCGGCGTCCTCGAAGACATCGCGCAGATCGGCTTCGCCTGCCTCCACGCGTTCGCCCACTCGAATCACGAAATCGAGCGTGATCGGCGAGCCCAACACTTCCTCTTCGACTTCGTTCTCGCCGGCTTCGATGCGCTTGGCAATTTCGACTTCCTGTTCCCTCGAGAGAAGCTGGAAGTTGCCCATCTCCTTGAGATAGAGCCGGACGGGGTCCGACGACTCGCCAAGCGAATCTGCAGCCGCCGGCGCGGCCTCGGGCGCTTCTTCGGGCTCTTCCTTGCCTTCGACCTCGACTTCGTCGGCGCCTTCGGTCGGGACTTCCTCGAGCACCTTGATATCAAGGTCCTCGAAGCTGTCCAGCGCGGCGCGCAGGTCGGTCGGTGAAGCGACATCCTGCGGCAGGTAGTCGTTGACCTGCTCGAAGGTCAGGTAGCCCTGCTCACGGCCGAGATCGACAAGACCCTGTAGGTCCTTACCTTCGTACTTCTGCTTCATTCGTTTTGCTTCCGTTTGGCGCGGGCGTTGGCCGCCGATGCGATGCGTGAAAATCGGCGCGCAATGCGGGCCGCCATTGCGACCGCGAGCCGGGAATCAAGTAGCCTCATTTATACAGACGAGAATACAAAGGCAAGTGAACCACACCAAAGAATCAAGTGTAAGGATCGCTAAGATGAGAGTCAACTTACGCATCGCCCTCGCCACGCGATCATTGGGCGAATTACGCTCTGCCGTGCGGCCTTATCGCGAATCCGCGCTCGTCGGTGACCGCTGCAGGTATTATACGCATCGTTTGGCCGTTTGGCTGCATTGCGGCCGATCTTTTCCTTCGACTCGAACCGAGGTGCTGGAAAATGAGTGCGCGCTGGAAATCGCGAGCGGGCCTCTCTATTCTCGACGCTGCTCCGCCCCCCTTTGAGCAGAATTTTGGCAATACACGCGATAATCCTGATGCTCAGCTTCGCGATAATCCTCGCAGGCTCGGAACTTTTTACCAATGGCGTCGAATGGGCGGGGCATCGATTGCATATTGCTGAGGCCGCGGTCGGGAGCCTGCTCGCCGCGGTCGGAACGGCGCTGCCGGAGACGTTCATCCCGGCGGTCGCGCTGTTGACCGGGCGCGACTCCGCGACGGCGCATGCCGCGGTCGGACTTGGAGCGATTGTCGGCGCACCGCTGATGCTGTCCACGGTGGCTATGTTCGTGATGGGCATTGCGGCGCTCGCATTTCGCAGGCGTCGGGGACGGATTGCGCTTAAAGTGGTACGCGAGGACGCGCGCCGGGATCTCGCATTCTTCTTTCCGGTTTTTTTGTGCGTGGTGATCGCAGGCACAATCGAGATGGGCGCGGTGCTTCGCCACGTCCTCGCAGTCGCATTGCTGGTAGTGTATGCGAGCTACGCGGTTGTGATGCTGCGGCTCAAGCGCGCGGTCGGCGCGGAGGTCGAGCACGGACTTTATTTCGAGTCGATTTTGCGCGGGAATCCGCTCGAGCCGCGCGCATCGGCGACGGCCGCGCAAATAATCGTAGGCGTACTCGCGATTCTGATCGGTGCAGTCGAGTTTGTCGATCAGATCATCGTGTTCTCAGCGCATGCGCATCTGAATCCCGGCGTACTTTCGCTCATGTTGAGCCCGCTCGCGACCGAACTGCCCGAGAAATACAACTCCGTGGTCTGGATTCGCCAGGGCAAGGACCATCTCGCGCTCGCCAACATCACCGGCGCGATGGTCTTCCAGTCGTGCATCCCCGTTGCACTGGGGCTCGTGTTTTCGCCGTGGCATCTGACGAATCCCGAACTGCTCGCGGGATCGATCGCGCTCGCTTCGGCAGCGATTCTTTACATCAACTTGCGCGACTCGGAACTCGGAACTCCGACGCTGATGATCGGCGCAGCCGCATACGCGATCTTTCTGGTTGGCCTTTGGTACCTCGGCACGCTCTGAATCTACGCGCGAGGACGCGTTGTCTGACGCGAGCTTGCGGGTGCACAATCGACGGACGCGGGTCGCGATGACTACTTACCAGGAGATTTCGGCGCAGTTTTACAGCAACCGCCTGCTGTTCGGCGATCCCGCCGATCCGGGCGTGGTCGCGGTCGAGATCGCTTCGAAGACCGAGATCGACGTTTACCGGCGCCTGTCGGGCAGGCTTGCGCGCGAGCGCCGTCCGATTCAGTCATTTCTGCTCGTCGAGGATTTGGCCTTGCTCGAAGCTTTCAGGCCCGTGCATGAGACGCGCGCGCTCGAGGGCGATTTCCGTTACCGGGTGCTCGTCACCTTCGGCTCGCTCGACGCTCTGGAAGCCGCCAAGCGCCATCTCAGGAACGTGACAGGCAAGGCGCCCAACGCGCCCGACGCGCCGTATCTGGTGCTGACCGATCCGGTCGAGCAGCATCTGATGCTGAGCGGGACGACGTTTTTCATCGGGATGGATTTCAGCGAGCTGCGCCGCCTCCAGCTCGATATCGAGACCTATATCTCGCCGGGGTTTGAGTTTCCGTCGGCGGCACGCGAGGGCGATCGCGTGATCGCGATCTCGCTCACCGACTCGACCGGTTTCGAGCGCTTGCTCAGGGGCACCGAGATGGACGAGCGCGCGATGCTGGAGGAGATGGTGCGAATCGTCCAGGATCGCGATCCCGACGTCGTCGAGGGCCACAATCTGTTCCGGTTCGATCTCGAATACCTGGAGACGCGGGCGCGCCGCCACGGGGTGAAGCTCAAGCTGGGGCGCGATGGCGGCGAGCTTCGTGCCCGCCCGTCGCGCATGCAAATTGCGGAACGATCGATCGCCTACCGCCGCTACGACATCCCGGGCCGCAGCATCATAGATACGTGGATCCTCGCGCAGCACTACGATATTTCGAGTCGCGAACTGGAGAGCCTGGGGCTGAAGCAGCTTGCGCAACATTTCGGGCTGGCGCGCAAGGATCGCGTGTATATCGATGCGTCGAAAATCAGCCACTACTTCGAACACGAACCGGAAAAGCTCTACGAGTACGCGCTCGACGATGCCCGTGAGACGCGCGCGCTGGCCCAGACGCTGTCTCCCAGTTACTTCGTGCAAGCGCAGATATTCCCGTACTCGTACCAGAGCGCGGTGCTGCGCGGGAATGCGACCAAGATTGACGCGCTCATGATGCGCGCGTATCTGGCGGCGGGGCATTCCATTCCCGAGCCGTCGGCGCCGAGCCCGGTCGCGGGCGGCTACACGGAGATTCGCCGATGCGGTGTCGCCCACGGTGTCCTTCACTGTGACGTGACGTCGCTGTATCCGTCGTTGATGCTGCAATATCGGCATGCGCCGGCCGCTGACCGGCTGGGCGTGTTCCTCAAGATGCTTGGCGATCTGCGCAGCTTCCGGGTGCAGGCCAAGGCGCTCGCGCGCGGACTCAAGGGTATCGAGCGGCGCAACGCCGACGCGCTCCAGCAGACGTTCAAGATCCTCATCAATTCATTTTACGGTTACCTGGGTTTTTCGCTCGGCCATTTCAATGACTTCGGCGCGGCCAACGCATTGACGAAGCGCGGACGCGATCTGATTCAGCGCGCAGTGGCGAAACTCGAGGAGCACGACGCGCAGGTTATCGAGGTCGATACCGACGGAATCTATTTCGTGCCGCCTCCCGATGCCGCCAGCGAGGAAGGCGCGGACAGGCTCCTGGAGCAGGTCGGGGCGATTATGCCCGAGGGAATCCGGCTGGAGATCGACGGTCGTTACCGCGCGATGTTCTCCTACAAAATGAAAAATTACGTCCTGCTGGATGAGACGGGAAAGATGACCATTCGCGGTTCGGGGCTGCGCTCGCGGGGACTCGAACGCTTCCAGCGCCGCTTCATGGAAGAGATGTTCCGCATGCTGCTGGAGGATCGACGCAGAGAAATTCCGAAACTCCATGACGACTATCGCGCGCGTCTGGCCCGCCACGAAATAGGAATCGCCGATCTGATGAAGACCGAGACGATCCAGGATTCGCTCGACACTTATCGCCACAAGATCGGTGACAACAGCCGCAATCCCGCGGCGGCCTACGAGCTTGCGCTCAAGGCCGAGCGGCCGTACCTTGCCGGCGATCAAATTTCATACTACGTCACCGGGCGCGGCGCGCGTGCGGCGGTAAACGAATTCGCGAAGATGGCGGCGGAGTACGATCCGGACAATCCCGACGAAAACGTCGAGTACTACCAAGCCAAGCTTGCCGACCTTTTTGAAAAATTCCAGGTGTTTGTCGAGCGGCCCGGTCTGTTCGCGCCAGCCGCGGAAGACGAGGGCAAGCCGGTTCAGCTCTCGATGTTCGCCGACCCGCAAGTCAGGCCTGAAGAACAGCGCGCGGCCCCCGAAAAGTAGCCGGGTCAGAAGCCCCAAGCATCTGGAAGCCTAGCCGGGGATGCCTGAATCGATAGATACTGCGCGTATCCGGAGGAAAACGATGGCCGGCGAAAAACAGCAGCTCGATTGGGACAAGATCAAGCAATTCTCGATGCAGGTATACAACGACATCGGCGCCGCGATGCTCGGGCCGCTGAGCTATATCGGCGATCGGCTGGGAATCTTCAGCGCGCTGGCCGAAGCGGGCGCCGTCACCAGCGCGGCGCTTGCGGATCGGACGGGACTCAGCGAGCGGTATCTGCGCGAATGGCTCAGTGCGATGACGGCGGCCGGGTACGTGAATTACGACGCCTCGGCGAAGACCTACGCGATGCCGGCGGAGCATGCGATGGTGCTGGCGCGCGACGACTCGCCGTTTTTCGCCGGCGGCTTTATCGAAATGATCGTCCCTCATGTGTCGATTGCGCCGAAAGTGATGGCGTCATTCAAGAACGGGGGCGGCGTATCGCAGAGCGAGTATCCGCCCGAGACGTGGGAGGCGATGGAGCGTTCGTCAGCCTCGCTATTCCGGCATCAGTTGATTCGCAAGTGGCTGCCGGCGATGCCGCAAGTGGTCGCGAAGCTGAGCGAAGGCGGGTCGTCGCTGGACGTTGGCTGTGGCAGCGGCCGCGCGTCGATCGCGATCGCATCCGCATTTCCCAAGGCCCAGGTTTTCGGCTTCGACGCGCACCTTGGATCGGTGGAGCGCGCGCGTGCAAACGCGAAAGCCGCCGGTCTGGGGGACAGAATCAAGTTTGACCTCGTTGATTGCACCAGGCTGCCGGCCGCGCAATTCGATTTCATCTCGACCTTCGACGTGGTGCATGACTCCGTCGATCCGGAGGCGCTGCTGAAATCGATTCGAGCTGCGCTCAAACCCGACGGCACTTACCTGATGGTCGAGGTAAACGTGTCGTCGAATCTCGAAGACAACATCAATCCGATGGGGCGGCTGATGTATTCGATAAGCACGCTGTACTGCATGACGGTATCGCTGGCGCACGGCGGCGCGGGAATCGGCGCGTGCATGGGCGAGGCAAAAGCGCGCGAGCTTGTCGCCGCGGCGGGGTTCAAGCACTTTCGC
The DNA here is from genome assembly GCA_002479255.1 of Candidatus Binatus soli. GTDB lineage: Bacteria > Desulfobacterota > Binatia > Binatales > Binataceae > Binatus > Binatus soli. The sequence continues at coordinate 28,116 of DLMJ01000050.1, read as the reverse complement.
CGCCTGCAAGTCGGGGATATGTTTTCGGCGCTCTACGAAATCCGCGCGTAGTTGTAGCCGATCATTGAAGGCGCCGCTGGAAGGCATTCTGCAAAGCGGGCAGGATGGTATCCCAATCGGCGACCAACCCTATATTCGCGCGCTCGAAGATCAGCGCGTCGGCATCGTTGTTGATCGCGACGATGGTATCCGCGCGCTTGAGACCGCAGGTATGGTTGGGCGCGCCGCGCACCCCAATCGCAATATACAGGCGCGGATCGATCGATTTGCCGGTTAACCCGACCTGCAACTGCCGCGGCGCCCATCCATTGTCCGTCACGCGCCGCGTCGCGCACATCGCGGCGCCGAGCACTCGCGCGAACGCGGCGGCTTTCGCGACGCCGTCAGGTCCACCGATTCCCGTGCCGATGCCAACGACAACTTCGGCGCCTTCGAGCGGCGCAATGGTGGTATCGAGGATCGCGTGCGCCTTTATGAGCCTGCTTTTCGGCGGGCTCAGCTCAGGACGCGCGATCCGAATTTCGGCTTCCCTGGCTTCCGATGGCTCCGCGAGTTCGAACACGCCCGGCCGCACCGTCGCCATCTGCGGAAACGTTTTCGAGTAAATCGACGCGACGATGTTGCCGCCGAAAGCCGGCTTGAGCGCGACCATCCGATTCTCCGAGTCGAGCTCGATATCGATCGCATCGCCGGTGAGCCCCAAGCCCAGCCGCGCGGCCAGCCGAGGCCCCCAGTCGCGCCCGCGCTCGGTGGCGCCAATCAAAATTCCCCACGGCGCGTGCATCGAAACGAGCTTCGCAACAGCCTCAGCGGCGGCCTCGGGGGTGTACGAAACCAGCGCCGGATGCTCGATCATAAGCACCTGGTCGGCGCCGAAACTCGCCAGCAGCCCCGCGTGTCGCGCGACGGCGCGGTCAAATCCCACCGCGGCCATCGCGCCGCCCAATCGCGACGCGAGTTCGTCGCCGCGTGAAAGCAGTTCGAGCGTGCCGCGCGTGACGCGGCCTTCAAGGTCGGTCTCGCACACGATCCACAGGTCATGATTACGATTGCCCGCGCGCCGCGCCGTTCCGATCGAACGGCGATTGTGCGCGCGCGGGTTGAGCGCGCCGATTGTTTCGAGCGCCGACATCACCTCGGCCGCGGCGCGTTCGGCGTCGGTCGAGTCGATAAATTTACATTCGGTCTTCGGCGTCGTGACGACGCGGACCTCCTGCACCCACGTCGGCGAACCCGCGAGTCCGAATTCTTTCGGATCGGCGCCGAGCTCCGCTGCGCGCACGGATTGGATCGGCCCGGTCTTTGCCTCCTCGGAAGCACCCGGCTTCACCTTGACGGGCTGTGCGATGCGCTCGGCGCAGGTGATGACCGCGGGCATCCCGGCCTCGATTTCCTCGAATCCTTCGTCGCTTTCACGCTCGGCGCGAAGCCGGCGGCCGTCGAGTTCCAGCTTTCGCGCGCCGGTTATCTGCGCGGCGCCGATTAGTTCCGCGATCTCGGCGCCGACCTGCCCCGTCTCCGCATCGAGCGAATACTTGCCGAGCAGGATGAGATCGAAGTTTCCGCGCGCCAGCCAAATCGCAAGCGCACGCGCCGTTGCGAGCGTGTCCGCACCCGCGAAAGCGCGGTCTTCCAGATGCACCGCGCGGTCCATTCCCATCGCGAGCGCATCCACCAGCGCGTCGCGCGCCTGCGGCGGCCCCATCGTGACGACAGTAGTCTCGGCGCCGTGGCGATTTTTCAGCTCGACGGCGAGCGAGATCGCGCGCAGATCGAACGCGCTGATCACACTGGGCCCGTCGCGCTTGATGGTCTTGGTCGTGGAGTCGAAGTTGGCTTCCTCGATTAGCGGTATCTGCTTGATGCAAACGGCGATCTTGAGCACAGCGATTCTCCCCGTCCCGACGAGGCTAGTTGAGCGCGTCGAGCGGATGCAACAAAGCGCGAGGTTGCGCTTACCGGCGCCGGTACGATCAGGTAGTTTCGCGATGTGGGTTTGTATCGACTCGCGGCCGCCGCCGCGCTGTGCGTGTATGCTCTGGCGCTCGCGTCGCCGGCGAACGCGGCCGCTCGGATGCGGATCGTGTCGCTGGCGCCCTCGGTAACGGAGACACTGTTCGCGCTGGGCGCGGGTCCCGACGTCGTCGGCGTCTCGCAGTATTGTGACTACCCTCCGCAGGTGCGCGATCTGCCGCGGGTCGGTTCCTTTCTGACTCCGAATCTCGAAGCGATCATCGCGCTGCGCCCGACGCTGGTCGTCGGACTTGAACTGTCATCGGACGTGCGCCAGATTCGCGCGTTGAATTCGATGGGTTATCCGGTGCTGCTGGTCAGCGACGACTCTTTGCAACAAATCGAAACCAGTATCGAAACGGTGGGTGCGCGAATCAATCGCCAGCGCGAAGCGCATCAGCTCGTCGCGCGGATTCAGGCGCAGATCGCCGCAGTCCAAAATCGCCTCGCAAACGTAAAGCCGGAGCCTGCGTTGATGCTCGTCGGTCATCAGCCGATCGTCGCGGTGGGGGCGGGCACTTATCTCGATGAGATCATGCGCATAGCGCGCGCCGACAACATCGCTGCGGACGTCGGCGAGCAGTGGCCGCACCTGAGCATGGAGTACATAATCGCGATGCGTCCCCAGGTCGTCCTCGACGGTTCGATGGGCACCGATCCGTCGTCGTCGAGCGACTTCTGGGGAAAATATCCGGCGATTCCGGCGGTGCGCGACCATCGCGTCTTCGGCTATGCGGTGGATCCCATTCTCCATGCCGGCCCGCGCGTGGGGCAGTCGCTCGAGATAATCGCGCGGATGATTCATCCCGAGGCATGGGATCGCGCCGCCGGCGGTGCCCACCAGTGAATCCGACCGCCGGCAATCCTGCGCCGCAGCGCAACTCCACCGCGCACCTGACGCGCACCCGGCTGCTTTCGATACTGGCCGCGCTCGCAATTCTGCTGATTGTTTGCGCGGTCGCAGCCGCGCTGTTTGGCAGCGCGCATATCAGCCTCACGCGCGCATTTTCCGATCCCACCAGTCCCGATCACGCGATTTTCTTCGGCGCCCGATTGCCGCGGGTGCTGATGGGTGTAATCGTCGGCGCGATGCTGGCTGCGGTCGGAACGGCTCTGCAAGCGCTCGTGAGGAACCCGCTGGCAGAGGGCGGCATCCTCGGAATCTCCGGCGGCGGCGCGCTCGGCGCGATACTTGCGCTCGTGATGTCCGCGAAACTCGGCGGCGGCGAGGCGGCCGTCCCACTGTGCGCATTTGGCGCGGCGCTGCTCTCGACCGTGGCGGTTTATCGGCTCGCGATGGTTGACGGCCAGCTTGAACCATTCACGCTGCTGCTGGTCGGCGTCATCTTCAACGCGTTCTGGGGCGCGGCAATCATGCTCGTGAACAGCGTCGTCAACTTCTACTACGCGCACAGCATTCTGTTCTGGCTGATGGGCAGCCTCGAGGCGCCGACCTATCGCGAAGCGGCGGGCGTCGCGGGTTTGGGGCTGGCCGGCTTCGCCGTGCTGATGTTTCAAGCTCGCGATCTGAATCTGCTTAGTCTCGGCGACGAGTCGGCCGCCGAACTTGGCGTTGACGTGGACCGCCTTCGGCGCACGATCTTCATCGCGACCTCGGTCATGATCGGTGCCGCGGTCTCCGTCAGCGGAATCATTTCGTTCGTCGGACTGATCGTTCCGCATACTTTGAGATTGGTGTTCGGCGCGGATCATCGGCTGCTTCTGCCCGCGTCGCTGATAGGCGGCGCGGCATTCATGGTCGCGGCAGATTTGGTCGCGCGGGTCGCAATCGCCCCGGCCGAAATTCCCGTCGGCGCGATCACCGCGCTCTGCGGCGGCCCGTTCTTTATCTACATGCTGCGCCGCGAAGGCCGGAGACCGCTTTCGCTATGACGACGACATCGCGCGACACCGTCACCGCTATGCGTGCGAGCGCGATTCACGCGGGATATCCCGGCGTGCCCGTGCTGCATGGCGTCTCGATCGAAGTGGCGGCCGGCGAAATGCTCGCCATCGTCGGTCCAAACGGGGCCGGCAAGTCCACGCTGCTCAAGGTGCTCGGCGGCTCGATGAAGCCGGGTGCGGGAAGCGTCGAACTCTTCGGCCGCCCGCTCGATTCGATCGATCGCCGGGAATTCGCACGCACTGTTGCGTCGGTTGGCCAGGAAAACGCGGTCGCATTTCGCTTCACGGTGCTGGAAATCGCGCTGATGGGACGCGCGCCGCATCTCGGCGCCTTCCGCTTCGAGAGCCCCCACGATTTGGAAATCGCATCAGCGGCGCTCGACCGCTTCGACCTGCTCGATCTTGCGGCCCGCTACGTTCAGGAACTGTCCGGCGGCGAACGCAAGCGCGTGTTTCTGGCCCGCGCGCTCGCACAGGAGCCGAAGATTGCACTGCTCGACGAGCCGACCGCATTTCTGGATCTGAAGCACGTCGCCGAAATTTTCGCGCGCTTTCGCGAGCTGTGCACCGAGCGCGGCATGGCCGTAGTTGCGACGCTTCACGATCTCAATGCCGCCGCGCTCTATGCCGATCGCGTGCTGCTGCTCGCCGATGGCGCTGCCGTCGCATATGGAACTCCCGCGGAAGTTCTGACGGCGGAGAATCTGCGGCGCGTGTACGAGACCGACGTGTACGTCGGGCGCAATCCCTCGACGGGTGCGCTCATAATTCTGCCCGCCGCACTTCCCAACGCCCGCGCATAGCTTGTTCGGCGCGGGCGATTAGCCATTTGCCCGCTCAAGCGCGCGCCGGTACGCTGTACATAGATGCCCTCTTCTCCGACTGAGTCTTTGAATCTCGTATTCGACGCCGACGACACGCTCTGGGATTCCAATATCCATTTTCTCGAGGCGTTCGATTTCTTCGCTGCGGCCGTCGGTGACGCCGTCCTCGGCATCTCTCGCGTAGAGATTCACGCTGCGGTGCGCCGCGCCGAATTCCGGCTTATCAAAACGCATGGCTACGGCCGCCGTCCTTACGTGATAGCGCTGCATCAGGCGGCTGCTGAACTAGCGCCCGCAGGCCACGACGGATTGCGCGACGAGATCGAGCAAATCGGCGCGCATCTGCTCGACCGCGACTGCGCATTGCTGCCCGGCGTCGAGCCCACCCTTCAGGAGCTTTCGCAGCGTCACCGCCTCCTGATGTTCACCAAGGGCCAGCGCGACGAACAGTTGCACAAGCTCGCGCGTTCCGGTCTCGGCCCGCTTTTTGATCGCGTCGAGACCCCGCGCGAGAAGGACGTCGACGCCTATCGCCGCCTGGTACGCGACGCGGACCTCGATCCGTCGCTGACTTTTATGATTGGAAACAGTCCGCGCTCGGACATCAATCCCGCGGTCGCGGCCGGTCTGCGCGCCGTTTTCATACCGCATCCGCATACCTGGGACCTCGAGCACGAAGAAATCAACGATGCCGGCGACAGGATTATCGAACTAACCTCCTTCCGCCGCCTGGTCGAAGTATTCTAGTATCGATGATTCGATGTCCACTGCCGAACTCATAGACAACTTCCCCCCGCACCAGCCGGCCGTTGGCGCTGCCGTCCGTGCAAAGACCAAGCCTCCCCTGGCGCTGCGCCCGCTGCATCGAATGTGGCGGCGCACGATCGATGCGATTCAGGTGTCCGAGGTGGACCTGCCGGTGCGCGGATTACCTGCCGCTTTACGCGGACTGGTCGCATGCCAGATAAGCGACTTCCACGTCGATCGCGACGAGGATCTCGAACGATTGGCGCTCGCGGTCAAAGCCATCAATCAACAGCATCCCGACCTCATCTTTCTCACCGGTGATTACTTTTCCGGCCCCGACACGATGCATCGCTATCTAGGCGCGTTTCGCGACGCGCTCAGGCATCTGCGCCCGCAGGCGAGCCTGTTTGCGATCCTCGGCAACCATGACCATTGGTCGTCGGCCGAGCGGATCACCGATGCGCTCAAGCGCGCCGGCGCCGACGTGCTCGCCAATGACAGCCGCCGGCTCTTCATTCGCAACGAGAAACTCGTAATCGTCGGCATTGACGATCTGTGGTCGCGGCGCGCGGAGCCTGCGCGCGCGTTTGGCGACGTCAACAGCGATGACTGCACGATCGTCCTCGCGCATAATCCCGACACTGCGCTGTACACGCGCCATCTGAAGCCGGGCGTGATGCTCTCCGGCCACACGCATGGCGGTGTCGTGCGAATTCCGTTTTATGGTTCGCCGCTCAAATCGATCCTGCGCATCGGCAAAGAGTTCTACTCGGGCCTGAACCGCTACGAAGACTTTTACATTTACACCAATCGCGGTCTGGGCACGTTTTGGCTCAGGATCCGCATCAACTGCCCGCCGGAAGTCTCGCGCTTCTCGCTGACGCCTCTCCTCGACGTACCGCACGCCGAGAAATCAGACTTGACAGCGAAACTGCATCCGTTGAAGCGGGTCCGCCGCCGCCGGACGCCGCGCCCCGTCACTCACCGACCCCATCGAAAGCACGACTAGCCTGGAGTGGCTGCGATGCTCGATCTCGTGATCGTCGGCGCAACTGGTGGTAACGCGCTGGGGCGTGGGCCCCGACGACATTGATGGCCAAAACTGTCCTTCTCGCGGGTGGCTCGGGATTCATCGGTCGCGCGATCGCGCGGCGTCTGCTCGCTTCGGGCGAAACCAGGCTTCGCGTGCTCACGCGAAATCCCGAGGCGGCGCGCGCGCGGCTCGATCTACCCGGCATCGAGTTTGTTCGCGCAGACATCGGACAGCCCGCATCGCTCAAGGATGCGCTCCGGGGCGCGGACACGATTGTCGATGCGATCCAGTTCGATGGCTATCCGGTCGAAAATCCCCGCCGTGGCCTCACCTTTGAGCGAATCGACTACGCCGGCACAGTCGCGCTGATCGATGCGGCGAAGCAAGCCGGCGTGCAGCAATTCATCTACATCAGCGGCGCCGCCGCCGACGAGAACAGCACCCATCCCGGCTTTCGCGCCAAAGGCCGCGCCGAGCGCGCGATCCGCGAGTCGGGCCTGGCCTACACGATCTTCCGCCCATCGCTGGTGTACGGACCGGAGGACAAAGTCGTAAACGGTCTCGCCCGCGCGCTGCGTTTTGCGCCGGTCTTTGGCGTGCCCGGCACCGGGCGGCAGAAAATTCAGCCGGTACTCGTCGATGATCTCGCCGCGTGCGTGATGCTCGCGGTGTCGGGACGCGGCCGCAACGGAACTTACGAAATCGGCGGGCCGGATCTGATGACGTTCGACGAGATGATGCGGATCATCATGGACGCGAGCGGACATCGCCGCCCGCTGTTTCATATTCCGGAAGGCATCATGCGCACGATCGGCGGCCTGCTGGAAAAGCTGCCCAAGCCGATGCTGTCGCGCGACGCGGTCACGTTCGTCACGGCCGACAATGCGTGCAACATCAAGCCGCTGGTCGATGAGTTCGGAATAAATCTCACGCCGGCCCGCATCGGGATGGCGTATCTCGCGAAGAAATAGCCGCCGCTACAATCGGCGCCAGCCCGAGCCCTCGTGGCCGGAACGGAAAAGTTCTTGCGGCTGGGCTGCCGGATTCAATTCTTAATTCCCTGGCGGCTGCATCCCTTGATTTCGTCGCCGGCCACCGCGGCATTCATCAAGCTGAATCGCACATGGCTGCCGAGCCCGACGGGATCGACATCCTCCTTGATGAAGTATTGCTCGCCCGCGTGCGCATCGAACTTGTACTCCGTCTTTGTGTCGGTCGCGGCCGCGCAAGTCAGCGGTCCGCTGTCCTCGACGAACGCGTAATAGCCGCCTGGTTCCAATTCAATACTCTCATGCCCGCAGGTGATCATCGGAGTCGCCTCCCAACTGAGAACCTTGTAGGGCCGGTAAATGTAAATGACGCTCCTGGACGCGGGGATCGCCATCGGCTGATACGCTTCGCCCTGCGCGCCACATCCGGCGAGCATCATGCAAACCGCACCTGCGAGGATTCCTGCCACGCCGCGAATCATTCTTTGTCTCACGACTTCGATGCGCGAACGTAAAGGAACCACGGGATGTGATCGCGAAATTTGGCAAACGCCTCTGGATACAGCGCGCATGCGGACTCGGGGGCGCGCGGCTCGCAAATCTCCTCGAGCCGTAGACCAGCAGAGACGGTCGAGTTGATGTAGTCGGCAAGCGTGCGATCGAAGCGCGGCACGCCGAAGTCCTCGACCTGCGACGCGTTGGGCGCATGGCCGAACTTCCAGCGATCGACAAACGGTTCGCTGTTGAAGTAATCCGCGACGGTGAATTTGATGGCGCGCCCCGAATCATCTTTGATCCAGCCCATCCCCTTGGTCGCGAAACATGGATGCAGAATGCTGTACGCGAGCGTCCCGCCCGGGCGCAGCACGCGTGCGATTTCCCGCATCGCGCCGGGAAAATCAGGACCGTCCATCAGCGCCATCGTCGAGATGACCGCGTCGAATGACTCTGCACGGAAAGTTGCCAAGTCGCTGAAGGAAGCGCGTTCGTAGCGGATGCCAAGCGGTTCGCGGAGTTCCTCTTTGCGGGCGAAGTCGATCATTTTGGCGGACAGATCCACCCCCGTCATGCGGGCGCCGCGTCGCGCGAAGATCCTCGTGTTGTGGCCCTCGCCGCATCCGGCATCGAGCACGGCCTTCCCGCTCAAGTCGCCGGCGAATTCCAGGAAAGCGGGATTGTTCCAATGCTCGCGGAAGATGTCCCAGCGGTTGCGAACCTGGTCGGCCCACACAGCGGCATTGCGATCCCATTGCGCGGCGACTTCAGACTCACGAATTTCCGGCGGCATTCTTTCCCTCCTGCGCGCACTGGCCGACGCGCGACTGAAAAAAATGCGGACGAGAAAATCTCGTCCGCCAAGGGACCGGGTTGTGTCGGATGAGCGGTCGCACCGCGATCGTCATCCTGAGGGTTTCGCGAGTATATGCGTCCGGCTCAACGTTGACAACCGTACAACGCGGCTTGATCGTGAACGCATACGCGTCGCGCGCGGCCTGGCATTGTGCGCGCTTGACGCCGCCGGATGACGTCAGCACCTATCAAAACATCAGGTGCATTCTCAATCGTGAGATACGGTCACGACCTCTTAAGATTCGTTGGGATACCCACGGCCTCCGCTAATCGATGGCGAAAGTCTTCCCAGTCCGATCCAACCCGCCCAAGCACATGCGCAGCGTCGAACCACGAATTGGTAGTCGGCGACTCGGCTTTGAGTTTCCTCATATTGAGCCCCCTTTTGGCAATTACCGTCCAGAAATCGCGATAGCCGTCGTTCTTGGCCTTTTGGTGCGACTTTTCTGCTTCGCCAGCGCGATTGTGGGCATTGCTGATGTCCGTACCGCCCTTGATTTCCATAGCTACTTTATTGTGTTTCTTGGCACCAAATTCCTCTCGGACGCTCACGTCGGGATCGCTCGCAAGCGCAATTACGACAATGCGCCCCGAGGCATTGCGCACTTTCAGGATGCGATCACTCCGTTCGAAGATATAGTCGCTCACGATTTCGGCGATTGAACGGAAGACATCCAGAGTTGCCTGTTTCCCGATCGCATTGTTATTGCTGCCCTGAAACTGCGAACCGAGGGCGAGCAGCGGTAACTCGGCAAGATCGCGGTCGGTCAGCGTCGGAGACATCTGCCGAACCAAGTCCGCAAGACCAGAGCTCATGGCTTCGCAGAATGCCGGCAGCGACTCGTTGTCTGCGGGTCGGAGAGCGCCCCCCGCTTCCAGTCGCTTGAACCGCCCCATGCCAGAGTCGCGTCCATAAAATTTCTTCTGGGGCAGTCCGAGCAAGAGCCGATAGTATCCAATCAGTGTCGGCGTGGCCTCGAGCACTAGCGGCGTCGGAAAGACGTGTTCGTCTCGTACGCCCGCCGCCGCCAAGAGCCGCTGGACTTCTTCGGGCACGTACGTGCCTAACTGAATCTTGAGCGCGTTGGGATCTACGCGCATCAGGGTGTCCCTGAGCGCATCCATGAGCCATGTCTTACGTGCCGCGACCAATAGTTGATGAAACCGGACTTGGCGTGCGGCAGACGGAGGCTTGATTGCCAGCTTGCTACTCACACCGATCAGACTTTCTGAATACGAGCCAGTAACAGTGCTGCCGACGGCTATGATGGGCGTGCTTCCACTTCGGATCGACGATCGGACCCTTGCGGACCTTCACGATACAGTCGCAGGGACAAAAGCCAATTGCACGAGCCGCCTGAATCAAATCTATGTGCGCCCACTGGTAGCGGTGGTTGTGCACATAGTCGGCGATCTTGCAGAGCAGTAGACCCTCTGGCTTCAGCACGCGCCATGCTTCGGCAAGAAACGACGGATATGTGTGCGCGAAGCTGTAGTCACACTCTTTCGGCGATCGCCCGCCGAGGCCGAATCGCACATTGAAGTCTTTAGACTTGTCCCGGCCTTGATTGGGGATATGTGGAGGATCGTAAACGATCACATCAAAGACGTTCTGACGGAACGGCATCGCGGAATTATCTCCGGCGATGGTTGGCTCGTGCCTTCTTTCGATGTCGAGCCCCACGACGCGCCGCTGACTGCCGCGCCAAAAGCGCCCACCATTGACGGTCGCATCCAGAATTAGTCGGGGTCGCTTCCTCGGGTAGAAACGAATCAATTTTTCGAGGAGTTCGGCATCTTCCTCCCCGTGCCAGACCGAAGCGAGCGGCTCGTAGCCGTGCCGTGGCTTCCCATTGCCGACGCCGGGTGGGTCAACTAACGACAACCGCCATTGCGCTTTGTTCACACCGCCCATTCCGCCCCTCCGATGCTCCTTCATAGCAGCCTGAATCCGCCCTGTCACGTCATGGGCATCTTGCCACGTCCTCTGGGGCACACATATTACTGCCCGAATTAGAACATTACCCGGCGCCTTCGCCTGGCGTTCCGGGAGTAATGGTGGCCTCTCCGGCAGGTTCAGGCCAGGGTGTGGGGGTAGGTGGGCGTCAGCGCCGGCATCGTAAGGCCTAGCTGCTCGCATCGGCGGGATAGCATCGTGACGTACAGCTCGGCCAGTTCTTCGTTGTCGCGCGACTTCAGTCCGTAGCGGATGCAATCGTAGGTGAAGCCGGTGCCGGGCGGCCCGAAGAAATTCACCGCGCGCGGGATCCATCGGCGCAGCGCGTCATTGACCGGCTCGACGCCGAAGCGCTCGACGGCGTCGCCAAGCTGCCGCGAGGCGAAGATTTCATGGTCGGTTTCTTCGTCGAGAATTATTTCGGCGGCGCGCGCATGGGGCGCATAGCTGGACTGCCGGTAGTTTTCGCCGATCATGATGAGGCAGGTGGTATCGAGGCTGAGCGACCCCATCAGGAGGTCGAACTCGCCGGCGGCCTTGGCGGCGAAGTAGCTGGGCGCATCGAAGGACGGCGCCTTGAGCACGGAAATCATCGATCGGTCGGCGGCCTGCTGGGTAACTCCGAGTTCTTCGAGCGCGTCGTAGATAAGCCGCGCGTGTTTTTTTTCTTCGGCGAAATTTTTCTCGACGGTGGGCCGCAGCGCGGGATCGTCGAGCGTCGCGAGCGCGCGCTGATAGCCGAGCGCAGTGAGCTTCTCGGCCATCGCGTGCGCGGCGAGCAGCCGCAGCAGCACCTTGGTGTAATGCGGATCGACGCGGCCCTCGGCCAGAGCGGCGGCGTCGAGCGATCGCGGCGGGAACTCGCGCCGGATTGGCATCGCGGCTACCTCATCAGCTCGCGGCGCGCGAGGGCAGAATGACGGTGGCGGAGCCGGGGGTGGTCTTTTCGCCCTTGGCGTTCTCGAGCCAGATTTCGCAATCGACCATGTGATGGCCGCCTTCGGTGTATTTTTTGGAGACCTTGCCGCGCGCGACGACCCTGGCGCCGGGCTGATCCATCCCGCGGTACTGCACGCCGAGCTTGCGCAGCCATCCATGCTCGCCGGCGAAGTCGGTCATCAGGTGGCCGAGGAAGGCGTTCTTCAACGCGCCGTGCAGGATCACGCCGGGGAGACCGTTGCCGAGCGCGAAATCCTTGTCGTAGTGGATTTGATAGAAGTCGCCCGACGCGCCGGCGTACCTGACGAGCTGCTGGGTGGTCGGATTTTTTTCGAGCGGAACGACTTCGGCGCCGACTTCGACATCTTCGAAATAAATTTGCTTCGCCATCGTGGGCATCCTTTCGAGTAACTCTAGTAGCGGATTCCGGTCGAGCGTTGAATGACGCAGACCTCGCCGAACTGGTTGGTATAAGTGGTCTCGACGACGGTGAAGACCATCGGGCCGAGCCGGCCCGCGGCCTCGCGCAAATCGACGAGCTTGGACTGCACGGTGATGCGGTCGCCGGCGCGAATCGGCACGAAGTACTCCCAATCCGAGCCGCCGTCGAGGCCGCGGAAGGTCGGCATGTCGAGCTTGATGTTGGGGATCGGCGCGCCCATCGAGCGGCAGAAGGTGGGCGGCGCGATCATGGCGCCGAAGCGGGTCTTGCGCGCGTCGCGTTCGCTGTTGAAGAGCGGATTGGGATCCTCGATCGCCTCGGCGAAGCGGCGAATCGCGCCACGCTCGACCTCGTAAGTCCGCGGTTCGGAGACCTTGCCGATTTGTTTGCGAGCTTCGTCGGTAACGTATTTGTTCGCCATCGTCTTTTCAGTGTTCCCGGTGTACGTTTCGGTTCTGCTTGAGCCTGTATTACCACAGGCGCGCGCGACGGGTATAACGCAGCGTCATTTGCGATTGGGATGCGCGCGGCTAGGATGGGGACCGGAATGAGCCGGCGGTCGCGACCGGCCGCATGCGGAGGATTCCAGGATGGCGAAGCTCAACCCGGATCAGATCGCGGAGAAGCTCAACGCGCTCCCCGGATGGGAGTACAAGAACAACGCGATCAGCAAAACGTTCAAGTTCAAAGAATACCTGCATGGCATCGAGTTCGTGCAGAAGGTCGCCGAGATCGCCGAGGCCGCCGACCATCATCCCGACATTACGATCAACTACACGCGGGTCACGTTCTCATGCTCGACGCACGATGCCGGCGGGGTGACCGACAAGGACTTCAAGCTGGCGGACAATATCGAGATCGCATTCAACGATCGCGGCGCGTAGGGACGGGGATTGCGATACCAAATGGAAGACCCTCAGCTCTTGCGCGGGACGAAGTATTGAGTGCCGGCGCCGGCGCGATCGATCTCGCGAATCAGCTCGCCGAGGTCTTCGGGATTGGCGACGAAGTCGATGTCCGAAGTATCGACGACCAGCAGCGGCGCCTCGTCGTAGTAGAAAAAGAAATCGCGGTAGGCCGATGACACGCGCTCGAGGTAGTCGAAGCTGATGTGGCGCTCGAAATCACGATTGCGCTTGCGCAAGCGCTCGGCCAGCACCTCGATGGTGGCGCGCACGTAAACGACGAGGTCGGGCCGGGCGATCTCGGCGTCGAGCAGCTTGTACACGTTGTCGTAGAGCTTGAGTTCGTCGGGGACGAGATTCAACGCGGCGAAGATTTTATCCTTGGCGAAGAGATAGTCGGCGACGGTGGCCTGCGTGAAGAGATCCTGCTGCTTGAGCTCGCGCTGCTGGTTGTGGCGGGTGAGCAGGAAATAAAGCTGCGCGGGAAACGCGTACTTGTCGGGATCCTGGTAGAAGCGGGGCAGGAACGGGTTGTTGTCGGCATCCTCGAGCATCAGGCGCGCACCCAGCTCGCGGGCGAGCGCCTGCGCGAGGCTCGTTTTGCCGACCCCGATGGGGCCTTCGACCGCGATATAGCCGCGCCGGCGCATCGGGCCTCGATTGCGACCCTAGGTCATCTCACTTGCGATGCTTCTTGGCCTGGTCGCGAAGTTTGCGAACCACGTCGTCGGGCGCGCCGCCGCGCTCTTCCAAATCGGCGGCAGTGTCGTAGTCGGGCGGAGTCTTGGTCAGATAGACCTGCGCCAATTCGAGGTTGGCGACCTTGTCGTCGGGATAGATGCCGATCACGTCATTTAACAGCTTGAAGGTCGCGTCGGGCGTGCCGGCGGCCTTGGCGGCCTGGTTGATCTTATGCATCATCGGGTCCGCGTCGGGCCCGAGCGCTTCCATCTTATGCACCCTGGCCATCAGCATCGCGGCCTCGATGCCCTGCTCATAGGTCTTGACGGCGTCGGCGTACTTCTTGTCCTGCATCTGCTGGTCGCCGACTTTTTCGATGATCGGGATCGCATCCATAAGTGCGTGTACAGCTTTTTCGCGGGCCGCCGGGATCCTGGTGGTAAGCATGATGTCCTTGAGAGTGGCGACACCTTCAGTGACCTTGCCCGCCTTGATGTCGTCGAGCGCCTTGCCCGAGGAATTCGCCAAGTCAGCGAGCTTCTTGTAGAGCCGAGCCTTGTCGAGGAGTTTCTGATCGGTGGGATCGAGCTCAGAAGCGGCCTCGTACTCGCGCCCGGCACCTTCCTCATCGCCGAGCGCTTCATCTATATGCGCGAGAGACTTGTGCGCGTCGAGGCTGGTGGGGTCGGCCTTTATCGACAGCTCGAGTTCTTTTTTGGCGGCGTCGAGATCGCGTTTTTCGAACAGATCTTCAGCTTTGTATAGATGACGCTTCGCCTCGGACTGGCATCCGCTGACGAACGGGATGGCCAGCAGGACGGGCAATACCAGCGCGCGCACGATAGCTGTTCGCATCAGAATGTTCCTCTCCGCGTTTGGCTAAATCCGGATGAGTCTGCAAGCAATGGCGCGGAATTGTCAAGGCGAAATGCGGCGGGCGCGCGTGCGCAGATGGCTGGCGGGAATCGCCGCGCGGCTCAGTCGGCGGGCATCGGGAGCGGGAAATGCACCCGCTCCTTGGCGACGCTGAGCAACTCGACCTCGGCGCCGGAGCGGGCGAACGCACCGATAATTTCCTCGACCAGCCACTCAGGAGAGGAGGCGCTCGCGGTCAGGCCGAGCGCGCGCACACCGTCGAGCATCGCGGGCTCGACGTCGGCAATCGAATCGACCAGGAACGCGCGCGCGCCGCGCATCTGCGCGACCTCCACCAGCCGGTTCGCATTTGAACTCTGCTTCGAGCCGACCACCAGGATCGCATCGCTGACCTGCACCAGTTCCTTGACCGCGTTCTGACGGTTCTGGGTCGCGTAGCAGATGTCGTCGGTCCTGGGTTCCTGCATCGAGGGGAACCGCTCCTTGAGCGCCTCCATGATCTCGCGGGTGTCGTCGACACTGAGCGTGGTCTGCGTGACAGCCGCGATGCGCTCGGGATTCTCGACTTTGACGGTGCGCGCCTCGCCCACGGTGCCGACCAGCACCACCTTGCCGGGCGCGACGCCCAGCGTGCCCTTCACTTCCTCGTGGCCTGCGTGGCCGATGAGGATCACGCTGCGGCCTTCGTCGTCGTATTTCTTGACTTCGAGATGGACCTTGGTGACGAGCGGGCAGGTGGCGTCGATAACGCGCAGAGCGCGATCCTTGGCGCGGTCCCATTCGCTGGGCGCGACGCCATGAGCGCTGAAGATGACGCGCTGGCCGGTGGGAACCTTGTCGAGGCTCTCGACAAAAATCGCGCCTTCTTTTTCGAGCGCTTCGAGGACGAAACGGTTGTGGACGATCTGATGGCGCACGTAGAGCGGGCGGCCGTAGGAGCGCAGTGCGCTGCGGACGGCCTCGACCGCGCGATCGACGCCGGCGCAGAAGCCGCGTGGCTCAGCCAGGATGACTTTTTCGACCGATGTTTCTCCCAACGCCATCCTACCTTTGTAACTGGCAACTGTCCGCCCGGTCAATGATGCCCTGGTCCTTCGCCCGTTTTCACGGGAGAGGTCAGGTGAGGGTTCTGCGATGCGGCCAGGTTTCTATTCATGGGCCGGTGGATGCGAGGTTTGGCAGCCGATCCATACCTCGCCGCCTTCGAAATGCTCTTTTTTCCAAATCGGTACGATTTCTTTCAGGCGGTCGATCGCGAACCTGCAGGCCTCGAACGCTTCTGCGCGATGCGCCGCCGAGACCGCAATCGCCACCGATGTCTCGCCTATTTCGACGACGCCGATGCGATGCGCGATCGCGATGCGCACGATTTTCCATCGCGCGCCCGACTCGACGGCGAGCTTGCGCATCTCGGATAGCGCCATCGGCTCGTAGGCTTCGTACTCGAGGCGAATCACGACCCGACCTGCGTTGTCGCGGCGAGTGGTACCGGCGAACGATACGATTGCACCGGCCGCAGGGTCGGCAACTTCGCGTTCGAGGGCGGCCAAGTCGATCGGATGGCGGCCGATGGTGATTTTGCCGACGTACGCGGGCGTGTCCGTGCCGTCGGCGCCGCCGCTGACGGGCGGAATGAAGGCAATCTCGTCGCCCATCCGCGGCTTGAAGCTGCCTTCGACATATTCCTGGTTAACGGCGAAGCCTACAGAGTTGTGATGCCCGCCGAGCGCGGGAAATTCGCCGACCAGATGCATCCAGATCTCGCCGACGGTTGTGCCGTCGGGAAATTCGCGCGTCAGCTCGGCCGCATGCGCCCGCTCGCGAAGCGTCGCGAACAGTTTGATCGTGAACTTGTTCACTGGTTCATAGACTCAGCAGATAAGTGATGTGCCCGAGCTCGGGGATCAGCAGCTTCTCCATGGCAAGCCGGCACGCGTCGGGGGAACCGGGAATCGCGGCCACGAACTTGCGATGGCGCACTCCGGCAACAGCGCCGCTCAGCATCGCGGCCGCTCCGATTTCCTGAAACGAAAGCATCCGGAACAGTTCGCCGAAGCCTTCGAGCTCCTTGTCGATTATCGACTTCACAACTTCGGTGGTGCCGTCGCGCGCGGTAATACCGGTGCCGCCGTTGACGATAATCGCATCGAGATTCGGTAAATTATTGACGAGCGCGGCGGAAATCCTCTCACCGTCGTCGGGGATGATTTCGTAGTAGGCTACCAGGTGACCGGCTGCCTCCAGCAAAGTGCGGATGAGCTTACCGCTCTCGTCGGTTTCCGGGCTGCGCGAATCGCTGGCGGTGATGACGCCGACCTTGAGGTTTGCGCGCGCGTGTTTTTGGTGATCGTGGACCGACATGCGGATTAGGATTACACAATCCGCGGTGGCATTATAAGCAGTCCGCGTCCGCGATGCTCGCGGTAGAAACCAAAGAAATTGCCCGCCCCGCGAGCTACTACCGGCGGAACCTCAAGATGACCACCGCGTCCAGCCGAGCAGCCGGTTTCCTTCGCCCGAAAATTCTACTGATCGCCGCGGCCGCAATCGCGATCCTCTACGGCGCGCATCGCATTGGCGCCGGACCGTGGCTGACGAACGCGCTTGACTGGATCCGCGGGCTGGGTGCGCTGGCGCCGGTCGCGTTCATCGCAATCTACATCGCGGCGTGCGTCGCGTTTCTTCCGGGGTCGATCCTCACCATCGGCGCCGGCGTGATTTTCGGCGTGGTGCGCGGATCGATCTACGTTTCGATCGCGGCGACGCTCGGCGCTACGGCGGCTTTTCTCGTGGGCCGCTACCTTGCGCGCGATTGGGTGAGCGAAAGACTCGAAGGCAACGCGAAGTTCAAAGCGATCGACGAAGCGGTCGGGAGAGAAGGATGGAAGATAGTTGTCCTGACCCGCCTGTCGCCGGTGTTTCCATTCAACCTGCTCAACTATGCCTACGGGCTGACGCGCGTGACTCTGCGCGACTACTTTCTTGCGTCGTGGGCCGGGATGATTCCCGGCACAATTCTCTACGTGTATATCGGCTCACTGAGCGGCGACCTCGCGCGCGCGGCTGGGGGCAGCGCCAGGCGCACGCCCGCTGGATGGGCGCTCACCGCAATCGGATTCGCCGCGACAGTCGCGGTCGCCGTGTACGCAACGCGAATCGGCGCACGGGCGCTGCGCGAAAAGACCTAGCTAGAGGACACATCGATGGGATCGCACGCGCTGAAGCATGAGCCGCTCGACGCTTACAACCTCGCGCTGACTGAAAATCTGCATCCCGCCGGATGGATCAACCCCGAACCCGCGCGTCGCTACAGCATGGTAGTGATCGGAGCCGGGCCCGCGGGCCTCGTGATCGCTGCGGGCGCCGCCATTTTGGGTGCGAAGGTTGCGCTCGTCGAGCGTGACCTGATGGGCGGCGATTGCCTGAACTTCGGATGCGTCCCGTCCAAGGCGCTGATCCGCTCGGCGCGAGCGGCCGCGGCAGTTCGCGACGCGGGCCGCTTTGGCGTCGAGGTCCCGCCGGGTGTGCGGGTAAATTTTCAGGCCGTGATGGAGCGGATGCGCAAGCTGCGCGCCGAACTCAGCCCGACCGACTCCGCCAATCGATTTCGCTCTTTGGGCGTCGACGTGTTTATCGGGGACGGACGTTTCGTCGGTCCTGACTGCGTGGAGGTGGATGGCACAAAGCTCCGTTTCAGAAAGGCCGCGATCGCCACGGGAGCGCGCGCCGCCGCGATCCCGATACCGGGTCTTGCAGAGGCCGGCTATCTGACCAACGAGACGGTTTTTTCGCTGACCGCGTTGCCGCGGCGAATTGCCGTGATTGGAGCCGGACCGATCGGATGCGAACTTGCGCAGACGTTTGCACGATTCGGCGCGCAGGTCACCATCCTCGAAGTTGCCCCGCAAATCCTGATTCGCGAGGATCGCGACGCCGCAGGGCGAGTCGAGCGCGCTATCGCCCGGGACGGCGTGGAAATCATCACCGGATGCAGGATTTCCGGCGTCGAGTTGCGCGGCAATGAAAAAATAATCGCGACCGAACGGATCGGCGTCAGCCGCGAGATTATCGCCGACCAGATTTTGATCGGCGTCGGGCGAGTCCCCGCGGTCGAAGGGTTGAATCTCGAAGCCGCGATGATCGAATACGACAGGCAAAACGGCGTGAAGGTCGATGACTACCTGCGCACGACGAATCCGATAGTGTACGCGGCCGGCGACGTCGCATCGCCACACAAGTTTACTCACTTGGCCGATGCGCACGCGCGAATCATACTCCGCAACGCACTATTCTTCGGGCGCCGGCGCGCGAGCCGACTGACTATTCCATGGTGTACCTACACCGACCCTGAAATAGCGCACGTCGGACTATACGAAGCCGAGGCGAAACAGCGCGGAATCGCAGTTGCGACCTATACGCAGGAACTGGCCGAGGTCGATCGCGCGGTGCTGGACGGAGAAACCGACGGCTTCGTGAAGGTGCACGTCCGCGCGGGAAGCGATCGGATCGTCGGTGCGACGGTGGTCGCGAGCCACGCGGGCGAGATTATCTCGGAACTCACCACCGCGATCGCCGCGGGCATCGGATTGGGCCGCCTCGGTGACGTGATCCATCCATATCCGACACAGGCCGACGCGATCCGCCGCGCCGCCGGACTTTACACGCGCACGCGGCTCACGCCATTCGTCGCGGGACTGATGAAGCGCTGGTTCGCTCTCACGCGATGAGCGGCGGATTCCAGATCGGTTGCGGAGTTACCGCAGGCGCAGGTTGAATGCCTGACGGCCCTTCTCGCCCGGACGGACGTCGAACTGAACTTCGTTGCCCTCGCGCAGGTCGTCGAAATAGACCTTGGGCGACAGCGCCGACCGATGAAAGAAAACTTCGTCGCCGCCGTCGTCCGCGATGATGAAGCCGAAGCCCTTGTCCTTGACTATCTTCTTGATTGTGCCAAACACGCGATCCTCCGCCGAACGATATAGTGCCGGCGCCTTGAGCTTACGACGCCGGCAATTTAAGTAAAGAGCGTACTCGCACGAGGGCGCTTATGCTCAAGGCCGTCACATTGAAGGAAATTGAAAGAATCTTCGCCGTGATCGAACCGATGGGAATTTCGCGCGAGGCGGTTGTGATTCCGCTGCGCACCGGGCATCCGGGACGCGTCTCGATTCTGAAAGACGGCAAGTTGGAGATAGTCGTCGAGCGCGACGGCGATTTTGAGGATTGGATCACTCAACTCGAGGCGCGGATTCGCGAACTGACGAAGCCGGAGACGGACTAAGCTCGATCAGCACCGCGCCGTGATCGACCATCTGGCCCTCCTCGACGCGAACATGTTTCACAATCGCCGCGCTCTCGGCGGTGAGCGTCGTCTCCATTTTCATCGCTTCGATCACGACCAGCGGCTGTCCGGCCTCGACCAGATCGCCCTCGCGCACCATCACCATGAGCACTTTGCCGGGCATCGGCGCGATGATTTCGGCCGCTGCGAGCCCGCGCGCGCGGCGCCGGGAAGCCGCTTCTGCGGGCTTGAACTCGAAGGACGCGGGACCGACCGAAACGAGTATCGAATCCTTTCGCCGCGCGCCGAAAACCCGGTAGCGCCGGCCGTCGATCGTAAGAACCCCGCCGCCGTCCGCATTGGGCGTGAACTCCGCGGCGAGTTGCCTGTCTCCGATACGGACGCGAATCGCGCCGCCGTCGCGCGAGATCACTTCGGCGTCGATCTCGCGCAAGTCGCCCGCGCGCGTGAGTTTCATCGCCGCGATCCCCACAGCTCGAAGTTTTTGAGATCGTCCCACGGCGAACGACGCTCGGCGCCGGCCGGCAACGCAGGACCGTCTGACGGGATATCGCCCATCGCGCCGCCGGCGGTGATCGCCGCTGCGACAATTGCCGCATCGATTTCGGACTTGCCGATCTCCCACCCTGAAAAGAATGAGTCGATGAAGTGCGTGGAGAGTTTCGCGTCGCGAAATTGCCCGCTCGCTACGATATCGCGCAGGTAGGCGGCGTTGTTCGTCACGCCAAGCAAAGCGAATTCGCCGAGCGCATTGACCAGCCTGACGCGTGCCTCCTCGCGATTGGCGCCGTAGCAGACCAGCTTGCCGAGCAGACCGTCGTACCATGGCGTCACTTCGGCGCCGCGCGCCAGATGCGAGTCGAAGCGCACGCCCGGTCCGCCGGGGACGCTCAGATGAAGCACGGTTCCCGTCGCGGGACGGAAGTCATGCTCGGGATCCTCGGCGTTGATTCGGCATTCGATCGCCGCGCCGCGCGGGGCCGCGGGCTCCGGCGCCTTGCCGCCCGACGCGATCCGCAATTGCTCGCATACCAGGTCGCACCCAAAACGCATTTCGGTCACGGGATGCTCGACTTGCAGGCGCGCGTTGACTTCGAGGAAGTAGAAGTCGTCGCCCTCGACCAGAAACTCCGCGGTGCCCGCGTTGGTATAGTGCGCCGCGCGCGCGAGTTTCAGCGCCGCGCCGATTATTTTCGCGCGCATCTGATCGGTGAGTCCGGGCGCCGGCGACTCCTCGATAATCTTCTGATGCCGCCGCTGGATCGAGCAATCGCGCTCGCCGAGAGCGACCACGGCGCCGTGATTGTCGCCGAGAAACTGTATTTCGATGTGGCGCGGATGCGCGAGATATTTTTCGACGAATATCCGCCCGTCGCCGAATGCCGCCGCGGCTTCGCGCGCGGCCGCTCCCAGCGCGCTCTCGAGTTGCGCGGCTTCCGCCACCACGCGCATCCCGCGCCCGCCTCCGCCTGCCGCAGCCTTGATCACAAGAGGGTAGCCGACGAGCGCCGCATACTCGCGCGTCGCGGAAATCTCCGCGGCTTCGATTCCCGGCACCACCGGAACCCCGGCTGCAACTGCGATTCGCCGTGCCGCGACTTTGTCGCCGAGCGCCGCCATCACCTCCGGCCGCGGCCCGACAAACACGATCTGCGCATCGGCCGCAGCCTGCGCGAACTCGGGACGCTCGGAAAGAAATCCGTAGCCCGGATGAATCGCGTCGGCGCCGGAATGCTTTGCGGCGGCGATTATCGCCGCGATGTCGAGGTAGCTCTTTGCGGCCTCGGCGGGTCCGATGAGAATCGCCTCGTCAGCCGCGCCGACGTGTGCGCTTTTCGCGTCCGCCGCCGAATAGACAGCCACGGTTTTCAGGCCGAACAGGCGCGCACTGCGGATGATCCGAAGAGCAATTTCGCCGCGATTGGCGACCAGCAGTTTTGTGAGCCGGCGTTCCATCAATTCGTCGAAAAAAAACTAGCACAAGCCGGATCCACACGCTCGAACTCAAGGCGCCCGGCGTCGGTGAAAAATGAAAAAGTGAAAAAGTGGGAAACTGAAAATATATTGTGAATTGATCGTCAAAAAGATTGATCGGCGGCGCGATTTCACTATCTTGTTTGATCCGAGTCTGACTCGGGCGCGCGGTTGAAAAGTCGAAACGAAAAAAGCCGCCACGCGTACCAAATGGCGGGAAAGACTAACTGGCTCGAGGAGCGCTAGCGGAGAATGAGCGACAAAATCACGGTTCGTACGGTGTACGACTTCCCCGTCGCCGCTCATCTGTGCGACGGCGGAACCGTGCGTTACGTAAAACTGGTCCGCCGCAGCGGCCAACCGCCGGAAGGCACCTGCCAGCAGTGCAAGACTTCGTTTTTGTATCGAAAGCCCAAACCCTCAAAAAACGCGCGCCATCCCGACGGCGAGGGCATCGTCCACTTTTAGAGATCAAATCTTTTTCCAGAAATCGGATCGTTTTTTAGAAATCACTCCCGCTATTTTGTCCGGCGCGCGCTGCCCGGCGCATCGCCACCCGTCTTCACGAGCATGACCTGCGGGCCCTTGTAGTAGCGCGTGGCTTCGTCGCCGACGAACGCGAATCCGTCGTTCGGATCGAACCATGCGTGAATCTTGGGCGCCAAAGCCGCGACGATTACGTTCAACCATCCAAAATCCGGCCGGACTTCGACTCGGATCGCCTCGGCGCCGTAGGGCGCCCACACCGCATTTGCCGGATCGACCGTCACGCTGATCGCAAATATCTTCGGGCCGGGCGCGCAGTTGAAGAAGTGGATTGGACGAGCCAATCCCTTGTCGCGCGCGCGCAATAAATCCTGAATCGGAATCACTATGCTCGCGCCCGCCCAGGTGTTGTCCGGGATGCTGAGCAGCTCGGCCTGCTCGCTCTTTTGTGCGCCGGAGTTGTCGATACAAGTCGTGGCGCCCGACTTCAAATCCAGATGGGCGCGTCGCTGGATCGATCCGTCGGCGTTGAAGAACGTGTGATCGAATTCGACCAGCCGGGGTGGCTCGCTGCCGGCGCCCCGTTGCAACTCGGCGGTCTCGACGTCGGACTGATCGTCATAGTAGGTACTCTCGCCGTGCATCGTCGCGCCCTCGCCGGTATTCTCGATACGGTAGCGGCCGCGCCCGATCGCAATACCGGTATCACGATTCAGAATCATGAAGCTGGTCGGCGGAAAGCTGAGCGCATCGGCTGAAAACGCGGGGCGCGCACCGGCCATCGTCAGGATTATCGCCGACGCCGCGACAGCGACAGTCCATCCTCGCTTCCGTATTGTAATCATGCCCTTGCCAATGCAAATTCCTGTCTGGAACGTTAACTCGGCGGCTGATCTGCGCGCTAGCAGCGCGATAAAAGGCATCGGATGCTCGATTCGATCTTCGGCGCGAACCCGGACATCAAGCGCATGCAATCGCGATGCGCCCGCGTGCTGTTCAGCGCGGGAATCACCGCCAACGTCGCCACGATTCTCGCCGCGCTCGCCGGCATCGCATCGGGGATCGCATTCGCGATCGCCCACGTGGCGTGGGCGATCGTCGCGCTCGGCGTCAGCGCCGCCCTCGACGCGCTCGACGGCACGATTGCGCGCGAATGCGCCGCGCCGAGCGCTCTCGGCGGCGTGCTCGACCTGTCGGCCGATCGCATCGTCGAGGCTTGTGTAATCGTCGGCATCGCGTGGCGCGATCCGGCGCTCTATTTCCCGGCGCTCGTCCTGGTCGCCACCTGGTACGTGAACATCACGGTATTTCTCGCGGTCGGAGCCGCAATCGAGCGCCCGGGCGCCAAGCTAATCGAGTACCCGCCCGGAATCCTCGAGCGCACCGAAGCGATCATCTTCTTCATCGTGCTCGGAATGGTCGAAGCATCGCCGACTATTCGCCCGACAGGCCCAATACTCTGCTATGCGATGGCAGCGATGGAGATCGTGACCGGCGCCCAACGCCTGCTATTCGGCCTGCGAATGCTCCGCCCGGATTAATCCGCCCCCCGTCAGCCGCGCGCACTACTCGACCGTCACCGACTTCGCCAGATTGCGCGGCTGATCGACGTCGGTGCCGCGCTCCACCGCGATGTGATACGCGAGCAACTGGATCGGCACCGTCATCAGCACCGGCGTCAGCATCCGGTTCGTCTCCGGCACTTCGATAATTTCCGCGGCGACGCTTTTGAGTTCGTCGGTCGCGCGATTGGTCACCGCGATAATCCGGCCGTTGCGCGATTCGACTTCCTTCAGATTCGACATCGACTTCTCGAACAGGTCGTCATTGGGAATTATCACCACCACCGGCATCTTCTCGTCGATAAGCGCGATCGGCCCGTGCTTCATCTCGCCCGCGGAGTAACCTTCGGCGTGAATGTAGGAAATTTCCTTCAGCTTGAGCGCGCCCTCGAGCGCGATTGGGTAGTTGATACCGCGGCCGAGGAACAGGAAGTCCCGCGCCGGCGCGTACTTGCGCGCGATCTGCTGAATATTCGGCTCACCCTCGAAAATAGCCTCGATCTGTCCGGGGATCGCGAACGCCGGTTGCAGCAACTTGCCGGCATCCGCGCCCGACAGCCGTCCCATCCGCGCCGCCAGATGAATCGCGAACAGATAGTAGGCCTCGAGCTGCGTGAGAAAGCATTTGGTCGTCGTCACGCTCGTCTCGGGACCGCATCGCGTGTACAACTGCGCGTCGGCCTTGCGCGCGATCGACGAATCCACCGTGTTGGTGATCGCCAGCAGATGCGCACCGCGCGCGCGTCCTTCTTCCATCGCGGCGATCGTGTCGGCGGTCTCGCCCGACTGCGACACGGCGATGATCATCGTGCGGTCGTCAATCGGCGGCCGGCGATAGCGGAACTCGGATGAGTAATCGACCTCGACCGGAATCGCGGCAAGGTCCTCGATCATGAACTTGCCCACCTGCGCGGTTATCCACGACGCGCCCGCACCCAGCATTACGATTCGCCCGATCGACGCGGGACCGCCCGCCGGGATCAGTTCGCCTTCGAAGCGGACGGTTGTCGAGCCGCCGTCCGCCCGTCCCGCCATCGTGTCGATCCACGCCTGCGGCTGGTCGTTGATTTCCTTGCGCAGGTAATGGCGAAAGCCGCCCTTGGTGGCGGCGACTGCGTCCCATTCCACTTGACGGGGTCGGCGAGTAACCACAGTGCCATCGAACTTCATCAGCCGCGCGGTGGTGGCGGTGACCTCGGCAAGCTCGCCGTCTTCGAGGACGATCACGCGGCGAGTGTGTTCGAGGATCGCGGGAATATCCGAAGCGATGAAGTTCTCGCCGTCGCCCAGCCCCAGGACCAACGGCGTCGCGGTCTTGGCGGCGACCAGCTTGTCGGGTTCGGTTTCCGACAGCACGACGATCGAGAACGAACCGCGCAATCGCAAAACGGCTTCGCGCACGGCCTCGGTCAGCCCGCGTCCGCCTTTGAGCTTTTCCTCGATCAGGTGCGAGATCAGCTCGGTGTCGGTTTGGGAGCGGAGCTTGTGGCCGCGAGCGAGCAGTTCGGCGCGCAGCTCGATGAAGTTCTCGACGATGCCGTTGTGGATGACGGCGACCGGCCCGGCTTTGTGCGGATGCGCATTTTCCTCCGACGGGCGGCCGTGAGTCGCCCATCGCGTGTGCCCGATCCCGATGTGGCCGTGCAGGGGAGAGCGGGCCAGCAGATGGCGCAGGTTTTCGAGCTTGCCTTTGGCGCGGCGAATTTCGAGCTTGTTGTCAACTAAAGTTGCGATGCCGGCCGAATCGTACCCGCGATACTCCAGGCGGCCGAGCCCTTCGAGCAGGATAGGATAGGCTTCGCGCGGCCCGACATACCCGATTATTCCGCACATGATCGTTCGCTCCTTCCCCCGCAATTGTAGGGAAGCTTACAGAGTTATCCGCCACGGCACGGCATCCCGTGCTCACCTCGGGGACGATGCGGCCCCGGCGCGCGGGCGTCGGCATCCTGATGCGAGCCCACGGACGGAGCGAAATGGTTGTTCGCGGGAGAGTTTAGAAAATCACGTCAGAGCCGGATGCTCTGCCACTCGAGGCGCATTTTGTCGCGTGGTCACCCGCGCGGTTTGCTCGCCTCTATCGACTGTGGAGCCGGGAAGCCATCCGCCGATCATCTTCGATTCTGCTTCCACCTCGTCAACTCATGGATGTCCAAATGTGTCCACGAGTTCTGGCGCTACTCTCGCTCTCTATTGTCTATCGCCTCGACCATCACCTCGTTATGGATTGGCACATCATGCCCCTTGGCCTCAATTATTCCCGCCCGCGCGAGCAAGTTCAAGCGACGCGCGGCTCGCGCAACCATCTAATCTTAGGGAGGAGATGCGTTTGATAGCCGCCGCCTCTTCCATGAATCGCGGATTTCTAACCACGTGGCATTGAGTGCCAGGGGTATTGACGATCGTGCTCATGCAGTCGATCATCAGCGGCCAGCCGGTCCCCCAAGGGACTATCTCCTGTTGAACGCACATCATGCCAGCGCCCTCGACGAATGCGCGCATCTTTTCAGCACTCATAGAAGGTGCACGCCAATGTTGATCAAAGGGGAGACGTGAGAGCCGTCTTTTTATTTTGTCCAACACCGAACGACGGCGAACAGCGTCAAGGTTGGAATGGTGAAGAAACGCGAACCCGCCCGGCTTGAGCACACGCGCAAGCTCGTTAGCATAGCTGGACATCACATCGGACTCGGCGTGAACCAGCGAATCAAATGAAAACGCGAAGTCAATTGATGCGTTTTCAATCATGGGGAAGGTGAGGCCGTCGTTGACCTTAAATTCAAGATTCGGATAGTGACCAAAGCGCTCAGTGCATCGGTCGACACAGACTTGCGCTAAATCGATCCCGATCAACGACGTACAGTGAGGCTGGAGGAATTGCGTCCACCGACCATGGCCTGGCGCTATCTCCAGGATGCGGCCTTTCAAGAAAGGAAAGACGCGAGGCAGCAGGCAACCAACCCATTGCGCATGCGCTGTTCCCCAATACTCAGACCACTCGTCACCCTCTTGTGACCAATCGTCGGCTCCGCCAAACCTCTGCCTGTTTTCAGAAACCGATGGCATCTAATGGATTGTATATCGGAGCATGCCGTCCTACCAGTGTGCCCGGCGCGCCTTGACCGATTTACACACGGCAACGCGGCGATCACCACGTCCGCTCCCATTCCGTCATCCCGACCGACCCCGAGCGACCCCAGATCCGTGACTTCCCGAGTTAGTAGTGTTCCGGATGAGTTCGAGTGCCGAACCTTCTCGAAGACTAACTGGTCGGTTTCGGCTTCTTCCTGGTGACCGCCGCTTTCTTCTTGTTGGCCAGCGCAATCTTCTTGTTGGCCAGCGCTTTGGCGACCGATTCTCGCAGGGGCAAGTCGGAAGTGGCGCCGAAGCGGGCGATTACGTCGTCATAGACCGCGATGGCCCCCTTGCTTCGGCCGAGTTGGCCGAGCGTGACGCCCTTGTTGACCAGCGCTTTGGCGACCGATTCTCGCAGGGGTAATTCGGACGCGGAGCCGTAGCGGGCGAGTACGTCGTCGCTGACCGCGATTGCCTCCTCGCTTCGGCCGAGTTTGCCGAGCCTGTAGCCCTTGTTGACCAGCGCTTTGGCGACCTGTTCTCGCAGGGGCAATTCGGATGCAGAGCCGAAGCGGGCGATTAGGTCGTCGTAGACCGCGATTTCTTCCTCGCTTCGGCCGAGTTGACCAAGCGTGATCCCCTTGTTGAGCAACGCTTTGGCAACATGTTCTCGCAGGGGCAAATCGGACGCGGAGCGAAAGCGGGCTAGTACCTCTTCGTAAATCGCAATTTCTTCCTCACTCCGGCCGAGCTGGCCGAGCATGATCCCCTTGTTGACCAGCGCTTTGGCGACCTGTTCTCGCAGTAGCAGTTCGGACGCAGAGCCGAAGCGGGCCAGTACGTCGTCGCATGCCGCGATGGCCTCCTCGCTTCGGCCAAGTTGGCCGAGACTAATCCCCTTATTAACAAGCGCAGAGGCGACCTCTTCTAGCAGGGGCAATTCGGACGCAGACCCGAAGCGGGCGACTACCTCGTCGCAGACCGCGATGCCCTCCGCACCTCGGTCTAGTTTGCTGAGCGCGACCCCCTTGTTGACTGTTCCCCGTCAGCACAAGT
>DLMJ01000009.1 GCA_002479255.1 Candidatus Binatus soli | reverse complement strand
ATGGTCGGACCGCTGTCGATTAGCCCTTTGCAGATGGCTTCGATCCGCTTGGGTTGCAACAGGAAATGATCGTCGACAAAGTACACCGCACCGTAGCCGTGTTCCTTCAGATGATCGAATTCCGCGAGCACGTGCTGAGGGCTCCGGGAGCGCCACTTGCTCTGGTTGAAGGCCGGAATGTCGCAGAAAACGCAGGGCCACGGGCATCCGCGCGACGTCTGCATCGTGGTGAAACGGTCCATTGACAGAACCGCGGGCACATCCAGCGGCATCGACTCGATGAAGTCCAGCGCGAGGCTTTCGCGGTCCGGAAAAGGCCACTGGTCGAGGTCGCGTTCGACAGCGCGGTCTGGATTGTTTACCACCTGGCCGTCTCGCGCCCAGGTCAGCCCGGCGACAGCCGCCGGATTGTCGAGCTGCTCAACCAGGTCGAGAATCAACTGCTCACCGTCACCGCGGCAGACAAAATCCACTTCGCTGCATTGCAGTTTCACCAGCGGCGCGTTCAGCGTCGCGAAGACGCCGCCAATGGCGACTTTGACCTTGGAATCTGAGGCGCAGATCTGGCGGGCGAGAATCTTGGCGTAGGGATAACTGGTCGTGCTCAGAAAACTCAACCCGACCAGTTGGGGCCGCCGCATGCGAATCTGCTCGACGATGACCTGGTTTGGAGTCTCGGGGTTGGCCTGGTCGAACATCACGCATTCATGGCCGGCGCGCTTGAGCACCGCGGAGAGCGACATGATGCCGATCGGCGGGAACCCCATAATGCGCAGGTTGCCGTTTTTCGCGCGGCCGTCCGCCGGCACGGCGTAAAATTGCGGGTCGCGAACATGGATTAGAAATACCAGCATGGCCACCTCTGGTCGTTGCCAACGCTCCGAGCCCGTGCTGTGCCCGCATCGCCCTTCGCCAGCAGGTGTGAGCCTACTCGCCGGACGCCGATTGCGCGAGTTCCCGTCGGGGAACACATCGCACCTCAGCCGTGCCGGCGATCCGACATCACGGGCGACAAATCCGGAGTTTGTGAAGATGCCGCTGCCTGTGTGTGGCGAATTACTGATTTCCCCACGAATCAGCAATTCGCCACAGACCAGATGAAGCTGCGTTCAGGCATTGTTCGCCACACTGCAATGGTCCGATCGATTTGATCGTGCAGCATTCGGCGCGTTTTGAAGCGCTGTCCAGGTTCGCGTCTATGAATTGGAGCGTCCAGTAGCGATACTTGGCTATCTGCTTCCGGGAAGGTAGTCGCAAATGCGTTGCGCGAAGTGCGGTACCGACAACGCCGCAGACGCGAGATTCTGCAATCAGTGCGCGACGCCCCTCAGTCGGGCGTGTCCAAAATGCGCTCGTCTGAACGCGCCTGATGCGAAATTTTGCGCGCAATGCGCCGCCCCGCTCGGTGGGCACGCCTCGCTTGGCTCCGATGTATCGGCTTCACCCGCCCCGGGAGATGGAGTTCGCGTCGCGCCCGAGCAGCCCGAGGCGCTCGCGACCGATGGCGAACGCAAGACGGTCACGGCGCTGTTTGCCGACATCAAGGGATCGATGGATCTGATGGAGGATCTCGATCCCGAAGAGGCCCGCGCACTTATCGATCCCGCCCTGAAGCTGATGATCGACGCTGTGCATCGCTACGACGGTTACATCGTGCAATCCACCGGCGATGGAATATTCGCGTTGTTCGGCGCGCCGGTCGCTCATGAAGACCATGCCCAGCGAGGTCTCTACGCTGCGCTGCGCGTGCAGGAGGGCATGGCCAGGTATTCGGCCAGCCTGCGCGCGGCGGGAAATCCGCCGGTCGAAATCCGGGTGGGACTCAACACCGGCGAAGTGGTGGTCCGCTCGATTCGGACCGATGATGCGCACACCGAGTACACGCCGATTGGGCACTCGATGAGCCTCGCGGCGCGGATGCAAACGCTCGCGCCGACAGGGTCAATAGTCATCACGGAGCAGACTCAGAAACTCACGGCCGGCTACTTCGATTTGAAGCCGCTCGGCGCGGCGCGAATCAAGGGCGTCAGCGATCCGATCAACGTGTACGAGGTGATCGGGATCGGTCCACTCAGGACGCGCCTGCAGATGTCGGCTTTGCGCGGGTTGTCAAAGTTCGTGGGCCGGCGCGCGGAGCTGGATCAGCTGGACAAGGCGCTCGAGCTGGCGCGCGGCGGACACGGCCAGATCGTTGCGGCGATGGCCGAGGCTGGAGTCGGCAAGTCGCGCCTGTTTTACGAATTCAAGATGCGCGGGCAAAGCGAGTGCCTGGTGCTCGAGGCGTTCTCGTTCTCGCACGGCAAAGCGTCGGCGTATCTGCCGGTGCTGGATCTGCTCAAGAGCTATTTTCGAATTGTTGATCGCGACGACGAGCGGACGCGGTGCGAGAAAGTTACCGGCAAGGTGCTGTCGCTGGACCGTGCGCTGGAAGATACGCTGCTGCATCTGTTCGCGATGCTTGGGATTCGGTCCGGCGATGCAAGGCTGGACGAAATGGATCCTTCGATTCGACGCCGGCGCACGCGC
The DNA here is from genome assembly GCA_002479255.1 of Candidatus Binatus soli. Lineage (GTDB taxonomy): Bacteria > Desulfobacterota > Binatia > Binatales > Binataceae > Binatus > Binatus soli. The sequence continues at coordinate 17,848 of DLMJ01000009.1, read as the reverse complement.
GAGGCGGTCAAGAGTCTCATCGTGCGCGAGAGCATGAACCAACCGCTGATCGTTATCTTCGAGGATCTGCATTGGATCGACACGGAGTCCGAAGCGATCCTGAACCTGATTGCCGACTCGATCGGTACCGCGCAAATTCTGATGATGGTCAACTATCGGCCCGAGTATCGCCACAACTGGGGCAACAAGACCTACTACACTCAGTTGCGGCTCGATCCACTGGGGCCCGACAATGCTGCCGAGCTGCTGACGGCAATGTTGGGCGAAGCGGCCGCGCTCGATCCACTCAAGGCGGCGATCATCCAGCGCACCGAGGGCAATCCATTTTTCATCGAGGAAATGGTGCAGGTGCTGTTCGACCAGGGCGCGCTCGTGCGAGACGGTACGGTGTCACTTGCCAAGCCGCTCACCTCGATCGAGATACCTTCGACCGTCAAGGGCATCCTGGCCGCGCGAATCGACAAGCTCGCGCCGGCGGACAAAGACTTGCTGCAATCGCTCGCGGTGATCGGCAAGGAATTTCCGGTCGGCCTGGTGCGGCGCGTCGTCGGCAAGCCCGATCATGAACTCGCTCCGATGCTTTCGAACCTGCAGGCAGCCGAGTTCATCTATGAACAACCCGCGTTTCCCGAAAACGAATACACCTTCAAGCACGCTTTGACGCAGGAAGTTGCTTACGGCTCCGTGCTGATGGAGCGGCGGAGGATTCTTCACGAGCGCACGGCGCTGGCGCTCGAAGCGATGTTCGCGGCGACGCTCGACGATCACCTGACCGACCTGGCGCATCACTACGGCCACAGCGCCAACGCGCCCAAGGCGATCGAATACCTGAGCCGTGCGGCGGAGCAAGCGGGGATCCGCTCTGCATACAACGACGCGATACGGTACGCGCGCGAGGCACTGCTGCGGATAGGCGAGCTGCCCGAATCGCGGGAACGCGATCAACGCGAGCTGAAGATACAGATGATGCTGGGACCGCTGATCGTCGCGGTACAGGGTTTTTCGTCGCCGGAGATCGCGGGCACCATCGCGCGCACGCAGGAACTCTGCTGCCGCGCCGGTGAGACGCCCGAAACTTTCGGCGTGCTGTTTGGTGTGTGGAGCTTCAATCATGCCAGCGGGAAACTGCGCGAGAGCCGCGTCATCGCGGAGCAGTTGCTGGCCATGGCAGCCAGGATGCAAAGCGATCTTGCGACAGCAGGTGCGCACAACGCGATGGGATCGACGCAACTCTGGATGGGCGAGTTTTCCGCGGCGCGTGAACACCAGGAGATGGTCGCCAAGATCTACAATCGCGACATTCCGCGCTATCTGCCGTCGATGCAGGCGCCGGTCATACCGTCGCGCTGCCATCTCGCGTGGGCGCTGCATATAGGCGGGCATCCGGAGCAGGCGAGACAGCGCATGCGCGAGGCAGACGATATGGCGGCGCAGCTCCGCCGTCCCTTCAGCCTTGCATTTGTTCACCTGTACGCGATCGTGCTCAATCATTTCCGGCACGAGTACGCGGATGTGCGGTCCCGGTCTGAAACCCTGATCGAACTTTCGACCGAATACGGATTTCCGTATTGGCTGGCGGCGGGAAAAATGTGCCTCGCGCGCACGATTGCCGGCGAAGGATACTATCGGGGTGATGAAGCTGCGCTGACGACCGGCCTCACGATGATGAAAGAGTCCGCCGAGCATCTGGCCGCCAGTAACGCTGACCTGATCTACTCGTTCTCATTCGTGCTGCTTGCGGAACTGTACCTTATGATGAAGCGTCCCGATGAATGTCTGCGAGAACTCGACCTGGCGGCTCAGCGGAGTGAGCAAATGGACCATCGATTGCTCGAAGCGGAAATTCACCGGCTCCGCGGCCAGACGATGCTAATCCTGCCGGACGGTGCAGCCGAAGCGGAGCGATGCTTCCGGCGTGCGATCGAGATTGCGGTGCGGCAACAGGCGCGCTCGTGGGAACTCCGCGCGACAACCAGCCTCGCCGGCCTGCTCGACCAGCAAGGCAAACGCGACCAGGCTCGCACAATGCTCGCCGAAATCTCCAACTGGTTCACCGAGGGCATCGACACCGCGGACCTGAAAGACGCCAAGTCGGTGCTCGCTGGACTGAACGCGTAGCTGAGAAATCAGGGGAGCATCATTTTCAAATCAGATCTCAAGATAGGCGTGGCTCAAGAATCCGACGATTCCGCTAACTACCATCAAGCCGAACGCGGTCGCTGTTGTGATCAAAGCTCCCCTAAGGGAAATGTTTGTCGCCATGTCATCCTCGCTTTGTTAAAATTGACTGTCCGCTCAATACAACTCTATATTTATGGGAACCGTCGCTTCAGAGATATCTTACTCTCGTTTCTCCGTCTTCTCGCACCTCCACTTCCCCAGTCAGGAGTTCCAGCGGAGCAATTCGAAGGGGATTCGCGTCCGCTCTCCATGTCCCTGAATATTTGATGCGGTCTTCGTCCCGCAGGTGTTTCAGCGCCCAACGAAACCTGGTCTTCCACCTCTGCTCAGAGCACGAAGAAAAAGGTTCGTCATCTTCTGAATTCAGCATCGTACCTAATCTTGTCATGGCTGCTTGGGTAAAGCTTGATATATAAATGTTGGGTTGAAACGCAACCCATTTTGCGCTTCCGCTTCTGAGTCGTATGCGAGAATCGCCATCGAATCGATGTGCTTAGAAGAGAGGGGCTGCGATCTGAACCACAAGCGGCTCACCTGATCGAGATCGAAAGACCTCCGATACATAGATCGTGACACGACGGCGTACCGGCCGACGCGCAACGATTGGTGAGCACGAACCCGGGACGAATCAGGCGGCGAGGCGTTCGTAGCGATGATGCAAGCCGCCGACCTGAGAGATGGCGATCACCTTTCCGATCCTGCGTGGCATGATCGGGCGCGGGTCCGGGCAATCCTTCTCGAGCGATAGATGCGTGAGGGTGCGTTGGTAGTAGTCGACGTACGAGGACAGGACTCGGCGTAAATGACGCTCGTTGAAGATCACGATGTGATCTAAACACTCGCGGCGAATCGAACCGATTACGCGCTCGACATAAGCGTTCTGCCACGGGAAGCGTGGCGCCGTGATGACTTCCGCGATGCCCATCGCTTCGACCCGGCTGCGGAAGTCCGAGCCATACGATGCGTCACGGTCGCGCAGCAGATACCGGGGCGCCGTGTTCCATGGAAATGCTTCGGTTACCTGGCGCGAGAGCCAGGCTGCGGTCGGATGCTCGGTGACGGCAGTGCGTACGATATTCCTGCGATCGTGGGCCAGAATGACCATCACGTAGAGCAGCCGAAACGATGCGGACGCCAGAACGAACATATCGATCGCAGCGATGCCTTCGGCGTGATTGCGCAGGAAAGTCCGCCAGTTCTGAGAAGGTGTTCCCCGTCTTCGCACCATGTACTTGGCGACTGTCGCTTGGCTGACCTCGATGCCGAGCTTGAGCAGTTCACCGTGGATCCGGGGCGCACCCCAGAGCGGGTTGGCGCTGCTCATCTGCCGAATCAGATTGCGAATCTCTCGATCCGCTGACGGCCGTCCGGATCTCGACCGCCATCGCCAAAACAGGCGAAATCCCTGACGGTGCCATTGGATCACCGTGGCCGGCTTGACCAACACCATCATTTCCAGACAGCGCGGCCACAATCGGTAGAGCAAGACCCAGAGCAAGCGGTCGATCGCGAACAGCCGGGGTCGACCCGGCCGCTGCCGGCGAAGAACGTGCAGCTGATGACGCAGGGCGAGGTTCTCTAGCTCCACAACCGCCCGACTACGGAATCGGCAGACAAGCCGAGAAACGATCGATCGCACGAGCTTAAGCATGCCGGCGATATTGCGTCAGTGAATCCAAAAACTCCAGACTTTTCGGCGCATTCGGAATTTTTAGTAGCCACAGCCGAAGCCAACCGGCCAGAATCACCACGACTTTTTCACAACCGATTCCGGTCTGTCGTAGCGCAAAAGCGTGGCCAGAATCGCCGTTCAAAAACGGCTCTGCGAAAAGCCTGCCCATAGTGGAGGGTTGTCTTGGCAGGCGGGTTGGGCCCGCGTTGCGTGAATGGTCCATCAAAATGCCGGCCCACTAGCGCGAGAGCGGCGGCCCGTGGCGGAGATTCATCGACATTGAGTTATCCGTGCAACCGACAACTTCGCCAAGCGCAGGCGGTTCCCGCAAAAAAAGTGTCTTTTTGTGTCTGAGGCGAGCAAATCCGATACGATGCGAGGGCTCCCCGATTTGGGAAACCCTCGCATTTTCCTATCCGATCGGATGCGAGCCGATGCCATCAGAAGCCCCTGACCACCTTAGCAATCTGGTGCCTTTTTTGACTCACCGTCGTTCCTCAGTTTCGTGAGGCTGCGACCGCCTTATTGATAGAGCATTCGCGATTCCGGCGGGGCGTTCGCTCGCCCCTCGGACGAAGCTCTAAGCGGAAAAGGCCCGAGCCCTTTCGAGCCCGGTCCTTCTTCCCAGCTGGTGGCCAAGCTACTTCTTGACCTTCACTTTGCTCGCCCGCGCCGCGGATCCGTAGCGTTTGCTAAAGCACTTGCGGCATCGGCGATCCCGCCGCTTGATGAAACTCGGAGCCAGGTCATTGCTCCCGCAATAGCGGCAAACCAGTTTGCCCGATTTCGACTTACTGCCCATCTCCTTCCTGATCGGCCGTGCAGGCTGGGCCTTTCTCGGGGCAGCCTTTTTCCGGACCGCGTTCTTACCGGCCGACCGCGCCGCATCCTTCTGATCCGGCTTGGCCGGGGATGGGGAACTTCCGATCGGTAGTTTATGCCCGCTTCCGTTCGCCAATTTCGGATGTTCCATTCGCACTAAATCTCCTTGAGCCGTAAGGGCTCCGTGGGATGTTTGCTCTGGTCGGCGCGTGAAGCGAGTGGTTTCCCCCAATTTTCCCAACGTCACTGGCGCAGAAGGGTAGAGGCTGGCTATTAGCACGGATCGAAGGTCTGCAACGATCAGGGCGATTGGAAGGCGAATGGGAATCGCAGCAGAGAAGACAAGACCTGGTAAGAGCGTATATTGGCCGAAATTTCCTGCCCCACACGACTGGCTCCGTGCCGCGAATCGAGCAATGTGTGTGTGTGGTAGAGGCGGCAGATAGCGCGCCTCAAGGAGGACCACATATGAGTTTGGATGCCAAGCTGAAGGTCGCGAAACATCGAGAGAAACGATCATGAAGCGGCGGGCGCCCGTTCTGGATCGTGGTGCGCTCAGCGCGGAGGTCGCGGGTCTATCGAAGGCCAGTATCAAGGACCTTCGCGAGCGCTGGAAGAGGTTGTATGGCAATGAGCCGTCAGGCCATATCGGCCGGGCCCTTCTGATTGGGGCGATCGCCTACCGCCTCCAGGAAGAGGCTTTCGGTGGTCTCAAGCCATCCACGCAACGGATCCTTGACCGTGTTTGCGATGGCCGCGAAGAGATTGGTCAGGAGGGCATTGCGAAACGGCGGGCCAGTGCAGGGACCGTGCTGATCCGGGAGTGGCGAGGCGTCAGGCACCGGGTCGTCGTACTCGATAATGACGTCACCTACCGCGGTCGGCGTTACAAATCGCTTTCGGAAGTAGCGCGCGCGATTACCGGCACCCGCTGGTCGGGACCGTTGTTCTTCGGCCTGAAGCATCGAGCCAAGGAGGTGGCCAATGGCTAGCGCCCCGATCAGGCGTTGCGCAATTTACACCCGCAAGTCCTCGGAAGAAGGACTGGAGCAAGACTACAACTCGCTGCACGCACAGCGCGAAGCGTGCGAGGCGTTCATCAGGAGCCAGGCCGGCGAGGGCTGGAAGTTGATCAAGACGGCCTACGACGACGGGGGCTTCTCGGGCGGTACGATAGAGCGACCTGCGTTACAGCAGCTCATGTCGCACATTCGCGAGGGCTCGATCGATGTCGTGGTCGTATACAAGGTCGATCGCCTGACCCGGTCGCTCGCCGACTTCGCCAGAATGGTCGAGCTATTCGACGCCCATAACGTATCGTTTGTGGCGGTCACCCAGCAGTTCAATACCACCACCTCGATGGGCCGACTCACCCTGAACGTGCTGCTGTCGTTCGCGCAGTTCGAGCGCGAAGTCATCGGCGAACGCATCCGCGACAAGGTCGCCGCCTCCAAGCGTAAGGGAATGTGGATGGGAGGTTCTGTTCCGATTGGATACGACGTCCGTGAGCGCAAATTGCTGGTCAACGAAACCGAAGCCAAGAACGTACGGCATATTTTTGAGCGCTATCTCGAAATCGGCAGCGTCCGGCTCTTGAAGAAGGATTTGGACAGCCGCGGAATTGTGTCGGCCGCCAGGGCGTCAAGGAAGGGCAATACACGGGGAGGCAAGCCGTTCTCGCGCGGTGCGCTCTACAACGTGCTCTCCAACCCGATCTACGTGGGCGAGATCCGACATCGGAATGAACGCCATCCGGGACAGCACGACGCCATTGTTAGCCGCGATCTTTGGGAGAGGGTCCAACAGCAACTACGCAGCCGGGCGGTCAGGCAGGGTGAAGGCCGCAAGACCGAGGCGCCGCGAAGTCCGCTGGCGGGCAAGCTATTCGACGAGAGCGGCGAGCCGCTGTACGTACAGGGCGCAGCAAAAGGCCAACGCCGCTACCGCTATTACGTTTCTCGAAGACTGGTCAGAGGCGAGTAGAAAGACGCAGAACATGCGTGGCGGATATCCGCGCCCGAAATCGAGCAGACCGTCTCTGCTGCGGCTCGGGAGATTCTCGGCGACCGTGCGGCGATCGCGCTCGCGCTTGAAGAGTCCAGCACAGACCCTGATCGGCTGAAACCGTTTCTCGAGTCTGCTCGGCTGTGGGTTGAACGTCTGCGGTCCGATACGGAAGCCGCACCAGCGCTGAGCGAGCTAACGGAGCGCGTCGACCTCAGCCGCGAGGGTTTCCGGCTCTCGTTGAAGTTGCCACTACCACCTGCTGAAACGGGGGGCCGTGCACCTACGGATCATCTTTCTCTCATGAAATTACTCCCCATGCAGATGAAGCGCCGCGGTGTCGAAATGCGGATGGTGCTCGAAGGCGACTCCACGCCCAGCCGGGTCGACCTTCCGCTGCTCAAGGCCGTTGCCCGCGCCCGCAGGTGGTCGCAAGACCTGATCGCAGGCCGCGCTCAGTCTGTTGACGAGCTAGCGAAACGGGAACGGCTCGATGGCCGATCATTGCGGCGGCTGCTTCAGCTTGGGTTTTTGTCACCAAGGATCGTCGAGGCGATCGCCGCGGGCCGCCAGCCATTGGACCTCACCGTAATCGGTCTCACGCGTCGGATCGATCTCCCCTTGCTCTGGAGCGCGCTGGAGCAAGTGCTCGGCATGCGCTAATTCCCCGCCCGGCCTGATTTCCAGGGTGGACAAGATAGCGTGCTCGGCCGCGTCGGCTCGGCAAATTCCCGCGATCCCATGGCCTTACGGATGGACCTAGCAAAATCGCGCCCGGATAGGTTCTGCCCGATTCTGGCTATTCCCGCCGTCTCGGGCGCTCTCCGGGTCCGCGCGCGATCGCGAATCGCGCGCACACGCGCCGATTTCGATCAATTCTCTGACATCTCCAAAAATCTGGAGACTGAAATGTGGTCCAAGCTGGATTTGAACCCGGGGCCCCTCAATCGTTTTTGCTCGGACAATTGTCCACGGATTTGGCGAGATATTCGAGACGAGATTAAAGCAGCAGTGCTGCAGAGAATCTTATCGCCTAGAATTCGCCTTGCACTGCCGAACCTACTCGTTTTGCACCGTCATGAGTGCTCATCGCCGCCCCGCCAAATGATTTCTTCGTTCCCGGTCCCAGAAGGCCGCACCCTTTTGCGCTACTGCTCTGACCGGAGCTGTTGGCATCGAAATTGGCGGCGTCCAAAAACGGAAATTCCATCCGGTCTTGATTTTCGATTGCGTCTGCTGACGATCGTGCTGCAGAAGTTCACCCTCCGCTAGATGCGTTAGGAAAGGTGCAACCCTCGATTGGCAGGAATGGAGGCGCGTGCTAGTTCACACGTTGAGCCGGCACCGCGGGTTCCGAGGGGGAGCATGCTTTGTTGCCTTTGTGCACCTCATCCTTGGCGATACCTAGACGACACGGTCTGTCTGTCGAAGCAGCGGGACCTCGTCGACGAACCTCGGCAAGCCGAGGCGCCCGAGGAGCTTGAGAGGCGCGCGAAGATGAGAGTGAAAATGAAGCTTATAGCGACCGCGCTGAGTGCGCTGGCAGCTCTGTCGATCGCGAGCTCGCCAAGCGCCGGTGTGAATCCCGGAGATACGATCACGAAGGATCAGGCCGACAAGGTCGCCGACCTCGTGAGTCCGGGGAACCTGGTCTTGGTGAAACAGGGCATGACGATGAAAATCGTGCCGACCGGGCGCCTCGAATGGCCACCGCCGTACAAGTCGGCGACCGAGAAGTATTCGCCGCAGGTGAATCTCGCGCCCGACGGAACGCTCAAGGGCTACGCGGCGGGGCTTCCGTTTCCGCTCGTCGATTCGAACGATCCTCAAGCCGCGCAGAAAGTGATGTGGAATTTCAGCTATCGCCCGCTCTACACCGACGATGCGATAGCCAAGAACGTCGAGCTCGCGAGCTACCGGCCCGGCTCGGCGCCCGCCGATCCGGTCGAGCATTTCACGATCGGCAACGTGGGATTCTACAACAACACCGGCCGCACCGAGGTCAATCCCATACCGACCAATTCCGACGCGCTCGCTGCCGGAATCCGCTACCGGTTCGGCGCGTATCCCGTCCTCGAGCCGTCAGAGCTGCGCGGATTCGGCCTCATCCGCTATCGCAACATGGATCCGAAGATCGAGGACAACAGCTGGATGTCTACTCCGAGCTCGCGGCGTGTGCGTCGGATATCGGCCAACGAACTCTCGGACGTCCTCGGCATGTACGACGCGGGCTTTGGCGGTGGAAGCGGCGCGGCGTCTTACGCGAGCAACCTCGATCCAGATTCGTTCTTCGGCTTCGCCGCGAAAATCGAGGACTTCAACTACAAGCTCCTCGGCGAGAAGTCGATGCTCGCGGTTGCGAATGCCGCCAACTCTCCGGCCAAGTTATGCGAAGGCGACGGCGGCCGGACCATCTGTCCCGAAAACTGGGAGATGCGCCGGGTTTACGTGATCGAAGCGGACGCGAAGCAGACCTCTCTTCTCGGCAGCGGCGTTTCCATTCCAAAGCGAATCTTCTATATCGACTCCGAAGGATGGTTCATCACCGCGTCGGATCAGTACGATCGCGAAGGCAAGCTGTGGAAGACTTTGGCGACCTTCAATGCGTACCGCGACCGGCCGGTGCCCGACGCGCGGGTCGCCATCTGGCCGTTCAAGCGGATGTTCCAAACCGCCCTGGTCGATGAAGACGTCACGAACGGATTCTCAACCGTGCTGCTCTCGCCGGGATTCGAGACCGAAGAACATGAGGGCTGGTACATCAATATGGGCGTCGCGTCGGACAATTTTTTCAATCCGGTGACGATGTCCAACGCGGCGCACTAGGAACCCTGAATACGGAGTCATCATCATGTCCACCACTCGCGGCGAAATCCAAAAACTGAAATTCACCGGCGCCGTCGATGCCGACGGGCACATCCGGCTCATCAACCATCTCCCGGTTGAGCGCGCAGTTATCTCTCCGCCATTCAAGTGGGCGCCATCCAGGGGAGCTGAACTGGTCACAGGGAGATGGCACCTCTATCGCGTGGTTTGCGCGGAGGAAGATATCACCCTGTTCCAGCAGCACATCCGGCCCGGCTGGTACGCGCACTTCTGGAAGGACGAACGGCTCACGATCATTTACAGCGACGCGCGTTTCGATGCCGCCCTGAACGATCGCTCCACCTGGACGGACGCCGTCGCCCATGGCAGGACACATGACATTCCAGAGCGTGAACTCGACTTCAAAGATATCTGACGCTAATGGCCGCCTTCCCCCGGCCGGAGATCGCGGCGGTCCCACGGATGGACCTAGCAAGATCGCGCCCGGATAGCTTTTGGCCGATTCTGCCGATTTGCGGCGCTTTAGGCGTTCTCTGGGTCCGCGCGTGAGCGCAAATCGCGCGCACACGCGCGCTTTTCGAGCGATTCTCCGCGATGCGCGAAGACCAAGAGACTGAAGTGTGGAGCAGAAGGGATTTGAACCCTCGACCCCTACGTTGCGAACGTAGTGCTCTCCCAGCTGAGCTACTGCCCCATCCAAGACCGAGACGCGATTACTATTGTGAGATAACTGACTTCAAGTAAGCTCGCAACCTTTCGGCCAGATCGGGGCGTTTCAATCCGAAGCCGATTTGCGCCGAGATGAACCCCACGCGATCACCCAGGTCATAGCGGACACCCTCGAACTCGTAGCCGTAAATCTTGCGGCGCCCCGTCAGCGCCATCAGCGCGTCGGTCAACTGAATTTCGCCTCCAGCGCCCGGCCTACCCGCGGCCAGCAGTTCGAAGATATCGGGCGTCAGCACGTAGCGGCCCATGATTGCGAATTCGCTCGGCGCTTTTTCGGGCGACGGTTTCTCGACCATCCCACGGAGTTCGTAAGTCCGCTCGCCGACGGCTTTGAGATCGACGATGCCGTACTTCGAGATCTCGCTGCGCGCAACCTTGAGCAGCGCGACCACCGGCGCGTCACGTGTCTCGGCCACATCCAGGAGCTGGCGCAGGCACGGCCGCGGGCAATCGAAAATGTCGTCGGGGAGCATCACGGCGAACGGTTCATCGCCGACCGCCTCGCGCGCTTGCAGCACCGCATGGCCGAGGCCGAGCGGATGTCGCTGTTCGGCGATCGTAATCCTGGCCGGATTGTTGCTGCGTCGGACGAGTTCAAGGATGTCGCGTTTGTCGCGGGCTTCGAGATAGCGCTCGAGTTCCGCGTTGGGCTCGAAGTGATCGACGACGGTCGTCTTGCCGGGGCTGATGACGAGAATGATTTCCGCGATGCCGGAGGCGACTGCCTCCTCGACGACGACCTGGATCGCCGGCGTATCCACCACCGGCAAAAGTTCCTTGGCGATCACCTTCGACGACGGAAGCATCCGCGTGCCCATCCCGGCTGCGAGAATGACCGCCTTTTTTACTTTCATAGCAGTGCGATTTTCCGGGTTGGAGGCGTACTCAGGTCTTCTGCTCGCGCGCTTCCTGTGCCGATTTGCATGCAATGCAAAGCGTGGTGACGGGGCGCGCCTTCAGCCGCTCGATCCCGATTTCGCCGCCGCATTCCTCGCATCGCCCGTACGATCCATCTTCGATTCGTGCGAATGCTTCGCCGATTTTGGAGAGCAACTTGCGCTCGCGATCACGCATTCGCAGCAGGAAATTGCGATCCGATTCGAGCGCGGCCCGATCAGTCGGGTCTGCGTAGGCCTCTTCCGACTCGTGGTTCATGGTGCCGACCGCGCGCTCCGATTCCTGGAGAATGTCGCGTTTGCGGCCTTCGAGCAATTTTCGGAAAAGATTGAGGTCTCTTTGCCTCACGGTTGAACTGTCCGTCACGAGCCGAGTTTTTGATTCTATCGACGCCCTGCTACCATGTAAAGGTTGCGGGATGAAAACGGCTTATCTCGACGCGTTCTCCGGCCTCAGTGGCGACATGATCGTCGGCGCAATCCTCGATTGCGGTGCGGATTTCGACCAATTCGAGCGCGCGATCAAGTCGGTGCCGATCGCAGGTTATCGGCTCTCGACCCGGCGCAAAATCTCAAGCGGGATCTCGGCGCTTAAGTTCGATGTCACCGTGACGGAGCCACAGCCGCAGCGTCATTTTGGCGAGATTCGCGCGCTGATCGAGGCCTCTACGCTGGCCGCGACCGTCAGGCATCGCGCGATCTCGATCTTCGAAGTGCTTGCCCAAGCCGAGGCGAAGATTCACAACATCACACCCGATCTCGTTCATTTTCACGAAGTCGGCGCGGTCGATTCGATCATCGACATTGTCGGCACGGCATGGGGACTCGAGCATCTCGGCGTCAGCGACGTGATCGTGTCTGTGCTCCCGATGGGGGCCGGATTCGCGCGCTCGCGGCACGGAGCCATTCCCGTGCCGGCGCCGGCGACGGCGGAGTTGCTGTCGGGATTCCCGGTGAAAATCGGCGACGGTGCGCACGAGATGGTCACGCCGACCGGCGCGGCGGTGGTCCGCGCGCTGGCGCGTCCGGCGAAGCTCCCGCTCGCGTTCGAAGTCGAGAAAATCGGCTACGGCGCGGGCGCGCGCGAGCTGGAAGATCGGCCCAATGTGTTGCGGCTGATGCTCGGGTACGAGCGGGCCGCGTTCGACAGCGACGAGATGATCGAGATATCCGCAAATATCGACGACCTTAGCCCGCAGATTTACGACCATGTGATGCAGCGCCTGTTCGCCGCAGGTGCGCGCGACGTGACTATTACGCCCACGATGATGAAGAAGAGCCGCCCGGCGGTGACCCTGGGCGTGATCGCCGAGGCCGCGCGCCGCGACGCGATCGCGGAGATTATCTTTGCGGAGACCTCGACGATCGGACTGCGGTTTCATGCTGTCGAGCGGCTGAAATTGCATCGCGAGATTCACGAGATCGAGACGCGATGGGGCAAGGTTCGCGTCAAGACATCGGGCGCGCATGGCCGCGAGCCGACTACGATTTCGCCAGAATACGATGACTGCCGGCGAATCGCCGCGGAGCACAAAGTAGCGCTGCGCGTCGTGATGGAGGAAGCGCGGGACGCCGCACGAGCGCGCGGACCGGCGCCTTCCGGCGAAAAATGACTTCCGAACACCTGCATGTCAACGAAATCTTTTACAGCATCCAGGGCGAATCCACGCACGCGGGCCGTCCATGCGTGTTCGTGCGATTAACCGGATGCAACCTGCGATGCAAATGGTGCGACACCGAGTACGCATTCTACGAAGGCCGCCAGATGCCGATTGCCGAGGTCGCCGAAATAATTCGCGGCTACCGCTGCGGCCTGGTCGAAGTGACCGGCGGCGAGCCGCTGCTGCAGGAGGGCGTGTATCCGCTGACGGATGCGATGCTCGAATCGGGCCAGACCGTGATGATCGAGACGTCGGGGGCGGTGGACGTCGGCCGGCTCGACCCGCGCGTCATCAAGATCATGGACCTCAAATGTCCGGGCAGCGGCGAATGTGAACGAAATCTTTGGAGCAACCTCGACCATCTGACCCGGCGCGACGAGATCAAATTCGTAGTCGCCGATCGTGCGGATTACGAATGGGCCAGGGACGCAATCGTCGCGCGCGATCTTGCCCCGCGCGTGGGCGCGCTATTGTTGAGTCCCGTGTTCGGACAACTGGCGCCTGCCGCGCTGGCGGCGTGGATGCTCGAGGATCGATTGCCGGCGCGGCTGCAATTGCAGATGCATAAGCAGATCTGGCCGGGCATTTCCCGCGGCGTGTGATCGCGCGCGGGCTGCCGAATTCATCGCGTCGGCGCCGCAGAATGCTGTCGCACGGGATCGCCCGACAGCAACTGCTGCGCTTTGCGCAGCGCCGCCTCGGTCTCGCGCAGCAGATCGGCGAACACTTCCGCCGCCGGCTTGATCTCGCGAATCAGTCCTGCGCCCTGTCCGGTCGGCATGAATGTGCGATTGGGATCGAAGCCGTCGCCGTCGCGTCCCGTAAAGTTCATGACTCCGTTGTGTTGCGAAGTCAGCGCCTGCAAAGGGAACGGCTGAATCTTCGAGGGATCCTTCTCCCACTCGAGCGCATATTCGGTGCGGATGACGCGGCAGGTCTTGCCGGTGTACGCGCGCGTGCGCATGGTGGAATCCTCGTGTGCCTTCAAGATCGCGTCGCGGTAGCCCGGCGCCGCCTGCGCCTCGGGCGTTGCGATAAAGCGCGTTCCGATCACGACGCCCTGCGCACCGACCGTGAGCGCCGCCGCGATCTGTCGTCCGTCGGCGATTCCTCCGGCGGCCAGCACCGGCAGCTTCACCGCGTCGATCATCTGCGGCACCAGCGAGAGCATCCCGATCTCGCCGGTATGTCCCCCCGCCTCGGTGCCTTGCGCGACGACCACGTCGGCGCCGGCCTGCTGCGACTTGACGCCGTGATGCACCTTGCCGCACATCACGACGATCTTCATCCCGTTGTCGTGCATCACCTTGACGAATTCCTGCGGCACCGAGAGTCCGGCGACGAACACCTTGATCTTTTCCTCGATCATCACGGGTACGTGCGGGCGCATCATGTCGGGAATCGGCGCGAGTAGATCGACGGCGAACGGCTTGTCAGTGAGCTCGCGAGTCTTGCGAATTTCCGCGCGCAGATCGTCGGGGCTCAGCGAGGCGGCACCAATAACGCCAAGTCCGCCGGCGTTGGAAACCGCGGCAACCAGCTTGTGCATCGCGACTCCGCCCATCCCGGCGAGCAGAATCGGATACTTGATTCCAAAGTAATCGCAAATCGGCGTGTGCAGCATCGAAACGTTCTCCAATGGTGAGCCGTCTGTGCGACTGGCTCCTGATGACATCTTTAGTCCGGCCGGTGCGGCGCGATCAAGCGCGTCTGTGGCCCCGCGGGTTGGCGTGATGCATAATCGCGTTCGCGTGCGGAGAGGTGGCCGAGCCCGGTTTAAGGCGCACGCCTGGAACGCGTGTAGACTCGAAAGGGTCTCGGGGGTTCGAATCCCCCCCTCTCCGCCATACAGTCTGGCATGTTTCCCTACTTATTGGAGAATCGATTAAATCGGCGCGTGGGGCGCGATTCACGCGCGGCGGTGGACCCGGAGAATGCCATCCGCCGCGGCTGAGCGCGAAAATCCGACAAAATTCTCTGTTCGCGATTTCGGCAGGTCCATCTGCGAACCGGCCAAGATCTTGCGGGAACCCGGTACGCACTTGGGAAGAATGCCTAACGCAAGCAACTCCGCCCGCGTGAGTCTAGCGAACATCCAGAGCACGCTCCTGCGCGCTCCAGAGCGGGGGCAGATCGATTCTTTGGGTCATTGCGAGGGTGGTGAGGTCCGCAGGCTGGCGACCTCTGGCGATCGCCTCGACGATTTTGGGCGCCAGAAACGCCAGCCGCATCATGCGTCGCACGTGACGGCCGGTAAGATGTTCTCGCCTGGCGATCTCGCCGATCGACCGCGCCCGGCCCTCCAGCAGATCGTTGGACCATCTATACGCACGGGCAGTCGCCGTGAGCAGCGGTAGATCGACGCGGGCCGCTGGTGTGGCGTCACCATCAATGATCAGCCGCATCTCGACCCCGCGCCGCTTCATCCGCATCGGGACGAATCGAGCGAGGGCAAGTTCGGTTGGGGTCGCGGAATCTCGCTCATCGTTGGCCAGGATCGGCAATTTGATCGAAACTTGGATGCCGTCCTGCTTGAGTCCGACGCGTTCGATTAGCCGGACAAGCGCGGGTGAGGCTTCCGTTTCGGACCGCAGGCTTTGTATCCAAGCCTCGGCGGCCTTGAATATCGAAGGCAATCGGCTCGAATCGATGTTGAGTTCTTCAATCGCTCCGGCGATCGCCGCTCGATCGCCGAGAATGCGCCGAGTCGCAGCGCCAACGGCTCGCTCAAGCTCCGGCGCAGCTACGCGCCACCCGCGCTGGTCATCTTGTACCGACCCCCTGACCAATCCGCGAGAGACGTAGTAGCGATAATGGCGCGCGCCTTTTACCGCGCCTTGCACATATAGGGGCTCGCCGTTCTCGTCAAACAGTTTCCCCGCAAGCGCGCTGGGAGGCGCCTTGGTCGGGCGTTCGCGATGCGTGGCGGCCTGATCGCACAAGCGCTGCTGGACCTTCTCCCAGAGTTCGCGGCTCACTATCGGCTCTTGTTGCCCCGGATGGCGTTCCTTTTTGTGGCGAATTTCGCCGAGGTAGATCGGGTTCGACAGCAGCTGGTACAGAGCCCCGCGCGAAAATTGCTGGCCTCCCGATTGCACGCCATTTTTCGACACCCGGACTTTGGAGACGATCTCGCGGCGCTCCAAATCGTTTCTCAGGAGCCGGACGGAACCGAGTTCGAGATATCGCTCATAGATGTGTTTAACGGTCGCGGCCTCAGCCGGGTTGATCACCAGCTTGTGATCGCGGACGTCATAGCCCAGCGGCGTCACACCGCCCATCCACATTCCCTTGCGTTTGGAAGCCGCTATCTTGTCACGGATCCGTTCGCCCGTTACCTCCCGCTCGAATTGCGCGAACGACAGCAGAACGTTGAGCGTAAGTCGGCCCATCGAGGTGGTGGTGTTGAATTGCTGGGTGACTGCGACAAACGAAACGCCGCGCGCGTCGAACACCTCTACCATCTTTGCGAAGTCAGCAAGCGAGCGGGTCAGGCGATCGACCTTGTAAACGACCACCACGTCGACGAGTCTCCGCCGGATATCTTCCAATAGGCGTTGCAGGGCGGGGCGCTCCATTGTGCCGCCCGAAAGGCCGCCGTCATCGTAGGCGGTTTTGACGAGCCGCCAGCCCTCGCCCGTCTGGCTTTTGATGAATGCCTCGCACGCTTCGCGCTGCGCGTGCAGCGAGTTGAAGTCCTGTTCAAGGCCCTCCTCTGAGCTTTTGCGGGTGTAAATTGCGCAGCGTCGTGTTCCCGACTTAGCGTGCTCCATCGCGGCTCTCCTCTTGCGATCGCTTGAGGCCGAAGAACAACGGCCCGGACCATCGAGTTCCGGTAATCTCGCGCGCGACTTCCGAGAGCGAACGGTAGTGCCTGCCTCGGAAACAAAATCCCTTTTCGAGAACGCTTACCTGATGGCTGATACCCCGCCATTCACGCACCAGCACCGCGCCGGGCCGCACGATGCGAGACGCTGCCGCAGCCAAAGCCGACCCGTTAGCGCCGTCATCGGCGAACTCTGCCAGCAGGCGCTGCGTCGAGGGCTTGAGTCCGCCGAAAGCTTTTTCCTGGAGGCGATATGCGATCGCGCGCGTCAGGAAGGACCGGCTGATATCGCGCGACGGCGCCTTTCCGAACATGGCTTTCCAGCGCTCGCGGAGATCATCAATACCCAGCTTCGACAGGCTCGCAATTTCCGCGGCGAGCGCCTCGCGGCCGATAGCCGCTGCCCGCCGCTTCATGATAGTTGCCCTCGATATTTCGCGACCTTCAACTTGGTATCCAACCTCATATGTGGTCCTCCTTTGAGGCGCGCGATTTGCCGCCCCGACTACACACACACATTGCTCGATTCGCAGCACGGAGCCAGTCATGCGGGGGAGATTTCGGGCGACGTCGGCTCTGACCAGGTCTCGTCTTCTCTGCTGCGATTCCCATTCGCCTTCCAATCGCCCTGATCGTTGCAGACCTTCGATCTGCGCCAATAGCCGGCCTACTACCCTTTTGCGCGAATGACGTTGGGAAAATCGGGGGAACCCGCTCGCTTCACGCGCCGACCAGAGCAAACATCCCAGCGAGCCCTTACGGCTTAAGGAGATTTAGAGCGAATGGAACACGCGAAACTGGCGAAGGGAAGCGGGCATAAACTACCGATCGGACACTCCCCATCTTCGGCCCGGAAGAAAGCTGACCGGGAAACGGCTGAGTCCGCACGGCCGCTCCGGAAGGAGATGGGCAGTAAGTCGAAATCAGAGAAACTGGTTTGCCGCTATTGCGGGAGCGATGATCTGGCTCCGAGTTTCATCAAACGGCGGGATCGCCGATGCCGCAAGTGTTTTAGTAAACGCTATGGGTCGGCGGCACGAGCGCAGATGGCGAAACTCAAGAAGTAATTTTGGCTACGACCTGGGAAGGGGATCGGGCCCGAAAGGGTTCGGCCCCTTCTCCAATTCAGGGCTTACATCTGGGGACGATGCTACAAATTCTCTAGCTCCACAACCGCCCGACTACGGAATCGGCAGGCAACAACCGAGATTGTACGTCGTCAGAACCTTTT
>DLMJ01000030.1 GCA_002479255.1 Candidatus Binatus soli | reverse complement strand
TCAACCACCTGTGCAGAGGTTCCTTAGGTGAATGCACCGGCGTTCAGGGGCGTGAAGACGGTGAACCAGACCACAAAACCAGCTGAACGGGAGTTCCCTTCCTGCGACACCATCGTCGTTCTCGCGCCGCACACGCACGCCGGCGCCACCATCCTCGCCAAAAACTCCGACCGCCCGCCGCGCGAATGCCAGCCGCTGTTTCAGTCGGCGCGCCGCGTCCATCCCCAAGGCGCGACCGTCCAATCCCAGTACCTCGAAATCCCGCAAGTCCCCGAGACCGCCGCCGTGATCGGCTCGCGCCCCTTCTGGCTTTGGGGTTTCGAACACGGCCTCAACGAGTACGGGGTCGCGATCGGCAACGAAGCCGTGCTCACGCGCGAGATACTCCCTTCGACGGGCTTGCTCGGGATGGATCTCGTCCGCCTCGGCCTCGAGCGTTCAAAGACCGCGCGCGAAGCGGCCGAAATTATCGGCGCGTTGATCGAGCGCTACGGGCAGGGCGGTTCCGCCTGGTACGACGTTGATTTCCGCTACAGCGGCGGATTCATCATCGCCGATCATGCCGACGCCTACGTGCTCGAAAGTTCCGGCCGCCAATGGAGCGCGCGCCGCGTCGCCGATCGCGCGTGCATCTCGAATTGCCTCACGATCGACACGGCCAGCCTCGGCTCGCATGATGTAGAAAGCTATGCGCGCGCTCGGGGATGGTGCGACGGCGAATCATCGTTCGACTTCGCCGCCGCATATTCGAACAAGGACGCGGACGATCCGCTGACTGCCCGCGGACGGCTGGCGCGCAGCCGCGAACTGGTCTCGCGAAACGGCCGCCGCACTATCCGCGAGATGCTCGCGATAATCCGCGATCACGGCGCGCGTGGCGAAACTCCGCCCGCCGGCGACCCCGCCGCGCGCGACGATTCTCCGACGCTATGCATGCACGGCTCAGCCGCCGGCACGACGGCCAGCATGGTCGCCGAACTCCCCGCGCCCGGCGCGGACACAATCCCCGTGCTATGGGCGTCGCTCGCCGCGCCGTGCACCGCGATCGCGTTTCCGCTGTTCGTGGCCGGGACGCTCCCGCCCGTTCTGGCCGCTGGCGGTGAAAGAGCCTCGTCCGACTCGCCATGGTGGCGCTTCAAGAAGATTCAGGATCTCGTCGCGACCGCACCTGAGCGCCTGGCGCCGATCGCATGGAAGCATTTCCGGCCGCTCGAGGCTGCGATGCTCGAGCGCGGCGCCGAGGTCAGCCGCCAGGCGCGCAAGCTCGACTCCGCCGCGCGCGAGAAACTGCTCGGCAGCTTCATGGCGCAGAATATCGTCCGCGTTCTCAACGCGCAGTCCGCCGCCGAATCTGAACTCACCCGCGCCGCGTCTCATTAGTACAAGCCCCCGTTGTTTGACAGCGACGGCATTCGCGTATGCTATGCGACATACGCTACGAATGACGCGTGGAGGTACGAGATGAAGATCGAATATGCTTTGCTTGCCGATGCGGCCCAGGCGGTTGGCGGCAAAGTCTTTGTCCTGGGCGGCGGCTGGAATTTGTTCCGAGCGGCAAACTACCCGGCGCCGGTTCATCTTGCCATCGCGATGGGCCTTGGTTTCACGTCCGATGAAGTCGGCATCAAATACCCGCTGAACGTTGTAATTGCCGACGAGGCCGGAGTTCCGATAATCCCGGAAATGAAAGGCCAGGTGGAAACTGGTCAGATTGCTCCGGATTTCCCCAAAGGGGCATCAGTGAAGATACCCGTCGCAATCAACGTCAACATGTCTCTTCCCCACCCCGGTACCTATGGAATCGTCGTGACGGCCGGTTCCTCAAAGGCTCAACTATCATTTGAAGCAATCTTTGCAGGTCAGAAGGTGCAGTTCGCGCCCGAGGGTTCCGCGCCAGAGCGCGGCAACTGAGCAGCATCATGATGCGATAGCGAAACCCCACCACCCCGCGCGCGGGGCTTGCTCCGCAGTCCGCATGGGCGCTACTCAAGAGATACCAGAGTATCAGGCCTGTCTGACGTGGCCGAATACTGGACGCACCGGTCACTGAAAAAGGAGATTTTCGAGCCAAATGGATTTTACCTGGACCCCTGAACAGGACGCTTATCGGATGGAAGTGCGGCGATGGCTCGACGAGAACCGCCCGCAAGCTCTCGGCAGGAGCGACGACATCGATTTCGGCGGCGACGACGCAATCTGGGCGCGCCTCAAGGCCTGGCACAAAAAACTCTACCACGCGGGATGGGCCGGTCTGACCTGGCCCAAGGAATACGGCGGACGCGGCGCCAGCTTCATCGAGCAGGTCATCTTTCAGCAGGAACTCGCCCGCCTCAACCTGCCGATGGGATGCAACGTGCTGGGCGTGATCATGACCGGGCCGGCCCTGATGCAATGGGGGACCGACGAGCAAAAAAAGCGCTACCTGAATCCGATCCTCGCCGGCGACGAGATTTGGTGCGAGGGGATGTCGGAGCCGGGCGCGGGCTCGGACCTCGCGTCGATCCAGTGCCGCGCTGAGCTCAAGGGTGACGAGTTTATCGTCAACGGCCAGAAGGTCTGGACCACGATCGCGCATCGCTCGGACTTCGTGCAGCTATTCGTGCGCACCGATCCCGACGTGCCCAAGCACAAGGGGATGAGCGCGTTGCTGGTCGATATGAAGGCGCCCGGCGTGAGCGTCCGTCCGCTCAAGCAAATCACCGGCGACAGCGAGTTCAACGAGATCTTTTTCGAGGACGTGCGCGTGCCCAAGGAAAACCTGCTCGGCCCGCTCAACATGGGATGGCAGGTGCTGGTCTCGACCCTGATGCACGAGCGGTTCGGAATCGGCGAGACGCTCGGCGGCACCGAACAGTTGCTCCATCAACTCGTCCAGATCGCCAAGGCCGTGAATATAAATGGCCGGCCCGCCATCGAGGACAACGACATCCGCCAGCAAATCGCGCAGTTCGCGATCGAAACGACCGCCAAGAAGTACAACGGCTTGCGCAGCCTCTCCAAGCGCCTCAAGGGTCAGCAGCCCGGACCCGAAGCGTCGATTTCCAAGCTGCTCTCGACCGACTTGGGCCAGCGGATGACCAAGTTCATCACCCGGCTGCTTGGCGAGTACGCGCTGCTCGAGCGCCATACCCCGTTCGCGCCCGAGGGCGACTGGATGCGCCGGATTCTGGGGTCGGAGGGAGTGACGATCGCGGGCGGCACCTCGGCGGTGCAGAAGAACATGATCGGTGAGCGCATCTTGCTGCTTCCCAAGGGCTGAGAATCATTCGATCCAATGCTTGCGAAGAGGCGGTTCATTCATTTGAGCCGCCTCTTTTTTTGCGCTCAATTCGCATTTCAAAATGAAAAGTTGCATCTTCCGGAAAAGTCAGGCAGGTTCTCTCGCAACTGAGAGCTGCCAAAGCTGACGCAAGGCTCTCGCAAGCCTGGAGGGGTCGAAGATGATTCCGAAATCTATCCGCTCGCTCGCGCGCAACCCTATCGTTCTGAGCGTGGCATTGTGTCTGGCGTTCGCGTCGCCGGCGGCCGCGGAAATTCCCGCCGCGCCAAAAATCGAAGGCGCCGACACGGCATGGTTGCTGCTCTCGGCCGCGCTGGTTCTGATGATGACGATTCCGGGACTCGCGCTCTTTTACGGCGGGATGGTGCGGCGCAAGAACGTGCTCTCGACGCTGATGCAGAGCTTCATCCTGGTCGGGATCGTGTCGATCCAATGGGTGCTGTTCGGCTACAGCCTGGCGTTCGCGCCCGGCAGCGCCTTGGTCGGCGCGCTTTCGTGGGCAGGACTAAGCGGCGTCAGCGCCTCGCAGCCGTATGCCGCCTATTCGGCGACGGTGCCGCATCAGGCGTTCATGATTTACCAGTGCATGTTTGCCGTGATCACGCCCGCACTCATCACCGGCGCGATCGCGGAGAGAATGTCATTCAAGGGGTTCCTGGTCTTCAGCATCCTCTGGATCACTCTGATTTACGATCCGCTGGCGCACTGGGTATGGGGCGTCGACGGATGGATTCACCAAATGGGCGCGCTCGATTTTGCCGGCGGCACGGTAGTCCATATCTCGTCGGGCGTCGCCGCACTCGCCGCCGCGCTGATGGTCGGTAAGCGCCGCGGCTACCCGCACGAGCCGATGCAGCCGCATAACCTGACGCTGACCGTCACCGGCGCGGGATTGCTGTGGGTCGGATGGTTCGGGTTCAACGCGGGGAGTTCGCTGGCGGCCAACGGCCTGGCGGTGTCCGCATTTGTCGCGACCCATCTCGGCGCGTCGGCCGCAGCGCTGACCTGGGTGGCGGCGGAATGGTGGATCGGCGGCAAGCCCACTGTGCTGGGCGTGGCGAGCGGCGCGGTGGCTGGCCTGGTCGCGATAACTCCGGCGTCGGGATACGTCGGCCCCGTCCCGGCGATAATCATCGGCGCGGTCGCGGGCGTGCTCTGTTACAGCGCGTGTCGGATGAAGTCGCGGTTCGGCTACGACGATGCGCTCGACGTGGTCGGCGTGCACGCAGTCGGCGGAATATGGGGCGCGCTTGCGACCGGGCTGTTTGCCAGCGTGTTGGTCAACGCCGCCGGCGCCGACGGTCTCTTCTATGGAAATCCGCGCCAACTATTCGTACAGGCGATAGCCGTCGTCGCGAGCATGGCGTTTTCGTTCATCGGCAGCATGATTCTGCTGAAAGTGACGGACGCACTGGTCGGGCTTCGCGTGGTGAACGAGTCGGAGCAGGTCGGACTCGACCTAAGCGAGCACGAAGAGGCTGCCTACGCCTTCGAAGCGTGAGCGCACTCGCTAGCGTTGCATCGCCTGGAAAGGATTTAAACCGGGATTGCCGAAGCTTAATACTTGACGGACGTTGAACCGCAGGTCGCTTATCGACTTCATGGCATCCATGTTTCGAATTTGTCGCGGGGAGCGGGCGGGTTAGCGCGGCCTCAAACGGTAAAGCCCCACTTCGGGATAGTCCGCGATCGTTGTGTCGGTGAAGTAGCGATGGGTCTCGGCGGCCTCCTGCCTAAGCACATTCTGCCATTCGCGGTTCCGCGGCTTCATTACCAGCGCGTACACCGGGCGTCCCTTCTTATCCTCCTCCGCGAGCTTGCGCGCTTCGGCCAGGTCGAGTTCGCCACCGGGGAACAGTATCGGCGGTATCGGCCCGGACCATCCTTCGGACTTTTTGTTGTAAAGCAAGTGCAGATGGTATTCGGTTACGAATTGCACTTGTAGGTCATTGTAAAGACTGTTGAGGCCGACAAATTCTGTTTGTTCCCCGCCCGCATAAAGCTCGAGCCATTGTAGAGAAATATCGCTGACCACCACGGCGTTCGTCAGCCGGGGCCGGATCGCGAGCACATCGGCGACCAGCTCCGACTGCAGTGGCAGGGGCATCGCGAGCCGGGAAACCGCCTGGACCACAATCGCGCCGGCGACAACCAGATCCAGGACAATCACCGCAAATCCCGCCCACCCCCGCTTAAGCCTTCGATTCGCGCTGACCAGGCCCCAGCCCGCTGCGGCAAAAACGATAAACAACGCCGGCAGTATGTAGCGGAGGTCCATAACGAAATAAGGGAGGTAAATAAGCAACAGCGCGGCAAGAAAACCCAAGCCCAAATACACCGCGCGCATCGTGCTTGCGTTGCGCTTGCTGCGGATGGCGAAGAACACGCCCAACCCTGCGAAGACCGCCACTGGAAACGGGTAGAAAGCGTAGTGCGCGTGAATTAAGCTTTGGAGTTCCGTACGCAAAATAAGCTTGCCGAGGATGCCGTCGAGACCAAGCATTGCGATAGCGTAAGTGACAAGATTTCCCTGTTGATAGGCCGTACCTGAGGGCAGAAACAGGAAGCGCAGCTCAAAGGCCGTGAAAACTGAGCTGTGGTGCTCCGGCAGCCAGAACGCGTAACCGCTTGAGAGCGGCGAACCGAGGTAGTGCAGATTTACCCAGGCCTGCAATCCTGGAAACGGGAGCAATCCGATCGCGAACGCCATCACTTGCGCCAGCCGCAATCTGCGCGGTTGGACGAGCAGAGCCGCCGCGAGCATTCCAGCCAAAATGGCAACGTTGGTGACGCGGATTGTGACGGCCAAGCCGGCCAGCAGCCCGCACAGCGCGGATGCAACCAGGCTTTCTTTTCCCTCAGCATACAAAAATGCCAGTACCGCGAGGATTACGACGGCAAGCGCAGGAACGTCACTCATCACGTAGGTGGAAGACCCGAGGAAACGCGGCGATGTAGCCAGTAGCAAGCCGGCCAACACCGCGCTTGGCCTGTCGAACACCCACAGGGTCAGAATGTAAAGCCCGGCTATTGCGACCAATGCTGTCAGCGTCGTAACCAGGCATAGCCGCTCGGGCCTATGGCCCAGAAGTGGATACGCCGCGGCCAGGATGAGTGGATAACCGATCGTATAGCGGGGCGGATAAGTATTCCCCCCGAAATGGAGCACCGGGCCCAGGCCGCGATCCAGGTTTACCGCAATCGCCGCGTATTCAACGCCGTCAGGCATCGGCCACAATTCCTGGCCGGCGGCAAATCCCGTACGCACGATTAGGAGCAGCGCAAACCCGAGCAGGAGCGCGAGTATCGCCGCGTCGATTCCTTTGAAGCGAAAGACGGACGCTTCGCCGGCATCACCACCGGGCCGAGCGGATTCTGATGAAGCGGAATCCGAAGAATGTCGGGGTTTTACCCGGATCGATCCACTTCGGGAATGCACCTTGGCGCGTGTACTTCGCGACATTCACGATCCTCGGTGAATCACCTTGAATTAACCAGGATTTCCGTTTTGACTATCCGATTCCAACTCGTGGTCACCATATTCGCCGCGATCAGCTTCTGTTTGCTCTCTTCGGCGATGTGGCAGGTGTTCGCTAACATGCTACAAGCATCGATCGCGGTCAACGCAGCGACGGCGCTCTTGTTCATCCTCGCGCTCTGCGAAACGTGGTGGCAAGCGGAGCTCGACCGAGCCAGGAATATCGTGTGAGTGCGTTGAAATGGCATCCATGTTTCGAATTTGTCGCGGGTAGCGGGCGGGTTAGTGCGGCTTCAAACGGTAAAGCCCCACTTCGGGATAGTCCGCGATCATTTCGTCGGTGAAGTATCGATGGGTCTCGGCGGCCTCCTGCAAAAGCACATTCTGCCATTCACGGGTCAGCGGCTTCGCTACCAGCAAGTACACCGGGCGTCCCTTCTTATCCTCCTCTGCGAGCTTGCGCGCTTCGGCCAGGTCGAGTTCGCCACCGGGGAAAAGTATCGGCGGTATCGGCCCGGACCATCCCTCGGACTTTTTGTTCCGAAGCACGTACAGATGGTATTCGGTTACCGCTTGGTCGGGAACTTCTGCGGTATAAATATCGTTGAGGCCGACAAATTCGGTTTGTTCCCCACCCGCATAAACTTCGAGCCATTGTAGAGA
Organism: Candidatus Binatus soli; assembly: GCA_002479255.1. Classification (GTDB taxonomy): domain Bacteria; phylum Desulfobacterota; class Binatia; order Binatales; family Binataceae; genus Binatus; species Binatus soli. Next base: position 135,426 of record DLMJ01000030.1, on the reverse strand, counting down.
AATGTCGCTGACCACCACGGCGTTCGTCAGCCGGGGCCGTATCGCCAGCACGTCGTCGACCAGCTTGGACTCCAGCGGCATCGGTACCGCAAGCCAGGAAACCGTCTGGGCCACAACGCCGCCGGCGAGTAGCACGTCTAGCACAATCACCGCAAATCCCGCCCATGCCTTCTCAAGCCTTCGATTCGCGCTGACCAGCCCGTAGCCCGCCGCGGCAAAAACAACAAACAACGCAGGCATAATGAAGCGGGGATCGACACAGAAATAAGGGAGGTAAATAAGCAATAGTGAGGCAAAAAAGCCTAAGCCGAGATACACCACGCGCATCGTGCTTGCGTTACGCTTGCGGCGAAGGGCGAAGAACACGCCCAGCCCTGCGAAGACCGCCACTGGAAACGGGTACAAAGCGTAGCGCGCGTGAACTAACGTTCGAAGCTCTGTACCCACGTAGCGCCAGTGATGTAACGTTCGGAGCTCCGAACTTACAGTAAGCTGGCCGAGGATGCCGTCGAGACCAAGCATTGCGATAGCATAAGAGACAAGATTTCCGTGCTGATAGGTCGGGTCCGACGGTACAAAGAGGTAGCTCAGCTTAAAGGGCGTGAAAAATGAGCTGTAGTACTCCGGCAGCCAGAACGCGTAACCGCTTGAGAGCGGCGAACCGAGGTAGTGCAGATTTACCCAAGCCTGCAATCCTGGAAATGCGCTGAATCCGATCGCGAACGCCATCACTCTCGCGAACTGCAATCTGCGTGGCCGGACGAGCAGCGCCGCCGCGAGCATTCCGGCCAAAATGGCGCCGTTGGTGATGCGGATTGTGACGGCCAGGCCGACCAGCAGCCCGCACAGTGCGGATGCAACCAGGCTTTCTTTTCCCTCAGCATACAAAAACGCCAGTGCAGCGAGGACTACGACGGCAAGCGCAGGAACGTCACTCATTACGCAGGTGGAAAGGCCGAGAAAATGCGGCGACGTAGCCAGCAGCAACCCGGCCAAAATCGCGCTTGGCCGGTCGAACGCCCACAGGGTCAGAATGTAAAGCCCGGCTATCGCGACCAATGCCGTCAGAGCAGTAACCAGGCAAAGCCGCTCGGGCCTATGGCCCAGAAGCGGATACGCCGCAGCGAGCATGAGTGGATAGCCAATCGTAAAGCGGCACGGATAAGTATTCCCCCCGAAATGGAGCACCGGGCCCAGGCCGCGATCCAGGTTTACCGCAATCGCCGCGTATTCAACCGCGTCGGGCATCGGCCAAAATTCCTGTCCGTTGACAAATCCCGTGTTCGCGATTAGGAGCAGCGCAAAACCGAGCAGGAGCGTGAGCAGCACCGCGTCGATCCCTTTGAAGCGAAAGACGGACGCTTCGGCCGCATTACCAACGGGCTGAGCGGGTTCTGATGCGGAAGAATGTCGCGGTTTTACCGGGGTCGATCCCCTTCGTGAATGCGCCTTGGCGCGCGTACTTCGCGACATTCAGGATCCTCCGTGAATCACCCTGAATTAAGTGCTTTTCTCGCGCGGGCGTGCGCGCCGAGCAACGTCAAAAAAATCTAGCGAAGCGTGAGCGCACTCGCTAGCGCTGCATCGCCTGGAAGATTAGCGGGCCGACCTCGGCCATCATCTCGCCCAGAATTTCATGCAGCGGCTTGCTCGGCATGGCGAGCTTTTCCGTCAGCGCTTTCATGACCGCCAAATAGCGCTGCTTCATCTCGGGGCTGATCGTTTCGAGCCTGACAGTCTCCATCGCCTCGACGAAGCGGACATGAATTTCGATGATTTCGAGGTCGGTTGGATCGGTGAACTTTTTTTTGTGAGCCACGTGCTTTACCTCATCGAAGAAACTCAGAACAGGTAGCGGCGGGTGTTGATGCTGATGAGAATGCCCATCGCCGCCATCATCGCGATCAGCGACGAACCGCCGTAACTCACCAGCGGCAACGTGATTCCCACCACCGGCAGCATCCCGGTCGCCATCCCGATGTTGACCGCCACCTGCCAGAAGACGATCGCCGTCAATCCGACCGCGAGCAACGCGCCGAAGCGGTCGCGCGCGTGTCTGGCGATCCATGCGCCGCGCGCAATCACGCTCGCGTACAATGTCAACAAAAGCAGCGCGCCTGCCAAACCGAACTCCTCGGCAAAAACCGCGAAGATAAAATCGGTGCTCTGCTCGGGCAGAAAATTCAGCCGCGCCTGCGTACCTTTCAGAAATCCCTTGCCGAATGGGCCTCCGGCGCCGATCGCGATTTCAGACTGGATGATGTGGTAGCCGGAGCCGAGCGGATCGGCCTGCGGATTGATGAAGCTGACCAGGCGCTGGCGCTGATAAGGCTTGAGATAGTGCCAGCTCAGCGGAGCCGCGAGCATCGCGGCCATCGCCAGCACCAGCATCGTGCGCAAATTCAGGCCGCTCACGAAAACCAGCGTAATGGTGATCAGCACGAGTATCAGTCCCGTGCCGAGGTCGGGTTGCTTGAGCACGAGTGCAGCGGGGATGCCGAGCAGGATGAACGGGATGATCAAATGGCGCAGGCCCCATCCGCCTTTGGGCGGATCCTCACGCAGATAGCGCACCATCACGAGCACGACGGCGAGCTTGGCCAGCTCGGACGGTTCGAGATGGAAGACGCCGAGGTTGATCCATCGGCGCGACCCGCCGGTGGCGTGGCCGGCGATCATTACGGCGATCAGAAGACCGATCACAACCACATAAAATGGGTAGGCGTAGGCCTGCAGAGATCGATAGTCGACAAAGACCGCGATGAGCATCACGACTGTCCCGGCTGCGATCCAAATCAACTGGCGAATTACCAGAGGGTCCAAGGTCCGATGCGCACCCGCGTACGACGCGCTGATGACGCTGACCAGCCCGATTCCGGCCAATGCAAGGACCAGGATGAACAGCGTCCAGTCGAAATGAAGTATGAACCTGCGATCGCCGCCCGCCATCAGGGCCGCACTCCTGTCATTGAGATGGCGAGGCGTTTTCGAGCACGCGCGCTATTTCAGGTTTGGGCGGCGGCGGATTGAGCTGGAAGTAGCGCTGGAAGACGTCGTGAATTACGGGCGCCGACGCGCTGCCGCCATGACCGCCGTGTTCGATGATGCAGGCTGCGGCGATGGTCGGATGATCCTTTGGCGCGAACGCGATGAACCATGCATGGTCTTTGAACTGGTCGGGCGTCTTGTCCTCTTCCTCGTTCTCGCCGACCGGAGCATTGCTGCCGACGACCTGAGCCGTGCCGGTTTTGCCGCATACGACGACACCGTCGAGATGGGCTTTGTGCGCGGTACCGCCGGCGCCGTTGACGACGTCGGCCATCGCGTCCTTGACGATTTCGAGGGCGTCGGGATCGATCTTGATTCGGTTCTCGATCACCGGCGGATACGACTTGGCGATGTTGCCGTCGAGTCCCTCTACGTACTTGACGAATTGCGGCCGATAGCGGATGCCGCCGTTGGCGACCTGGGCGGCGACCTGCGCCATCTGGAGCGGCGTGGTCGCGACGTAACCCTGGCCGATGGCGACTGAGAGCGTTTCCGCGGGATACCATCGCTCGTGGAAGCGCTTCTGCTTCCACGCCGATGACGGGATGGTGCCGGGATTCTCATGATCGAGATCGATGCCGCTCTTGATTCCGAGTCCGAGCTGATTGGACCATTTCGCAATCCGATCGACGCCAAGCTTTTGTCCGACGTTGTAAAAATAAACGTCGCATGAGCGCACGATCGCGTCGTGCAGCTCGATGGTGCCGTGGCCCTGATGGCGCCAGCAATGATACTCGCGTCCGCCGAACCACAACCCGCCGGGGCAATTGTAGGCAGTTTGAGGATTCAGCGTGCCTTCCTGGAGTCCCGCGATCGAATCGACGATTTTGAAGGTCGAGCCGGGTGGATAAATTCCCTGGATGACGCGATTTTGCAGTGGATGGTTCGGGTCGGTCGTCAGTTCGCGCCACGCCGACGCCTTCACGCCGCCGCCAAAGAGGTCGGGGTCGAAGGCTGGATGCGAAACCATCGCGAGCACGTCGCCGTTTCTCGGATCGAGCGCGACGAAGGCGCCATTCTTCCCGGCCATCGCCTGTTCCGCGGCCTGCTGGAGATTGAGATCGATGGTCATGACGATGCTTTCGCCGGGCGTGTCGCCAATTTCCTTGAGCACGCGGAGCCGCCGCCCGACGGCGTCAACTTCGATCTCCTGTCCGCCGGCGTCGCCGCGCAGAAAACTCTCCCACACGCGCTCGAGGCCGAATTTTCCGATCTCGTCGCCCATGTGGTAGTCGGCCCGCTGCTTGAGGTCGTTCTTGGTCACCTCGCCGACGTAGCCGAGCAGATGCGCGGCGAGCTGGCCGTACAGGTAATGCCGCGCGGGGGTGATTTGGAGACTGACTCCGGGTAGGTCGAGCTGATGCGCCTCGAGCGCCACCACCTGTTGCCATCCAAGACGCTCGGCGACGGTGACGGGCTCGTAGGGCGGGCGCCCCTCCTCGTCAGCATCGGAAATTTTGTCCGCGATGTGATCTCCGCCGGTGTAGCGCTCGAGCCTTTCGATCGTGAGTGAAAGATTGTCGGAATCCTCGGGCACGAGCTGCGCGTCGAACGACGGTTTCGTGTCGACCAGCGGACGGTGATTGCGATCGAAAACCAGACCGCGCGGCGCGGGCACGCGTTCGATGCGAATCCGGTTGCGATCGGCCAATTCGACATTTTCCTGATGATGCAGAATCTGCAGGTAGTACAGGCGCACGGAGACCAGTCCGAGAATCGCAAACATCAGGGCGGTCAACGCCGCGATTCGCGGTTCCAGCAGCGGAACGGGCCGATTGCTTTTAGGGATGTGGAACTTCGCCACTGATGCTTTCCCGAACTTACAATCTATTCGCGCATCGGCCGCACAGGCAATCCCGTCATCCGCTTGCTTGCGGCCAGCATCGAAAAGATGAACGGCGCGACTATCGCGGAGATGGCGGCCTCGAGTGTCAGTCCCGGAAGCAGCGCGCCGGTGTGGGAATGTGCGCTGAAGCCGTCGGCGAGGGCAACTGTTGCCAGCGCGGTCGCGATCACGCCGAAGAACACCACGGTCGCGCCGACCAACGCGTTGGTCACCATCAGCCGGGTCGAAATCTCGTAGCTCACGACGAAGACCATCGTCATCATGAAAGCGTTGAGGCCGGGATGCGAGCCGGCGAGTGCGTCGGTCGCGTAGCCCATCGCGAACGCCAGCATCGCGGGCAGGACGCCATGATGGCGCAGGCCGAGATCGACAACCAGTATGATGATCAGGTTCGGAATCAGTGCGCGAAAAGAAACCATGTGCGGGACCGCGGATTCAAACGCCAATCCCAGCACCAGGAACACCGCGAACAGCAGGATGAGGCGCAAATCCGTCAGCTCTTGCCCGAGTCGTCGAGGTGAGGCGGCGGCTGGGTGACGATCAGCACTTGTTCGAGTTGGCGAAAATCGACCGCTGGTTCGATTCTTACGCCGAGGAACAAGCCAGGCGCCCCGCGGTGCACGCCTATAATCGTTCCGACCAGCAGACCACGCGGGAAAATTCCATCGAGGCCCGAGGTCACGATAGTGTCGCCGATCCGGATGTCCTGCGAGCGATCGGCGTACTTCAGGATCAATCCATCGTCGACCAGCCCGGCGACGATTCCGCGCGCGCGCGAGCGTTGATCGAAACCGTCGAGCGCGGAGTTGTGGTCGTCGATCAACAGCACGCGCGAGGCGTGCGGACTGATGGCGATGATCTTGCCGACCACGCCCTGGTTGGCGAGCACGGCCATGCCGGGACGAAGTCCGTCGCTGGAACCCGAGGCGAGAATCAGGGTGCGTGAAAGGCCGGTGGCGTCGCTGCCGATCACGTTGGCGGCAACTGCGTTGGCGCCGAGCACGTCCTTGAGTTCGAGCATTTCGCCGAGGTGCCGATTTTCGACCTCGAGCTCGGCCAGGCGCGCGCGATCGCTCTTGACCCGCGCCAGCTCGTTGCGCAGACGGGCGTTTTCCTCACGCACATGAAACAGGTCGAGGTAGTCGGTGACGATCGATGAAGCGCCGTCGCTGAGACGGGTGAATGCAGCGTCGATCGGACTGACGATTTCCAGAAATGCGGACTCCGGACGCGCCGCGAGATCGCCGGGCCGGACTCCGGTCGAGATCAGATGCAGCGACACAATAAGCAGCGCGCCGCTGGTCAGCAGCACGCGGTTACGCCAGAGAAAGCCGCCTCTCACGTCAATACGGGCCGACGCGCCGGCTCAAGACTCAGGAGATATGCGGCGAGTCGATCAGTCAACGGTCACGTCGCGCAGCAGCGACAGTTCGTCCAACACCTTGCCCGCACCCATCACGACCGCGGTCAGCGGATCGTCGGCCAGCGTGACGGGCAGACCGGTCTCCTCGCGCAGCAGTACGTCGAGGTTGCGCAGCAGAGCGCCTCCGCCGGCCAGCACTATCCCCTTGTCGACGATGTCGGAGGCGAGTTCCGGCGGCGTGCGCTCGAGCGCGATGCGCACCGACTCGACGACCTGGCGCACCGGTTCCATCAGCGCCTCGCGGATCTCCTCGTCGGTGATCTCGATAATCTTGGGCACGCCGGCGACCAGGTCGCGGCCCTTGATCTCCATGGTCTGAATCTCGTTGCCGGGGTAGGCCGAACCGATGGTTATCTTGATCAGCTCGGCGGTGCGCTCGCCGATCAACAAATTGTACTTGCGCTTGATGTGCTGGATGATCGCCTCGTCCATCTTGTCGCCCGCCACGCGCACCGAACGCGAGAAGACGACGCCGGCCAGCGAGATGACGGCGACCTCGGTGGTGCCGCCGCCGATATCGACGATCATGTTGCCGGTCGGCTCGGTGATGGGAAGGCCGGCGCCAATCGCGGCCGCCATCGGCTCCTCAATCAGATAGACTTCGCGCGCGCCGGCCGACTCGGCCGATTCGCGGACGGCGCGTTTCTCGACTGCGGTGATTCCGAACGGCACGCAGATGACAATGCGCGGGCGCGGACGCACGAGCGTCTTGCCCGAGTGAATCTTCTGGATGAAGTAGCGCAGCATGTTCTCGGTGATCTCGAAGTCGGCGATCACGCCGTCCTTGAGAGGCCGGATGGCGACGATCGAGCCCGGCGTGCGGCCGAGCATCTTTTTCGCCTCGGAGCCGATAGCCAGTACGCGCCGCGAGCCGCGCGAATCTTTCTGCACCGCGACGACCGAGGGCTCGTTGCAGACGATGCCTTCGCCCTTGACGTAGATGAGCGTGTTGGCGGTGCCAAGATCGATCGCGAGATCGTTGGAGAACCAGCCGAAAATTGAATTGAGGATCACGAATTTTGCCCCTTGCCTGCCCGGTTCAGGCCTGGATGCCGACGCCAAGACCCGGCCCGAATACCACCCCAAGACGCGGCCCAAATGTTGAAGAATTCTCTGGCGGAGAGGTTTGGGTCCGTCGGACTACCGTTGTGCGACACGCTAACAGAGGACGGGCGGCGCAGGCAAGCAACCGGCCGCAATTGGTACTGTCTGAATTCGGCGCTGAGTGTCTGAATTTGGTAGTGTCTCAGTTTGAAATCGGTGGTCGAAATGCGCTCCAGATAGTAACGCAAGCGACCAAAATTACCCACGCCAGCCCTGCCAATCGAACCTTAAACGGCGTGGTTCGCTTAAAAGCATTTCGCGGACTTGGATAGAACCGACAGTAGAAACGTATCACGCTTCGAGGCGCGACCACCCACCAGAGGCCGAAAGAGGCGAAGGCGAGCATGGGTACTAGATCACTCGTTTTCACGGTTTGCTTCCCATTCGTCCACGATTCCAGCCAAATCCTCGAACGAGAATAGATGATCGACAACGCCCGATTCCATCGCGGGCGTGACCCGCAGTGTTTTGTGAATACGGACGAAGTTGTACCATGCGGCGTAGAGCGCAACCATGTGACAGTGATTCTCAAACTTCTTTGAGAACGCATTGGTCAGGCGCGTAAAGCGGCGCATGTGCATCCGCATCGTGAGATTTGCGCGTTCGACGTAGCTCGTATTGATGTGATCGCGATCGGGATTGCCGTGAACGATTCTGCTTTCCGCACTAAGGCAAACCGGCGGGGTATATCGCCGCTCGCCTTCTGGCGGCGTGCCGTACATTTTCACGAGCATCGCGTAATCAATGTCGCCACCAAACGCCGCTTCTACCGCGTCCAGATACGCACGATGGCCGTCCGTCGTTAGCTGCACTCGATTGACAAGGCGGCTCGCCACGTCGCGCATAAACGTATTCGCCGCGTCCGCGCCGCGCGATCCGATGAACCACGAGATCAGCAGTTTGCTATCCGCGTCGATGCCCGTCCAAGTCCATGTATCGCCAACACGTTCTGGCCGTTCATGCTTTTTCTGGCGCGCCCGCGCTTCCTTCATCTCGACAAACGACCAAATCTCATCGCACCGCACGCGCTTCGACTGCACGTTGCGGACGGTTCGATCATGGAAGTCAGCGCACGCCTGACCCGCCAGCACTAGCTCGCGCGTCACGGTGTTGATCGAAACATCGACCAGCCGCGATACAGAACGCATCGATGATCCTTCGCAGAGAAGGGAAAGAATCTGAACGCGCTTGGATATGGGCAATCTGTTCATGAGGACATAATATGAACTTTATGCTTGGGTGTCAAGCAGATAGTTCATTTATTAGAGCATTGATTAATATTAGAGTTTGGACTACAAGATACTAAATCTGATCAAGTGAGAAAAAAGGTGCAAGACGATACGCCAATCCCGCAGAATCCCTTTCGACCCGGAGCTGGTCAGAAACCGCTCTATCTTGCCGGTCGCAGCGATGAGCAGGACCAGTTCGCAAAGATGCTCAAGCAAAATCCAGTCACGCAAAATGCCATCGTGACCGGGCTTCGCGGCGTCGGGAAAACTGTACTTCTTGAGGAGTTCAAACCCATTGCGCAAAAGAGTGGATGGCTCTGGACCGGAAACGATTTGTCAGAGTCGGCGAGTCTAACTGAGGAACGAACGGCGCGACGATTGTTGGTTGACCTTTCGACTCTACTTGGTCCGATCATTGAGTATTCAGACAAACAACGAATCTTGCCAGGCTTCACAGCGATTCATGCACCGACAAATCGGCCCCTGAAATTTGAAGACCTTTGGTCAGCTTTCGAGCGCACGCCCGGAAACACTGATGATAAGCTCAAGGCAGTCTTCATTTCAGCTCGGCAATTACTAGAGAGTGCGCCAGTGAACGGCGTTGTATTCGCATATGATGAAGCGCAAAACCTGACTGACCACGCCTCCGCCAAGGAATATCCGCTGTCATTGCTTCTTGACGTTTTTTCTTACCTTCAGCGACAACCATCACGCTTCCCTTTCATGTTGGTACTGACGGGCTTGCCCACCCTGTTCCCAAGATTGAATCAGGCTCGCACGTACAGCGAGCGAATGTTTCATGTGATGTATCTAAGGAAACTGAGCGAAAAGCAGGCGCGCGACGCGATCATTAAGCCGATAGAATTAAGCAAGAGCACTCTACATTTCGCCGAATCCACTATCAAGAATATCGTCGAATTGTCGGGCTGTTACCCGTTTTTCATTCAGTTCATCGCGAAAGAGGTATTCGACGCTTGGATTGGCAAGATCAAAATCGGCCTAGCGCCGTCCGTACCAATCGACGAGATAATGGAAAAGCTGGACGAGGACTTTTTTGCTCCTCGATGGCTGCGGGCTACCGACCGCCAGCAGGATTTTATGAAAGTCATCGCTACCCTGCCGAAGGCGGAAGAGGAGTTCGGCACTCAAGAAATCGTCACCGCATCGCGCCAAATTCTCGTGAAGGGATTCACCCATAGTCACGCCACTCAAATGCTCAAGGCGCTCGGCGAGAAGGGTTTAGTATATCGCAGTCGATATGGTGGCTACAGTTTTGCTGTACCGTTATTGGCGCGGTTTATTAACCGGCAATCTTGGGATCAAACCTCTATACGGAATCGGACTGCTTGACCCATCGGGATCGCGCTGCTTTCTGAGCAATCTCCGTGCGACGATTTTTGCTCAATTTTTTCGCCCGCGCTTTCCCACCCTTCAACCCGCCCTTGCGGGCGTACTCTTTCCCCGGCTCAAGCGGATTGTCCTGAATCTCGCCCGTGGCGATCTGCATCACGCGGACGGCGTTGCCGATCGCGTCAGCGGGGCGCTTCTGGCCTTGCGGTCCTTTGGGCATGTACGCATTATCGCACAGTCGGATCGCGGGCGCACGGATTTTTCAAGAGGTCAGATTCTCAAACTGAGACACTACCAGCAACCGGGCGCAATTGCGCCCGCGAAAGGCAGTCAAGTATGATGACACCTCAATGTTAGAAGGAATCCGCCGTTACCAGTACTCGTGGCAAGTGCAAGTCACCTTCGCCTTCCTGGCGATTATTATGGCGTTCTGGGGTTTTGGTGGCGGTGGATTGTTCAATACCGTCCATCCCATCGCGACCGTTAATGGCCGGCAAATACTCGGCGACCAAGTCGATCGCGAAGCCACCCAACTCCGCCAGACCGTGCAACAGATGTACGGCGCCAACGCGCAGGCCGTGCTCAAGAGCATCAACATTCGCCAGGAAGCGGTGGACAGGTTGATCGAGCAACAACTGATCGGCGAGGAGGCGCGCCATCTCGGCATCAGCATCAGCGACGAGGCCCTGCAGGATAAAATCGGCAAGGAGCCCGTTTTTCAGCGCGACGGCCAGTTCGACTTCGATACTTACCAGGACGTGCTGCGCAACAACAATCTGCAGCCGAGTGAGTACGAAACCGCCGAGCGCGACCGCATGATCGCCGACACGCTGCGCAACATGATCGACGCCGGCGTGCAGGTGAGCGACGACGAGGCGCGCCACGCCTACAATCTTCGCAACGAACGGATCGGATTGCGCTACGTCGAGATACCCTCCAGCGATTTCACCGCAAAGGTCTCGCCTACCGAAAGTCAGATCGCCGACTACTACAAAAAGAACGCCGAGCAATTCCGTGAGCCCGAGCGCGTCAAGCTGACCTACGTCCACTACGAGCCGCTCGTGCTGGGTGCCAAGTACACGCCGCCCGACAAGGAAATCCAGGGCTACTACAATCGCAACGCCAAGACCCGCTTCACGCATCCCGACCAGGTTCACGCGCGGCACATCCTTATCGAGGTCCCCTCGGGCGCGACCGACAAGGAGAAGGCCGCGGCGAAGACCAAGGCGCTCGACGTGCTCAAGCAGGCGCAATCGGGGGGCGACTTCGCAAAGCTGGCGGCGAAGTATTCGGACGATCCGTCCAACAAGCTCCAAGGCGGCGACCTCGGGACGTTTGGGCGCGGCCAGATGGTCAAGCCGTTCGAAGACGCGGTGTTCGCGATGAAGCCGGGACAGATCGCGATGGTCGAGACGCGCTTCGGCTTTCATGTCGTCAAGCTCGAGGAGTTTAAGCCCGCGCATACCGACACGATTGCCGAGGCGAAGCCAGAGATAATTGACGAGCTGCGCACGCAGGCCGGAGCGAAGCTCGGGCGCGCGGCGGCGCAGGAGGATCTGACGGCTGCGCTCGCGGGCGCCAGTTTGCAGGACCTTGCGAAGAAGCGGGGGATCGACGCGGTCGAGACGCCGCTGTTCGCGCAGGGTGAACCGGCCGGCGGCGCCGAGCGGGACCGGGAACTGATGGAGGCGGCGTTCAAGCTCGAAGCGGGGCAGGTGGCGCTTGTGCCGGAGAAGGGCGCGCCATACGTGATCAAGCTGTCGGCGAGGCAACCGTCGCGAATTCCCGCGCTGAAGGAGATCGAGCCGCAGGTGCGTGAGGCGCTGATTCGCTCGACGGCCGAAGCCGAAGCGAGCCAGCAGGCGCAAAAGGTACTCGCCACGATCAAGAGCCCGGCCGATTTTGACAAAGCCGCGGCCGCCAACAAGCTCGCGATTAAAAATGTCGATCCGTTTCTGCGCGCCGACCATAAAGTCCCCGGTATCGGCGAGTTTCCCGAGGTGACCGACGCCGCCGCGGTCGTGCCGACGATTCCGGGCGTGATCGATCGCGCGATGGAGAATGGCGGCAATTCGTACCTGTTCGAAGCCGCCTCGCGCGCCGAACCTACCGACGACGAATGGAAGAGCGCGCAGAAATCGTTCATGCAGGAATACGTCGAGCAACGCCGCGCGCAGGCATGGACGCGCTTCCTCGATCAACTCAAAGAACAGGCCAAGATACAAATCGACTCCGAGCAGCTCGCATCCACCGGGTCGTCAACGTGAAGGAGCGCGCCGGGCGCGCGGCATTGCCAGGGATGAGTTCCGATTCTTCCGATTCCGACGAGACTGCGTCGCGCAACTCAGCGGGCGTCGATACGCACGAGTTTTTCCTTCCCGGCGCGGTCGCCACCGGCGCGGGCGTGAGCGCGCTGCTGATCCACGGTCTGACCGGAACTCCATACGAGATGCGCTACCTCGGCGAGCGGCTGGCGGCGCGCGGCGTGCGCGTGCGAGGCGTTAAGCTGGCAGGTCACGCCGGAACGCCCGAGGAGTTGGGGGCGGCTGGTTACGACAACTGGTACGAAAGCGTCGTCGCCGGCCTGGAGGAGCTGCGGCAGTTCGGCGAGCCGAACGTGGTGGTGGGACAGTCGGCGGGAGCTGTGCTGGCGGCGCGGCTGGCCGCCGATCAGGGCGAGGCGATCGCGGGACTCGCGATGCTTGCGCCAGCGTTTTTTCTGCCGACCTCAACGACCATCATGCTGCGCGGTATGCGCGGAGTGCTCGGCTCGATAGTTGAGAGGATCTACCTGCTCAATCCGGGCGGGTCGGATATCCACGATGCGGCTGCCCGGTCGGTGCATCCCACCTGCCGTTTGATGCCGTTGTCGGCGCCGATGAAGCTGCTCGATTTAAGCGCGGTGGTGAAGCCGATGCTGGCGCGTATCACGCAGCCCGCGCTGGTGATGCATGCCAGGCGCGATCACACGGCCCCGATGCGGAAAAATATCGACTACGTGATGAGAGGCCTTGGCAGCAGGGAGAAGCGCGCGGTTGAGCTCGACGAGAGCTACCACGTGATTACCGTGGACAGCGAGAAAGAGCGCGTCGCCGGCGAGGTGATCGAATTCGTCGAGCGGTTTCGAGTCGCGCCGCAAAAGCGCGCGGCGGGCTAGAGTCGCGGCGGCGCGCCGGGTCAGCTCTGCGCGTCGTAAAATTCTTCGAGCAGGTACTTCACATCGGGACGGCCGAGCACCTCGATGAAGCAGATCTCGTCGTCGGCGTTCAGATCGATGATGACCTGACCTTCCATCGATTGCAGCTCGACATAGTTGGCGACCTTGACTTCGACGGCGGTCGCGAAGCTGGCACAATTCTCGTCGCCACAGTCGCAGACCGACTCGATTCTCAGAGCGCGCAGCCTGGATTCCAGCGGATCGGCGCCCTGCTGCTTGAGCAGATAGACCATCTCCTCGAGCAGGTCGGGCAATACGTCGTTCATCATGGGTGCAGCCATGGCGTTTCCAAGGGTAGTGGATTCGCCACGCGGATTCCAAGTGAAAAGTGGCAGGGGTGACCGCAGGGGTGACCCCTGCACTCAGTATTAAGGCCGCGCTCCGTTGTCGCGCGCTTAGCTGGCTTGACTAGGTGCGCCACCGTATTTATGTTCAAACTGCGACCGAGCCCAGCAGGAGATAAGTCCCGATGTCCAGCGACAAAATCGTTCATGTTACCGACGCGAGCTTCGACGAGGAAGTTCTGAAATCGTCCACTCCGGTTTTGATCGATTTCTGGGCGCCGTGGTGCGGACCATGCCGCACGATTGCGCCGATACTCGAAGATCTCGCAGGCGAGTATTCCGGGCGTCTCAAAGTCGTGAAGATCAACGTTGACGACAATCCGCAGACGCCGGGGCGTTACGGCGTTCGGGGCATCCCCAACCTGCTGATCATCAAGGGCGGCCAGGTCAAGGAACAAATCATCGGCGCGGTGCCCAAGGGCAGACTGGTCCAGGCCGTGGACAGCGCAATCGCGTAAGGCAGCGAACACAAAATTCCCCGATCATTTCGTGGCGGGTGAGGGCGATGCAACCGGCGACGGCGCGGAGTTCGCGCCCTTCATCGCATTCTGGACCCAGTATTTCATCAGGTCATCGCGATTGCGCTCGTAGGCGAGTCGCGCGTCGGCGGGGATGTACCCCACCAGCATCTCGTTGTAGGCCAGCAGCATCGGCACCAGTTGCGAGTTGCGCAGGATAGCCGCGTCGGGCGGCAACACGGCAGCCAGCAGCATTACGGCCAGACCCGCAAAGACAGCCGCGATTCCCGCGCCGAGCAGGCCGCCGGCCAGGCGATCCAGCGGACTCAGGTGAGCAATCTGCATCAGTCGGATCGCCGACGAGCCGACTATCTCCACGGCCGTGAAGATCAAGGCGAAGATCGCGACGTAGCCAACTACCGCGCCGACTGCGTGCGAGGATCCGAGCTGCGTCTGGGCGAACGAACCGGCCTTGGTGTAATAGAGCGACGCGAAATAGACGGCTGCCGCCAGCGCCACCACCGACGTCACCATCCTGAGTGCGCCCCTTTGCAGTCCGTAGATTGCCCCGACCGCAAGCAGCACGATCCCCGCATAGTCGAGCCCGTTCAGCCCGTTCATCCGCCTCCTCTCCCGCTATCGAGCCTAGCTGATGAACGCAAAGCGCGCGACGCGTGCGCGCTCCTGTACTTGTGCGGCGATATGCTTAAATGGGCGCATGGCGCGAGTTTATATCGAAGAACTGTCGCATCATGCGGGAAACCGGGTCACGCTCAAGGGCTGGCTCGCGGGCAAGCGCTCGAGCGGCAAGATACATTTTCTCCAGGTGCGCGACGGCACGGGAGTATGCCAGTGCGTGGCGTCGCTCGCCGATCTCGGCGCGGACCGTTTCGCGGCGGCGGATCACATGGGGCAGGAAACCTCGCTCGAAGTGACCGGCATCGTGCGCGAAGACAAGCGCGCGCCGGGCGGATTCGAACTCACGTTGAAGTCAATCGAGATCGTGTCGCCGGCGACCGACTATCCGATCACGCCCAAGGATCACGGCGTTGCGTTTTTGCTCGACAACCGCCATCTGTGGATCCGCTCCTCGCGCCAGCACGCCATTTTGCGCGTGCGCAGCGAAGTGGAATCGGCGTGCCGCGATTTTTTCCACGAGCGCGGCTTCGTGTTGTTCGACGCGCCGATTCTGACCCCGACTTCATGCGAAGGGACCACCAACCTGTTCGAGCTCGACTACTTCGGCGAGCGCAAGGCGTACCTGACCCAGAGCGGACAGCTCTACGCGGAAGCGGGCGCGCTCGCGTTCGGCAAAGTGTACTGCTTCGGCCCGACGTTTCGCGCCGAGAAATCCAAAACGCGGCGGCATCTGACGGAATTCTGGATGGTCGAGCCCGAAGTCGCGTACTGCGACCTCGACGGCGACATGGAGTTGGCCGAGCAGTTCGTGTCCTACATCGTCGGCCGCGTGGTCGAACGCCGTGGCGCCGAGCTGAAGACGCTCGAGCGCGACACGACCAAGTTGCAGTCTGCGGCGCAGCTTCCGTATCCGCGCATCAGCTACGACGAAGCGATCGAGCGGCTGAAGAAGAAAGGCGTCGCGGTCAACTGGGGCGACGACTTCGGCGGCGACGAGGAAACCGCGCTGTCCGAGGAATTCGATCGCCCCGTAATGGTGCATCGCTATCCCACCGCGTGCAAGGCGTTCTACATGAAGCAAGACCCCGCGCGTCCCGGCGTCGCGCTATGCGTCGATATGCTCGCGCCCGAGGGCCATGGCGAGATCATAGGCGGCGGGCAGCGCGAGGATGACTACGAAACGCTGCGCACCAAGATCACGTCGCACGGGCTGCCGCTTGCGCCCTTCGAATGGTACCTCGATCTCCGCCGCTACGGCTCGGTGCCGCACGCGGGCTTCGGGATGGGCATCGAGCGCATGACGGGATGGCTGTGCGGGATTCATCACATCCGCGAGACGGTGCCGTTCCCGCGCCTGATGGAGCGGCTTGAACCGTAGTGTACCTCCCTCGGACCATCCGTCATCCTGCTGAGCTACGCGAAGGATCTCGCGCGTAAGCGCGCCGGCCTCTCCCATTGCCGTCGCCATGTGGATATACATATTGCAGAAATATGGCTCGGACTGTGACATTGCGGCTGGCGCGATCGCTGCTCCCGATTTTGATGCCGCTCCTTTGCTGCCTCGCGCTGCCCGCCGTCGCGCATTCGCAGGCGGACCAGTCCGTGTACACCGACGCCCTCGTCAACGGCTGGCAGGACTGGAGTTGGGCGACGGTGAATTTCAGCAACAGGCAGCCGGTCCAGTCCGGCGCCGACTCGATCAGCGTCAGCGCGGGCCCGTACCAGGCGCTCTACCTGCATCACGACGCCTTCGATTCCAGCCTATACACCAATTTGGTTTTCTGGATCGACGGCGGCTCGACCGGCGGCCAGTTGCTGCAAGTCCAGGCGACGCTCAACGGCACGGCGCAGACTATCGTGACTCTGCCTCCCCTTGCGGCGGACATCTGGCATCAAGTCACCATTGCGCTGTCTTCGCTGGGTGTGCAAAACCAACCGAACCTTGACGGATTTTGGATCCAGGACCGCAGCGGCACGACGCAGCCGACATTTTTCGTGGACACAATCTCATTCACGGCGCAACCGCCGCCCAGCGTGGTGAATGTTACGGTGAGCGCGACGGAAGCGGTGCGAGTCGTCGATGCGCGGCATTTCGGAGTCAACACGGCGGTGTGGGACTCGATCCTGGATACGAGCGCGACGACCGATCTGCTGACCGGGATGGGCGCCGGGGCGCTGCGATTCCCCGGCGGTTCGCTCTCCGACGATTACCACTGGGCCACCAACACTACAGACAGCAACACATCGCCATGGGCAACGTCGTTCGACATGTTTGCCCAGGTTGCCACCACTATCGGCGCGCAGGCCTTCGTCACCGCCAACTATGGATCGGGCACGCCGGCAGAGGCGGCCTCATGGGTGCGGGAATCCAATGTCACCAATCACTACGGGTTTAAGTATTGGGAAATAGGTAATGAGTGCTATGGCTCATGGGAGACTGACAATAACACTGTCCCACACGATCCCTACACCTATGCGCAGCGTTTCCAGCAATACTACACCCAGATGAAGGCGGTGGACCCGACTATCAAAATCGGCGCCGTGGCGGTTCCTGGCGAGGACAGTTACGCGAACAACACCAATCATCCGGTGGTCAATCCGTGCACCGGAGTAACGCACAATGGCTGGACGCCCGTGATGCTCGCGACGATGCGCAGCCTGGGCGTAACCCCGGATTTCCTGATCTACCATCGCTATGCGCAATCGCCGGGTGATGAGAGCGATCAAGGACTGCTGCTTTCCAATAGTACATGGAGCACCGACGCTGCCGATCTTCGCCAGCAGCTCAACGATTACCTTGGCGCCGCCGTGGCTCCTGGCGTTGAACTGGACAACACCGAGAACAACTCCGTCTCTTCCAATCCCGGCAAGCAGACGACCAGCCTGGTGAATGGGCTGTTCCTGGCCGACAGCATTTGCGCCGCGATGAACACCGAGTTCAACTCAGTTACCTGGTGGGACCTGCGCAACGGCCAGGAAACCGGCAATAACAATGCCTCGACTCTCTATGGATGGCGCCAATACGGCGACTATGGCGTCGTGGACAGCGCGGACCCGCCCGGCCCGGCGGACACCTATCCAACATTTTATGTCGAAAGGCTGCTGCAACACTTCGCACGTGGCGGCGACCAGTTAGTCAGCTCTGCGAGCGACTATCCGCTGCTTAGTGTGTGTGCGGCGCAGCGGACTAGCGGAGGGTTGACACTGCTTGTCGTGAACAAGAGCGCGAGCAACGCACTCAACGCGAATATCACTATCAGCGGCGCGACGCCGGGTAGCACGGGCACCCTGTATTCCTACGGCATCCCGCAAGACAACGCGGCAAAGATGGGCGTCGGCTCAGCCGATATCGCGACCAGTCCCGTGACGGGGCTGTCGACAGCATTTTCGCACAGCTTTCCCGCCTACTCGGCCAACGTGATCGCATTTGGCGGCAGCGGAGCACCTTCGCCGACGCCCACCGCGACTGCGACGGCAACGCCGACCAAGACTGCGACGCCGACCGCGACGGCTACAGCCACTGCGACCGCGACGGCCACCGCAACGAAGACGGCGACGCCGACCGCGACGCCGACCCCCAACGGCAGCGCCGCGCCGGCAACGCTTTCGTTCGGCTCCGAAGTTGCCGGGCAGACCTCGGCAACCAAGACCGTCACGGTGACGAGCAAGAGCAAGGCGCCGCTGAGCATCACCAACGTATTTGTGACAAGCACTGACGGCTCGGCAAGCGCTGAGTTCAACGTTACCGGCGGGTCGTGCGGCTCAACGGGTTACCCTTACACTGTGGGGCCGTCCCCGGACACTTGCACAATCACCGTCAGCTTCACGCCGAGCGCGATAAGCTTGGCCACCAACGACCGCACCGGGCGGCTTACGATCGCGGATGATGCCCCGGCGGGCACGCAGACCATCAACATGCAGGGGACCGGCGCCGTCGACGTGACTACTTCACCCGCAAGCGTGACGATCAATAACGAGCAGTTCGGCAAAACGGTCACGAAGTACGCGACGATAACCAACAAGCAGTCGTCGTCGATCACGCTGACCCCGGGCATCTCGCAAACCGCGACCGGCTTTACTTTCCCGGCTAGCGGCGGTACCTGCGGCGGCACGATGCTGGCGGGCAGTACGTGCACGATTGCCTATACCTACTCGCCGAGCGCTTTGAACAACGAGTCCGGCACTTTGACGATCCGTGCCAACCCCGACTTGGCGGCGTCTCCGTACCACACCGTTACGCTCTCGGCCACGACGGTGCCCGACACAGTGGCCGCCACCGCCGCGGTGGGCAATGCGTGGACCGTGACCGGGGTGCATAAAGTGGCGGTGTCGCCGGCGACGGCGAATGTGCTGAAGGTGACCGACTTGGCATCTCCGACGTTCGGAATCGGGGCCTTGGGCGTCAGCATTGGCAGCGCGGCAAATGCCGGGGCCTACGGCGGGACCATGCCCGGCGACTTCAGCGTCAGCGGCGCGACGGGGAAGTGTCCGGCCGGCGCAGCGGCGAACGTGGCCTGCTACACGGTGAAATTCACGCCGAGCCAGGGTAGCCCGAGCGCGCCGGTGACGGAGAGCGCCTGTATCGACATAACCGTTGCGAGCGATCCGGGGAGCTACGCCAACGCTTGCGCCGGCGGGACGAACGCGCCGGGCGTCCACACCGTCAAGCTGACGGGGAACTCGATCGGACCGTAGCCGGCTGAGACCGCGCAGCCATCGCACAGAACAACGCCCTGTCCGGCCGTCGTGGCCGGGCAGGGCGTTCTGTTTTCACGGCGCCCCCCCCCTCACTCATCCCAACTCGCGCTGCGCGTGCTCATTCGCGGACGATCCCCTCAAGCGCGCTTCCGGCTGGCCAGCGTTGCTTTCGCGTACCTGCGCGACGATGCCGCGCCCGTGTTCGCTGGCGTTGAGGGCTGGGAGTTAGTTTGCGCGATGGGTTCTCCCCGCCGCCGCCGCCTTCTCGCGCGCCATAATCGCCGAATCGCGCCGCAGTTGTCCCTCACCCTACCCTCTCCCGCTAAATCTGCACCCTCACCCGCGCCGGTGGCGCGGCCTCTCCCGCGACAAAGCGGCCGAGGCGGAGAACGTAAGATGCGGGGGCGCCGGATCAAGCCAGCGCGCGGGTGAATTCGTCAAGCAGGTCGCGCCAATGCTCGGTACCGACCGAGATGCGGACCAGCGCGTCGTTGATTCCGGCGGCCGACAATTCCTCGGGCGACAGCTCGCTGTGGGTGGTCGTCATCGGATGGCATACGAGAGTTTCGACACCGCCCAGGCTGACGGCGTTCTTGGCGATTTTCAAACGGCGCAGGAATTCGAAGGCGCCGGTCTTGCCGCCTTCAACCTCCAATGTCATCAGCGAACCCGGGTAGTCGGTTTGCGCGTCGCGAATCTTTATCTGGGCGGCGTCGGTGAACAGCGACGGATAGATGACGCGTTTGACGCGTGGATGTTTGGCCAACTGCTCGGCGATTCGCTGTGCGTTCTTGCTTTGCCGGTTCATCCGCAGCGCGACGGTCGAAAGCCGCGAATCGAGAATCCAGCATTCGTCAGCCTGCAGGATGTTGCCCAGCAGCGCGCGGACTCCGGTCAGGGTCAGGATCAATTCAGGGTCCGTCGCCAGCACCGCGCCGGCCAGCAAGTCACTGAATCCGCCGAGGAACTTTGTCGCCGAGTAAATCGCGAGGTCTGCGCCGTGAATCAACGGATGCTGAAAGGTCGGACCAAGCAGAGTGTTGTCGATGGCCAGCAAGGGGCGCTTGGGCTTTCGGCGGACTGCGGCGGCCGCTTGCGCGATATCGGTCATCACGAGGGTGGGATTGGCGGGAGTCTCGACCAGAACGAGGCTTAGATTGTCCGCCTGTTCAATCGCCTCCGTCAGCGCCCTGGTGTTGCCGGCCGGCAATCCGCGCGCGTCGAAACCGAGCGGTTCGATTATCTGGTGGATCAAGTGTTGGCTTCCGCCGTACAGAGGCTGCGTGTAGATGAGCGAACCGCCTCGTTCCAGGAACGCGAGCATCACGGTAAAGATCGCGGCCATGCCGGAATTGAAGACGGCCGCGGAGTTGGCGCCGCGCTCGAGAGGTACGAGTTGTTGCTCGAGGATTTCGGCGTTGGGATGGTTCAGGCGCGCATAGATCAGGTCGGGACGATCGTCGCCGAGCGGATGGATTTTTCCAAGCACAATTCCAAACGCACGCTCAGCCGCCTCCGGACTTGGAAAGACGAACGTTGAACTGCGATACACCGGCGGTCTGGCCGAGCCGACCGACAACTTTGGGTCGAAGCCCCTGGTCAGCACGGCGGTCTCCGGCCGCACGCGGTAAGAAATCTTGCGCATAGGTTTTTACTCCGGACGAATCCCCGCGTCAGCGATTCTTGCCGCAGTCGGCACGGGGATTGACGGCATCGAGAAGTCCTCCGGTCTTCAGCGCTCGCGCGGCGGCGGGCACGGACCCGCGCGTCCCGCATTATTTCTTATCAAACTAGCTGCGGCCCGCGACACCGGATGCGACCACGGGCGTAGGAGTGCCCTCTCGGAGAGCTTCGACGACTTGGCCGAGATGGGCGCGGACGGCGTCGGCCGGCACCTCGCCTGCCGCAAGCCGGCGCGCGGGTCCAAGGCGCATCAGGTGAAAAACGAATATTGCCAACGCCAGCCCCGCGGCCACCACCATCAGCGAAATTGTTGCGCCGGGATCGGTGCGGAGCGAGCTTACGCGATGCAGCACATAGATGACTGAAAGCACCGAGACTCCAATCGACACCGCAGCTACGGTGAGCACGTCGCGCACCGGCTGCGAAGCGCCCCTGGCGAGATAGCGCTTCAACTCGCCGATGGAAAAGTAGTCGAGGAACCAGCCGACATCCTCGTCGTGGCCGGCTTTCGGCGCCGGCACCATCAGGCCAGTCATCGGATCGAGTGCTGCTTTGCCGCGTTCGTGACGCTCGATGCCTTCGAGGATCGTGCTGTGGATCGCTTCCGTGATCGGAAACCTGCGCGCGATCAGGAATGAAAGCATGGAGCAAACCGCCGGGCCCAGCGCGAAGATCGCCCTGATCGCGAAGACGACCCGAGGCGTCTGTATGGCGTTGGGTATGTAGCCGAGTGAGGCAAGAACCGCGATGGGAATGGCAGCGCTCGGAATCGCGACGAATTTGGGGAGCATCGACCAGAACGCGGTGTACTGCGCCTCGCGCCGCTTGCCGGTGTAGAGCTCGTCGTAGTCGATTACGTCGGCCTGCATCGAGGGCGTCAGAAACAAGCCGGCGCCGAGTCCGATGCCGGCCCAGCAAATCAGCACCAGCAGCCACCAGGTGTCGCCGGGCCCGAGCAGGAACATCGCACCGCCGCCGGTGATGCCCAGAAAAAAGCTGGCAAGATATGTGTTGAGCTTTCCGACTCTGCGCGCAATCGCAACCCACATCGGCAGCGACACAAATGCGAATGCAAAATAACCCAGCAGCAGCATCGAGAGCCAGAAAGTCGGATTGCGCGGCCGGATCACGTAGGCGTTGAAGAACGGCATCATCGTGGCCGGAATCGCGCCGCTGATACTCGCCACGACGTAGCTGCCGAGCAGAATCGCGAACGGACGGTTGCGCAGTGCGCGCCTGATGCCCGGCACGAGCGGATTCGATTCGCGGGCGGCGAAATCGGGGCGCTCCTTCACCGTCAGCACCAGCAAGCCGTAGAGCACACCGAGCATGACGCCGAAGAAGATTCCGAGCCGGAAGAACACCTGCCGCTCGGTCATGTGGAACGCTTGCATCATGACGCCGGGCGCCGCTGCAGCCACGATCGTTCCGAGGATCGCGAAAGACTCGCGCCACGCGAACAGGCTCGAGCGCTCGTGATAATTCTGCGTGAGTTCCGGGCCGAGCGCGTAATGCGGCAGAACACAGATGGTGTGAAATACGAAGTAGAGGATGAACGTCACGCCGAACCAAATCGCCGCGCGGCCGCCGGTGAACGACTCCGGCGGATTCAGCAGGGCGAAAAAAGCCACCCCGCAAAGAGGAGCGCCGAGCAGCATGTAGGGCCTGCGCCGGCCAAGGCGCGTGTGCGTGTGATCGGAGATCCAGCCCATCAGAGGATCGCTCAGAGCGTCGAGCGAACGTGCGATCGCGATTGCCATCGCCAGGAATCCCAGCGGCACCAGCACCACGTCGGCATAGAACTTCGGCATGTGGATGAAGATCGGGATGATCATAGCGGCGCCCGCGAAACTGGGGGCGGCGTAGAGAAGCTTGATCCTGAGAGGCAATGGCTCGGAGCTGTGCGCGGCAGTGGCAGCTCCACCGCCGATTTTCGCTCCCGCTGAATCCATCAAAACCTCCGGACTTATCCGCGCGATTCGGAAAGTGATGTTAGATTACTTGCCTACTCAAGGGGAATGACGAAAATCCTCGATTGACCGGAGTCGTTCCTCGGGTAACGCGCGCCCGGCGGCCCTTGATGAACCGGCCCGAGGCGCGCAACGCACTCTCGCCGAAAATGATCGGCATCACCGCTGAAGTCAGACTGCATTGCCCGCGCACCATCCGCTCGACCACGCCCACTGGAAATTGTAGCCGCCGAGCCATCCCGTTACGTCCACCGCTTCGCCGATCGCGTATAGGCCGGGCACGGCGCGAGCCTCCATGGTCTTGGAAGACAGCGCGGCGGTGCCGATTCCGCCGACTGTCACCTCGGCTTTGGGCCATCCCTCGGAACCTGTTGGCTTGAGTTGCCATCGTCTTAGCCGATCGGCCAGTTCGGAAAGGCTGCGGTCTTGCAGATTCGCGATCGGGAGGTTGGACGCCGCGGCGCCGGCAAGAGCATGCGCCAGACGAGTCGGAATCACCTCGGCCAGTACGGTTTTTAGTTCGGCCTTGGGCCGCGTGCGCTTTCGGTCCGCGAGGAAGCTTTCGATATCTAATGAAGGCGCAAGGTTGAGCGACAGCGTATCGCCTTCCCGCCAGTACGACGAAATCTGCAAAATCGCAGGACCTGACAAACCGCGATGCGTGAATAAAATGTTTTCGCGAAAACTGGCGCGGCCGCATGAGGCCACTGCGTCCACCGAAACGCCGGCAAGAGTTTGGCAAAATTCGACCGTATCGCCCGCGACTTTCAATGGCACCAGGCCGGGCCGCGGCTCGATGACCGCAAGACCGAAGCGCCGCGCCATCTCGTAAGCGAAGCCGGTCGCGCCCATTTTTGGAATTGAGAGGCCGCCGGTCGCGAGCACCAAAGCCTGCGTGATAAAGCTGCCTTTGTTGGTCTCGATGCGAAAGCGATCGGCGCGGGTTATTTCGGTGACGCTGTGTCCGGTGCGCAAATCGACGCCGACGGCCGCGCACTCCGCCAGCAGCATCGCGAGCACCGCGCGTGCCGATCCGTCGCAAAACAGTTGGCCGAGAGTCTTCTCGTGATAGGGAATGCGATGGCGTTCGACGAGTGCGATAAAATCGTGCTGCGTGTAACGGCTGAGCGCGGACTTGCAGAAATGCGGGTTGGCGGAAAGAAAGCGCTCCGGCGCCATTTCCAGATTGGTGAAATTGCAGCGGCCGCCGCCCGAGATAAGAATCTTCGCGCCTGGCTGATCGTTATGTTCCAGCAGCAGCACACGCCGGCCGCGCTCCCCGGCCGTCATCGCGCACATCAGCCCGGCCGCTCCGGCTCCCACGATCACAACATCAAACGATTCCATCGCCGCGGTCATTAGGCGCGTCGCGACGCGGCCGCGCAAGGCCGGCATGATGCCAAACCGCATGAGATTCGCTACAACGATTCACATAACGATCGAAGCCCGGTGAAGTGAAAAATGGATCTTCAACTCAAGGGAAAAACGGCGCTGATTCTTGGCGGCAGCAAGGGACTGGGACGCGGCGTAGCCGACGCGCTCGCGGCTGAGGGCGTTGCGGTGGCGCTGGTAGCGCGCGGCCAGGAAGGGCTGGATCGCGCGGTCTCCGAAATCGCGTCGCGCGGCGCCAAGGCGATCGGATTTGCGGCGGACCTCGCGAATTGGCCGAGCATCGAGGACGCTGCCAACGCGGCGCGCAAACAGCTCGGCGCGATCGACATCCTGCTCAACAATTCCGGCGGCCCGCCGCCGTCCGGCGTGGTCGGCGTGCCCGCCAAAGTCTGGGAGGAGCAGTTCCAGGCGATGGTGCTGGCGCTGTTTCGAATAACGGATTTGTTGATTGGGGACATGCGCGCGCGAAAGTGGGGCCGAATCCTGAACGTGGCCTCGATGAGCGTGGTCGAGCCGATCGCTACGATCGGAGTGTCGAATGCGCTGCGCAGCGCGATCGTCGGCTGGGCCAAGACGCTGGCGACGGAGACGGCGCGCGACGGAATTACCGTCAACACTCTTCTGCCGGGCGCGATCGCGACCGATCGTACGGTACAGCTCAGCCGCGCGGCTGCGGAACGCCAGAAAATTTCCGTCGAGGAAGCAATCAAGCGCAACGCGCAGTCGATTCCGGTCGGACGGCTCGGCACGCCCGCAGAATTCGGGGCAGTCGCGGCGTTCCTGGCGAGCCCGCTGGCGGCCTACGTGACGGGTTCGTTGATTCGGGTCGACGGCGGCGCGATCCGATCGGTTTGAGGATGCGCATAGGGGTGCGGACATGAGCGATGTGCTCCCGCTGAATTCCAAAGTCAGGTTTGGCGCGCTAGCGACGGCGGCCGATCGCGAGCACGCGCGCAGGACCGTCAGCTCCCTGTCGGAGTGGGGTTACGAAAGTATCTGGGCGGGAGATCACGTTGCGTTCATGGGAGCGATCGACGATCCGCTGACCCAGTTAACATACTTGTCCGCGCTGAACCCGAGCCTGATTTTTGGCACCAGCATTTACCTGCTGCCGCTGCGTCATCCCACGACGGTTGCAAAGATGGTCGCGACGGTGGACCGCCTGATGGGCGCGGGACATTTCATTTTCGGCGTCGGAGTCGGCGGTGAATTTCCGCGCGAGTACGAGGCGTGCGGCGTCCCGCTCAAGCAACGCGGCGGGCGCGCGAACGAGGGAATCGAAATAATCAAGCGGCTGTGGACTGGAGAACCGGTCGAGTACCACGGCAAGTATTTCAGCTTCGGGAAAATTACGATGCTGCCGAAACCTCGCACTCCCGGCGGACCTCCCGTATGGGTGGGGGGACGAGCCGAAGCCGCGCTGAGACGTGCGGCGCGGCTGGGCGACGGATGGATGCCATACGTGGTGACGCCCAAGCGGGTCGGCGAGGGACTCGAGTTCATCGCGCGCGAGGCGGAAAAGGCCGGGCGCAAGTTCGAGCGTTTCGGCACGGCGCTGCATTTGTTCGTGACGCTGGGGCCGAGCTACGAAGATGCGCTCGACGTAGCGGCGGAGCATCTGAGCAAGCGCTACGCGATGGATTTCCGCGAGCCCGCCAAGCGATACGCCGCCGTAGGGAAGCCCGCCGATGTCGCCGCGCGAATCGATGAGTTCATCAAGGCGGGAATTCGCGATGTCAACGTGGACATCGCTTCCTCTGCGGCCGCGCGCGACGCGCAGCACGAGCAGTTCGCCAGGGAAGTGATCCCTATCCTGCGGCGCTGAAGGATCGTCGAGCGCCCGGATGACTCACTGAAATGTCGTCTGTGCGTTCAACGTATCCAACCGGCTCGGTTGCGGCGTAGAATGGGCGTCAGCGTAGAGCAGCGGCTGAAGCTCGGCAATGTCGGGGTGATGTTAGTGGCGGAAACCGAAAAGCAGACAGAGCAACCCTACGGCGAAAGTGAGGATCGCTTCGCGCTGCTATCGGTTGCCGGACCGGTTTGCGCACTGATCATCGCTACCGGCGCTTTGTATCTGGGCAGACCGGTCCTGCTTCCGCTGGCGATTGCACTCATTCTGAGCGTGGTCTTCAGTCCCGTCGCAACCCGCCTCGAGCGCTACTTCGGGCGCCTGATAAGCGCCGCATTAGTAGTACTAGTGGTGATCGGCGCAATTTCGGCGATTGGGTATTTTCTGACTATTGAACTGACTAATGTCGCCGACCAGGTCGCTGGATACTCGGAGAACATCGGAAACAAATTGGCGGCGCTTGAAAAAAACACGCCCCCATGGCTCCAGCATATCAAGGATGCGGTTTCCGACGTTCAGCGTCGCATGGCAAGCACCAATCCTGCCCCCCGCCAGCCGCGTGAAGTGATGGCGGTCTCGGTTCCCGGCTCTCTTCTCAGCGACAGCCTGAGGCCGGTTGTTCCGATCGTCGATGGCATGCTCAAGACGCTGCTCATCATCATGCTGCTGTTTTTTCTGCTTTACAGCCGAAAGGATTTGCGTGATCGATTTGTCCGCCTCGCGGCACGAGGAAGAATTCCGATCGCAGCGCAGGCAATAGAAACGGCGGGTTACACCGTCGGCCGCTACCTGCTGCTTTTTTCGACGATCAATCTTGCCTACGGCATCGCCGCCGGAACCGTGGCTTGGTTTCTCGGGCTGCCGAGCGCCCCGCTGTGGGGGGTGGTCGCATTCCTGTTGCGGTTCATTCCATATGTCGGCGCGATCAGCTCGGCGCTTCTGCCGGCGCTCGTCGCCTTTGCGTTGTTTCCCGGATGGAGCAAAGCGCTCGAGATACTTGGCGCCTTTGTGATTATCGACCAGGTTGCGGCGCAGGTTGCGGAACCATTCATCATCGGCCACGGAATTGACGTCTCTCCGGTGGCGTTGCTGACATCCGCGATGTACTGGTATTGGCTGTGGGGAATACCCGGGCTGCTGCTTTCGACGCCCTTGACCGCTTGTCTTAAGGTCGCGGGCGACTTTATCCCTCCGCTGGGGTTTCTCTCGATTCTGCTCGGGGCGGACCGGGTTCTCGACGACTACCACGACTTCTACCGCTTGCTGCTTGAACTCAACCCGTCAGGAGCCAGAGATGTTGCTGTCCGCTATTGCGATGAGAATGGCCTGGAGCGAACCTTTGACGAGGTGATTGCGCCGGCGCTGGTGCTGATGGGTGAGGAGCGCGCGGAAGGCCATATTAGTGACGAGAACCAGCGGCTCATCATCGATACAACGCATCAACTGATTGCTGAACTTGGAAACAGGTTCGTCAAATCGCGCATTTCTCCGAGCGTGCGAGTAATGGGCGTGTTGGCGCCCGGCGAGCTGCACTTTCTGGGGTTGTTGATGTTGCTCGAACTGCTGCGCAAAGAGGGTGCGGTCGCAACCTTTGCGGGCGAGAATAAATCACCGGACGAGATTTCCGATCTGGTCAAACGGTTCACGCCGGACTTCGTCTTCATCTCATGCATGTCGGCCGAATGTTTGCCGGCCGCGGTGGGACTGGTGGCGGCATTACGATCCATTTCGTCTCGCCTGACGATCATTGCAGGCGGGCCGCCAGCGTTACACCAGTCCACCGAGCTCATAAATGCCGGATGTTCCCAGATCTGCGCCAACCCCAACGAAGCCCGCCGCGCGGTCCGGCGCTTCATTCTCCAACGCGCGAAGTCCCGGATTCCCGGCGGAGCGCGCTTGCCACGAGGCTATGCACGCGAGAACAGCTGGCTCTCCCGCAATTGACAAAGCAGAATGATCTAGAAGCCTGGAGGAGGGACGCCTGCGGCAATCCGCTCGGACGGAGGCGGAAAGCATGGCAGCGTGCTGGTCACCACGTAATGGTAATAGTTCCCGTTCCATGAAAACGTTCCAACCGGCTTGCCAAAATTCGAAGTCATCGCGGCAAACCGATCGCCGGCGGCCACTGAGATGAATTGCGAGGGCGCATACGCCAGAAAGTTGCTCGCCGTCTCGGGGACCACTGCGCCCAGCGGCGGCGAGAAATTCATCTGAAGAAAATTAACCGCCGGCCGCCAACCATTGGCCGTCGTTTCATTGTCCGCTATCGGTATCCATTGCCGCTCGTCGAGCGAATCGCTAAGCCGCAGCTCACGATACTCGGGCGCGCCGGCAGCACTCCTTCGCAACTCGATCACGCCCGGAACTTCGACTTCGAGCCGGTCACAACTGTCAGCGCTATCCATTACACGTTCACGCGCTTCTTCTTCCATCTTTGCGCGATCGGTCCCCGGATGCGTAGTCGCGCTCACGCTCGAGGCAATACCCGCCGTCAGCCCAACGGCATCGGCGCCGACATCCTCCGCAACGTTGGCGGCGATGGGCGCGAGTTGAGCCGCTGCCATCCAGCATCCGCTGATCCCAACGGCGACCGCGGTCGCGAGTATCGCGACGAGCGATGCGCAGAATTGTCGCCTCAGGCGATCGATATAACCCCCGGCCGGAGCGTCAGCGCACCAATGAACGTCTCGAGCTGGTAAGCCGCCGTCCGGTCCCGGTTAGCCTAGCAGAAATTGGAAAACATAAATGCCGGGGGGAAACTCGCCGTAAGATCGATCTGGTAAATACCGAGTCGCCGGTAATTACGCGAATCGCGCGCCTGCTATGATCCGGTTTTCGAGAAAAAGAACGGCCGGGCTACGAGTGGGGACCGTGGTGGGGAGCCTACGGTTCAAGTAGCCCGGCCTTTGCTTGGGGACAGGCGCTGTTCGTCTCGGGGGAGGAGATTGTCAGCGCAACAGAAGGTAGAGCAAATATCGTGCCTCGAAAAAACCGAGCAAATTCAAGGCATCGTCGCGAGTTTTTTTCTCTTTTTGCGACTCGGAACATCCGAAAATCTCGAATTTGATCACTTTTCCTACCAAAATCGCGAGTTTTGCAAATTGCACTCTCACCACTTAGCGCGACCCAAATTCGCATCTCGCGTACGTATCCGGCGGATTGCAGCAAGATGCCTGCGTCGAGAGCAGCGCTGATCATGCGTCGATGCAGTCGATGCAGATGATACGCCGCGCCCGACAGAATTCGCTCGACAAGTCCGCGCTCGGAATTCAAGATGCCGCCATCCACAGGATCGTGTGCCGCGCGCGCTGATCCACGAATAGATTGGCGAACAAAACCGATATGCGAACGATCATCGGTTGAGAGCGGATGGTTGGTGTGTTACTTCCTAAGAGTTCGGGGCGTAGCGCAGCTTGGTAGCGCACCTGCCTTGGGAGCAGGGGGTCGGCCGTTCAAATCGGCTCGCCCCGATCGCGCCAGTAGCTCAGGTGGAAAGAGCAACGGCCTTCTAAGCCGTGGGTCAGGGGTTCGAATCCCTTCTGGCGCGCCACGGAGGCGAATTTTGAGAGCGGCGGCACGATGCGCCGGACGGATTGAAACAGACCGAGGGTGGTGAGTGTAGCTCAGTTGGCAGAGCATCGGATTGTGGCTCCGGCGGTCGAGGGTTCAAATCCCTTCACTCACCCCAAACATCCTGCTAGGTAAGCGTGCTTCGACGGTGGGCCGTTAGCTCAGTTGGTAGAGCAGCTGACTCTTAATCAGCGGGTCTGGAGTTCGAGTCTCCAACGGCCCACCAAAAAACCCCGGAGCGCGCTGAATGGCTGTGTCGCCCAAGGTCGGGGCGATTCTGGAGGCGGAATAATCTAATGAAAACAGCTACGAGTTTTTACTCTTGCATAGTAGCCGCTTTGCTCATTGTGCTCGCGAGCGCGGGCATCGCTGCGGCGGAGCCGGGAACCGACACCTGCGCCGGACTAAACGCGACCATTGGTGGTACCTGCACGCCACTGACCAACACCAGCAGCGGCAGTTACGCAAATACCGCCACCGGATCGAGCACCCTCGTTCAGAACACCACTGGCTACGAAAATACCGCCACCGGGGTTGGCGCCCTCAGCGCCAACACCGCGGGCGGGGCTAATACCGCAGCCGGGGTGTCCGCCCTCTACACCAACACCACAGGCTACGAAAATACCGCCACCGGGGTGTTCGCCCTCTACTGGAACACCACGGGCCGCGAAAATACCGCCACCGGAGCGGCAGCCCTCGTCGGCAACGGCACGGGCGACTATAATACTGCCACCGGGGTGAACGCCCTCCAGAGCAACGTCTCGGGCGACTATAATACCGCCACCGGGTTGAGCGCCCTCGTTCAGAACACCACGGGCGACTATAATACCGCCACCGGGGAGAACGCCCTCTACTGGAACACCACGGGCACCGAAAATACTGCCGCTGGAGTTGCCGCTCTCTACAGCAACACCACGGGCATCGGCAACATCGGCATTGGCTATAACGCAGGCACCAATCTCATCACCGGAAGCAACAATATAGATATCGGCAACGAAGGCGTCGTGGCCGAGTCCGACACCATTCGGATCGGCGTGCAGGGCACACAGACCGACACCCACGTCGCCGGCATCTACAAAGAAAAGGTCGGAACCAAGCACTGCACCGTATTGGTTGACAGCACCGGCAAGCTCGGGTGCGGAGTGTCCAAATCGGCGGACACCTCGATGCTGCTCAACGAGCTTCAGAAGCAGGCCGCGCAGATGGCGGATATGAAAGCCTCGATGCGTCGGCAGGCCGCCGAGCTGAAGGCCAGCCGCGAACGGGAGCTGGCGATGCGGACCGCGTTCGAGGAGCGCCTTTCCAGGCTCGAACAAGTGACGGCATCGAAGGACGGCAGCCGCAATCTGGCGGCGGCCTTCAACCGGTAGAGGAAGAAATGAAGACGACAGGTGCTGGAAAGGCGACGGTCCGGGTTTTGGGATTCTCGGGAGAGGCAGATATGTCCCCTTCCGGGGTCGCTGGAAACATCTGAACCAAAGACCGGGCTGGAAACATTGCACAGGCAGACCGTCTAGTCTAAACGGCCGCTGTTCGGGATCCAAAATGGAAATCCCGATTAACCACGTAACGATTCATCGTGACACATCAAGTCCTGCTCACGTCCGTCTGCCGTCCACTGGGGGTCCGCCACGGCGATTCCCCGAGTGTAGGGTACGAGTTGCTCCACGAACAGGTGACCCGCGCCCAAGGCCTGTTCAGCCCCCGTTCTCACCATACCCAGTTCTCGCTGGACTACATCGCCGAGAACCTCGAGGCCCCGACCGCGGTGCTCCAGTATCCCTCCCGCAGGGAACTCGTCCGCGAGCTCAGGCGCGGGTACGACGTGGTGGGCGTATGTTTCGTCCTGGCCACCTACCACCGCATGAAGGAAGTTGTGGCGCTGGTCCGGAAATATTCGCCGCAGTCGAAGATCGTGCTGGGCGGGTACGGGACAGTGGCGCCCGATGAGATGCTGCGCCCCTACGGCGACCATATCTGCCGCGAGGAGGGAGTAGGCTTCATGCGCCGCCTCCTGGGCGAACCCGAGATCGGGATGCCGTACCGCCACCCTCTGATCATCAACCGCCTGCAGGTGTTCTCGAAGCAGATTTCGCGGACAGGGATCGTGTTTGGCGGCCTGGGATGTCCGAACGGGTGCGATTTCTGCTGCACCTCTCATTTCTTCAAGCGAAAGCACATCCGCCTGCTTCCTACAGGGGCCGACATCTACCAGGTGGTTGAACGCTATCTCGAGGTCGATCCCAAGCTCTCCATCATGATCATGGACGAGGATTTTCTGCTTAACCGTCGCCGGGCGATGGAGTTTCGGGAATGTGTTCTCCGGGCCGGCAAGCCTCTCTCCATTTTCGTCTTCGCCAGCGTCCGGGCCTTGAGCCAGTACACCGTGACCGAGATTCTCGAGATGGGGATCGACGGGATGTGGATCGGATACGAGGGAACGCGATCAGGCTATCCAAAACAGTCGGGCCGGCCGGTCGAAGAGATCTTCCGCGAGTACCGCGAGCACGGAATCACCATCCTGGCCTCTATGATCGTGGGCTTCCCCTACCAGACGCCCGAGATCATTGAAGAGGAACTCTCGGGCCTACTCGCGTTGCGACCGGTGCTCACACAGTTCTTAATTTACGGTCCTTGTCCCGGCACTCCCTTCTACGACGAAGTCATCCGGGAGGGGAAACTTCTTCCAGAGGTGGCCGAGGATCCCGAACTATTCTATCGCCGGGGGACCGGATTCCATGCGATGGTCAGCCATCCATCGATGACGTCCGACCAGATCGAGGCTGCCCAAAAGCGTTGCTTCGAGGAAGATTTCCGCAACTTGGGACCGGTCCTGTACCGTTCAGTGGACCGATGGCTCGAGGGATACCTCAAGCTCCGGGAGTCCCCGAGCCCATTTCTGCGCGCCAAGGCGGAGCGGATCGCAGCCGACCTCAGGAAAGCTTACCCCGTGTTCCTGGCGGGCAGGCTGTTCGGGCCGACAGCGCAGGTGCGGCGTTGGATTGGCAGGCTCCAAAATCAGCTCCACGCAGAGCTGGGGAGTCCCACCTGGACGGAGCGTATCCTGTCGGTTGCGGCAGTAGGCTTGGCTTCCTGGACGGGACTTACGCTCAGATTGGGCCTCTTCCAGCACCCGCCGCTCGTGAGGAATACCTTCAGGATGTCGGAGGCCGGTTGCGGGCGGGCTTGGGAGCGCTTATGCAGTGAGGATCCCGCGGGGCTCTCGATCCAGGTGGAACGGCGGCCCGCCTCGACGGTGTGGGTGCTGCTGGAGGGACGGCTCACGGCATCCGCAGCCGGACGGTTCGTTGCGGATCTGCGCGCGGCCTTGGCGCGCCGGAAGGATCGAGTGGTTTTGGACCTGGCCGGCCTGGCGGGCCAGGAGGATGGCGCGGTGGGCGAGCTGGCAGCGGGGCTACGCGGCCATCGTGACCGCATCCGCATCATTCTCCCCCGCATCGGAGAGTTCGCGGTGCTGGCGGCAATCTTTCGCCTCTACCAGTAATTTCGCCGAGACTCACTCTTAATCAGCGGGTCTGGAGTTCGAGCCTCCAACGGTCCACCACCTCAAGGCACACGGGCAGAATGAGAATCTGAATCCGGCCGGTTTCCGGATGCGCCGCGCGATTCCTTCGGCGACGATAGCGCGCGAGAACGCGGCGTTGGTTTTTGCCGCCTATCGCGCCGGTTGGTTGAGGTTATTGCGGCAATATCTGCCATGCGTCTTTATGTGGCTCAGCCAGCTTAAACGCAAAGCCCTTCATCGGATAATTTGGCTTGCGGTGTAACCGAATCAACTCGGCAGGCGTGCGATGCAGCCGGATCAATTCGGATTGGACATGCCGGTTCGCTTCGGCCTGCGTAAGAATGAAAAATTGGTTCGGCTCACCGACGGGAACATACGCAAGTATATAGAAGAGGTCGGCCCGCTCGGGCTTTGGTTTTACGACCCATGGATTTTTGCGGTAGAGGCCTTTCACATCGACGAGGAACATTTTTTTGGACTTCGGACTGACGACCATCAGGTCGGCAAGCGGCGTTGAATTTCCTTGCGTGAAAGCCACCTCATGACCGCGCTTGGCTAATTCGCTGGCGACCGCAAATAGGGCCGCCCAATGCGTTTGGTGCTGCTGGTTCACTCGTTTTTCTCTCTTTGGCGCCTGTTGCGCCGGTTGGCTGCTCGCCCTGCGCGCGGACCAGGTTAGCTCAGCTCAAGCCGGCCCGCTACCGGTGGTGCTTGCCTCCGATGATCGCGACGGTGCTCGCCTGCGGACCTTTATCACCCTCCTCCTCGGCAAAGCGCACCGCGGTTCCGGGCGTCAGCTCGTCGAAATGCTCGTCGAGGACGCTGTGACGATGGAAATATATCTCGCGGTTGTCCGGCGTTTCGAGGAAGCCGTAGCCCTCTGTCGGGAAAATGCGGGCAACGCGGCCAACCGATGGTAGCTCGTGTGCCTTGACGTCGCGCCTTAGTTCGCGAAGATGATCCTCCAGGCGACGCCGGGCGGCATCGAATGCATCTCTGATCGCGATCGCCAGATCATCGGCCGACTGGTGGTTGACGGAGATCTCCGCACGGGGCGTGCGGAGATCGATCCGAACGTTGAACGGGCCTCCTTTGCGGTGGTGACGAACCGGACCTTCGACTACGACGTGGCATCCGGTGAGCCGCGGGAAGTAGATCTGTAGGTCGTCGGCGCGTTCGCGGATCTGCGCCTCCATGGCCGGGGTCAATGGAAAATCACGTGAGGTAATTTGAACGGGGCGCTGCATTTGAATTCACCTTCTTTGGGCGTCGAGTTTTGAGACACAGTCCGCTGAAGTTGCATCGTAGATCATTAAAGATTGACTCTCTTGGGATATCTGATGGAGGACCGATATGCCAATCGACCTGAGATTCGATTCAAACGAGATTCCTCTGCTCACCGATCTCTACGAGCTTACCATGGCGGCAAGCTATTTTGCTCTGGGATTCAATCGACCGGCATGCTTCGGCATGAGCGTCCGCCGCCTGCCTCCACGCCGCGGCTTCCTTGTGGCAGCAGGCCTGGAACGCCTGCTGGAAGCGCTTGAACAGTTTCGGTTCGAACCGGCCATACTCGATTACCTGGCGTCAATGCAGCTGTTCAAATCGGACTTCCTCGATTTCCTCGGCAAACTGCGATTTACGGGCGAGGTCCATGCCATGGCTGAAGGCACGGTCTTTTTTGCCGGGGAACCAATCATCGAAGTGCGCGCTCCGCTAATCGAGGCGCAACTGATCGAGACGCTGGTCATCAACCAGATCGGAATGGCGTCGCTTATCGCGAGCAAGGCGGCGCGCAGCGTGATCGCGGCGCGGGGCAAGCGGCTGGTTGATTTCGGACTCAGACGCAGCCAAGGCGAGGCCGCAGGCCTCATAGCGGCGCGTTCGAGCTACCTTGCGGGTTTCGACGGCACTTCCAATGTTCTTGCCGGCCGGCGTTACGGTATCCCGCTCTACGGCACCATGGCTCACAGCTACATCATGGCGCATGACCGGGAGCGCCAGGCCTTCGAGCACTTCGTGCGGGATTTCCCAAAGCTCAGCACGCTTCTGGTCGATACCTACGATACCGTCCGGGGCGTCCAGAACGCCGTCATTGTCGCGGATCAGATGCGCCGGCAAGGCTTTGAGCTGCAGGGTGTACGGCTCGACAGCGGCGATCTCGCCGACTTGAGTCTCAAGGCGCGGGCCATCCTTGATCGTAACGGTCTGAAGAATACTTCGATCTTCGCGAGCGGGAATCTCAACGAATACAAGATTCACGATCTGATCGCGGCAAACGCGCCTATCGACGCTTTCGGCGTCGGCACCGAGATGGTTGTGAGCGGCGACGCCCCATCGCTCGACCTCGCCTACAAGCTGAACGAATACGACGGCATCCCTCGAATCAAGACTTCCCAGGGCAAGCTCACCCTGCCGGGGAAAAAGCAGGTGTTCCGCGCAATCGACGCTGACGGCCGCTTTTACGCCGACCTGATAGGTCTGGCCGACGAGACCGCGCCGCTCGTCGCGCGCCAATTCAGTCCAATTCCGTCCGAAGTCGCGACACTCCTGTCTCTGCAATTCAGCGGTGGTCGCCGACTCATGCCGCGTCCCAAGCTCGCCGAGTCGCGCGAGCGATTCCTCAGCACGCTTGAGCGTCTTGACCAGCGTTACAAGGACCTCGAGCAGCCCGAGGCGTATCCGGCGCGGTATACGTTTGCCCTCAGTACGATGCTGGATGAACAGAAACAACGCGCAGCGAAGTGCCAGGAATAATCGAGCGGAGATGAAACTTCATGCCAGTCACAACGCCGGGAACTTCACGTCGAGTGCTGAAGTTTGACATAGGTGACGGCGCTGGATACAGCAACGATGCTGATAGCAAATGAACAATTTAGATCTGCGGATGGACTGACATGAATCTCGTTGTTGTAGCCGGCTCTGGAAACCCGTCGCTTGCCGACTCTATTGCCGAAAGGCTCGGAACCCGGGTCTGCCGCTCTGTTCTGAACCGTTTTCCGGACACCGAGTTGCACGCAGAGATGGAAGAAAGCGTGCGCGGCTGTGACGTCTACGTGGTTCAGCCGACCGGTCCTCCCGTGGACCGTCACTTGATGGAATTGCTCTTCCTCGCCGACGCTTGCCGGCGGGCAGGTGCATCCCGGCTTACTGCCGTAGTTCCGTACTTCGGATATGCGCGTCAGGATCGCCGGGCAAACGGGCGGGAAGCGGTTGGCGCACGGATTGCCGCGGACCTGCTGGTAGTTGCCGGCTTCGAGCGAATTGTCGCCCTCGATCTTCATACCGTTTCCCTCGAGGGCTTCTTCAGCGTCCCGCTTGAGCACCTGAGCGCGGTATCGCTCTTTGCAAATGCCATCGAGGAATTGGTCACTGACAAGAGTGTGATCGTCGCGCCGGACCTGGGGGCCGTCAAACTCGCCGAACGCTACGGGGAACTGCTAAGCCTGCCCATCGCAATTGTCCACAAAATCCGCCTCAGCGGCGAAGAAGTAAGAGTGCGTGGCATCGTTGGCGAGGTCGGCGGACGTGCGCCGATCATCGTGGATGACATGATATCGACCGGCGGCACCGTAGAGGCTGCCGCGGCAGCCATGATCGCCGCCGGTTGCATTCCCGAGATCATGGTAGTTGCCAGCCATGCATTGCTCGTAGGCCCCGCGATCCGCCGGCTTTCAGCTTTGCCGCTGAAACGAATCGTGGTGACCGACAGCCTGCCGACTCCGGAGCACGGTTCGCTGACTCTGCAGGTGGTAAGCTTGGCCCCTATGCTCGCCGAGACAGTGACTCGCCTGAACGTTGGCGAGTCCATGACCGAACTCCTGAGCCACCGATGATCGCGAACAAATCATGAACGGATGATTTGTCTGAGGCGCAAGCATGGATCTGATCAAGCTCAGCGATTACCTGTGGGAGATTCCGAAAACCGGCGCAATGCGGGTACCCGGACGAGTCTATGCCAGCGCGAGGATGATCGAGGGAATGCGCGAAGACCCGGCCCTCACGCAGGTTGCCAACGTTGCCTGTCTGCCGGGGATCGTCGGCTACTCCCTCGCGATGCCCGACATCCATTGGGGCTACGGCTTCCCCATTGGCGGCGTGGCGGCTGTCGATGCCCGTGAAGGCGTCATATCTCCCGGAGGGGTCGGCTACGACATCAATTGTGGCGTGCGCCTGGCGCGCACGCGCCTCCATTTCAACTTCGTCGAACCGCGAATAGACCGGCTGGCCGACGCGCTCTTCGCCAGGATTCCGGCCGGAGTCGGCTCTTGGGGCGCGATTCCGGGACTGTCGATCGAACAACTCAAGGAAGTGGCCGGCCAAGGTGCGAATTGGGCGCTGCGCAACGGATACGCTACCGAGCGCGACCTCGAACATACCGAAGAAGGCGGGATGCTCGCGGGCGCCGACCCCGACCGCATAAGCGAGCGCGCTTACCAGCGCGGTGCAAAGCAACTGGGCACGCTCGGTTCCGGCAATCACTTTCTCGAAGTCAGCCGGATCGACGAGATCTATGACTCGAAGCTTGCCGACGCCTTGGGACTCGAACTCGGTCAGGTCACGGTGCTGATCCATTCGGGCTCGCGCGGCCTCGGCCACCAAACCTGCGATGACTACCTCAAACTTATCGTTGGCGCGATGGCCCGTTACGGAATCAACCTGCCCGATCGCCAGCTCGCCGCCGTTCCAATCAGCGCGCCGGAAGGGCAAGCCTATCTCGGCGCCATGGCCGCCGCCGCGAACTTTGCCTGGTGCAATCGGCAGGTAATGATGCACCTCGCAGAGCAGGCTTTCCTGGATGCGCTCTCGATCGCGCCGATAGAACTGGGCTTCGAGCTGGTGTACGACGTATGCCACAATATCGCCAAATTCGAAGAGCACAGTGTGGACGGCCGGACGCGGCTCGTATGCGTGCATCGCAAGGGCGCCACCCGCGCCTTCGGCCCCGGCCATCCCGCGTTGCCTCAGGCGCTGCGTCCTATCGGACAGCCCGTGCTGGTGCCTGGAGATATGGGCCGCTATTCGTTCGTCCTGGTGGGCCTTGAAACCGCGATGCGCGAGACCTTCGGCTCATCGTGCCACGGCGCTGGGCGGTTGATGAGCCGAATGAAAGCAAAGAAAGAAGCCGGCGGGCGCGACTTGCACGCCGAATTAAAGGCGCTGGGCGTTACTGTCCGAGCCCACAGCCGCGCCGGCATAGCCGAGGAGATGCCGCACGCCTACAAGGACGTCGCCGAGGTGGTAGCGGTCATGGAAGCCGCACGCGTAACCCGGCGGGTCGCCAGACTCAAGCCGTTTGCCGTCATCAAGGGCTGATGCCGACGAAACCGACTGCGCCGCAGGCCGAAGACGCCGCCCTGTTTCGCGAGTTCGAGCATACCGGCGACCTCGGCATCGAGTTGGATGCTCCCACTCGCGGCGAGTTGTTCCGCCGCGCCGCCGTTGCCCTGGCTATGCTGTTGGTCGAGACGGCAAGCGTCGCGGAGATCGAGGATCGGGAGATCGCGGTTGAGGCGCAAGCCGATCTCGATCTTATGCATGACCTGCTCACGGAGCTGCTTGCTCTTTTCACGGTGGAGGGCTTCATCTGGCGCGACGCTTCAGTCACGGAGGCCGGCCGATCGCTGCGCGTGACGCTTCGAGGCGAGCCTTTCGACCCGGCCCGCCACGCGTTTCGCGGTGAAATCAAAGCTGTCACCTACCATCAACTGATGGTTGAAAACTCACCCGACGGATGGCGTTCACGCATAATTTTCGATGTCTGAACCGCGCCGGATCGTCTTGCCCGCCTACCGGACATTAGGCCCCCTCACTTTGGTCGGAGCGTTTCCGCACGTTTTGTAATGTGCGCCACTTGCACACACTCAAACGTTAGTTTAAAGTCGTCTCAGGAAAACGTGTGGCACTTGACAAGATGGTTCTAATTGTGCCTCATTTTGACCGCTTAATTGGAAACCTCACCATGACGTCTCCTCAAGGGTGCTCGATTTGCCTCTAAAAATTCCGAAAGAACATCTCGAAGCTCTTGAGGTGCTCATCTCAATCTCCGATAAGGAGATGAATGGGCTTCTATCTGCGCTTTCCGGTTTGCCTTTGTCGCTCGATTTCGATGCGCTCGTCAAAGAAATTTCGCCAAAAGCGGAATCGTTTCCGTTTGCTAAGCGCGAGGCGCTAGGCGCGTTGTTGGTCTCGCTTAACGCTTCGCGTGCGCATGGCGATATGCCGGTTCCGAAGTTTGTGAACGAAGTTCTTCGCTCTATAGAACGGGCTACTCCGCCAATTGACCTTAGTGGCGACAAGCGCTCCCGTGCGAAGGATCGCATTGCGAAGCTACTTGCCCTTGAACCGCTCAGTGCTGCGACAAAAGCGATTCATCTCCAACACGACTTTGAACGTCTCCTTACTCATAGTCGCATTCTTACCGACGCACGACCGGTCTATGGACAAGATCCGGGCGGCAAACCTCTCGCTATGATTATAACTCACACACTCAAATTAACCTACTCGAAAGGCGACGAGTCAACGACCGATCTCTACCTAGCACTGGATAGCCAAGACATCGCTGACCTTAAACAAGTGCTCAATCGAGCGGAAACGAAAGCGAAAAGCCTCGCCAAAACGTTCGTGACAGCGGACATTCCCGTTCTGCGTTCCTGAAAATCATATGGCGCAACCAGCACCAATTTGGAATGAACCAGAAGGTCCACATTCTAAGGAATGGCGTCGAGATTTGCCTCTCAAGGGCAAAGCGTGGGGTCGGTACAAAGAGCCTACAAAACTCCTCGAACGTATCATAGGGCAACTACAGGTTGATCAGTCGGACAGACTCAAGATTGACTTTCAAAAGTTTACAAGTCTGTGGAAGTCTGCACAAAGCTCGGCTTCAGCACCAGAAGATATTGCGGGCGATTGGCCTTATCGAGCGATAATCGCGCTAGGGCCCGAAGTAGTCCCGCTGATCCTGCGTGAATTGGAAAGAGAGCCAGATGACTGGTTTTGGGCTCTTGCAATCCTGACCGGTGAAAACCCCGTACCTGAAAATGACCGCGGCAAGATGCTAGAAATGACAAAGGCATGGCTCAAGTGGGGGCGCGAGAACAATAAACTCTAGCGTACACAAGTTTCAAGAAGAGGACTTTCCTAATCTCAACAAGGAATTCGAGAAGACAAGCGATGACACGATTTCCTACAACTGCATCGCTTGGACCGTCGGGGACACTACAAAACGCTGGTGGCCTGACCCATTCGGCCAACTCCACTGGCCAGCCAAGATTCAACGCATAGCGAAAGTCGAAAATTTCGTAGAGATGTATGCAAAGGAATGCGGCTATATCGAGTGTGATGATGGCTCGCTGGAACCAGGCTTCGAGAAAGTGGCTATCTATGCGAGAGGACAGATGCAGGCAGTCAAACACGCGGCGTGGCAATTGGATGATGGAACATGGAGCAGCAAGCTCGGACCCCTCGAAGACATAAACCACAAAACTCCTGACAACCTTACTTCAAAACAATATGGCGAACCTGTGAAATTTCTTAAGCGAGAGCGCAAAAGCGCAAAGACGCCTATTCCCTGAAATGAAGCCGAACAATAGTGCCCTAATTAGGGCAATAACCTAGTTGACTCACCCGCGCTTTCCTGCTATATTTGAGTTA
The DNA here is from genome assembly GCA_002479255.1 of Candidatus Binatus soli. Taxonomy (GTDB): domain Bacteria; phylum Desulfobacterota; class Binatia; order Binatales; family Binataceae; genus Binatus; species Binatus soli. The sequence continues at coordinate 94,424 of DLMJ01000030.1, read as the reverse complement.
TGGAACAGGAACAAACCCAATGGCCAAGCAGCCTGATCGAGGCTGTTCGCTTCTTTTCTGACCGTGATCGTGCGCTGAATTTTCTGGTTGCGATGCGCTGGCCGGATGGCGTCGCTTGCCCGACTTGCAAGAGCAAAGACGTAAGTTTTCTTTCCACCCGGCGCTTGTGGAAATGCAAGAACAATCATGCCAAGCGGCAGTTCTCGATCAAGGTCGGTTCGATCTTTGAGGATAGTCCGCTGCCGCTCGACAAGTGGCTTGTCGCCATGTGGCTTATCGTCAACTGTAAGAATGGGATTAGTTCCTACGAAGTGGGGCGTGACCTTCGCGTCACCCAACAAACCGCTTGGTTTATGATGCATCGGATTCGCAAGGCGATGCAGCGTGGCAGCTTTGAAAAATTCGGCGGTAGCGGCCCGGTTGAAGCCGATGAGACTTTCATCGGCGGACTCGCCCGCAACATGCACAGGGATAAGCGGGCCATAAAGATTCACGGCACTGGCGGCGCGGGCAAGGAACTGGTAGTCGGCTTGCTTGACCGCGAAACCGGAAAGGTCCGCGTCAGTCATGTCAAGAATCGCAAGCGCCATACCCTGCATGAACAGGTCAAAAGCTACGTCGCAAGCGGCGCGGAATTGTTCACCGATGAACTGGCGTCGTACACCGGACTCGGAAAGGATTACGTCCACAAGTTCGTGAACCATGCCGAAACTTACGTGAAGGGCAACGTCCACACCAACGGAATCGAGAATTTTTGGTCGCTGCTCAAGCGCGGCATCAAAGGCACTTACGTCAGTGTCGAGCCGTTCCATCTGTTCCGTTACTTGGATGAGCAGGCGTTTCGATATAACGAGCGCAAGCATGAAAATGGCGATGCTGGCCGGTTCGCCGAAGCCGCAGGCTCGATATTCGGACGGCGGCTGACCTACAACGAATTGACCGGGAAGGATGCAATTCCTACGACGTGACTCCAAGCCGCGCCAAGGTAGAGGACTATGCCGAAGAAAAAAATGAAGTTCCCGGAAGTGCCGGGCGACACGCCGCGCGAGCGATTTATGAATCTTGTGCGTCATGTCTTTTCTATCCCCAAGCCAACTGCGCGTCAGCGACGAAAAATTAAAGCGCGGTCTCTCTGGCATTAGTTGGGAATCAAATCCTCACGCCCAGCATCGCGCAGCATTCGTTCGCGATCTTCAAAGCCTTTGATTATATCCCCAGAATCATTTACCCAGCGTCGAAGATGTTCCTTCTCAGAGTAGAAACGATGGTCTTGACTTCGACGGAAGAGGGCGAGCGCCGACTTCCGAATATCTCGTTTACGGACGCCGCCGACAATAGTGCGGTTATCTATCTCTTTGTAGGACTCGTAAGCATAGAAATCAGCCGCCTGTAATTGGCACGCACTCTCTTTTGGCGAAAAGGTCCAACTCGCAACCCGAAATTTTTGTTGGACGATTGGAGATGGCCGCGCTCCCGGTGGCGGATTTACTAGAAGGTCGAACATCCGGTCAACTTGATGGCGGCCCTTCGCACCAGCCTCAAAAACCCAGTGAATAGGTTCCCTATATCCATGATCATCGGCCCATTTTGAAACATGGATCGTGCAGCAGTTGGCAGCCCAGCCATAGGGACCGCCGAATGCACGTTTCGCGACATCGGGTATCACCTCCTCGAAATCCGCTGGAACCACAGCTTGCGAGATGCCCGCGCCAATCTCGGTGTATTTTTTTATTATCTTGTGCGCGCGTCGAATAACCCTAACCTGCCGGTCGCGTTTCCATCCTGTAAATTCCCCCTCGAAATTTTCCAAATCTACCCGGTGCAATATTTTGATGCCTTCACGTTTAAGGATATGGGTATTCCAAATTTCCCCAAATTCTTTCCATTTTTTTACGATACCGATATACCCTCCAACCACTACAGCCGGAGAGCCACCATGCGTACCACTTTCATCAAAGTACACAGTAAAAATTGGCATTACTCGATCACCCGAGACCCCAAGGCTCTGACAAATATGCCTGAAGGCATCATACCGCGAGGTCATAACACGCCTCGCTTGGGTGAGTCAACTGTGTTATTGCCCTAATTAGGACACTACCAAACGCGCCCCGAGCATTTACACGGTTGTGAAACTATCGTCAGTCCTGAACTCCGGAAGCGACCAGATAGAGCGAACCATCGGGCAGCCGATACACGTGAGTATAGGGAGACCATCCTTCTATCCTTTTGATCAATTGGGGCTCTCCCTCGATCGCCTCCAGGACTTCCTCCCAATCTTCAACTTCAGCCTCCCCAATTCTGTGGTAGCTGAGATCTCGCTCATACACCTGGAGACATTGGATCATCGATTGCACCTCGCTTGATCATCGCCGTGGCCGCAATCCGCCCGCCACCCGCGCCGCATAATCTTTAGAAGAACGCGTTCTTTTTGCCAACCGGTCGGCGCTTCAGCAGCGCAATCAGAATGACCACCGCAGGTTTTCCGCCCCGTTCACCTTGAATCGCGCGTACTTCGGCGGTATCCGGCCGCCCTTGGTCCACTGCGCGGGAAGTGAGACTTCTTCGAGCACCGCGATATCGACCTTGCTGCCGTCCTCACGCGTGAAGGTCCGCGTGCCGGAGTACTGCACTATCGTCGGGAGAATCATGCCGGGCCCTTTGTAGCGAGTCTTGGTGGTGACGAGCACGGCGTCGGGTTTCTGAAGTTTGTTTCCGGCCCGAATCAGCAACTCCTTGTCGGACAGTTTGCGATCGATCCACGACTCGCTGATTACGTAGTAGTCCCCCTTCTTCGGCTGAAATTCAGGCGGCACCAGTTGTCCCGTTCCAAACCAGAAGCGAAGTTTGACGGAGCGATCCGCGCTCCAATCCGGCGCCCTCACGTCGGCGATCTGACTGTCATCGCCGAGGATGAAACTATGCCCGCGAAATGCGGACTCCACCAGCTGCGCGCTGGCGTAATTCGGTTTTGTTACTGGTTGAGCCTGGGCTGATGCGGCCGCAAAGCCGACCAACAGTGGCAGGATTGCGAGCCAAAGATGTTTTCCATGAAGCATGATTTCCACTCCCAAGACGATTTATCGTTCCACTTTGGTGGAGCATCGTACCAGCGTTTTATCCGATCTCTTCTTTGGTCGAACAGGCTTTGATGTATCTTGTCAATCCAAAAAATCCGTCGCGTTCAGAGTCAGCGACGACAGCCCTACAGCCGGCGTCGGCTACACGGAAACCAGCGCGCGGCGCTGCCGGAAAGATTTGCACGGACGCGTGTTGAGCACGTCCCCCGCTTCGATCCATCCGCGCCGCGCCTGATTTACGCCGTACTCCAGCAGGTCTATCTCGCGTGGCGAGTGCGCGTCGCTCGAGATGACGAGTTTGACGCCGGCCCGCTTGGCGGCCATGCACATGGTGTCCGTGAGATCGAGGCGTTCGGGCTGCGAGTCGATCTCCATCGCGCACCCTTCTTCGCGCGCCACGCGCAGGATCTCGCCCAAGTCGAAGCTGCTCGGCTCGCGATGGCCGATCAGGCGCCCGGTCGGATGCCCGATCGCATCGACGTTGCGATTGCGAATCGCCTTGATCAAACGGCGCGTCATGTCGCGCGGATTCTGATCGAGCTTGTAGTGCACCGATGCGACAACCCAGTCGAGTTCGGCGAGCGCGTTATCGGGCAGGTCGAGACTGCCGTCGTCGAGGATATCGACCTCGATGCCGCGCAGTATCGTGACGCCTTTGAGCTGCTTTCCGAGATTTTTAATCTCGCGCGCCTGCTCGCGGAGTCTTTTCGGATCGAGGCCGTGCGCCATCGCCAGACGCCGCGAATGGTCGGTGACCGCGAAATATTTAAGCCCGCTCTCGCGCTCCTTGCGCGCCATCTCCTCAATTGAACTGCGCCCGTCGGTGTATGTCGAATGGGTATGCAGATCGCCTCGCAGGTCGGCTCTGTCGATCAACGCAGGCAGCGTGCCGGAAGACGCCGCTTCGATCTCGCCGCGATCTTCCCGCATCTCGGGCGCGATCCATGGCAGCTTGAGCGCGCGATAAACCTGCTCCTCGGTCCTGCCGGCGACGATCGATTTGCCCCGGAACAGCCCGTACTCGTTGAGCAGAAGCCCCCGCTCTTGCGCGATGCGCCGCAGATGAATGTTGTGAGCTTTGGAGCCGGTGAAATATGTGAGCGCCGCGCCGAAGCTCGCGCGCGGCACCACCCGCAAGTCGACCTGCAGCCCGTCCTTGAGCACCACGGTGGTCTTGGTCTCGCCGCTGCCGGCCACGCGCGCCACGGCGGGAAAGCTCAGGAACTGCTTCGTCACCGGTTCGGGATGCGCGGCCGCCGCGACCACGTCGAGGTCGCCGATCGTCTCGCGCCTGCGGCGAAAACTGCCGGCTACCTCCAGTTCCTCAATCGCGCGGCATTTGCGCAGATGCTCAACCAGCGCCGCGGCGACGATCGCAGCCTCCGAGTACAGAATCCGTTTGCCCGAACCCGGCTCCTTGCGCGCGATGGCTTCGAGGATCTTCTCCGCCATCTTCGGGCCGAAGCCTTTGATGCTGTGCAGCTTGCCGGACTTCGCGTAACGTTCGAGGTCTTCCTTGCCGCGAATGTGCAGCAGGTCCATCAACAGCTTGATGCGCTTGGGACCCAGGCCCGGAATTTCCCGGAGCTCCAGCAGTTCGCGCGGAAACTTGTTCGCCAGCTCGCGACGGATTGGCAAGTCGCCGGTTTTGGTCAAAGTGGCGATCTTGCCGGCGAGGTCAGCGCCGATCCCGGGAATCTCGTCTATTTGCTCAAGCGTAAGCTCGGCGACCGCAACCGGCTGGTCATGGATCGCGCGCGCCGCGTTGCGATAGGCGCGCACGCGAAAGAAGTTCTCGCCGGAGAGCTCGAGCATGTCGGCGATCGCGTCGAGAACTTTCGCAATTTCATCGTTCTGCATGCGTCGAATGCGGGCGTTTAGCGCTGCGCCTGGGCGGATGGCCGCTCTGGCCGTGCGAGTTCCAGCAGGCGGATAACTTCGGCATCCGCCAACTGATGAAAATCACTGTAGAATTCGCCGATTCCGAAGAACGTCGGCGGCGTACTCAAGCATACGATTTCGTCCGCTTCGTCGCGGAGCGACGCGATGGTATCGGCGGGTCCGACCGGAACTGCGAGCACAACTTTCTTGGGCGCCTGTTGCCGGATTCCGCGCAGCGCGGCGCGTATCGATCCGCCGGTCGCGATTCCATCATCGACGACGATCACGGTGCGATTCTTGAGTTCGATGCGCGCACGTCCGGCGCGGTACAGGAGATTTCTCCGATCGATTTCCTTCAGTTGGTCGTGAATCTCGCGTTCAAGATAGGCGCGCGAAACTCGCAGCGCGCTCATCACTTCGCGATTGAGAATCGTCTCAGGATGATCGCCGTCCACCACCGCTCCGACGCCCAACTCCGGCTGCCCGGGCGCACCGAGCTTGCGAACGATTATTACGTCGAGCGGTGCGTTGAGCGCGCGCGCGACCTCGAAGGCGACCGGCACGCCGCCGCGCGGCACAGCCAAAACTACCGGCTGCTGATCTTTGTATTTCAGCAGGCGCGCGGCGAGTTTGCGGCCCGCGTCGACACGGTCAGCGAACACGATGTCCTCATCGTCGTCGGGACAATCGGCTGACGCCGCTTTCTCCGCCGCGTCCGCTGTCAGATATTTCGCAAACCAATCGCGCGCCAACCTCACAACTTCCTCGAGAGTTCCCGGCTCTTCGAACAGATGAGTCGCGCCTGGAACGATCGTCATCGCCTTCTCGCATCTGAGTCTTTCGAACGCCTCCTGGTTCATTTCGATAACCGGGCTATCGTCGCCGCCAACGATGAGAAGAGTGGGGGCCTTCACCCGATGAAGGCATTTCATCGCCAGGTCCGGGCGGCCTCCTCGCGAAACGACCGCCCTGATCGAGGGATCGCGTGCTGCGGCGGCCAGCGCGGCGGCGGCGCCGGTGCTCGCGCCGAAATATCCGATCGGATATTTCGCGAATTTCGCTTGCGAGCGGAGCCATCTGGTCGCATCGACGAGGCGATGGCCGAGAAAATCGATATCGAAAACATTCTCGCGATCGGCGGCCTCATCCTCGGTGAGAAGATCGAAGAGCAGGGTGCCGATGCCCGCTTTCTGCAGCGCCTTCGCGACATAAGTATTGCGCGGGCTCAGCCTGCTGCTGCCGCTTCCATGCGCGAAGAGCACGATACCTTTAGCGCCTTGGGGTACGGTCAGCGTGCCTTCGAGCAGGATCGAATCAGAGGGAATCCTTGCCTGCTCATCTGGATGTTGTCGCTCCATGGTTGTCTTCCTGTATGCGGCTACTCTTGAGCGGCGCGCAGATGGTTGATGACGCCATCGACGCCGAAGACGTACCAGGCGTCCGCTTCGGCCATCTCCGCCTGCCGGCGGTTGGGCGCCACGCCCTCGAGAGTCACCACCGAGTTGCGCGTGCTGACCTTGATCGAGTCGGCGCTGACCAGGCGATCCATTTCCAAAGCCATCGCGACCGTGGCGGTGATCTCGTCGTCGTTGTCGTCCTCGGAGGGCTTAACCTCGATCCCGTTTACGACGTCGCGAGTGCCCGGGACCCACCATGCGAGCAGTCCCGCGACACGCTTGTGCGACAGGCTTTCGACCTGGCCATTGAGCGTCACGACTCCGTCGGCGACTGCGATCTCGATATAGTTGCCTCGGTCGGCGGCAGCCTCGACGGCGGCTCTCGCGCGGCGCTCTTCGGCAGTTTGAATCCTGCAGCCAATGAAATCTCCTTCCTGCAGCATCGCAGCGCGCAGGTGATCCCGAATCGCGCCATCACCCATCGGTTGCGCCGGAGCGACGCGGAGCCTGTCGACGATTCCTCTCGAGCCACGAATCGAAGCCGCCAGTTCCAGCGCGATCTTCTTGGCGGCAAGACTTTCGGTTTCGCCCTGAAGGACAACGCTTCCGTCGGGTTCGCATTCGACAACAATCGGGTGCCGACGAAGGTCGACGCGCGGATCGCGTTGCAGAGCCGCATGAACCTCGCGCACGATTTCCGCTGATTCAGGCATTGAAACGCGCCTAGACCCCGGATGGATTGACCGTCTGATGCTGGCGCTGCGCCTCGACCCACAGCTTCTTCAGGTCCTTGGGAAGCTGGCTCATCACGTCCCACGCCTCGCCTTCCTGGCCTGTCGGGCTGCTGAGCAGCCTCTGCAATCCCGCGAAAACGGCCGATACCGCACGTTCCGCTTCCGCATCATCGCTGAGTCCGGCCATCCGGCGCACTTCCCATATGAACTGATCCCCGCTGACGCGATGGACCTTGCGATCGGGGTGCTCCAGAGACATCATCTTGAGGCGCTTGGGGAGTTGCGCGTTGACATGCAACGCTTCATTCGGCGTGATCCGATCGCGCAGTTCCTGGAAGACCGCGAAAGTCAGCCCCTCCGCGCGACGCAGGTCACATCCGATGCGCCCCATCACATCTTTGAAGAATGCCTGATCTTGCATGATGAATATCTCCCTTGAGTGCTCTTGTAATTCAGTAGAGCACGACACGTTTCCTCTACGCATTCTACCACCCGTGTCCGATTCGGGGGTGACCGCAGGATCGCTTTTGGGGCAACTGCCGCAGCAGGTGTTCCGTACGTGACGTTAAGGAGCGATCATTCGGAACCCTCGCTTGGATAATGGAGTAAAATAACGAATCGAGTCAGGCGGATGGTCCATTCAACGATTCCAATCACACACTTTAGTCAAGGGAAGTGCGAGAAGAAAAACAGCGGCACGCTCCGGCGCTTCCGGAGTGAGAGAAAGCCGGCATCGGAGAGAGTGGCAAGATGAGTGACGAATTAAAGACCGACCGGACCGACGGCCGCGAGATGCTTCGAGAATTGCTGACCCGGCTCCGAAACGAAGCCCAGCAGAGAATAAGACACCTCCGAAGAGATCAGGAGCAAGAGCAGGAGTTAGAGCCCGAGGACGAGATGGAGTCGGCGCGCACGACCGCAGAGGTCGAAACTCACGCCGGACTGATCGCGCGCGCGGAAGAGAAACTCAGGTACCTCGATGAGGCGTTCGCACGGCTTGACGCAGGCAAGTACGGCCGATGCCTCAAATGCGGCGGCGCAATTCCGATCGAGCGTCTGATGGCGATCCCCTTCGCATCGTACTGCGTCGACTGCCAGCAAGGGCTCCATCGCGCCAGAGGCGGCTGGGGTGAAGGAACCACCATTGCGCCGTTCGATCAACAATGGACCCTGCCCGAGGAAATGGAGGCCCCGACCGAACGCGAATATCAGGCCACCGATCCCGAGGAACAGTTGACAATCTATTCTCGTGAACCGCTCGCATCTGAGAAGCCCGGGAACCAAACGACGCCCCAGTCGCCGCAGAATAAACGGACGCCTCGGCGCAAGAGATAAGCACTTTATCCGGGCTACTAGCCCGAACGAATATGACCGCAACCCGTTTCCCCTCAGCCGTTCCTCGCCCTTGCACGCGCGCGGGGTCCATATGTGAGACAACAAAGCTGTTGCATCGCGGCGATGATTAACTATAGTTAAATACATGCCGGCTACGAACCAGAGCTGGGCTCCCGACGCGTACGCGCGCAACGCACGTTCGGTTGCGTTTTGCCGCCGACAAGCCGCGTGACTGATAGTCCGGGCGTTTGAGTTCCCCCGCGTCCGGCGGCAGTATCCCGTTCGCGATGAGTATCTTCCGCGAGTTGACCGAGGGCCTGCCGCGACAGGCCCCCGGCTCCCCCGAGACAACGCTGCGCGCGCTCGGCCTGGTCCGCGGGCTGCCGGCGCGTCCGCGAATTCTGGACGTCGGATGCGGTCCCGGCGCGCAGACTATAGAGCTTGCACGCGCCACCGGCGGCCGGATTGTGGCGGTCGATGTCCGCCAGCGATTCCTCGATGAACTGACCGAACGCGCCCGCGCGGCTGGAGTTATCCCGCAGGTGACGACGATCAACACTTCGATGTTCGATATGGATTTCGCCGACGCGTCGTTCGATCTGATCTGGTCGGAGGGCGCCATCTATATCGCGGGATTCGCCGCCGGCCTTGGCGCGTGGCGGCGGTTCCTCAAGCCCGGCGGATGGATCGCCGTCTCCGAACTGACGTGGTTGGCGCCCGATCCGCCCGCCGAAGCGGTTGCATTTTGGGCGCGAAGCTATCCCGGCATGGGATCGATCGAGCGCAACTGCCAGATTGTTGCGGAAGCGGGGTACGTGGACGCCGGCCGGTTCGTGTTTCCAGTGCAGGACTGGCACAACTACTACGGGCCGGGCGAGATGCGGGTTGCGGAGCTGAGGAAAAAGTACGCCGGCGATCGCGAGGTCCTCGCAACCCTCGACGAGGCGGATCGCGAGTACGATCTCTTCCGCGCGTATCACGGCGCCTACGGATACGTCTTTTACGTGATGCGCAAACCCGGCGCGTAGCCTCGCGGCGCCCGTCGTCGCGGGCCATCGGCCCAATTCGCGATCGCTTTCATTTATTGGCGATCTGGGTTACCTGTTGCGATACAAATCACCGGACCTCGCGAGGATCGAAATGGACTTTTCGCTGACCCCCAAAACCGAACAGTTGCGCAAGCGTGTCTCCGACTTCATGGACCAGTACGTCTTTCCCATCGAAAAGGAAGTTCAGCGCGAGATGGGCGAGAGTGGACATGCCGAGCCCCAATGCCTCAAGGATGTCCGCAAAAAAGCCAAGGCCGAGGGTCTTTGGAACCTCTTTCTGCCCGACGAAAAATTCGGCGCCGGTCTCAAGAATTACGAGTACGCTCCCCTGTGCGAGCTGATGGGCCGCAGCCCGATTGGCGCGCGCGCGTTCAACTGCATGGCGCCCGATACCGGCAACATGGAAATCCTGACCGAGTTCGGCACCCCCGAGCAGAAAAAGAAATGGCTCCAGCCGTGTCTCGACGGCGAGATGCGCACCTGCTTCTCGATGACCGAGCCGGATACTGCGGGATCCGATCCGACCCAGCTCAAGACCCGCGCCGTTCGCGACGGCGACGACTACGTGATCAATGGCCACAAGTGGTTCACGTCCAATGGGATTGGCTCGAGCTTCGCGATCGCGATGGTCGTGACGGACCCCGACGCGGCGCCGCATCGCCGCGCCAGCCAGATAATCGTTCCGACCGACACTCCCGGATTCAACCTGATTCGCCCCGTGCCGGTGATGGGCCACTCCGGCGGCGGCGGGCATTGCGAGATAATTTACAAGGACTGCCGCGTGCCGCTGACCAACGTACTCGGCGAGGAAGGCGGCGGCTTCGCAATCGCGCAGGCGCGGCTGGGCCCGGGACGCATCCACCACTGCATGCGAATCATCGGGGTCGCCGAACGAGGGCTCGAACTGATGTGCAAGCGGGCGAACACGCGCTTCACGCACGGCAGCTTCCTCGCCGACAAGGCCAACATCCAGGAGTGGATCGCCAACTCGCGAATCGAGATCGACTCATGCCGCCTGATGGTGATGCATGCGGCGTGGAAGATGGACACCGTGGGCAAGCGCGAAGCGCGCAACGAGATCTCGATGATTAAAGTGATGTGCGCGAACATGGTGATGATCGTGCTCGATCGCGCCATCCAGGTGTTCGGCGCGGCCGGCGTCAGCGACGACATCCCGATTGCGCGGATGTGGCGCGACAGCCGCTCGCTCCGAATCGCGGACGGCCCCGACGAAGTGCATCGCATGACCATCGCTCGCCGCGAACTGCGCAAGTACAAGTGAGCTCGCAAGTGATCCGGCAAGCGATCTGGATGGTCCCGCGTCGCGCACATGGCTGAAGCGGTGGAAATCGTCCCCGAATTTGGCGACGTCCGCGACGAGGAGCAACTCGACTGGGCAAAGCTCGCCGCCTACTTGCGCGGCAAGATTCCCGGCGCCGACGCGCCGCTGACCGTCCAGCAGTTTCGCGGCGGATCGTCGAATCTGACCTACCTGCTGCGCTTCGGCGACCGCGAATGGGTGATGCGCCGGCCGCCATTCGGGCCGCTGCCCGTGGGCGGGCATGACATGGGCCGGGAGTACAAGGTGCTTTCGCGGCTGTGGGAAGTCTTCAAGCCGGCGCCGCGCGCGATGCTCTACAGCGACGACGCGTCGATCGTCGGCGCGCCATTTTTCGTGATGGAACGGCGCACCGGGATCGTCATCAAAAATCGTGAGCCGCTGCCAGTGGAGCTCGGCGCCGATCCGGCGACGTTTCGCGCAATCTCAGAAGGATTTATCGATACGCTGGCCGATTTGCACGACGTCGATTACGCGGCGATTGGACTTGGCTCGCTGGGCAAGCCCGACGGATTCTTAAAGCGCCAGATCACCGGATGGATGGGGCGATGGGAGAAGGCCAAAACGCGCGAAGTGCCGCTGATGGAGAAGCTCGGCGCCTGGTTTCTCGACAACATGCCGGTGTCGCCGCCGCCGGTGCTCGTGCACAACGACTTCTACCTGCACAACATCATGCTCGGCGCCGTCAATCACGGCGAGGTAGTCGGAGTATTCGACTGGGAAATGTCCACCATCGGCGATCCGCTGGTCGATCTCGGCATCGCGATTGGCTATTGGCGCGAGAAGAGCGACCCGGTGGAACTGCTGGTGACCTCCCACGGCGAGCCGCATACGCTGCGGCCCGGCTTCATGAGCCGCGACGAACTGGTGCATCGCTATTCGAGCCGCACCGGCCGCGACGTGAGCGGCATCCCGTTTTACTGGGCGTGGGCGCATTGGAAGACTGCGACCGTCGTCGAGCAAATCTACGTGCGCTACGTGCGCGGGCAGACCACCGATCCGCGCTTTGCGCTGATGGGTCCGATGGCGCCGGCGCTGGCGCTCGCCGCGGCGCAGGTCGCCTCCCGCCTCGGCTTCCAGGGGTAGCGCGCACGCGCTCTCAGAGCCGCCGGGCAGTCGATGGCACTCACGGCGCTTGATGCCGTCCATTGGATGCTTCACATACACTGAAGCTTCGACCGAAATCCGAGAATCGAGCGCGAGGTCCATCCCCGCAAGCGAGCTGCGTGACGCGCGGCTGCTGCGGTCCTCTTTTCAGCCGGCGGCAACTCGGGTCTGCGCTACGCCGCCCGTCGCGGCGTTGGCATCGAGATATAGGAAGCTACGTCTTTTCTGCTCGCGCCCATTCGCAGAAGGGATCGCACCATCAGATCGATGCTGACCGAAGGATCGGCAGCTTCCATTTTCGCCACTCGCGACTGGCTGGAACCCAACAAGCGGCCTAGCTGCGCCTGAGTCATCCGGCGCCGGCTTCTTTGCTTTCTTACCGCGCTTGCCAGGCCGAGCTTAACCTCAACCAGAGCAGCTTCCTCGTCGCTGAGCCCGAGGAAATCGGTGGTGCTCCCGACCACCCATCCCGCGCTTTCCAATCGCTGTCTTTTACGCTTCTCCATCGCTCATTGCCTACCCGGCCAGTTCGTCGTACCGCCGCAACCGTGACCTGCATCGGTCGATCACTTCACGCGGCGTTCGGCGAGTTTTCTTGCTGAGCACGTCAACTATCACGATGGCGTCTGGATCGGTTCGATACACTATCCGCCACGTATCGTATCGGTCGACGACCCTCAGTTCGTGACACCGGGCTCCTATCGCAACCATCGGCCGCGAATGTGGTAAGGAAAGATTCTCGCCCTGTTGCAAACGCCGCAGCAGCACCCCTGTCTCGATTCGGCCTTCTCTGGAAAATGGCGGTGTCTTGATCTCGCCGTGCAGCCAGACCAAGGGTTTGTCTCCGGCCTTGGTCACCGACTGCATCTTATGTCAGATTCGACATCTAGGGCAAGCGCGGAATTCTGGCTGGGATTGCAGAGCGACTACGAACTCGAAAAAGCCAAAGACGAGCTGGCGGCGAGGATCGAGCGCGAGGTCCATCCCCGCAAGCGAGCGGCGGGACGCGCTCCTGCCGCGGTCCCCTTTTCAGCCAGCGGCAACTAGGCTATCCAAGGTACAAGGCGGGTAATAATTGCCCCGGCCCGGAGGTCTCCCAGTCTTGCACGCCATCACCTACGAAGCCCCAACCACGCTCGATCAGGCGGTCAGCATCCTCAAAACCCACGGTGAAAACGCCCGCCCGTTCTGCGGCGGCACCGATATCATCATCCAGTTGCGCGCCGGAGTCCGCCGCACCGAGCATCTGGTTGATGTCAAGAAAATCAAGGAGCTGCAAACTCTCTCCTTCGATGCGAAGAAGGGACTGCGGCTCGGCGCGGCCGTGCCTTGCATCGAGATTAGCGAGAGCGACGTGATGCGGCGTCATTACCCCGGCTTGACCGAGGCGGCTCATCTCATCGGCTCGCTGCAGATTCAGAACCGCGCCTCGGTGGGCGGCAATCTGTGCAATGGATCGCCGGCCGCGGACACTACGCCTGCCCTCATGGCGCTCGGCGCGCGCGCCCGAATCGTCGGCCCGAATGGCGAGCGCGAAGTGCCGGTTGAGGCTTTCGTCGTATCGCCCGGACGCACCGTGCTCAAGCCCGGCGAGTTGCTGGTCGAATTGCTGGTTCCGGCGCCCGCGCCGCATTCGAGCGACGCGTATCTTCGTTTCATCCCGCGCAACGAGATGGATATCGCAGTCGTCGGCGTGGGAGCGGCGCTTACGCTCGACGGCGACAAGGTGAAGGCGGCGCGGATCGCACTTGGCGCCGTTGCGCCGACTCCGATCCTTGCAAGCAAGGCCGCCGACGCGCTCATCGGGATGAAACTCGACGCCGCGGCCCTCGAGGCCGCCGGACGTGCGGCGAGCGAGGCCTGTTCGCCGATCGACGACATGCGCGGGACGGCGGAATTTCGACTCCACATCGCCGCGGTGCTCACGCGGCGGGTGCTCTCAATCGCCGCCGAACGCGCGAAAAAGAACTGAATCACAGCCACGAACAAACGGCATATAGAACAATGTCCAAAAAGACACTGGTAGAAGCGACGATTAACGGCGAAACGGTCGAGTTCCTGTGCGAGCCGCGCCAAAGCCTGCTCGAAACGCTGCGCGACGTGCTCGAGCTCACCGGCTCCAAGGAAGGATGCCTGACCGGCGATTGCGGCGCTTGCACCGTGCTGGTCGACGGCCGCCCGGTCTGCTCGTGCCTGATGCTCGGCGTCGAAGCTCAAGGCAAGAACATCGTGACCGTCGAAGGACTCGCCATCAACGGCGTGCTTCACGTTTTGCAGAACAAGTTTCTCGAGCACGCGGCCTTGCAGTGCGGCATCTGCACGCCCGGATTCCTGATTTCGGCGAAGTCGCTGCTCGATCGCAATCCGAAACCGACCGAGCACGAAGTTCGCTACGCGCTGGCCGGGAATCTGTGCCGATGCACCGGTTATGACAAGATTGTGAAAGCGGTGCTCGACGCGGCTGCGGATATTCGCTCGCAGGGCGAAGGCAAAGCGGCCGCACGATGAGAGCATCGCGGTACTGACAGGACTACCGAGACGACCGGCGATCCGAGAGGTAAGGCCATGGCGGAATCAACCACGACACGCGATTTCAAAGTCATCGGCACGCGTCCGATTCGGCCCGACGGCGTTGACAAAGTGACGGGCCGCGCCAAGTTCGGCGCCGACTACGCATTCCCCGGGATGCTGCACGGCAAAGTGCTGCGCAGCCCGCACGCCCACGCGATTATCAAATCGATCAAAATCGACAAGGCGCTCAAGCTCCCCGGCGTCAAGGCCATCGTTACCTCGAAGGATCTCCCGGCGGCGGAGAACAAGCTCGAGCAGTCCGGCGAGATGACGGTCAATCCGATGCACCTGTCGATGAACATCCTCGCGCACGACAAGGTCCTGTATGACGGCCATGCGATCGCCGCCGTCGCCGCGACCAGCCCGCATATCGCCGAGGAAGCGCTCCGCCTGATCGAAGTCGAATACGAAGTGCTGCCGCCCGTGATGACCGTCGATGCCGCCACCAAGCCGGGCGCCCCGATTCTGCTCAAGGATCTGCGCAACAACGAGGAAGGCGACAAGCCGACCAACGTCGCGCAGCACTACCAGTTCAAACGCGGCGACATCGCCGCCGGATTCAAGGCGGCGGACTATGTGATCGAGCGCGAATTCAACACCGCGATGGTGCACCAGGGATACATCGAGCCTCACAACGCCGTCGGCATCTACAACTCCGACGGACAGGCAACGATTTACTGCTCGACCCAGGGCGCCTTCGACGTGCGCTCGCTGAGCGCACAGGTGTTGGGGATGCCGGTCGGCAAAATCAAAGTCGTGCCGGCCGAAATCGGCGGCGGCTTCGGCGGCAAGACCACCATCTACCTCGAGCCGCTCTCGGTGCTGCTGTCGAAGAAGACCGGCGCCCCCGTCAAGCTCGTCATGTCGCGCTCGGAAGTGCTCCGCGCGAGCGGACCGACCCCGGGCTCGAAAATCAAAGTGAAGATGGGCGCGACCAAGGACGGCAAGCTCGTCGCCGCCGAAATCTGGATGGCATACCAGGCGGGCGCGTTCCCGGGCTCGCCGGTGGCGGCCGGCGCGCTGTGCATCATCGCTCCCTACACCATCGAGAATTTTCTAATCGACGCGTACGACGTGGTGGTCAATCGGCCCAAGACCGCGGCCTATCGGGCGCCGGGCACAACCCAGGCCGCGTTCGCGTCCGAGACTGTGATCGACGAACTGGCCGAGAAGTGCGGAATCGATCCGATCGACTTCCGAATCAAGAACGGGGTCAAAGAAGGCGCGCCGCAGGTCCTCGGCCCTCCGTTCAAGCGCATCGGATTTATCCAGACCTGCGAAGCGATCAAGAACAGCGAGCATTACAAGTCGAAACTGACCGGCAAGTTTCGCGGACGCGGCGTCGCGTCGGGATTCTGGTTCAACGCCGGGATGCAGTCGTCGGCAACGGTGAATATCCACACCGACGGAACCGCCAGCGTCGTGACGGGCTCGCCGGATATCGGCGGCTCGCGCGCGTCGATGGCGATGATCACCGCGGAAGTGCTCGGACTGCCGGTGACCGACGTGCGGCCGATCACCGCCGACACCGATTCGATCGGTCATACCGACGTGACCGCCGGAAGCCGCGTCACTTTCGCAACCGGGATGGCGGTGTACGAGGCGGCCAAGGACGCCGAGCGCCAGTTGATCGAGCGCGCCGCCAAGGTCTGGGAGAAAAAGCCCGACGAAGTCGAATTCCGCGGCGGGATGCTCCATGCGAAAGGCAACGGCGTGCCGCCGATGTCGATCAAGCAGCTCGCACCGCGCTTCGCCCGCACGGGCGGACCGATCACCGGTCGCGCCAGCGTGAATGCGCGCGGCGTGGGGCCTGGATTTGCCACCACCGTCGTCGACGTCGAGGTCGATCCCGACACCGGCAAGGTGCAACTGCTGCGATGCACAGTCGCGCAAGACGCCGGCAAGGCGATTCATCCGAGCTACGTCGAAGGACAAATGCAGGGCGGAACTGCGCAGGGAATCGGGTGGGCGCTCAACGAGGAATACTTCTACGACGACAACGGCACGCTGCGTAACTCCGGATTCCTCGACTACCGGATACCGACCTGCCTCGACTTGCCCATGATCGAAACGATCATCGTCGAGGAAGCTAACCCCGGCCATCCGCTGGGCGTGCGCGGCGTCGGCGAGGTGTCGATCGTGCCGCCGGTAGCAGCGGTCGCCAATGCGATCTATCGCGCGGTAGGCGTCAGGATGACGCAGACGCCGATGTCGCCGCCCAAGTTGCTCAAGGCGATCCTGAAGCATCGCGGCGCCACGCAGCATTCCGCAGCGGCGGATTGATCACGAGTGATCGAAAGGGGCGGGCGAAGTCGCCCCCCTTCTTTTTCTGCAATGCCAACCGTTGTGATTCCCGCACTGCTACGCAAATTCACCGGCGGCGTCGAGCGAGTCGAGGTGCCGGGAAAATCGATTCGCGAACTGGTTCAGCGCCTCGGCGAGCGTTTCCCGGGTATCGACCGCCAACTGCTCCAGGATGGAGACATCCGGCCGTCAATCGCGGTGTCAATCGACGGTGAAATAGCCACCGGCGGCGTGCTCGATACCGTTGGCGAGAACAGCGAAGTGCATTTCATTCCCGCGCTTGGCGGAGGCGAAGTCTGAGCGCCAAGAGAGCGCGGGCGAAAGCCGCTGTTTCTCCGCGGATAGCGGGTTCGTCGGGATCCCGGCCGTTATTGCAACATACCCGCACTTGCGTACAATACGCTTGCTAGCCGGGGTTTGCCCCCCTTTTCCCGGTTGGCTGCGGGCCGGGCGGAGCAATCTGCCTGGCCCTAATTTTTTTGCCCAGAATAATTCCCTGACCGCCTCGCTGGATAACTCCCTTTCAAGCCGCCGGCCGCCTGGCGCGGGGAGTTAAATCACTCGTTAGGAACTAGCGTTGACAAGTCGACAACGACCAGTACTTAATTGAGCATCGCACCGGGGAAGCGGGCCTATTGCTCGACCGAAGCGTTGCGCATATTGAACGATCCCAGGAAAAGCCGGTATACACAAAGGCTAGAGATGGAGGAGACCAAGATGATGATTAGAGGACAACGCGCTTCAGGCATTGAAGGGGGACGGAAGTCTGCGTTGAATACGGCAAGCTCGCGCCTGTGCTGGCGCCTGCGAGCGATGCTTGCCGGGCTTTCCATTCTCGTTCTGGCGCCCGGTGCCTCGCTGGCAAAGGACTACTGTATCAGCTTCACGGCTTTTCCGGGCAGCGAGATTGTGGGAAGGGGATTCACAGTCCCCGGCAAAGGCCAATGCAAGCCGTTTACCGGCTTTTTCTTGCCGGGCGAAAATGATGCAGCCGCAGGCACGGGATGTACCTCTACGGACGGTTCGAATCTCTCCTTTACGATAACCACCTCAGCTCCCGAGAGCGGAGGGGCTGCCTTTATCGATTCAATCAGTTTGTCACTTCCGGCGCACTCTGGCGAATGCAGCCAAACAAATCTCAGCAGCAGTAGTATTTCTTTTGCCAGTTTTGCCGTGACCGGGAAACCCTGCTCGAAGGTAGCTATTCCGGCTGCCGACTCCGAAGCGGTTCCGCAACCGGGAGGCCCGCACAGCCTGGTGCGCTGAGGCTAACAAGGGTGCGGCTTCTGCCCGTCGCTGTATCGTCATCCGCAGATCGGGTTTGGAGTGCGAAGTCAGTATGAAGCGACGGGAGGGGATCTTTATCCCTTCCCGCTGCCGTGAGATTCGTTCAACCGGGCAGGACCTCGGCGCAGACCGCCGATGAAACGAGATCCGCGGTTATAACCCCCGCCATGTGCCTGCCGCCCGCGCGTTAGACGCTCGCAACCGCCGGGAATGACGTGTCTGTTCGGCTACCGCTTGCGCGGCCGGAAGACCAGGACCGAGCACGGCGCGTTGCGCACCAGCTTCTCGGTGACGCTGCCGATCAGAATATACTCGCCGCCGGTCCGTCCATGCGTAGCAATCACGATCAGGTCAATCGCCTGCTCTTTGGCGTATTTGACGAGTTCCTGAACCGGAGGTCCGACCACGGCAAACGTCAAGACCTTCTTTGAATCGCCGAACTCGTCCTTCTTGATGCGCGCGAGTTCCTCTTCCGCCTGCTCGAGCATCGCGGATTCCCGCGCCAGCTCGCGGTTCTGCTCGATGGTGGACGGGATGAAACTTTGCTGCGGCGCGATGACGTGCATCAGGTGAACTTCTTCGGCGCCGAGGTCTTTCGCCAGTTCCATCGCGCCGCGCATCGCTTCCATCGAGTAAACGGAGAAGTCGATTGGCGCGAGAACCTTCTTAATATTCTGAATCATAACAGCCTCCCGAGTACCAAGGTCTCTGGAATTACCACGGCCTTCGCCGCCGGTGCAAACCCGCGCCGGTCTGTGCCATTATCCCGACAGATCGCCGCTGAATAAAAAGGATTGCCTATGAAGGGTACTGTCTTCCACGGACCCCACGATGTGCGCGTCGAGCGGGTCGATGATCCCGCGCTCAAGACGCCCACCGACGCGCTGGTGCGAATCACACGCGCGGGAATTTGCGGCTCCGACCTGCATTTCTATGAAGGCGCTTTGCCCATCGTGCCCGGCTTCGTGCTCGGCCATGAGGGCGTCGGCGTGATCGAGGAAGTGGGCGCCGGTGTCGAACGGCTGACGAAGGGGGATCGGGTCGTCGTGTCGGGGGTGGTTGCCTGCGGCCGATGCTACTTCTGCCGGCGCGGACAGCCGTCGCAATGCGCGGAAAGCGGATCCGCCATATTCGGCTACGGAGCGAATTCCGCGGGCAAGCTCGGATGGCTGGGAGGCGAGCAATCCGAGGCAGTGCGGGTGCCGATGGCGGATTACACGTGCTTTCCGCTGCCCGACGCGATCGACGATGACGCCGCGGTGTTTCTCGCCGATATCCTGCCGACGGCTTTTTTCGGCGCGGTCAACGGCAATATCCGGCCGGGCGACACGGTGGCGATTTTCGGATGCGGCCCGGTGGGATTGTGCGCCGTGATGTGTGCAAAGCTGTTCGGCCCCGCCGAAGTGATCGCCGTCGATAGCATCCCGTACCGGCTTGAGGCGGCGCGCAAGCTCGGTGCGTTTGCGGTAAGCGTGGAACAAGCACACGAGATAATTCTGGAGCGCACTGAAAAACGCGGCGCCGACGTGACTATCGAGGCGGTCGGCAACGAAAGCGCGCTGACGGCCGCGATAATGGCGGCGCGCGGCGGCGGAACAATTTCGGTAATCGGCGTGTTCGGCGCGCCTTCTTTCAATTTCCCGATCGGCTATGCGTTCATGCGCGATCTCACGTTTCGGATCGGCCTTGCGAACATCAACGCGCACATACCGGAACTCGCGCGCCTGATGGAACGCGGCACGATCAACCCGCGCCCGCTGGTAAGCCACGTGATGCCGCTGGACGACGCAGCCAGGGGCTACGAAATTTTCAGCGCCCGCAAAGACAACGTGATGAAGGTATTGCTGAAGCCCTGACCCGCCCCGCGCCGGCATCCAGTTCAATCGGCATTCGCACCATTGCCTGTCCCGCCGTAGTTACCGGTTAAAGGAAAGCCCGTCCCCTACAGCCGGGCGTTTGTCTGCCGTTCTATTTTTTCTTCTTGGCCTTGCCGGTTCCCGACAGCGAAACGGACTGCGGCGAGTCGATCACATTGTCAACAATCTTCAGGCTTCCAGTCTGCCGCGTCGTGTCCGTCGGCGTGAAGGTCACTGATACCTTGCAACTCTTGCCGGGCTCGAGCGTTTTTTCGCATCCCGACTTGACCGCGAACACCGGCGGCGATGCGCTCTCGCTCTCGATGCTCACCGCCAACCCTTTTTTCTTCTTACCCGCGTTCGTGATCGTGACCGTCTTGGGCGCGCTGGTAGTTCCGACTGTCACCGTTTTTCCGAATGCGATCGAACTGGGACTGAACGTCAGCTTCTCCGAGATCGGAGTCGGCGTCGCAGTCGGGGTTTGAGTCGCGGTGGCGGTTGCCGTCGCTGTTGCGGTCGGCGTGGCTGTAGCTGTCGCGGTCGCCGTTGGCGTGGGCGACGGATTGGCTAGTGGCTGGTTGTACTCTAGTGCCCGGTTGTTCTCGGTATCCGCCACGTACAGGTTGCCTGCGCCGTCCAGCGCGACTCCTTCTGGAGAGCAAAGGTCAATAGCGGTGGAGTTGCCGCCGCTGGTGTCGTGATTGCAACCAGCCGTCGTGAAGCTCCCGTCCTGGCCAAAGACCGTATTGGCGGTGGTGTTGGTCAGCGGGGTGTTGTACTCCAGCACCCGGCTGTTGCCTTGATCGGCCACCCAGAGGTTACCCGAGCCGTCCACCGCGACCCCCACTGGATAGCACAGGCTGTTGTCGCTGACTTTATTGCAACCAGCCGTCGTGAAGCTCCCGTCCTGGCCAAAGACCCCATCGGCGGTGGTGTTGGTCAGCGGGGTGTTGTACTCCAGCACCCGGCTGTTGTTGCTATCCACCACGTAGAGGTGACCCGAGCCGTCCACCGCGACCCCCACTGGATCGCACAGGCTGTTGGCGCTGACCCCGCCGTTATTGCAATCAGGCGTCGTGAAGCTTCCGTCCTGCCCCAACACCTCGTTGGCCGCGCCGCCCACACACGGAAATACTCCCTTGCAGGCCGCAAACGGATTCGTGTACTCCAGCACCCGGTTGTTGTTCGTGTCCGCCACGTAGAGGTTGCCCGAGCCGTCCACCGCGACTCCCGCTGGAGCGCACAGGCTGCCAGCGCTGACGGCGCCGCTGGCCCCGTTGCAGAAAGAGGTGAGGAAATCGGGCTGTCCAATCACCAGGTCGGCCGCCTGACCGTTGGTGAACGAGGCGGCGTCTCTCCAGCCCAGCACCCGGTCGTTATCCTGATCGGCGACGTAAATGTGATTTGGCGTGGCGCTGGAATCGATCGCTACCGCGAAAGGTTCGTACAGCCCTTGAGCGTTCACGTGGACGCCATTGTGCGTGAAGTCCACCTGTCCCAGCACCCGGTCGGCGGTAGTGCCGCTCGCAAGCACAATCGCCACATACAATGCGACCGGCAGCATCACGGCCGCAATCCCGAACGTCCGACGGTGCCATCCCGTGGCGCGCACAACTTGGAACTTCATCACTCGGTCCTCCCGAGTTGGAACTGGCAGTTAAACCGGGACTCCCGTTGAGTCTCCGATGCCAGATCCCCAATAGACCCGACGCCCTCCCTGCGCAAGGTGCCGTTGGCACGGGAGGCCAGTATGGCGCGCCCGCGGCAGTGGCCGCGCCCGCCAACGGCGGGCGGCCTTAATACTGGGTGCAGGGCTCAGCCCTGCCTACTTCTTGGCGGCCTTGCCGGTTCCCGATAACGGCACGGACTGTGGCGAGCCGATCACGTTGTCATAAATCTTCAGGCTTCCAGTCTGCCGCGTCGTGTTCGCCGGCGTGAAGGTCACCGATACCTTGCAACTCTTGCCGGGCTCGAGCGTTTTTTCGCATTCCGACTTGACCGCGAACGGCGGCGATGCGCTCTCGCTCTCGATACTCACTGCCAGACCTGTTTTCTTCGTACCCGCGTTCTTGATCGTGACCGTCTTGGGCGCGCTGGTAGTTCCGACTACCACCGTTTTCCCGAATGCCAGCGAACTGGGACTGAACGTCAGCTTCTCCGAGATCGGAGTCGGCGTCGCAGTCGGCGTCGCAGTTGCGGTGGAGGTTGCCGTCGCTGTTGCGGTCGGCGTGGCCGTTGAAGTTGCGGTCGGCGTCGCAGTTCTCGACGGCGTCGCAGTCCCGGTTGGCGTGGCCGTCTTGGTTGCCGTCGCGGTCGCGGTCGGCGTTGACGGGTTCGCCGGACTGAGCTCGGTCACGAAGGCATTAGAGAGGCCGTTGGCGGCGGCATTGTTAACGCTCTGGAAGGCGCTGAGGATGGGAAAGTCAGTCGAGTACGCCTGTCCCGTGACATAGGCGTTGCCTGTGACGGAATCGACCGCGATGCCATAGCCCTCGTCGCTGGTGGTGCCGCCGAGGTAGGTCGAATAGATCAGTGACCCCACTCCCGACACTGAGGGGTTGAGTTTGGCCACGAAGGCGGCATCGCAGCCCGAGGGGCCGGATGCAGAGGGGCAAGTACTCTGGAAGGCGTTCAGGATGGGGAAGTCGGTGGAGTACGTATATCCCGTGACATAGGCGTTGCCTGTGGAATCGACCGCGATGCCGGCGCCTGAGTCGCCGCCACTGCTGCTTCCGCTGCCGCCCAAGTAGGTCGAATAGAGGATCGACGCCGCTCCCGACGCCGCCGGATTGAGCTTGGCTGCGAACGCCGTAGGCTCACCATTGCTGGCGGCATTGTTAACGCTCTGGTAGGCGTTCTTGGTGGGAAAGTCGGTGGAGTACGCCTGTCCCGTGACATAGGCGTTGGCTTCGGAATCGACTGCGATGCCGGAGCCAGAGTCGCCGCCCAAGTAGCTGCCGCCGCTGCCGCCGAGGTAGGTCGAATAGAGCACCGATGCCGTTCCCGACTGCGTCGGGTCCAACTTCGTTACGAAAGCATTGCTTGTTCCAATATGTGCATAGTCAACAGTGATTGCTGTTCCATAATCGGGAGGGCTGGAAAAAGATAAAGAAACTACGCCGCCGGAGTAATGAATACTACCCGTGAGGTGACTTCCGTTGATTGCTCCATCGCCATTATCCGTTCCCAAATAAGTAGTGCCGGCAATTGTATAATTAACCGTCACTGTTCCGGGGCCCACTGGAGGGGCTTTCAATGTCGTTGCGAAAATCTCAGTGCTTCCATCGCCCGTCCATCCGGCGGGTTGAAAGGAGGAAATTAAAACGCTCCCCATCGTGCTCTGGAAGGCGTTCAGGACGGGGAAGTCGGTCGAGTACGTAACTCCCGTGACATAGGCCTTGCCTGTGGAATCGACCGCGATGCTGATGCCTTTGTCGCCGAAGCCGTACTCGCCGCCGCTGCCGCCGAGGTAGGTCGAATAGAGGATCGACGCCACTCCCGACGCTGAGGGGTTGAGTTCGGCCACGAAGGCGGCAGCGCAGCGCTTGGATGCGGAGGGGCAAGTGCTCTGAAAGGCGTTCAGGGTGGGGAAGTCGGTCGAGTACGTATATCCCGTGACATAGGCGTTGCCTGCGGAATCGACCGCGATGCCAGCGCCTACGTCGCCGCCGCTGCCGCCGAGATAGGTCGAATAGAGGATCGACGCCGGTCCCACCGCCGCCGGATTGAGCTCGGCTACGAAAGCGCATTCCCCTGATGAGCAAGTGTCCTGGAAGGCGTTCTTGGTGGGGAAGTCGGTCGAGGACGTATATCCCGTGACATAGGCGTTGCCTGTTACGGAATCGACCGCGATGCCGTAGCCACTCTCGCCGCCGCTACCACCAAAGTAGGTCGAATAGAGCAATGACGCCGCCCCCGATGCCGACGGATTGAACTTGGTCACAAAGGCAGCCGTCCCGCCGCTGGAGCAGGATGAGCAACTGTCATGGAAAGCGTTCAGGGTCGGGAAGTCAGTCGAAGACGTCGTCCCCGTGACATAGGCGTTGCCTGCGGAATCGACCGCGATGCCGGATCCTTGGTCGCCCGTGCCAACGCTGTAGCCGCTGCCGCCGAGGTAGGTCGAATAGAGCAGCACCGGATCGATCACAATCGGCTTGCTCCGGTCGTAGCCCGCCACCCTAAAGCCCGCCTCATGCGCGCCGCGCAGCTTCCATCCGCCCGCGATCGTCCGCCGCCCGCCGCCGTTCTCCTGGTAGATCGCCGGCGCATGCTCGATGAGCTTGCTCTCGCCGACGCTGACGATCAGATCGCCCCGCTCATTCAGGGCCAGTTTGCCTGCACCGCTGAAGCCGAGCCGGATCGCATTCGGGTCGGCGCCCGGCGCAAGGCGGAAATCGTACTCAAGCTGGGCCTGCGCGCTGCCGTGATAGATCAGGTCGATTCCGGGATAGACATTCTTGAGTTCGACTTTGGCGTAATTGGGAACATCGGTATGCCATTTCTTCGGGTCGTTGCCGATGAAATAGTTGCTCCGCCCCGCCATCCGATCGATACCCTCGATTTGCGCCGCGCGCGCCGCCCCCTTGAGCGCAATTCGCACCACGGCGGACCGGCCAGCTTTATCTTTTTTCGCGTCATTCCCGCGCGTGGCTGCCGCGCGAGAAATCCCTGATCCGGGTTCTCTCGACTTCGCTCGGGACGGCGGAAAAGAATTAGGGCGAGAGTTCTTTGAGGGCGAGCGCATCGACAGCACCGCCTCGGACGCAGTCAGGAACAGCGTGTAGCCCGGTCCGCGCGAGAGAAACCTGACCTGCCCATCGCTCTGGCCGAGGTTCGGCTCAAAGCTCATCGGCAGCTTCGCAAAATTGATGCGCGGGGAATGATTGGCCGCGGCGATTACCCGCGATGATGGTTGCTTGGCAGGATCGCTCGCGCGTGGGGATTGCGACGATGCGAGGGTCCGTGGCACGCGCATTGCGACAACCGTGGCGACCGCGGATGCGGCGATGCACGCGATTGCAATCGTACCGATGTGGACTTTCCCGCCAGGGTGTTTCATCGCTCTTTCCTCTCTGCTTAGAGCAGGCTGCCCAGAAGTCTCGCGTCACGCCAAGTCACGCGTCCCTATAACCGAATAACCGAAACAACACAATAAACCGGAATTTCCTTTTGAGTCCCCGATACGCTCCGCCATAGACCCGACGGCCTCCCTGTACAAGGTTCCGGGCCGGTTTTGGTCAAACGGCCTTTCCAGCGGCGGCGCGAGCAGATGGGAAAACCGGTTTCGCGTCTGGCGGACCGCGGCAGCATACGGTTGAATAACAATGAGGGTGTCAGAAATGGAAGAAGAGATAATCAAAGTTCGAGTCGAGGGTGAGATCGCATATATCGCGCTCAACCGTCCCGAGAAGCGCAACGCGATTAACCAGGCAATGCTCCGCGCGATTCCAGAGGCGATCGACGAGGTCGATCGTCCCGAGGTTCGCGCGATTATCATTTACGGCGAGGGCCAGGCGTTCTCGGCGGGCATCGATTTCACCTCGCTCGCCAACGACACCGGCGCGCAGGGCGGCCACGGCGGCGGCCCCGACATGCCGCGCTTTCGGCGCTTTGTGGCGGAGTCGCAGGCATCGCTGAATCGGCTCGAGAGTATCGAGAAGCCGGTGATCGGCGCGCTGCATGGCTTCGTCGGCGGACTCGGGCTCGAACTGGCGCTCGCGTGCGATGCCAGGGTGGCGGCTGCCGGCGCGCGGCTTGGGATGCCGGAAGTGCGCATCGGCCTGGTGCCCGACGTGGGCGGCACCACGCGGCTTACGCGGACGGTCGGTTACGCGCGCTCGAAAGAGCTGATCATGACGGCGCGGATGATCGAGGCGTCGGAGGCGGAACGGATTGGGCTGGTGAACCGCGTCGTCGCCGAAGGTGCGCATATCGCGGCGGCCGAAGAGCTTGCGCGCGAGATGGCGCGCAACGCGCCAATCGCGGTCGGGCTGGCGAAGCGGATCATCGACAAAGGCCACGGCCTGGACAAGATGACATTTCAGGAACTCGAGGTGCTGGCGCAGAGCTCGCTGATCGGCACCGAAGATTTTCGCGAGGGCGCGGCAGCGCTGGCGCAGCGGCGCGAGCCGCGCTTCAAGGGGCGTTGAGGCGAATCTCGAAGCCCTCCTCGAAGGTATCGCCGGGCGCGAGTTCGCGCATTCCGGCCGCGATGCCACGGGCCGCGAGATTGAACGCATCGGGCGCGCAGGTGTACGGCTCGAGCGCGACCACGGGGCTGTCCGCGGGAGCATAGACGACGAAGTCGCCGAACGCGGGACCGGCGCGAATCTCGAGCGCGATATTCAGCGACGGATCGATGAGCCGCGCGCGCGGCGCGGACGGATCTTTCGTCGCGGTTCGCTCCGCGATCGGCGCCATGCGGAAGGCGTCGTCGTAAGTATCAGCTCCAAGAGGAAGTGGCGCGCGAAGGTCGTACTTGCCTGCCAACGGCTCGGCGTCACCGGTGGGTATGAGGCGCGCGTCGAGCGGCCATCGAGCGTTGGCGTCGAGCTGAATCAGCATCGCATCGCGCAAGCCTGCGGGATTGAGAGGGGCGTGAAAGTAAGGATGCGCGCCGAATCCGAACGGCATCACCGAGCGGCCGGTGTTGGTAATGCGGGCCTTCAATCTCAGTCCATTACCAACTTCGTAGTCTATCTCGAGCACGAACGGCCACGGCCAGATCGAATTTAAATCCGAATAGTCCGACGAATCGAGAATCGCCGTGACGAAAGACGGTTCGCGCCGCGTCACGCGAAAGGCGCGTTCGCACGCAAAGCCATGAATCGCGTGCCCGCGTGCGGGCTCATTCACCGGCAGCCGGTATTCGCGGCCCTTGAACGTGAAGCATGCGCGGGAGACGCGGCCCGGCCACGGAAAGAGAATCGGAATGCCGCCGCGATGCGGATGCTCGCGCCATGCGTCGGGATGGGCAGGGCCCGCGATGACCTCGAGCGTGCCGGCGCGGTAGCCCAGGCATTGGCATCCGGCGCCGGGCACAATCACGGCGCGCTCGCTATCCGCTTCAAGCGTTATGAGTTCCACGGTGATGGTTCAATCCGAGGAGAGTTTTTTTTGCAGCCGCAAGGGTTCGGCCCGAGAATCAGGCGTCCCCTCAAGTGGGTCCAGTACATTTTGCGGCGCGACGGGAAGGCGACCCCAATCGCGCGCTATTTTGAAATGCCGGAACTACTGGCTAGTGGTCGCGTCCGCCGCGGCGTTCGCCGCTGCCACCGCCACCGCCACCGGCTCCGCCCCCGGCTCCGGCGCTGCGCGCCTGCGCTTCGTTGACGCGAATCGGACGGCCCTTGATGTCGCGGCCGTTCAATTTCTTGATTGCGCCTTCGGCTGCCTCATCGGTCGCCATCTCGACGAAGCCGAATCCCCGCGAGCGGTTGGTGGCGCGGTCGATGATGACTTGCGAGCTGTCCACCTTTCCGGCTTCTGAAAACGCGTCGAGCAGATCCTGGTCGGTCACAGTCCAAGCCAGATTCCCAACATACAGTCTGCGGCCCATTGCCCTCTCCTCGCGCGCGACCCGGCTGCCCTGCGGCGTAGTCCGTCTGTATCTATAGGCATTCGGAAGCCTGATCGATAGTACAGATAGTCAAGTGGTGGGGCGATACCAACGGCGCGCATCTAATCCGAATTCCGAAATGCTTATAGCATCGCGCCAAGCGCAAACATAGTGCTCTTGCTATCCAATCCCCGGCCTTTATTTCCCGCTTAGGCCCAATGGCTGCCTGCTCGCAAATAGGGCGATAAGCGTCCCAGATCCGTTTGTTTTCCTGGACGCGAACCCTGGTTGGCGGGCAACTGCGTTTCCGGGACTGACTGAAATATCGGCGAGTCGATCTGACTATCTGCCGGATAACTTTTAGCGCTGCGCGGAGTAGTCTGATGGCGTCGTGGGGCATCTGGCGCTATATCCAATTGACTGATGTGGATAATGGACAAAATGACTTTGATACTTGTAGGATCAGGTTTGATTGTGTATATTCAAAGTTGATTTGTACTGACCAATTCCCCGAAAGGAGATTGCTAAATGCCTCGACAGAAGGCCTCTCGCGGAGCCACATCGGCATTCCAACAAGTACAGCGGCAGGCGCGTACTCTGCTCATGAATCTGCGCAAAGACATCCGCTTGAAAGAGTCGCTACTGAGTAAACTCAAAGAAGAGGAAGCGCGGCTGGGATCGTTGATCGGTCGTGGGGGCAGTGGAGCGAAAGCGGTCAGCGGCGGGCCACGCGGCCGGGTCAATTGGCGCAACGTGCTTTCGGCGCTTCCCAAGCAGTTCAAGGCCGCCGACGTGCGCAACGTGCGGGGACTCAAGCAGAAGCGGCCGTCGGAGATATTTGCGGCGATCACGCGATGGATCGATGCCGGAGCTGCAAGGCGAAGGGCACGCGGAGCATACGAAAAAGTCTAACGGAAGCTTCGCGCGTACCGGCCGCAATGGCGGTATCGCGCAATGAGAGCAGCGTTGAGCGGCGCCGCAAAGTATCAGCTGCGCCGTTTTCTATTGCTCAATTCATCTGAAGTATCGCAGCGTCATTCTGCGTTCCAATTGCGCTCCGAATAAACTCCGCGCGGCGAAGAATGACAGCAATGCAAGGTTGCTGATAAGCTTTTTTGAAACCTTATTCGCGTGCGAAAGAGTCAGACTACATGGCCGTGATGACGATTGAATGGCGGGCGGACACGGTTCGTATGATCGATCAGCGCCTGCTTCCCGCGCGCGAGGTAATTCGAACCTATCGCGACTACCGTGGCGTCGCGCGAGCTATCCGCACGATGGTGATTCGCGGCGCACCCGCAATTGGCGTCGCGGCGGCAATGGGTGTCGCGCTCGGCATCAAGGGCACCGCGGGCGCGAAGGCGCGGAAACGCTTCGCGGTGGTCGCGAAAACACTCAAGGCCACGCGGCCAACCGCGGTAAATCTGGCGTGGGCAGTGGATCGAATGGGCCGCGCGCTCGACGACAACATCTCGCTCGACGCGGCAGAATTATTTCGCCGCATGCGCGCGGAGGCGATCGCGATTTACCGGGAAGACCTGGCCGCGAATCGCGCGCTGGGCCGGTTCGGCGCCGAACTCATCGGAGACCCGGCCACAGTGTTGACGCATTGCAACGCCGGCGCGCTGGCGACGGCGGGATACGGGACGGCGCTTGGGGTGGTGCGCGCCGCACGCGACGCGGGCAAAAAGATCCAGGTGTTCGCCGACGAGACGCGGCCATTTTTGCAGGGCTCGCGCCTGACCGCGTGGGAACTCCACAAAGATCGGATACCGGTGACGGTGATCGCTGACAGCATGGCGGCAACGGTGCTCTCGCAGAACAAGATCGATTGCGTGGTGGTGGGAACCGATCGCACAGCGGCCAACGGCGATGTCGCGAACAAAATCGGCACCTACCCGCTGGCGGTGATGGCGCGGCGCCACGGCGTGCCATTTTACGTCGCGGCGCCGCTGTCGTCGATCGACCTGGACTGTCCCGACGGCGCGGCTATCCCGATCGAAGAGCGCTCGGGCCGCGAGCTCACCGAGTACGGCGGCAAGCAGATCGCGCCGAAGGGCGTCAGCACGTTCAACCCCGCGTTCGATGTCACCCCGGCCGAGCTGGTGACCGCGATTATCACCGAACGCGGCGTCGCGTATCCGCCGTACACGGTGAGTCTGCGCGCGCTGAAACTTGGACGATGACCGACTTATCCGACGCGAGCGACGCGCAGCCTACTCATCAAAGTGATCCAGGTACTCGGACAGTCCATAGCCAATTTTGCCGTCCCAGTTCCATTCGGTCATACCTTCTGCGATTCGAGTGACTATACCGGCGCGCCGGTTGCGCAGCGGAATCATCGATAGCACTTTGCCGGTAATGACTATTGGCGCTCCACCGTCGGCGGTTTCACAGTTCACTTTGATCTTGTCGTGTAGCTGCTGCTCGCCGATGAATTCGGTCTGAATATCGACCTTCTCGATATTGAGAATCGGTTGGCCTTTGCGCGCAACGAATCCTCCCGGGCGTTCGCTGCCGTCGCGATTCACCGTAATTGTGGCCATCGCGCCAAGACCCTCATCGAAGTTCATCGTGAGCCATCGGTAGAATTTCGGCGCCTGCCAATAGCGCGGTCCCCAACTATGATCGCGCAGACCAAGCGCGTCGATTTTGAACTCGCGGTCTGCGCCGTCGGCCGTAAGCACCAGTTTTCCCGTTGCGCGGCCGAGCTGTTCCAGGTGCCCCTTTGCGAATTGAGTTTCGGGGTCACCGGATAAGTTCGGCGAAACCCATTGATCTCCAACTTTTTCGCGCACTTCGCCGCCCCATCCGGGAGAAACAGCCGCGTAGTCAATTTCGAGCGCCGCTTGCGAGTATGGATTATTTTTGAATGCCCTGGCTGGATCGGCCATTTCGAGCGGATTCTTCAGAATGCAGAGTTTGCCATGGTAACTAACGCGATGGCGTTCGAACGGTTTGACGACTTCGAACCTTGCACCGCCGGCATCGTGAGCGTTGTTGTCCTTGATCTCGGGCCGCTGAAACATGAAACCGACGGTTCCGTCCGGGAGGTACAGGCACGCGGTCATTTCGGCGTAACCTTCGTTTGCGCGATTACCCAGTCTGATGAAGCCGCCGAGGTGTTGACCACGATCGTAGAAATTATAGTATGCGCTCTCGTTGAAATTAGACTCGCCAGTGTTGGGATGCATCAGGTCGTCTTGTTCAAGTAGTACCACTTTGAGTTCAGACATATAGTCAGATCTCCTTTTGCGGCTTTGCGGCGTTGCGAATGGCTATATCGCCCTCGAGGTAGCGCGGATTCGCGATACGCAGTTTGTCCTCGACGCTCTGACGCACGACTGCGAGTACCTCCCCGCGCCAGGCGCCGTCGTCCGCCTCGCCGGCGCGAATCTTCGCGGTCAACTCTTCGCCCATGCCGGCAGCGGCAGTGCGCAGATCGTCGAGGCTGTGCAGATGCGGCGCGTCGTGCCCGAGCAGCCGCGCCAGAGCCTTCACCTCGCTACGAACCAGCGGATCTTCCAGTTTTATTTCGCGCGCGACGATTCGCATCACGTTGGCCACGACTCGCACCTGGAACTGGCGCGCGCCTTCGATTGCGGGCACGAGTTCGCGATCGACGAAGTCGGCCGCCGCTTCGAGCAATTCAACTGAAGTCGGTCGATCCTGCATATCTATTACTCAGCTCACGTTTAGCTAGTTGGCGGCGGAACTACCATGTTGCTATTCGATGAGATTTAACAATTCGAGCTCGGTTTCGGCAGTCCGGCGTCCGATACTGGCCAGTTCGACGCTTTTTACGAATCCGTCGATATGGGTACGGGCCTGGCTGATGGTGATTATGCCCCAACGCAGGTTGCCGAAGACCTCCCAGAATCGCGCCGCCTCGGGATCGACGGCGGCGCCACTGGCTTTTTCGTAGGCGTGGAAGAAATCCTCACGGGGGCCAAGCCCTCCGACCGGCTTCTGATCATTGCCGAAGCGCCACGCCCGCACGCACATCCATCCGACGTCCTCCATGGGATCGCCGAGATGCGCCAACTCCCAATCGAGGATCGATCGCACGCCTTCGGGGCCAAAAATAACATTGCCGATTCTATAATCGCCGTGTACGAGCGTCTTGCGCGCCGTTTTCGGAACGCGCCCCAGGAGCCATCGGAATGCCAATTCGAAGGCGGGATGCGGTTCGAGCGCGAAGAGTCGAAAGTTTTCCTGGTAGCGTCTGACCTCGGTCAGCGCCGCGTTGTCACCCGGCTCGGCCAGGAAGTCGAGCTTGTGTTTGACGGGATCGATTCGATGAATCTTCGCGAGAATTTCGGCGAGTTGCGCGGGCATCACTTCGCGCGCGCGGGCGTAAGTGTCGTCGCGGAGCAGGCGACGCGCCAAAGTTTCGCCCTCGATCCGCTCCATGATGAAAAACGCGGAACCGAGAACGGCGGGATCTTCCGAAACCCAAAACACCTCGGGAACCGGAATGCGTTCTGCGAAAGCGGCTCGAATCACCATGAACTCGTGACGGCGACTGGTGGAGATATTGTGAGCGCCAGGATCGCGCCGCAGCACCATCGCGCGACGATTCGTTTCGCCGCCGCGCTCCATCGAGCAATCGAACGACCAGATCTCGCGCGACGCCCCGCCGGGCATCTTGCGAAAATTCTCGATCGCGACGCTGTCGAAACGGCCCTCGGTGCGGATGAAGCCGGTCAGCCGCCGGACCATTTCGCCGGGTTCGATTTTGTCCATTGCGCGCGCTCACTTCCCAATCAGAATGAGTATCACGAAATTTCCCCGCTTCGCACGCCGGGCGATGGAAGCGCTCGACCGTCAGGCGCGATGCCCCACTTTCTGCGCAATCCCATCACCGAGCAGGTTGAAGCCGAGAATCGAAAGCCCGATCGCGAGTCCGGGCGCGGTCGTAAGATGCGGGGCGACGAGCAGGAAGGCGCGGCCGGCGTCAAGCATGTTACCCCAACTGGGCGTGGGCGGCAGCGCGCCCAGGCCAAGAAATGAAAGCGCGGCTTCGGCGCCGATGATTCCGCCGATTCCGAAGGTCGCCTGCACGGCAAGCGGTCCAACGACGCCGGGGATCAGATGGCGCATCAGCAGGCGCGACCGGCTGGCGCCCAGGCTCTCGGCAGCGAGAACGTAGTCGCGCTCGCGCAAGGTCAGCACTTCGCCGCGCACGATGCGCGCGTAGCCGGTCCATCCCATCGCAGTTAGCGCGATCGCAAGATCGATTAGACCTGGTCCGAGAATCGCCGCCAGCGCGATCGCCAGCAGGATTCCCGGAAAGGCGAGGACGATATCCACGCCGCGCATTACCAGGTTGTCGATTCGACCGCCCGACAGCGCGGCGGTTGCGCCAATCAGGCTGCCAACGACGAGCGAGATCGCAACGACGACGGTGGAGATCGAGAGCGAGAGCCGCGCGCCAGACAGGACCCGGGCGAGCACGTCGCGGCCAAGCGCGTCGCAACCAAACGGATGCGCGCGGCTGGGCCCGGCGAGCGTGTTCGCAAGATCGATCGACAAAGGATCGGCGCGAAACAGCAGCGGACCCAGGATCGCAGCGACAACGACCGCGGCAACAGTAGTCACCCCAATAGCCAGTGACGGATTGCGGACGCGCACATTCACGAGATTCTCACTCGCGGGTCTACGATCGCATAAACGAAATCGGTCGCCATGTTCACAATGACGTAAGTCATCGCGAACGTGAGTACGCATCCTTCGACCACCGGATAGTCGCGCGCCCCTATCGCACTGATCAGCAAGCGGCCGATACCCGGCCACGAAAAAATTATTTCGGTGATGAGCGTGCCGCTCAGCAGCGCGCCCATCTGAAGTCCGATGATGGTCACGACCGATGTGAGCGCGTTCTTAAGGCCGTGGCGAACAAGGGCGGACCGCGCGCTCAACCCCTTGCTGAGCGCGGTGCGCATATAGTCGCTCTCGCGCACGCGAATCAGGCTCTGGCGCAACATCCGCGCAAGGATCGCGGCCAGCGCGGTGCCAAGAGTGACAGCGGGCAGGACCAGATGCTCGAGACCCCCGCGGCCGGTGAGCGGCAGCCAGCGCAGGTCCAGTGAAAACAAAATCATGAGCAACGGGCCGAGGTAGATGTGGGGAATCGAAATGCCGACAATGGCAAATCCCATCGCGCCGAGGTCGCCGGCGCCGCCGGGATTCGAACCCGCGATTATTCCCAGCGGGAATGCCAACAGCACAGCGACCAACATCCCCGCCGCAGCGAGCTCGATTGTGGCCGGAAAGCGTTCGGCGATTAGACGCGAGACCGGCTTGCGATATGAAATCGATTCACCCAGATCGCCGACGGCGAGTCCACCGAGATATGCCGCGTACTGCTCCAGCAGCGGACGATCGAGGCCCAGCTGATGCCGCATCCCAACAATGTCGGCGGGCGCAGCGGTCTCGCCAAGCATCGCAACTACCGGATCGCCCGGCACAAGGTGGATAATCGCGAACGTCAGTGTCGCCACGCCGAGCGCGACTGGCACGAGCGCGAGCAAGCGCCGGACCAGGTAATTTATCACTGGATCACTGCCACTGCCCTCCGCCGCCGGGGCCACTGAGCGTCACCGTCGCGAGCGAACGGAAGCTGCCATTGGGATATGCATCGAAGCCAACCAGCCGCCGATTCATCACGGCCACATTGTCAACCCACCACAGCGAAACGTACGGCAGTTCCTCGGCGGCGAGTTGCTGCACCTGTCCGTATATTTTTTTCCTCCATTTCGGATCGACCGTACTCATTCCCGCTTCGACCAGCCGATCCATCTCAGGGTTCGAGTAGTAACCCCGATTCTGTCCGTGCGGTGGCGTCTTCTGCGAATCGAATACCATGTAGTAGCTGTTCGGGTCGTTGATTCCGACCCATTGTAGAGAGGTCAGGTCGAAGCTTCCGGCCTGAATGTCCGCGTAATAGGTGGCGAAGTCGAGCGTCCGGATAGTCAGCTCGATACCCACTCGCTGAAGCATCGCCTGAAACACCTCGCCCAGGCGCGCGCCTTCCGGAGTCGTCTTGTATTCGAATCGGAGCCCGCGCATCCCGTTGCTTCCGGCCGTGTAGCCAGCCTGATCCAGCAGTTGACGCGCTTTTGTTGGATCGAAGGAATAGGTAGTGCCATTGGCCTCGTATGCCCAATTCTCGGGTGAGAGCATGCCGGTAGCTACCCGCCCAGTGCCACGCAAGATGGTATTGACTATTGTTTTGCGGTCGATCGCATAGGCGATGGCGCGCCGCACGCGTAAGTCGCGCAGGCGAGCATCACGAAAGTTGAAAGACAGGTACTTGTAGGTAGTACCGGGAGTTCTGCTGACTTCCAGAAACCGGTGCGAGCCGAGCCACGGCAACACGTCGTACTCGATATTGTTTCCCGAGAAATCGCAAACACCTTCTGCCAGTTCGAGCGCGCGCACAGTAGGGTCGGGAACGATCTTGAAGAGGATCGATCGTGGCGCGCCTGACGGATATGGATAATACGGATTGCGCTCGAGCCGCGCGGCTTCATCGCGCGCGTAACCAACCATCTGAAAGGGGCCGCTGCCGATGGGAGCGGCTGCGTTTTCTTTCGAGGGCAGCGAAGTACCCGCGGGCACGATACCCTCCGTCGCCATCTCAAGGGCGGGCGCGTACGGATGCGCGGTAGTCATAACGACGGTGTAGTCGTCGGGCGCATCGATTGACTTCAACTGCTCGATGCCGGCCCGTTTCGGCGACATCGATTCGGGCGCGAGAATCGAATTGTAAGTGAATATTACGTCGCGCGCCGTCAGTTCGCGTCCGTCGCTAAAGCGCACCCCGTGCTTGAGATGAAAAACAATTTCCGTGGGCGAAGGATGCTCGACGCGGTCAGCAAGATGACCGACAAATTGGCCGTTGCGATCGGTCTTTACCAGCGAATCGAAAATAAGTTCGTTGATACGCGATGAAGTCGCGTCGGTGGCAAAGCGCGGGTCGGTCGAGGTCGGCGAGGTTTCGATATCGACCTGGATCGTCCCGGGCGAACGATCGGTGCGATATTGGCCGCATCCCGCGAGCGCGACGAGCGCCGGCGCAATCTGCGCGACGAATCGCAGCCGAGCAGTCCATTCGCTGATCCACACGGTGAGCACGGCGTTTCGGGTTATTCTCGATTGGCGCGATAATAACAGAATCGATGCGAGACGTTCGCATTCCATTTTTCATTTTTCACGGTTTCACGTTTTCACTTTTTGACTGGGTACGAGGTGACAATGAGTAAAGATTGGCGCGCAAAGATCGGGCTCCGTCAGGGCGACCTTACGGAGGCGGATGCGGATGCGATTGTGAATGCGGCGAACAACGATCTGAAGCTGGGCGGCGGCGTCGCGGGCGCGATTCGCGTCAAGGGCGGGCCGGCGATCCAGCAGGAATGCGACCGGATCGGGCCGATTGCAATCGGCGAGGCGGCGATTACGGGCGCGGGACGGCTGCGCGCGCGGCACGTAATTCACGCAGCGAGCATGCGGCTGGGAGAATCGACGTCGGAGCCGAATCTACGCGCGGCCACGCGCAACTCGCTGATGCGCGCCAAAGAGAACTCGCTCAAGTCGATCGCATTTCCGGCGATCGGCACCGGCATCGCGGGTTTTCCAATCGAGCGATGCGCGCGGGTGATGCTCCAGGAAGTGCGCGCGCATCTCGACAGTCCGACGACGCTCGTGCGTGTGGAATTCGTGCTGTTCGATCGCCACTCGCTGGAGGTCTTCGAGCGAGTGCTCGCGGAGATGAAGGACTAGTGGGCGGCCGTAGAGGTGCTGGATTGGGCGCGGCGCAGGAACAGGAAGGTCGGAATCAGAATCACCATTACAATAGCCAATGTGCGGTAGATGTCGTTGAATGACAGCATCATCGCCTGGCGCTGAATCATCCCGTACACCATGCCAAGTCCCTGCTTCTGGCCAGTGAGTATTTGCGGCATGTAGTCAAAGCCGCGCCCGCCGTGAGTGAGCCGCGACGCTGCGCTCATTTTCCACGCGTCGAAGGCGGTGAAATGCTCGACCAGATAAGACTGATGCGTCTGCTCATGATTCACGAGCACGGTTGTCATGTAGGAGATGCCGATCGCAGCGCCGGTGTTGCGCATCATGTTGTAGAGGCTCGCGGCGTAGCCGACGCGCTCGCGGCTGACGCACGAAAGCGTAGTGGCGGACAGCGTAGGGAAAATCATGCCCATCCCGACTCCCATGACGAGGCTGGGCCACGTCACCGTCCACGTGCTGACTTGAGTGTTCCAGCCCGCCATCGTCCATAAGGCGATTGCCATTATGGTGAACCCAACGCCGATCAACGAACGCGTATCGTAGCGGTAGCGCGCAAGCTGTCCGACGATCAGCATCGCTGCCATCGTGCCGAGTCCTCGTGGCGCGAGCACCAGACCCGCCTTCCACGCGCTGTAACCCATCAGCTCCTGAAGAAAAATGGGATTCAACAGTCCGGTGCCGAACAGTGCAAAGCTCATCGCGACCATCAGCATCACGGACATCGAGAAAACGGGAATCCCAAGGATTGAAAGATCCAGAATCGGCTCGGTGGTGCGCAATTCGTTGATCGTGAGTCCCACGAGGCAGATCGCGGAAAAAATTGTACCCCAAACGACCCATGGTGAACTGAACCAATCGGCGCGCTGGCCGCGATCGAGCACGAGTTGCCCCAGGCCGAGCCCGACCACGAGCAGGATGATGCCGGCGTAGTCGGTCTTGCCGCCCTTGGCGCGGCGGGTCCGCAAGTATGCGGGGTCGTGAACGAACGTCCAAACCATCAGGAACGCAGCGATGCCAACCGGCAGGTTGATGTAAAAATTCCAGCGCCAGTTCCAATTGTCGGTGATCCATCCGCCGAGCGTCGGACCCATGATCGGCGCAACCATCAGGCCCACCCCCCACGTCGCCATCGCGAGTTGCTGTTCGTTGGGCGGGAATGTCTCCATCAGGATCGCCTGCGACGACGGAACCATCGCCGCGCCCGCCGCGCCCTGTATCAGTCGAAAGATGACCATCTGATCGAGAGATCGAGCGGCGCCGCACAGGCCCGAGGCGGCGACGAACACGGCGACGGACATCATGAAGTAGCGCTTGCGCCCGAAGCGCGACGAGATCCATCCCGTCATGGGAATCATGATCCCGTTGGCGACCAGGTAACTGGTGAGCACCCACGCGATCTCGTCGACGCTCGCCGAAAAGCTGCCCTGCATGTGCGGCAGCGCGACGTTGACGATCGACGAGTCGAGGACCTCGAGCGTCGTGCCCAGCATCACGGCCAGCGCAATCAGCCACTTGTGGCTGGAGGACCCGTACTCGGGATGGTCGATTCCAATCGCGGATGAGGCTGCGGATGCCAAGCAAATACGTCCGTGCGGCGTGCTCGGTTCAGATTAAACCTGATGGATTTGCGATGATACCGCGAAAACAAATTCGACATTCGGCGTTCATCGCGTCGTAACGCGCATCCTTTCTAATCATCGCAGGTTGAGTGCGCGATATTTTCAGCGCGCCGGTGCGGATTGGGGCAATATGGATGACTTCGAGCGGCAGCGACGCCACCTTCTATCGAAGCGGCTGGGAGCCATCGATGTCGGATCCAACTCCGTCCACATGATCGTGGCGGACGTGAACCGCGAGGGTCACCTCGAGGTCGTTGACCGCGTCAAAGAGATGGTGCGGTTGGGCCGGCGCTCGTTCACGACGGGACGGCTGACCGCAGAATCGATGGACCTCGCGGTGCGCGCACTGCTGAACTTCAAACGGCTGCTGCAAGTGCGCAGGGTGGACCGATTGCGCGCCGTGGCGACCAGCGCGGTGCGCGAAGCACGCAATCGTGCGGAATTCATCCGGCGCATCAAGCGCGAGACGGGACTGACGGTTGAAGTAATCTCCGGACTCGACGAGGCGCGACTGATCTTTCAGGCGGCGCGCCACGCACTGGGACTCGACGGCGGACCTCATTTGCTGATCGACGTCGGCGGCGGCAGCGTGGAATTGGTGCTGGTGCAGGACGGGCGGCCGCTATGGATGCACAGCGTGAAGCTCGGTGCGGCGCGGCTGGCCGAGCGATTTCTCATCGACGACCCGCCATCGGGCACGCAGTTGAGCGGGCTGGAAGCGCATCTCGAGCGCGCGATCGGGCCGCTGATGCGAAAGGCGCGGCGCGCCGGCGTGGCCCGCGCAATCGGAACGTCGGGCACGATCAACACGCTGGTCGCGATGGCGCGATCCTCGCGCGGCGAGGAACTGGGCCGCCTGCATGGCGCGAGCGCCTCGGCCGGCGAAATTTCCGATCTGACCCGCGACTTGGTCGCGGCAAACGCGGCACTGCGCGTCGATCTTCCCGCAATGGACGCGAAGCGGGTGGACCTGATGCCGGCCGCGGCCACGCTGGTAAATTTCATCCTGAAGAAATCCGGTGCGCCGGAGCTGGTCGCATGCACGTGGGCGCTGCGCGAAGGCGTCCTGCTGGGTCTCGCGCACAAGATCGACTCGCGCTCGGCCGCTGACGCGCGGCGCCGCTCGGTCGGCGCTCTGGCGGCGCGATTCGCGGGCAGTAACGATCACGGCAAACAGGTCGTGCGGCTTGCGCTCAAGCTGTTCGACGCGACGGCGCCGGTTTTGGGGCTGCCCAGGTCCTCGCGGGAACTGCTTGAATTCGGGGCGTTATTACACGATATTGGCCACGCGATTGATCATGACCGGCACAATCGCCATTCTTACTACCTGATTAAGAATGCGGAGCTGTTCGGCTTCGACGCTGACGAAATCGAGGTCATCGCACAGGCGGCTCGCGGACATCGCAAGCAAGCCCCCAAGCTCGATTCGCCGGATTTGAGGTCGCTTAGCCCCGCCAAGCGCCGTGTGATCAGAGGCCTTGCCGCGATTCTGCGGGTCGCGGACGCGCTGGATCGAAGCCACTTCGGTGTGGTTAAAAATATCGAGGTCAGGTACTCACCGGGCCGTGTAATCGTCGGAGTCGATTCGAAGCGCGAGAAAGCCGACCTCGAGCTATGGACATGCGAGAGAAGGACCGACCTGTTATCGAGACTGCTGGATCGCCAGGTGGTCCTGCAGCGTCAGAGCTGCTTGCCGCAGTACCTTCCCCCAACGGCGACGTTAGTCCATCCTCTATCGGGCCTAAGTCTGCGGCCGGGACCGCGCCCAAGACCCTGCTCGAAACGCCGCATCCCTATCGCGGACGATTGATCTGCGTCGAGGGAATCGACGGCTCGGGCAAATCGACGCAACTACTGCTGCTCGAGCGATGGCTGCGGTCGCGTGGCTACCCCGTCCATTTCACGGAGTGGAATTCGTCGCGGCTGGTGCGGCGTTCGATGCAGCGCGGCAAGAAAAAAAATCTGCTGACGCCGACCACCTTTTCGCTGCTGCACGCGGTCGATTTCGCCGATCGGCTGACCTATCAGATCCTTCCGCCGCTGAAGGCCGGCATGATCGTGCTCGCCGATCGCTACGTGTACACGGCCTTCGCGCGCGACGTAGCGCGCGGCGTCCATCCCGAGTGGGTCCGCGCGGTTTACAGCCCCGCGCTGCGCCCCGATCTGACGCTCTACTTTCGCGTGCCGATCGACATTTCGCTCGAGCGGCTGCTGGCGGGCCGCGCCAAGCTCAAGTACCACGAGGCCGGGATGGATGTCGGCCTCTCGACCGATCCGGTCGAGAGTTTCCGCATGTTTCAGAGCCGCGTGCTCGAAATTTACGATCAACTGACGCTCGAGTTCGGGATGCGTCCGATTGACGCGACCGCCGAGATCCCCAATCAACAGAGAGTCATACGCACGATGGTCCAGGAAATTCTTCGCAACTACGACCGCAATCGAGCGAACGAAAAAAATGGCGTCACATCCCAGCCGCGCTAAGACCTGGTACGGGCACGGCCTGCCGTACCTCGCGAAAAAGCGGCTGCCCGGCCACTTGATCGCGATCGAAGGAACCGACGGCGTCGGCCGCTCCGCGCAGATTGAACTGCTCCGGCCGTGGCTCGAACTCGAAGGCTACGCCGTCAGCAACACCGGATGGACGCGCTCTCCCCTGCTCTCCGAGACCATCAACGAGGCCAAGGCCGGCCATCGGCTGACGGTCACGACCTTCTCGCTGCTTTACGCCGCCGATTTTGCGGATCGTCTCGAGCACGAAATCCTGCCGGCTTTGCAGGCGGGGTTTATCGTGATCGCCGATCGCTACATGTACACCGCGTTCGCACGCAACTTCGTGATGGGCGCCGATCCCCAATGGACGCGCGAGGTGTTCGGGATGGCGCTGGTCCCGGACCTGGTCCTCTACCTCGACATCGATGTCAAATCTCTCATTCCCCGCGTGATCATGGGCAAGGGGATGGACTACTGGGAATCCGGGATGCATCTCGCGCTCGGCATCGACTTGTTCGATTCATTCGAGCGCTACCAGGGCCGCCTGATAGACGAGTACCGGCGCTTGTCCAGTGAGTTCGGTTTCGTCTCGGTCGATGCGCGTCTTCCGATCGAGGAGCTGCAGGGCGAGCTTAGAAAACACATCGCCGAATATTTGTCGGCCGCATACGGCAAGCCGCGTCCCGATTCGGCCGACAACCGCGCATCGGCGCGCAAGGAATAGCACCGTGGCAGAAGCCTCGCGCTCCGATGCGCCGCCACGCAGGCTGACGCTTTTCCCGAGCGAAACCGTCGCCGACGCCGCGCGCAAAGCGATCGCGTTCGGGGCTGAATCGCTGTTGTGGCATCAGAACGCGGCCGAGGCCGGCGCGGAGGAGCCGCTGCATCAACTTCGCGTCGCGTCGCGGCGCCTGCGCGCGTCGATCGAATTGTTCTCGAGCGTCATCTACGCCCCGCAGCTCAAGATCTACCGGCGCGACATTCCGTGGTTCGGCGCTCAGGCCGGCGCCGTCCGCGAATGTGACGTGACGGCGGCGTTGATCGGCGCTCGCGCCGCCAAAATCGATCCCAATTTGAAAGCCGCGATCGCTCCGATGATCGCGGCGCTCGACGAACGGCGCAAGTCCGAGCACGCGAAGCTGTATCATCTGCTCGCGTCGAAGCGCTATCGGAACTTGATCGCGAAACTGTCGCGGCCGGCGATCAAGAAAATCGGCGGCGACCGGATGCTCGGGCCCGTCGCCGCCCAATTGATCAGGCCGGCTACGCACAGTGCAGCACGTCTTGGCAGAAAACTTGCCGGCGACGCCCCGACGCTGGTTTTCCACAAGCTCCGCGTTCGGGTCAAGCGGCTGCGCTACGAGCTCGAGATGATCGCGCCGCTGGGCGCCAAGCGCCATAAAAAGACCCTGGCGCGGCTCGAGGCGCTCCAGGAATTGCTCGGGCTTTATCACGACGTCACGGTGGCATCCGCCTGGCTGTTGTCGTATGCCGAGACATCCGCCGCGCCGCCCAGGACCCTGCTCGCGGCCGGCGCGTTGATTCAGTCGTTGGCTGGCCGCGAAAGTAAACTGCGCCGGCGATGCATGAGAGCGTGGCGGCGGTTCGAGCGCTCCGACGCGATGCGCGATACGCTCGCGGAAATTCGACGCGCCGGCAGATTGGCGGTGATGCCCGTGAGCGCGCCCGCGCCGGCTGCGGATGCGAGCGAATCTGATCTACTGAATCAATCGCAAATCGCGCGCCGTGAGATCGAGGACGCACCGCAGTCCAATCACAATTCGATAAACTCACAATCTGCCACGGAAACAATCCCATGATGCTCTATATTCTGCGTCACGCGACGGCCGAAGAGGCCGCATCGAGCGGCGACGACGGCGCGCGCAAGCTCACGGAACGTTCGAAGGAAAAAATGCGCGGAGCGGCCGCCGGTCTGCGCGCGATGGGTCTGAAGTTTGATGTGATTCTGACCAGTCCGCTCGCGCGCGCCGCGGAAACCGCCGAGATTGTCTCAGCGGCCTACGAAAATACTCCGCCGCCGCAGGTGCTGCCCGCACTCGCGACCGGTGTGGCGCCCGCCGACGCGGTGGCCGCGCTGCGCGCATTTGCAAAGTATGGCGAGGTGATGATCGTCGGACACGAGCCGCAACTGAGCGCCATCGCGTCGATTCTGCTGACCGGCGCAGGCGATGTCACTCATCTGAAGTTGAAGACCGGGGGATGTATCGCGATGGACCTGGCCCCGCGCTTTGAACGTGGCGGCGGCGAGCTGCGCTGGATGCTAACCCATCGGCAATTGCGCCAGATGCGCAAATAGTTGAACGCTCTCTCCGTGGCGCTTGCAGGAGCGAACATGCGAGATTCGACTCCGTCCGGCCAGCATGCCCGAGCGGGGAGCATGCCCCATCAATTTGACGGCAATGGCAGCGGCAAGTTCGGAGAGGGGGGGCGTGCCGGAGTGCAGCGCTGCCGTGGCCGCGCCGGCGAGGCTTAGATACCAGTCGCTCGGCTAAGTCAGATCAGAAGATCGGCAGCCTGACTCCCGCCGTGACCATCGCGCCGCTCGCAACGCCCATCAGCGCCTCGCCCGCCACCAGACCGGCCGCCAGCAGAATACCAGGACCGCTCTCGGCCGCATCTTCGGGTCCAAAAAGCGAGTGCGCGAGTGCGCCGATAAAAATCGTTACGCTGAGTCCCAACGGAAGGTAGAGACCGATCGCGGCGGGCATGATCGGCGTGCGCCACTTCGATCCGATCCGTTCCAGATAGCGATCGCTGAATCCGAGAATCGCCGCGAGTGCGGCGCCCGCTGCTATGGTTCCCAGCGGCAATCCGCCGTGAAAAACTCCCTGCGTAACTTTCGCCATCAGAAACGCTTGCGGAGCGGCAAGCGCGCCGGCTCGCGCGGTCGCAGTGCCTGCTATTCCGTAGCCGGCGATCAGCAGATTCAGAATCGGCGCCATTACGAATGACGATGCGATCGCGCCGACCAGCACGCCGATTTCGAGCGAGCGCGGCGTTGCGCCGACGTGATAACCGGTCGCTAGGTCGTGAGTGGAATCACCCGCCATCGCAGCCGCCGTGCACACGATCGCGCCCGAAAGAATCGCCAGTTGCGGTCCGACGCTTTGTGACACGCCGGCCAATTTCAGAAACAGCGCCACGGCGAGCAACACAATCACCGTGACGCCCGAGACGGGATTGTTCGACGCGCCGACTATTCCGGTCAGATAGCCGGCGATCGCCGTCGCGAAAAAACAGATCAACGTCAGGATAACTGCCAGCGCCGCGCTGAGCGCGACCTGCCCGCTCAGCCCCAGGCAGATGGCGAAGATAACCGGAACGCAAAGCGCCACCGCGGTCAGCACCGCGCGCGCCGGAAGATCGGTGTCCTCGCGGGCGGTCGCGACGGCTGCCTGCGTCGACCGCACGATCCGGATGCTGTCAACGATCGCGGACGCGATGCGGGTGCGCAACCGCCATAGTGTTACGACTCCACCGGTGAGCATCGCACCGACCCCGAGATAGCGCACCTGGCTGCTCCACAGTTGCGACGCGGTCGCGGCGGCGTCGCCAGTCCCGTGCCCGGGATGAAACGCCGTGAGCACCGGAATCGCGACCAGCCACGCGAATGCTCCGCCGGCGAATACCAGCGCTGCGATCCTGATTCCTACTATATAACCGATGCCGAGCAGCGCCGCCGAAATATCGAGCGACCCGGCCACCGCCGCGCTGCCGACCCATCGCGCGCCCGAGACTGCGCCCGGAATAATTCCGGCGACGTCCTGAAGCGCTTTGAGAGCCGCCGAGATCAAACCGCCTGCTACGAGGGGGCGAACATTTGCCTGTGCATCACCGGCGCGAAGCACCTGCGCGCACGCTACCCCTTCGGGAAACGGCAGCCGCTCCTCGACGATGTACGCGCGGCGCAGGAACACAACCATCAGTGCGCCC
The DNA here is from genome assembly GCA_002479255.1 of Candidatus Binatus soli. GTDB lineage: Bacteria > Desulfobacterota > Binatia > Binatales > Binataceae > Binatus > Binatus soli. The sequence goes on along the minus strand of DLMJ01000030.1, from coordinate 50,058 downwards.
ATCGTCGCGCCAACGACGCATAGCGCCGTCACCTCGACGTACGGCAGCGCTCTCACGCCGCCCAGAATCACCAGCGCCGGAAACGTGAAGATCGCGCCGGCCGCGACCGCCTCGCCCGCCGATGCGATCGTTTGCACCACGTTGTTCTCGAGGATCGTCGAGCCGCCGAGAATCCGCAGAATTGCCATCGAGATCACGGCGGCCGGGATGCTCGCGGATACGGTCAGGCCCGCGTACAGGCCCAGATAGGCGTTTGCCGCGCCGAGGATCAGCGCCAAGGCGATGCCGAGCGCGATACCGCGACCCGTCAGCTCGCGCGGCGCCGGGGACGGCTCTGGAATGTCGCGCTGCACGCCTGGCTCAGGCCGTGAATCTGAACGAGTCGCCCTTCTTCACGATCTTTCCCGCCGATGGCGTGGCAAAATGCGTCCCGAAAACGACGACGTTGGTGTCTGCGTACTTCTCGCAGAACGCGCGTCGCGTCTTCTTCGCCATCGCGCCGTCGGAATCGAACAAGTCGTCCCATTCGGGATATCGGCATTGAATCGGATGATGCATCAGATCGCCGGTGATCACGGCTTCCCGCCCTTTCGACGAAATCCGCACGCTGTGATGTCCGGGAGTGTGGCCCGGCGTCGGCTCGAGCCATACTTCGTCGGTGACGCGAAAGTTCGAGTCGATCAGATCGGCCATCCCTGTGTCAACAATCGGACGCACCGAATCCTCGACCGGATCGCGCATGTCCTTGCCGTCGAACTTCGACCAGTAATCCCACTCGGTGCCGCCGATCAGGTAGCGGGCGTTGGGGAACGTCGGCACCCACTTGCCGTCCTTGAGCATCGTATTCCACCCCACGTGGTCCACGTGCAGATGCGTACAGATGACGCGATCGATCTGGTCGCGCGTGTGACCCGCTTTTCCCAGGTCGCTCAGAAACGGCAGCTTCAGATTGCTCCACACCGGGTTCGAACGAACCTTGTCGTTGCCGATGCAGGTATCGACGATGATGCGCTTGCCCTGCGATTCAACCACCAACGCGTGGATGCTCATGCGGAGGTTGCCCTTTTCGTCGGAGAAGGTGGGATAGAGCCAGTCGGCTTCTTTCAGGGCATTCTCGCGGGTGGCGTCGGGCATGATGAAGGTGCCCGGCCATGGCGCCTCGCTTTCGATGATCCGGGTTATCTTGACGTCGCCGACGTTGAACTGGTTCATGCCGATCCTCCTGTCTCGCAGCCAACTTAGCCGTATTTTTGGAGTTTCGCCAAACGTGGGATGTTTCAGCAGGGGGAAGGGGGGAGAGCGGGGGGCGCTTGACATATCTGGTTGTCAAACGGCACGCTTGACCCGAGATAGAGTCCGGCGGCAGTCATCCGTGCCGGGCAAGATCCGATGCTATCCAGGTTTCACAAAGGCGGCCGAGCGGCGGCGCGCGCGATCGCGATCTTTGGCGCGGCGCTAATACTCGTGTCGCAGGCGATTGGCGCGGCTCATTTTCATGAGGGCGCCGTTTCGCGCGACAGGGTCGTAACCGCCGCGCTCAGTGCTGACGAGGGACGCTGTCCCGTTTGTCAACTCGCGTTGCATTCGCCGGGCTCGGTTGCATCGGCGGCGACCGTCACGCGCGGACCGGCGATAGCCGGGACGATATTCATCGCCGCGCCAATCCGATCCGAGTCGCCGGTCTTCTCGGCTGCGCGCGTGCGCGCTCCGCCCGTATCGCTCTAAGCCCCTTTTCCACCCATCCGATTGTCAGGGTGCGCGCGATCAGTTCGCGCGGCGCCACTCGCGTCCGGAAAGCGCGGGAGGATCTTGAACGTTATGAGAGGTTGCGATGCGAAGGAATTTATTTTTATGGATCTCGGTTGCCGGGTTCCTGATTCAGCTGGCTATTTGCACGGCCGCGGTGGCGGCTAATTTGAAAACCTCGACGACCACGAAATATCGAATCACGGGCGTGGTGAAAGACGCGCTCGGCAGACCGATCAAGCAAGCGGCGATCCGGCTGCAGGCCTCCAACGGGCGGGTTGTGGCTCATTCTTCGAGCAACGATGCGGGTGAATTTTCGTTAAGCGTGGGGGCGCGCGGCGCCTATGCGGTCGTGGCGACCAAGGAAGGATTCAAGACGGCGACGGAGATCGTGACGGTCTCGACGAAGGGCGCCGCGCCATTGGTGCTCGCGATGGAAGCCGAAAAGGAGGTTAGCCTCAAGGTCGCTGCGACGCGGCTGAACAAGGCGCGCAACTCTTTGTCGCCGGACACGGGCGGCAGCAAATACACGTTCAGCGAGCAGGCGATCCAGCAATTGCCGCAGGGCGCGAACACGCCTCTGAACCAGGTGATACTGCAGGCGCCGGGCGTCGCGCAGGATTCGTACGGACAGATCCACGTGCGCGGAGACCACGCCAATCTTCAGTACCGGATAAATGGGGTCCAGCTTCCCGAAGGCATCACCGGTTTCGGGCAGGTGCTTAGTCCGCGCTTCGCCAACTCGATCAGCCTGCTGACGGGTGTGCTGCCGGCGCAGTTCGGCCTGCGAACGGCAGGAATCGTCGATATCAAGACCAAAGACGGGCTGCTCGACAACCTGGCCGACGTTGATTTCTACGGCGGGCAGCGCGGGACCACGCAGCCGAGTTTCGAGTACGGCGGATCGAAGGGCAACTTCAGCTACTTCGTGACGGGCCAATATCTCGGCACTGATCGCGGAGTCGAGCCGCCGACGCCCGGACCCACGGCGATTCACGACACGAGCAACCAGGGCGCCGGCTTCGGATACTTCTCGTACTTTCTAAATTCCACGATGCGGCTGAGCTTGATCACGGGGACCGCGATCAATCACTTTCAGATTCCCGCGAACCCGAATCAGCCGCAGGTGTTCGTGCTGGCAGGGGTGCCCGTCTATCCGTCGGCGAAAGTCCGCGACAACCAGTTCGAGCAAAACTACTTCAACGTGCTGGCGCTGCAGGGAGTCATTGGATCGGATTTCGATTACCAGATCGCGCCGTTCAGCCGTTACTCGGCGGTTACTTTCAATCCGGACCACACGGGCGACCTGATCTATAACGGCGCCGCGTCGAGGGTTTTTCGCAGCGACTGGGGCAACGGTTTTCAGATCGACACGGCTTACCACGGAGTTGCCGATCACACTTTTCGACTCGGCGGGTATTTCGACGCCGAGCGCGCCGAGATCGACAATCATGAGTCAACATTCAAAATCGTGGGCGGAGTGCCTGAGACCACACCGATCTCGTTCGTTGACGACCTCGCGCTGCAAACCTGGATTTACAGCGGCTACATCCAGGACGAATGGAAGCTGGCGGAAAAATTGACGTTGAATTACGGCGTCCGCTTCGACCTGTACGACGGCCTGGTGCGAGCGGACCAGGCCAGTCCCCGCGTTGCGCTGGTGTACACTCCGTTCAAGGGCACTACTCTGCACGCCGGCTATGCCCGCCAGATGACGCCCCCTGAAACCGAACTGGTGCTGGTCAGCGATATCAAGCAGCTCGAAGGCACTACAGGGGCGCCTCCTTCGAAGGGCAACGGCACGCCGACGGTCGAGCGCGACCATTTGTTTGATGTGGGAGCTACGCAAGAGGTCATTCCCGGACTGAACGTCGGCATCGATTCCTATTACAAGAAGGCCGCCGATCTTATCGACGAGGGACAGTTCGGGCCGGCGCTCATCTTCGAAACATTCAACTACGCAAAGGGGCGCGTTTGGGGAGTCGAGTTCACGAGTTCGTACACTCACGAAAATATCTACGCCTACGAGAACTTCGCCTATAGCGTCGCGCAGGGTACGCAGGTGGAATCGGGGCAATTCAACTTCACGCCCGCCGAGCTTAGCTACATCAATAGTCATTATGTCTTTCTGGATCACGACCAGACGTTCACCAATTCCGCCGGAGTCGTTTACAACTGGCATGGATTCGCGTTCAGCATCGATGGGATTTACGGAAGCGGACTTAGAAGCGGATTCGCGAATACCGGGAACCTGCCGTTCTATGTCCAGGTCGATGCGGGCATCAGCAAGCGCGTACCGCTACCCGACAATCGAGGCGTGCTCGAATTTCGCACCGCGATCGTGAATCTCGCCGACCACACTTACCTGGTTCGAAACGGCACCGGTGTCGGCGTGTTTGCCGATCAATACGGCCCTCGCCGGGCGTTATACGGCGGGATAAAATGGGAACTTCCATTCACAAAACCCGCCGGCGTGCAGGCGCCATGAAACGCAACCCGGGTGCCGGGCGTCAGATCGTAAGGAGAACTGATTAATGCAGGAACTATTTGTAGCGTGGAACGCGATCAAATTCGGCGGCGCGATGGTGTATCCGCTGCTGGCGCTGGGCGTTCTCGCAATCGCGATCATCATCGACCGGGCCGTGCTCTATGCGCGATGCCTGCGGCTGCCGGCGGAACTTGCAGAACTGGTCGAGACGTTCGGATTTTCGTGGGTCGAACTCGAGAAGCAGTTGGGCGTACTCGGCCCGCGCAACGCCTACGGACGCTTCCTTCAAGTGATCGCCGACAATCGCAACAAGCCCGCGTGGTGGGTCGAATCGAGAGCCGGCGATGAGGCCGGCCGGATCGAAAAGACGCTCGCACGCGGACTCTGGGTGCTCGAGACGATCGTGACCGCGGCGCCGCTGCTCGGTCTGCTCGGCACCATCACGGGCATGATGCAGTCGTTCAACGTGATCGGAGCGTCAACGCTGGTCGCGCCGACGCAAGTAACCGCCGGAGTGGCGCAGGCGCTGATTGCCACGGCGCTCGGTCTGCTGATCGCGGTGCTCGCGCTGTTCGCATTCAACCTCTTTTCCCGGATGCAATCGCAATCGCTCGACACGATGGAGCGGCTGGGCTCGCGGCTCGTCGATCATATACGGCTCGACCAGGAAGGAGGCGGCGAGTCCGCGGTTGGCCCGCGCCCGGCGGCGGTGGCGCGATGAGCGCGCGCAGGGCGGCGGAGATGCGATGAAACTGCAAAGAGCGCGCAATTTTCGGCACGGGCGAATCGAAATCATCCCGATGATCGACGTGATGTTCTTTCTGCTGGTGACGTTCATGCTGGCGTCGCTGTCGATGCAGAGTCTCAACTCGATCGCGGTCAATCTGCCCAAGGGTGAGGCCGAATCGCTGCAGAATCGCGAGCCGATCACGCTGACCGTCACGCGCGACAATCATATTTTCATCGACAAGACGCCGGCCACGCTCGAGCAACTGGCGTTCGTGCTCAAACCGCTGCTCAAAACGAATGACCTGGCCGTGCTGGTTAACGCGGACAGCGATGCGGCGGAGGGGACGGTAGTGCAGGCGATGATTCAGGCGCGGCGCGCGGGCGTCGAGAAATTTCTGATTGCCGTGAAGCACTAACCATGACCGATGCAGCCCGCATCGCGATGCGACCGCCCGAGTTGGACGAGCCGGCGCGGCGCCTGCTGTGGATTATCCCGGCCGCGATCGCAGTTTGGGCGATTCTGCTGAGCGGATTTTCGCTCATCCTGATGCGCACGACGGCGCCGCGCGAGGAGTTGACGCCGATCGAGGCGCGCCTGGTCGAGATACCGCGGGAAGTCGGCGGGCTGCAGGGCGGAGGTGGAGCGATTCATCCCGCGGCGCCGGCGATTCCTCATCCAAAGTCCGAACCGATCGTCAAACCCCATCCGGCGACGCACGTGAAGAAGACTGCGCCGATGGCGCCGGTGATTCGCTCTGAGTACGGCACCGAAAAACCGACGAATGCCCCGGGAGTCGAGGAAGCTCCGGGTGCCGGAGCCGCGGGGGAGAGCGGCGGTTCGGAAACGGGCGGAGGATCGGGCGGCGGAATCGGCAGCGATACGGTGGGTGCGCGGGCGGCTTACGCGCCGACGCCGGTGATACCCGACGATCTGCGCGAGGATGCGATCCAGACCGAGGCGGTCGCGCGCTTCAAAGTATCGTTCGACGGCGCCAGCGAGGTGACGCTTGAAAAGCCGACCTCGAGTCCGCGCCTCAACCAGGTGATACTCGACACGCTCAAGCAGTGGAAGTTCTTCCCCGCGGTGCACAACGGCGTCGCGATCGAATCGTCGTTCGAAGTTCGAATACCTATCTCAGTTCAGTGAATCACGCGGCGCAGCACAGGCGTTCGATCACTTTGTGGATCATCGCCGGGCCGCGTTCGAAGGCGTCGCGGCGGATGTGCTCGTTGGGCTGATGCGCCTGCTCGAGATCGCCGGGACCGCAGATGAGCGACGTGATCCCCGAGCCGGTGAACCATCCGCCGTCGGTGGCGTAAACCGCGCCGCCGGAGGTATTTGCCCCGGTGACGTCGAACAGCGCGGCTTCCAGAGCCGTCCCGCGCGGCGAGTCGAGACTCGGCACGACGTTCAAAAGCCCGACTTCAATTTTCGCGCGGTGCTCGCGGCCTGCATAGTCGTGGCCGTCGAGCGCGTCGAGCTGGCGCCCGATCTCACGGTAAACGTCGAGCGGATCGGCGTCAGGCAGCGTGCGATAGCTGATGCGCAGCTTGCATTCCTCGGCGATCATGTTGAGTGCGATTCCGCCCTGCACCGTTCCAAAATTCAGCACGTCGCACGGCGCGTCGGGAAAAATCGCCGCATATTGAGCAGGCCGGCGCGCCGCTAGCTCTTGCTGAAAACGGCCGATCGTGTCGATCACGCGCGCCATCACGGCAATCGCGTTGACGCCCCTGGCCGGTGCGCCGCTATGGCCGCCGATGCCGCGGACGCTTACGCCGAATGCAACGATGCTCTTGTGCGCGTGACACACTGCGTACGAGGTCGGCTCGCCAATCCACGCCAGCCGCGGGACCGGCGTGTCGCCTAAAATTTGTTTGAGCGCCGGCGCGACGCTATGAGCACCGAGACAACCGACTTCCTCGCTCGCGGTGAACACGAATACCAAGGGGCGTTTGAGCCGGGCTGAATCGAGGGTGCGCGCCGCGTCGAGGCATTGCGCGATGAATCCTTTCATGTCGGTGGCGCCGCGGCCATAAATTCGGTCGCCCGCCGGTTCGAGCTTGAGTGGCTCCCGCTCCCATCCTGGCTGTCCGTCGTAGGGGACGGTGTCCACGTGTCCTGAAATTATCAGGCCGTCGGCGCGCGGCGGTCCAACCCATGCGACCAGGTTGGCCTGCGACACTCCGAACAACTCGACCGGTTGAAGCGCGGTTTTGAATCCCCGCGGTCCGAGCTCGGCTGCGATGTATTCCATCGCGTCGAGATCGCTTTTTGCGCTGACCGTGTCGAACGCGACGAGCCGGCGTGCGACTTCATACAAATAATCATTCATGCTGCCACCGGGGCGAAAAACCAGTCAGAAGAATCGCACAATCGACACGTCAACAACAAATCAACATGCTATAACGCCGCGGAAATACTCACGTATTTCTCGGCGGGGACTGGGATAGGCAATAGACCGCGCGGGCGGCTAGAATGTTTGGGGCAGAATGGGACCGGATGAGCATATGGGGAATCAGGCGGATACTCCCGCGGTAGTTGCCGCGACGACCGTTGCGGATGCGCCGGCGTCTCAAAATGGAGGACCGGGCGATCCGTCGGCAGTGGCTACTACAGTGGCTACTATTGTTGACGGGTCGGTTTCGGCGGTCGAGAAGGCGCCGCCGCCGCGAATCGACAAGGAGCTTACCTCGCCCGACCTGTTCCTCAATCGCGAGCTCACCTGGCTCGCGTTCAATCGACGCGTTCTGCATGAAGCGGAAGACGAACGAAATCCGCTGCTCGAACGGCTCAAGTTTCTCGCGATCACCGCATCCAACCTCGACGAGTTCTTCATGAAGCGCATCGGCGGCCTGAAGCAGCAGGTCGTCGCGGGGATGCACGAGCTGACCGTTGACGGGCGCACGCCGCAACAACAGATCGCGGAGTGTTACCTGGTGGTGCGCGAGCTCGAGCAGCGACAGCGCGAGCTTGGTCCGCGAATTCTCAGTCAGCTCGAGAACTACGGCATTCGCGTGCGTCTGTACGCCAGCCTCTCGGCCGACGAGCGCAAGTCGATTCGCGAGTATTACTACAAGAACATTTTCCCGCTGGTGACGCCGCAGGCGATGGATCCTGCGCACCCGTTCCCGTTCGTCTCGAATCTGTCGCTCAACCTGCTGGTCACGGCGCGTTATCAGAACGACTCGGACACTGTGATGGCGCGGGTGAAAGTGCCGATAGGTTTCGGAATCCCGCGCTTTCTGCGGGTCGGCAATCAAAGTGATTTTGTCCGGCTCGAGGACGTCGTCGCGAACAATCTCGATCTGCTGTTTCCCTCGATGCTGATCGACTCGTACGAGCTTTTCCGCGTCACGCGCAACGCCAACACGGAGCGCGACGAGGACGAGGCCGACGACTTGCTGGCTCTGATCGAATCCGAGCTGCGCGACCGCCGTTTCGCGCCGATCGTGCGGCTCGAAGTGCTGACCGGAATTAATCCGGTGCATCGCGGAATGCTGGCCGCTGAACTTGGACTGGACGAACGCGCCGACGTGTTCGAAGTGGACGGGATGCTCTCGATGCGCGACTTGGGAGAGCTTGCGGCGATCGACACGCCTGCGCTGCACGATCCGCCGCATCATCCGGTGGATCATCCGCGCCTCACCGTCGGGCGCAGCATCTTCCACGTCATTCGCGACTCCGGTCCGTTCCTGCTGCTGCATCCGTACGAGTCGTTCTCGACGTCGGTGGAGCGGTTTTTGCGCGAAGCCGCGGACGACCCGAAGGTCCGCGCGATCAAGATGACTCTGTATCGGACCTCGCCTGATTCGAAAATCATCGGCTATCTGTGCGACGCGGCGCGCAACGGCAAGCAGGTGGCGGTGGTGGTCGAGTTGAAGGCGCGCTTCGACGAAGCTGCGAACATCCAGTTTGCGACCAGGCTCGAAGAATTCGGAATTCACGTAACCTATGGCGTCGTGGGTCTGAAGACTCACAGCAAGGTAATCCTGGTTATTCGCCAGGACTACAACGGTCTGCGCCGTTACGCACACATCGGCACCGGCAACTATCATCCCGGGACGGCGAGATTTTATGTCGACTACGGACTACTGACTTGCGATGGTACTATCGGTGAAGACCTGACCGAGTTCTTCAACTACCTGACGACCGGCTATATGCCGGATCGTCGCTATCGCAAGATCCTGCCGGCTCCGACCGTGCTCAAGCGCGCGCTGTTGGCGCGAATCGAGCGCGAAATCAAGCTCAATTCGGCCGCATCACCCGGGCTGATTCAGTTCAAGATAAACGCGCTCGAGGACGTGGACATAACGCGGGCTCTTTATCGCGCCTCGCAGGCGGGCGTGAAGGTCGACCTGATAGTCCGTGACACCTGCAGGCTGCGCCCGGGAATCCCGGGGCTGTCTGAAAACGCGCGCGTGGTGAGCATTGTTGGCCGGTTCCTCGAGCACGGCCGCATCTATTATTTTCGCAATGGCGGAGCGGAGGATTATCTCATCGGCTCTGCCGATTGCATGAAGCGCAATCTGGAAAGTCGCGTCGAAGTTGTCGCGCCGGTCGAGGACCCTCAACTGCGCAAGGAGTTGCGCTTCGTGCTCGACCTCCAGCTGCGGCCCAATCGATGCCAGTGGGAAATGCTGGCCGACGGCGCCTACGTCAGGACCGCTGCCGCGGACGCATCTCCGGCCTGCCAGCAGGCGATGATAGATTTCGCGGAGACGCGACAGACGGAAGCGACCAAGGTCAAGAAGCGCCGCTCCAAAGGCTTCGCCCGCCGCACGGTACGAGAAAGGAACGGCGAGTGACGCGACCTCTGCGTCCAGTGAGTTCGTTTTTCTGATCCGACCCCGCCCCCTCGGCTGCCGGCTGCCCGATCGAATAAGACTACGGAGCGAGCGCGGCTATTCGCCGGGACGCGGCGGAATCGCAACGTAGTTGCCGGGATTCGCCACCATCGCCTGGCGAACATCCGGATGCGCCGAGAAGAACGCGCCGAGTTGCGGATGCTTCTTCGCATAGGCGTCGTCATTGATCAGCGCGGGCTTGCGGGCGAGCTCGCTTGCGACCTTCGGATGCCCGGCCGCGAAAGCGTTCCAGGTCTTGAGCTTTTGCGTGTCGATATCGCGAGTGTCGGCGGCCTTGAACGTGGTCGTGGTATTTCCGTTGACGACGGTGCCCAGCGTTTTTCCTTCCTGCGCGATCGCTGGGGCGGCGAAAGCGACGGGAAGCGCAACTGCGATCAACAGAGTCGATATACGGTTCATATTTTCAGCTTAGTGCTCCTCGCTTGAAATGCAAAAATTGCGAGCGTGCCGTCAGGAACATAAACACGCGATTGGCCGAAGCGGGAATCACGGCGCCGGCAAGCCAACGCGGGCGCTGGCGGCGGCATGCGCGAGCGCCTCGCGCGTAAAGACCATCACCAGTTTACGCTGGAAAAGGTCGCCCGTCGGGTGAGACTCGAGCGGGCGCGGATATGGAAAGTAGGTCTCCGCGGCTCCCGCGCCAAAACGCGCGACCAGTCGCTGAACGCATGCATACGAGGCTCGCACGCCGACGCTGACGCGGCCTTTGTTCCACGGCGCCAGCCACAGACCTTCCGACGAATAGACGCCGTCGTTATTGCTTACCCATCCGGGCGGCAGCAGGCCCAGTTGTTGCGCCCGAAAGGGAGAAAGGGCAGTGGGGGGCCGGCCATTGGCGAGATATCGATCCGTCGCATCGAGCAGCGCCGCGAATCGAGCGTCGTCGAGCCGGCATTCCATCTCGAGGGCGCTTGCGCCGCGCAGCCGCTCGAGTACGGCGGGGTCAGGACGCGCGAGCACCACGTCGTCGATCGCCTGAAGTTTGGCTCCGCTTGATTCAAGCAACGCACGAAACGAGGCGGCTGACGGATCCTGCTGCCGAAAGACCACGGCTGTTACACCGTGCGTCGCCATGAAGGCGTTGAGCTGCGCGGGCGCATCGGGAATCTCGCCGCCGTCAAGAAAAGCGCCGACGATCGGCCACGCAAGAAACGGCTTTGGGTTCGGCCCGGACCATCCTTCAGCGATCCCGAAATACAACCTCGTCGCCGCCTGCCAGTACATCGAGCTGCCCATCTCTCCGTATGGCAACACGAGAATGGTTTCGCCCGGCGCAAGATGATTGCGGTACGACCCTGAGCCGAAAAATTCGGGTGTGTCGAGCTCATGAACCCATTGCGAGCCGTGCGGGTTCGGAAGCATGAATAGCACGATTAACGCAACCGCCGCGGCTTTCACGGCGCGATGCGCGCGCCACTGCGAGATCCACTGCGACGTGATTAGCGCAACGATCAGATAGATGTAGAGTGTGAAGCGGACTGGAAACGCACTGTTGATCAGAGGCATCCGCGACGCCAGCTTCCACGGCATCCCGAACAGCTCGTGACCGGCGATGTGAAGCCTCGAGCCGTACGACGCGGCGTAAACGATCGCGAGCATGATCGCCAGAAAGCGCGTTTGGGGCCGGTTCCATCGCGATTTGAGGAACCACACCACAATGATGACCAGCGGCAGGCCCAGGTATGCGCCGTTGTTAATAGCTCCGTGCGAGTAGCGAGAGGAAATCGCGGCGAGCGGCGGCAGACCTCCCAACGCTAGAGTGGCCGTAGGGATGAACATTTCGAGCAAATCGGTACCGAACGGAGTCGTCTTCCAGACCGGATGCGATGACAGGCCGCTCGCGAGGAGGGCGCGATACAAATATGGCGTCAGCGCGACGGCCGACACAGCGAGCGCGATCGCGGAAAGTATCGCGAGGCTGCGGATGCGATCCGTACCGGCGGGAATCGTCAAGTAAGCCACCAGCAGCGCGGTCGCGCCGAACATCACGATCACCGCAAAAACTTCCAGACTGATCAGGAACTGGCAAACCAGCGTCGCCGCAAGCGCGACAACGAATCCCGCACGGCCGATTTCTTCGTCCAGCCGGAGGATCGCGAGATACACCACGACGGGTACCAGAAATGCCGCGGTCAGCACCAGATGGCCTGCGGCTTGATGGCCGATCATGTAGGGCGAGAAGCCGAACAGGAACCCGCCGAGCATCGCAGGCCAGGTCCGCTTAACGACTCGGCGCGCGAGCACAAAGGCGCTCAGTGCCGTCAACGCCGGCATCAGCAGGTTGGCGAGATTGAAGGAGACCACCGGTCCGAACCGCATCGTGAGCGGCGCGGCGGCGACGCTCAGCAGCGGTACGCTGGTGACCCATGCAAGGTCAATGCCCTCGGGCGCCCAGATAATCCGCGGATGGAACGCGTCAAGGCGATGCGCAATCGCGTACGGCCACCATTGGAAACACCAGATGAAGAATTGCGGATCGAGCCGATTGCCCGCGTTGAGCTGCGTCATTCGGAAAATCAGGTCGCGCCCGTAGAAAAATATTGACGATGCCTGATAGACGACGAACGCGCCCAATGCACCTGCGAGCGGGCGCGACTTGGGGCCCTCGCCGGCGGTGATCGCGGGGATGAGCTCCGCCTCGGTCACACTCATCGCCCGATGATTCAGCATCGATCGCGCTCGCGCAAGCAGCATTCCAATATGCGGTGCGGCGCCCTGTCACCAGGTATCGACGTTGGGTCGCTTCTTGCCGGTGCGCGGCGCCTTTGGCGGCGTCGATCGCAGACCCGCGACGATCCATTTGCGCGAGTCGAGCGGATCGATGACGTCGTCGATCTCGAAGTGCGACGCGGTGTTCACCGCTTTCCCGTGGCGATACATCCGCTCCACCATTTCATCGAACAGTTCTTTGCGCTTCTCCGGCTCCTCGACCGCGGCGAGCTCGTTGCGATAGCCGAGCTTCACCGCTCCCTCCAGCCCCATTCCGCCAAACTCTCCTGTCGGCCACGCGACCGTGAAAAATGGCGCCTTGAAGCTGCCGCCCGCCATCGCCTGCGCACCCAGTCCATAGCCCTTGCGCAGCACGATCGTAAAAAACGGCACACTGATGTTCGCGCCGGTCACGAACATCCGCGCCGCATGCCGCACCAGCGCCGTCTTCTCCACCTCCGGGCCGACCATGATGCCGGGAGTGTCGCACAGGAACACCAGCGGAATGTCGAACGCGTCGCAAAGCTGCATGAACCGCGCGGCCTTGTCGGCGCCGTTGCTGTCAATTGCGCCCGCGAGATGGACCGGGTTGTTGGCGATCAGTCCGACCGGACGTCCTTCGATCCTGATCAGCGCCGTCACCATCCCGGGGCCGAACTGTCGGCGTATCTCGAGCACCGATCCGGTATCGGCCAGAGTCTCGATGACCGATCGGACATCGTAAATGCGAAGTCGATTCTCGGGAATGATTGTGCGCAACAAACGCTGGTCGGCGCATTCCCAGTCGCGAAGCTCTCCCTGGAAGTAGGATAGGTACTTCTTGGCCACTAGTACTGCTTCGGCCTCGTCCGCGACGGCAATGTCTACTACGCCATTAGCCACTTGCACATCCATCGGTCCTACTTCTTCCGGTCGAAAAATACCCAGTCCGCCGCCTTCGATCATCGCGGGTCCGCCCATCCCGATGTTAGATCCCTTGGTCGCGATTACTACATCGCAGCATCCGAGCAATGCTGCATTGCCGGCGAAGCACCGGCCGGAGTTGATACCCACTAGCGGCGCCAAACCGCTCAACTTTCCCCAATAGTTGAACGCCATGCAGTCGAGTCCTGCCACGCCAAGCCCGTCGGTATCGCCGGGACGCCCGCCGCCGCCCTCGGTGAAGAACACCACCGGGATGCGCGACTTCTGCGCGATTTCGAACATCCTGTCTTTCTTGCGATGGTTCTGTGCCCCCTGCGTTCCTGCAAGCACGGTGTAATCGTACGACATGAGGATGCATTGCGCTTTGGATTCCTCGAACAGGTCGCCGTTGACCCGTCCGATTCCGGCGACCATTCCATCGGCCGGCGTGTTCTTGATCAGGTCCTCGATCGTGCGCCGCCGCCGCTGCGCCGCAATCACCAGTGGACCGTACTCGACGAAGGTGCCCGGGTCGCACAGGTCGTCGATATTTTCGCGAGTGGTGCGCTGCCCGGTCTTGCGCCGGCGCGCGACCGCGTCGGGCCGCGCAGCATCGAGTCCAAGCGCATGACGCTCGACCACTTCCGCGAGATCGGGACGCACACGATCCAGGTCCAGGTCCTGAGCCTCGGCGCGATGCGTCGTTTCGACGTCGGCCTCCTCGATAAAAGCAAGTGGATGTCCTTCGAAGATTGCGTCGCCCTTGGCCACCGTGATGCGCCGCACGATTCCGCTCTTATCTGCCGCGATGACGTGCTCCATTTTCATCGCTTCCATGATGAACAGTTGCTGGCCGCGATGTACCCGGTCGCCTTCGCTCACATCGACGGAAACGATCGTGCCCTGCATCGGCGCCTCGATCGCGACCGTGTTCTCAGGCCCCGTGATGTCTTCGTTGTGCGCCGGCGGTGTCACGACCGTGGTGGAAGCCGCCGATGGCGACGGCGCGTTGCTCCCGGATTTGCCATGATGCAGCACTGCCAGCGGATCGTTCGCGTCGATCTTTGCTCCTGCCCGCCGTGCACCGGCACGCTCGGCGCCCGCTCTGGGAGCCGGCGCGGGAGGCTCGAAGAACAGCCGCTCATGCCCGGATTCTGCGCTGCCGACCAGCGCCGCGATATTGTCCTCGACGAACCGCGTGTACACACGATTCGCGATGAACTCGGGATGCCGCAGCAGGCTCTGCAGGAATCCAATGTTGGTCGGCACGCCCTCGATTCTGAATTCGCATAGCGCGCGATATGTTTTCGTCACCACGTCGGCGAAGTCCGCCGAGTGCGAGTGCGCAATGAGCTTGGCGAGCAGCGAATCGAAGTTCGGGCTCGTCGTGTATCCCGCGTAGCCGAACGAATCGGTCCGCACGCGCGGTCCCGACGGCGCCTCGAACGCGGTGATCGTCCCGCCCGCCGGTTTCGCGCTGCCATCGGCGCGCATCGATTCCATGTTGATTCGCACCTGCATCGCGAACCCGCGCGGTTTGGGAATCTCCGCTTGTTGCATCCCGAGCTCCGCGATCGAGTGGCCTGCCGCCAGTTGAATTTGCAGCTTGACGAGGTCGATGCCCGTCACCTCTTCCGTGACGGTGTGCTCGACCTGGAGCCGCGGGTTGGCCTCGATGAACGCAAAGCCCGCCTCGTCGTTCTTCGCGGACCCGTCGCCATTGACCAGAAACTCGAACGTGCCGAGGTTGTCGTAGCGCACCTCCTTCGCCATCCGCACCGCGGCCGCCGTCAGCCGATCGCGAAGCGCCGGCGCCAGTCCCGGGCTCGGCGCTATCTCCACGATCTTCTGATTGCGGCGCTGGATGCTGCATTCGCGCTCCCAGAGGTGGCTCACGTCGCCTGTGCCGTCGCCGATGATCTGCACTTCTATATGACGTGCGCGCGGCATCAACTGCTCGACGTACACGTCGCCGTTGCCGAACGACGCGCGCGCCTCGGACTGACAGCGCTTGTATGCTTTCTCGATTTCCTCGATCCGCGAGACGGCGCGCATGCCGCGGCCGCCGCCGCCTGCCACCGCTTTGATCATCATCGAAGCGCCCTCACCCAACGACGAAAAAAAGCGCCGCGCTTCATCGAGGCTCGTCGGCCCCGAGCTGCCGCGCAGGATCGGCACGCCGCATCGCTCGGCCAGCCGCCGCGTCTGCACCTTGTCGCCGAATAGTTCGAGTATCTCGGCGCGCGGTCCCACGAACGTGATGCCCTCGGTTGCGCATCGCCGCGCAAAGCCGGCGTTCTCGCTGAGAAAGCCGTAGCCGGGATGGATCGCATCGCAGCCCGCCGCTTTGGCGACCGCGATAATCTGTTCTCCGTCGAGGTACGCGGCCGCGCCCACGCCGCTTAGACGACGGGCCTCGTCGGCCCTTCGCGTGTGCAGCGACGTGGAATCGTCGGCCGGGAAAACGGCCACGGTGCGGATGCCCATCTCGGCGGCCGCACGGATGATGCGAATTGCGATCTCACCGCGGTTGGCGATCAGAAGACTGTTCGGAGTCATATTTCTCCCGTCTCTTTTTCGGCACGCTCAATCCTTTGCCTGAATTTGTATCTAAAGCATGATGAGCCGGCCGCGCGAAAGCGACCGCGCAACCGATTGATAGGTTCATCGCCGCGCCCTTGCGGCGAATCGGCGCGCAACCTATGTAATCCCGTGGTAAAGACGGTCTAAAGCGATGCGTTTGATGAATTAGCGGGAAGGCACGGACTACCTATCAGGCTGTTGAGACCAACATAGGAATCATTTTCAAGCTTTCAGGGCTTTTCAACACCCTGCCAGACCTACTCCTCTGTAAGATCGAAGGTTCCCTTGCTATTGCAGTGCTTCCCCTTTTTTTCTTTCAGGAACGTGCCCGACATCGTCGGCGGCGTCGCTTCAGGGTCAACCGTCGCCAGGATCTTGATGGTACAATCGTGCCCCGTCGTTTGGTGAAATGCGAGCGTGAGGTCGTCGTTGGAAATCTTTCCAGTGACTGTTCCCGTCTTAGTATTACCACTAGTAGGGGTCTCACTGAATGTGCCACCGATGTTTTTGCTCTTCTGAGTGAGAACCAGGTCAAGGGAACCTGAACTGCTAGCGCCTGTGTACGTGCCGGTCCAAGTACCCGCGACTTGGGTAATCGGCGGAGTCTTCGCTTCCACTGTGCCGGGTTCGCCGGCATCCTGAGCATGCGCGGCGGTCAGGCAAAGTAACGCCAACAGGATCGTCGATGATGCAGCGAAGGCCGTGACACGTCTGATCGAGAACTTCATATCGTTCCTCTCCATTTTTATTGCGCTCAATGGCGTAAATCTAAGTTTCTTAGCCGGAATTTCCGTTTTTGACTTTGCAAACGCACCAAGCTTAGCCCAATAGCCGCTCCAGCACCAACTCGGCGCCAGTCTTGGCGGTTGTGGCCCGCTCGCGGTGGCGGCAGTGGCCTGCTGCGAGCCGACGTTCATCCGATAGTTCACTTAGTTCACTGAGAAAATGGAAATCCGGGTTGATAGGTTCATCGCCGCGCTCTTGCGGCGAATCGGCGCGCAACCTATGTACTGTGTTCGCGACGGACAGGTGAGCATGAAGATTCTCAAATCAGCGTTGGCGGCATTGATCGGATCGCTGTGCTGCGCCGCCGCGACCAGCGTGGCCTTCGCCGCCAGCTCTCCCGCGGCAACCTCGAGCGCGGCACAAGCCGCCAGCGCCGCGACGCAAGGCCCGGGTGATCTCGGTGCTCTGATCGCCGCGGGCACGCTGCCGGATTTGCGCTGGCCCAATTTTACCGACTATCGCGACGATGTAAAAAAATTCTACGACTCGGGTGGCAATTCGATTGCCTGGATCCAGAACGGCAGGGCCGGCCCGCAAGCCGTCTCGATGATTCTGCTCTTTCAGAATGCCGCGTCGAAGGGCCTCGACCCCGACGACTACGACGCCTCGCGATGGGACGCGCGACTGGACCGGCTGCAATCGTCGGCCCCGAAAGCAGCCGATACCGACCTGGCACATTTCGATCTGGCGCTGACTGTCTGCGCGATGCGCTACATTTCCGCCCTGCATGCTGGAAGGGTCAACCCTCAACACTTCAAGTTCGGCCTGGTCGTCGGACCCGCACGCTATGACTTGGCCGAACTGCTGAGAACGCAGGTGCTTCCCGCGCCGGACATTCCCACGGTCATCGCGAAAGTCGAACCGCCTTATGACGGTTATCGGCGAGCCGAAGATGCGCTCCTCACCTACTCGAAGATGGCGAGCGCGGGTGATGCTCCGCTCATACCTGTGCCGCAAAAGGGCGTGCGCCCCGGAAATTCGTTTGCGTCGATGCCTCAGTTGGTCGCGCGGTTGCGTCAGCTCGGCGACCTTCCATCCAATGCCGACGCGCCCGCTGACTCGACCGTTTACGACGGCGCCTTCGTCGGCGCCGTGAAACATTTCCAGCGGCGCCATGGCCTCGATATCGACGGTGTGTTGGGTAAGGGCACCGTGACCCAATTGAACGTGCCGCTCAAAACCCGCGTGCAACAGCTCCAACTCACGCTGGAACGATATCGCTGGGTGCCGCCGGACTTCCCCGAGCCGCCAATCGTCGTCAACATTCCCGAATTTCGGCTGCGTACGATGCGCCGTCAACCTGCCCACTACCTGACGATGAGAGTAGTCGTCGGCAGGGCGATGCGTACGCAGACGCCCGTGTTCGCGAATAACATGCGCTACTTAATCTTCCGCCCGTATTGGCTTGTTCCGCCGTCGATCCAGCGCGCGGAGCTGGTCCCAAAGACGCGTCGCGATCCCGATTATCTGGCCGATCATGGATTCGAAGTAGTAGATGGAAGCGGCAACGTTGTTCCGTCATCTCCGGCGACGGACGAGGTCATAAGCGGACTCCGTTCCGGCGCACTGAGTATTCGGCAGCTACCCGGACCCAAGAATGCGCTCGGCCTGGTCAAGTTCATGTTCCCCAATCAATACAACGTGTACATGCACGGCACGCCGGAGCAGGAACTGTTCGCGCGGTCCCGCCGCGACTTCAGTCACGGATGCATCCGGGTCGAAGATCCGGTCGCTCTGGCGGCGTGGGTGCTGCGCGACAAGCCTGAGTGGACGGTGGATCGAATTCGCGCCACGATGAACGGCGATACCACCGTACAGGTGAATCTCAACAAGCCTGTTCCGGTACTGATTCTCTATAGTACGGCTGTAGTTGAGCCGGATGGCGAAGTCCGCTTCTTCGATGACATATACGGCTATGATGCGTCGCTGGCCAGGGTGCTGGCGAATGGCTATCCATATCCTGGCTGATTAGCCACTCCAATAGTCACTCGCAATTATATATTTCAGGCTACGCCGTGTTCCTTGAACCAGGCCTGCATCCGCTTCCATCCGTCTTTGGCGGCTTCCGGCTTGTAGCTGGGACGATAGTCGGCATTAAAGCCGTGCGGCGTATCTGGATAGATCACGATTTCTGACGGCTTGCCCGCCGCCTTGAGCGCGGCGCGCATCTGCTCGATCTGCGCAACCGGGATTCCCATGTCGGCGCCGCCGTAGAGACCGAGAATCGGCGCGTTGATCTTATCCACCAAATCGATCGGATTCTTCGGCCTGATGGCAGCCGCCGCGGGCTGCAACGGCCCATACCATGCGACCCCGGCTTTCAGAGAGGGGTTGTGTGCGGCATAGAGCCAGACCTGCCGGCCGCCCCAGCAGAACCCGGTGATGCCGAGTTTCGCGGTATCAGCCTTACCCGTGCTTTTCGCCCATGCCACGGTAGCGTCGAGGTCGGAGGCAACCTGTTTGTCGGGGACTTTGGCGACGACCTCCGCGATGATCTGCTGAACGTCGCTCATAGTCGCGACGTCGCCTTCACGCGAATAGAGCAACGGCGCCACCGCGAAGTAGCCAATTTTGGCCAGGCGCCGACAGATGTCCTTGATATGTTCATGGACGCCAAAAATCTCGTGCACCACCAGCACGGTCGGAAAAGGCCCTCCGCTCGCCGGCATCGCGCGGTACGCGGGAATCTCGCCGCCTTCGACCGGAATCTTGACCTCACCGGCGACCAATCCATTGCTATCGGTCGTAATCGTGTCGGCCGACACCGGCATCACCGCCAGCGCGAAACCGGCCGCGAGACTTCCCACCACGAATGCGCGGCGCGAGAGTTGAGTTTGCAATGCAGGCCGCTTGACGCCTGCGTCGTCCGCTCGATCCATGTTTGGTTCCCCGTCTTGTTCCCAGGATAAAGTCAGGCCGGTTGTCTGCTTCTCAATTTCTGCAAGACCGTTAGCTGGAACGCAAGGGAGTCTCGCGCATGAAGCGGACAGTTTCGGACAAATCGCGGATGCCGGCGTCTGAGCCCAGGCCTTGCGCCACCAACGCTGCCGCGGCATTGCCTAGCTTCATGCATTCCGACGGCGGCCAACCCAGCCGGATCGCGCGAATGAAGCCGGCGCAATACGCGTCGCCGCATCCTGACGTATCAACTACCGCAATATCGTGTGCCGCCAGATGCACCTTCTCGCGCGCAGTCGTTAGAAGGCTGCCATCGCCGCCCATCGTGAGCACAACTCCGCGCACGCCGAGGTCTAGCAGGCGCCGGGCTGCCTCTTCGGGTGCGTGTGATCCCGTGAGCTTGCAAGCTTGATCGGCGTTGGGCATGAACCAATCAACGAATGGCAGACACGGCTTCAGGATGGCGAGGAGCTTGGGCGAGCCTTCGCTCAGGATGTCCATGCTGGTGGTCGCGCCGCTGTCGCGTGCGCGCCGGACTATCTGCGCGGCTCCATCGCGCTCGAGTCCGCGCATCGAATCGCTGCCGCCGAGATGCAGATGCGCCGCGCGCTCGATCAACGGCCAGGGTACGTCGTCGATCGCAAAGAGGGCGTTGGCTCCGATCGCATGAAGCGCAGGTCGCTCGCCGTTTGGCCTAATCGGCAGGATGCTGGCCGAGGTCTGGATGCCGGGCTTGCGAATAACGTGGCTGGTGTCGACGCCGAAGCCGTTCAACGCGCGGATAAGTACGTCTCCCAAGGCGTCGTCGCCGACGGCGCCCACCGTCGCAACCGCGAGTCCCAATTTCGCCAGGCCAACTGCTGTGCCCGCCGCAGACCCAGCCGGCGCGAGCCGAATCTCGTCGAGCAACACGCTGCCTTGCCCCTCGGGGATATGAGTCACGTAGCGGCCGAGGATGTCGAGGACGTGGGCGCCGAGCGTCACCACCGGGCCGCTCATCAGTGACTCGGCTCCGCTTGGGGGGCGGCATTGATCCGCGCGTTGCGGCGTTCTTGCTTGCGCGCGATTTCCCGATCCTGCCGCGCGATCACCGCGGAGTGAAGCTGCGCGACGATCTTGTCGGGAAGTACGGTCACCGGCTTGCCGGTCGCCAGCGCTTGCATATAGATCGTGGCGGACTTCTCGAGCAACTCTACAAAAGTGAAAGTCTCGTCGAAATCGGCGCCGATGCAAAGCGCGCCGTGGTTCTGAATTATGTAGCAATGGCATCGATTGGCGAGCGTGCGCGCGACGTTGTCGTGCAGTTCGCGCGTGCCTGACAGCGCGTACGGCACGACCTCGACGGTATTGCCGATCGCCAGCGTGACTTCGTCGAACAGCGGCGGAATAGGCTGGTTCAGCACGCTGAGTGCGCTCGCGAACGTCTGATGCGTATGAATGATGGCGCTGACGTCGGCGCGCACTTTGTACGTCGCTACGTGCATGGGAGTTTCGATCGACGGTTTGCGCTCTCCCTCGATTCGTGCGAGGTCCAAGTCCACCACGCAGACGTCCTCGATCGTCATCCCGTCGTACCGAAGCCGCGTCGGCGTGACGACGACGACGTCCTCGTCTTCGACCAGCATCGAGACGTTGCCCGCGCTGCCGGACTTCGATCCGAAGTAACCATCGGCGGACAGCCGCTGGCTGATGCGCAGGACTCGCCGCTTGTATTCGTCGTAGCGTCCCATTTTAGAAAAGCACCGCGCTGCGGGCATCGCTTGAATTTCACGATACCGCGCAGGTGATAGCTCTCAATACACTATAGTCAATACACTATAGGATGTCTTCGATGCGCGCGCCTCACAGCTTGACGGAGTTAACCACCTGGATTTTCGTGAAGCCGAGCAGACCCCAGGGGCCGTTCTCCACGCCAATCCCGGACCACTTGGCTCCGCCGAACGGAAGATTCGGCGCGATCGCAACATGCTGATTGACCCAGGCCGAACCGCACTCCAGTTGCGATGCCACCTCAGCGCCGCGCGCCGAATCGTTAGACCATACGGAACCGCTCAGCCCGAAGTGGGTCGCGTTCGCACGGCGGACCGCATCATCGACGTCCTTGTAGGCAATGACTGGAAGCGCGGGGCCGAACTGTTCTTCATCGACGAGCCGCACGCCGTCGGAAATATTTCCGACTATAGTGGGGGCGAAGAAGTAACCTTCCTTGCCCACGCGCGCGCCGCCGGAGACGATCTTGGCGCCGTGCTTCTTCGCGTCCTCGACCAGTTCAGTCACTCGCTCGAATTGGGGCTTGTTGTTGATTGGACCGAGCTGGGTCCCGGCCTCGAGCCCGTCTCCCACCTTGACGCCGCGCGCGAGCTCGCCAAGCTTCTCGAGCAACGCGGCGTACGACTTTTCTGGAACGTACACCCGCTTGATCGCGCTGCAGATCTGCCCGGAGTTCTCGAACGCACCCCAGAAAATCTTCGCCGCGACCGCCGCCGGATCCACGTCCGGCAAAATGATCGCGGCGTCGTTGCCGCCGAGCTCGAGCGTAACCCGCTTCAGATCCGGCGCGGCTGCCGCAGCAACCTTCTTGCCCGTTTCAACCGAGCCGGTGAATGAAATCTTTCTCGGCGCCGGATGACTGGTCATCCACGCACCGAGCTCGTCGCCGCCGGAGACCACGTTGAGGACTCCGGGCGGAACGATGTCGCGCAGAATCTCGCCAAGCATCAGCGTGGTTATCGGCGTGAACGGCGAGGGCTTCAGCACGATGGTGTTGCCGGCGAGCAGCGCCGGCGCGATCTTCCACATCCCGAGCATCAGCGGGTAATTCCACGGCGTGATCGCGGCGACGACGCCGAGCGGTTTGCGCTTTATTTCGATTTTGCCCTGCGGCGTGTCCTGAAGTACCTCGCTGGGCAAATCGAGCATCGCCGTGTATGCGCACCACATCGAGGCGCCCATGATTTCCTGCCCCGCCTTGTCCAGCGGCTTGCCCTGCTCCTGGGTTAGAGTCCGCGCCAGCCCTTCGGGCGGTTGTTGCAACGCAGCCGCGCATTCCTGGAGGACTTTGCGCCGCGCGTTGATGTCGCGGCTCCAGGCGGGAAACGCACGCTGAGCGGCGGACATCGCCTGATCGAGTTCGGCCTTGGTGCAATCGGGAACCTCGGCGAAGACCTTTCCGGTGGCAGGATTGATCACGCCAGTGGATTTCGATCCCTTCACCGCCTTGCCGTCAATAGTCATGGTGTATCCGGGCATTATGAATCTCCTCAATATGCGCAATCCTTATATGCGCAATCCGTGCGGGCAAATATAATTGATTCATTACAACGCCGGTCGCATTGCGCGCAAACGGCGGACGCGGCGACAGCGTTCGCTACGACCAGGGTGCGAAATGGCGTCGGATAAAATGTCCGATAGCCAGCTGTTAATGACCGCGCGATCTCCCGATCTCAGAAGCTTAATCGCGGCTTCACGAGAAACTGGCGCGAATTAATCTCACTCTAATCACCGGGTAATCAGCGTTCTCTATCGTCCCGATGCTGCCGAAATTTGTATCGGCCGCATCAATCGAACAAGGAGGAACAAGAGAATGCGAAAAAAAATCGCACGGTCCGTTGCAATGGGCCTCGTGGCCCTGCTCATCCAACAGGGCTCGGGGGCTGCCCTCGGCGCTACGGCAGCGCCCCCCACCGCCACGCCCATCAAGCACCTGGTAGTGATCTTCCCCGAAAACATTTCGTTCGATCACTACTTCGCGACTTATCCGGTCGCAGCCAACCCAACGGGTGAGCCAGCGTTCACCGCGCGGGCGGGCACGCCGACCGTCAATGGACTCAGCAGCGCGCTGCTGACAAACAACCCGAACTTTCTGAACTCCGTCAACAACTCCACCTCCGCCAGCGGCGGTGGACCGGGCGCCGCCCTTAATCCGTTTCGCCTCGATCGGAGCCAGGCCGCGACCGCGGACCAGAACCACGACTACACCCCCGAGCAGGCCGCGGCCGACCAGGGCCTGATGGATCTGTTCCCGTATTGGGTCGGCGTGGACAGTTCGCCGCTTTTGCCGGCCGTTCCGACCGATGGCCTCACGATGGGCTACTACGACGGCAACACCGTCACCGCGCTGTGGAATTACGCGCAACACTTTGCCATGAGTGACAACTCCTACGACACAATCTTCGGGCCATCGACGCCCGGTGCGATCAACCTCATTTCCGGACAGACCAACGGCGCCGTGCCCAAATCGACGAGCGCCAGCGCCACCGCCGGCCTGCTGGTCGGGAACACCGACGGCTCGTGGAGCCTGATCGGCGACTCCGACCCGACGAGCGACGTGTGCTCCACGTCGAGTAACCCGGTCTATATGACCGGGCAGAACATCGGTGATCTGCTCAACGCCAAGAACATCACGTGGGGATGGTTCCACGGTGGATTCAATCTGTCTCTGACCAATTCCAACGGGACCACCGGCTGCGCGCGCACCACCACCTCGGCGGTGACGGGCGAAACGAAAGTCGACTACGTCCCGCATCATGCAGCGTTCCAGTACTACGCGAGCACGCAGAACCTGACTCATGCGCGTCCCAGCTCAGTCGCGAACATCGGACACACCGACGCGGCCAATCATCAGTACGACACCGAAGACTTCTTCGCCGCGCTTACGGCGAACAACCTGCCTGCGGTCAGCTTTGTCAAGCCGCCCGGCTTCGAGGAAGGTCATCCGGGCTACTCCGACCCGCTCGACGAGCAGGTCTTTCTCGTGACCGTGCTCAACGCGCTCCAGCAGTCGCGCGAATGGAGTTCCACCGCGGTAGTAATCTCGTGGGACGATTCGGACGGGTGGTACGATCACCAGATGTCGCCGATCCTCAACCAGTCGGCGAGCAGCGCGGACGCGTTGACCGGCACAGGACAGTGCGGCACCGGAGACGCCGCCCTGCCGGGCGTCAATCCCGCGCTCGCCCATGCGCAAGGCCGCTGCGGCTTCGGCCCGCGCCTGCCGTTCTTGGTGATCTCGCCGTACTCGCGACCCAACTTCGTCGATCACACTCTGACCAACCAGGTCTCCGCCATCCGCTTCATCGAGGATAACTGGCTCGGCGGAACACGGATCGGTCAGGGCTCCTTCGACGCGATCTCCAACTCGATCGACTCGATGCTGGACTTCAAGCATCCGAAACTGAACCGCCCGCTATTGCTGAATCCGTCCACCGGAGAGCCGGATCATTCCTAGATCTTCGGACCCATCAGCGACGGGCGCGCGTCCAATGCGGCGCGCGCCCGTTAATTTTGTGTCACCTGCACGCCTGGGTCATCAGGGAATCGGCGAAGCCGACAGAGCCCGGATCCGGGATTGAATGAAGATCGTGCGATGGGCGAGGATAGTCCCGGCGCGCGCATTTGCGGGAGATCGAAATGGAATTGGCAAAGCGATTCGTCGACGTGGGACTGTTCACCAACCGGCTGGACGAGATGCGCGCATTCTATGGCGAACGAATCCGGCTGCCCTACGAGGAGATGCTGCCGGTCGGCGCAGGAGTGCGGCAATATCGTTTCGGATTGCTCGGATCGGTGCTCAAGATAAATCACGTTCGCGATCAGCTACCGGCCCGAGCCGCGGGCGGCTACCGAAAGCTTTCGATTTCCGATTTGCGCACGCCGATGCCGCTTCCGTTGCAGGACCCCGACGGCAACGAGGTCGAGCTGGCGCCGAGCGGTCAGCGCGGCGTCAATCAGATCGAAATCCATATCGGCGTCACCGACGAGGCCGCCTTCGAGAATTTCTACGCCGGCGCGATGCAGGCGGAGAGAATCGGCGCGGGCCGCTTCAAGGTGGGCGAGACGATAATCAGCTTTCGCCACGATCCCGCGGCCGTGCGCGCCCGGAAATCACCGACGGCCGGCGCGATGGACGCGATCGCGTCGATGCGCGCAGTGGGGATGCGTTATATCACGGTGCAGGTGCGTGATTGCGACGGGGAGCATCGACGGTTCATGTCGATGGGTGTTTGGGAAGGCGCGGCGCCGGTGACGCTGGGCGCGGTGGCGCGGATTTCGTTCATTCGCGACCCCGACGGCAACTTCATTGAGATTTCGCAGCGGGCGTCGCTGACCGGTCCGATCCCGGGCTAACGGGCGGCACTGATTTCCACCGGGCCGACCGCGGTTGCGATCGGCCCGGTGGCGGCCGGACTCATTTCCGGGAAATTGGGGCGGTTACGCCCAGCGCGAGCGCGGGCGATTGCGCGTCGATCGATTGCGCGCGCCCGACGAGCGGAAGACGGTCACGGGCTTGGGCGCGTGAATTTCGATTTTCTCGAAACCTTCGACGTGCTCGCGATCGAGCGCGTTGCCGAGCGAGCGTTCCAGCCGCGCCAGGTTGACGCGTTCCTCCTGCGTGACGAGGCTGATCGCTTCGCCCGCCTTGCCCATCCTCGCTGTGCGGCCGATGCGATGGATGTAGCCGTCGGTCTCGTCGGGAAGATCGAAGTTAATCACGTGCGAAACGTCGGGGATGTCGAGTCCGCGGGCGGCCACGTCGGTCGCGACCATCACGCGAAACTTTCGCGCGCGGAAGCCCGCCAACGCCGCATTGCGCTGGCTCTGTGAGCGGTCGCCGTGGATCTGCACTGCCCTGACGTTGGCGCGTTGCAGCATCTTGGCGACCCGGTCGGCGCGGCTCTTGGTGCGCGTGAAGACGATCGCGCTCTCCACTTCGGGACGCTTGAGAATCTCGAGCAGCACGGGCCCCTTGTTCTCGAGCGTGACCGGATAAATCGACTGGCGAATCTGCGAGGGCGGCGCAGATTTGCCGCCGACCGTGACGCGCTCGGGCGTGGTCAGAAATTCACGCGCGATCATTTCGGGACCGGACGCCATCGTCGCCGAGAACATCATGGTCTGGCGATTCTTCGGCACCATTCGCATGATCCGGCGCAGTTGCGGCAGGAAGCCCATGTCGAGCAGCCGGTCGGCTTCGTCGATGATTACGACTTCAATTTTGTCGAGCTTGACGATGCCGCGCTCGATAAAGTCGATGAGCCGTCCGGGACACGCGACCAGCACTTGCGCGCCCTTGCGAATCTCGTCGATTTGGCGCCGTTCGGATTCGCCGCCGACGACGGTCGCGCAGCGGATGCGGGTGTGGCGTGCGATCAGATCGAACTCGCGCGCGACCTGCGCAGCAAGCTCGCGCGTCGGCATGATCACCAGCGCGGCGAGATGCCGGGTGTTCTTGCGATGCAGGCGATCGATTGTCGGGATCAGAAAGGCCGCGGTCTTGCCGCTGCCGGTTTCAGCCGTGGCAACCACGTCGCGCCCGCTGAGCGCAACCGGGATAGCTCCGGCCTGGACCGGGGTCGGTGTGTGATGACCGCGGTCTTTGATTGAACGATGGATCTCGGGTGATACAGGAAATTCAGAAAACGACAAAAGGTATCCTATGGTTCAGAGCCCCGGATTCCAGTTCGTAAAAAGTGCCGAACGTGTGGGTCTGATGGGTTGAGAGGGTGGCGTCACGGAATCCGACGCGCGCATAAAGTCACGATTGACTTGGGAGTAGGGTACAGGAAGCAGCGCACCGGCACAATGCCCCCGCCGACAAACTGTTGAATCGAGTTTGCGCTCAGAATTTGCCGTGCCTGCCGACTCCCGACGCGAAGCGCTCGGCGCCGGCGCGCGTCTCGCCTGATTGGATCGTCGCGATCCCGTAGCGGTACTCGTTTTTGAGCGCATCGTCGAGCGCCAGCGTCCAGCCCTCGTGCGCAGACATCCGGTCCGAGCGCATGCATCGCTGCGGGAAGCCCGCGATCTGTTTGGCGAGTTCGCGCGCCTGCGCCAGCGCAGTACCCGGCTCGACGACGCGATTCGCAAGTCCCATCGTGAACGCCTCCTCGCCGGAGACACCACGGCCCGTAAGGATCATGTCCATCGCACGGCTCATCCCAATCAAGCGCGGCAGCCGGATCGTGCCGCCATCGACCAGCGGCACACCGAAGCGCCTGCAATACACGCCGAAGGTCGCGTCGCGAGCGGCCACGCGCAGGTCGCACCACAGCGCCAGTTCGATTCCGCCCGCGACTGCGAATCCCTCGACCGCCGCGATCACCGGCTTGCTGAGCAGCATCCGCGTGCATCCCATCGGTCCGTCGCCGTTCTCGGTCACGCGATTGCCGCGATCCGTGGCGACCGCTTTCAGATCTGCGCCGGCGCAAAACGTGCCGCCCGCGCCTGTCAGGATCGCGACCGAGAGCGCGTCATCGGCGTCGAAACGGCGGAATGCTTGGGCGAGCGCCGCGGCGGTGGGCCGATCGACGGCGTTGCGCGCCTCGGGACGGTTGATAGTGACGATTGCGACGTCGTCCTCGATTGCGAACTCGACCAGACTCATCGAATGACCTCCCCAGCTTAAGTGCGGTTGCCCCAAAAAACCTACTTTTTCAACATTTTGCTTGTCGAGGAGTAAAGATGTACGACGCCCGAATCCAAAGAGCGACGGCTCTCGAAACCGCTGTGAGCGAATACCTCCAGCATTTGGCGGTTGTCGCCGAGCACGTCGGCTTCGAATTCCGCGATCCCGTTTGCATCGGCGATAAGACTCAGATGTTCGAGCAGCAGAGTGCCGATGCCGCAGCCCTGGAACTCGTCGAGAATTGCGAACGCGACCTCTGCGCGATGCGGATCGGAGCCGCGAATATAACGACCGACGCCGATGAAGCGTTCGCGCCCGTTCTCAGTTACTGTCGCGGCCAGACCGACGTGATTCTTGAAGTCGAGCTCGGTTAGACGCTTGAGATCCTGCGGCGACAGATCGCGCTTTATCCCCATGAAGCGAAAATAGACGGACTGTTCGCTGAGGCCCCTGAAATGCTCGTGCAGGCGTTCCTGATCGTCGGGGCGAATCGCGCGGATCCCGATCTCGGCGCCGCCGAGCATCCTGGCATCGGCGGAATATTTCCGCGCGTCGCTGAGTATGTCGCGATCTCCCATTGAATTGACTGTCGAGTATACGAACCTGCCGGTGAAGGATTGTCACGAACTTGTCGTGCAGGAATGCAATTCGGGACGTTTCAAGCTCGCACAACGCCGACGCGCGGGCCATCGCGACTCACGTCTTATTCGGTTCGTCGAGCTTGATGAACTTGAGCGACGCGGAATTCATGCAGTAGCGCAACCCGGTCGGCCGCGGACCATCGTCGAACACGTGCCCGAGATGTGCGTCGCATTTCGCGCACAACACCTCGGTCCGCTTCGTGAAAAATGAACGATCGGTCTCCGTCCTGACATTCTCCGGCGCGATCGGCTGATAGAAGCTCGGCCATCCCGTGCCGGATTCGAACTTGGTGTCGGAGTCGAACAGCGCATTGCCGCAACAGATGCATCGATACAGACCCTTGTCGTGATTCTCGGCGTACAGGTTTGAGAATGGGCGCTCGGTGCCCTTTTTGCGCGCGACCTCGTACTGCTCCGGGGTCAGCTCCTTGCGCCATTCCTCGTCCGTCTTGACGACTTTATCTTCCATCACGAGTCCCTTTCTTTGGCCGGAATCGGTGAACTCTACTATCGATACTTTGACGATGCCCGGCGCATCCGGATCCGGCGAATTACCGGACGCATCGGATGTGACGCCGGTTTCAGCGTAACCGAATGCGATGATCGCCGGTATCGCGGCAATCGCGGCGATGAATACTCGCCGCCCGATTAGACGCTCGTTCTGACCATCGGAATTGTTCCTGGCTTCAGCCAACTTTCGATCCGCTGTCTTGATCATTGCATATTAGACAACGGCGACGAAGCCGGCGCGCAGCTTCCCACGTATCGTAACGCCCCGCTAGATCGAATACACGAACAGCTTCTGTTCCTTGGGTCTAAGAAAAACATTCGCGCCCGGCTCCAGGTGCAGCGCCTGGTAGCGTTCGTGATCGATCTCGACCTGCACCATGTCGCCCCATTCGGCGACCAACTCGATCTTGACCTGCGGACCGGCCGGATTGATCGACTTCACGGTCGCGGGGAACGTCTGCTTGCCGTTGGGCTTCATCACGATTTCAAGCAGATGCGGCCGCACGTAGAGGATCGCCTTGCCGGTCTCGGGATGCGCATGGGCATGGGTATTCTCGAGTTCGACGGCCGTATCGCCGAGAAACACGCGGCCGTTCTCGATTCGGCCGTGGAACAGGTTCACGTTGCCCAAAAAGTTGTACACGAAAGCGTTGGCGGGATGATGATAGACTTCCTCGGCCGAGCCGATCTGCTCGATGCGCCCCTGGTTCATCACGACGATCCGGTTGGCGAGTTCCAGCGCCTCTTCCTGATCGTGAGTGACGAAAACGCTGGTTATCTTGATCTCGTCGTGCAGCCGCCGCAGCCAGCGGCGCAGTTCCTGCCGCACCTTGGCGTCGAGCGCGCCGAACGGCTCGTCGAGCAGCAGGACTTTTGGCTCAACGGCCAGCGTGCGCGCGAGTGCGACCCGCTGGCGCTGCCCGCCGGAGAGCTGCGAGGGGTAGCGATCGGCAAGAAAATCAAGCTGCACGAGCTTCAGCAGCTCATGCACGCGCCGCGCGATCGCGGCCTCGGCGGGGCGTGCGCGCCGGGGGATCACGCGCAGCCCGAAGGCGACGTTTTCGAACACCGTCATGTGGCGAAATAGTGCGTAGTGCTGAAATACGAAACCAACCTTGCGCTCGCGAACGCTGACGGCGCTGGCGTCCTCGCCGTGGAACAGCACCTCGCCGGTGTCCGGCGTTTCCAGCCCCGCGATTATCCTGAGCAGCGTGGTCTTGCCCGACCCCGACAGCCCCAGCAGCGCGACCAGCTCGCCGGTTTCGATATGCAGGCTGATATTGTCAACCGCAACGAAGTCGCCGAACTTCTTGGCTATGTTTCTGAGCTCGATACTCATGCCGCAACCTTGACCGCCAAATTGTCCTGTTCCTGCTTCGCGGGAACCACGCGGCGCTCCAGAAAACGCTTGGCGATGAGCGTCGCGATCGCGAGCAGGGTGAGCAGCGACGAGACCGCAAACGCGGCCGCGAACTGGTAATCATTGTACAGAATCTCGACGTACAGCGGCATCGTGTTCGTGTGCCCGCGGATGTGCCCCGAAACCACCGAGACCGCGCCGAACTCGCCCATCGCGCGCGCGTTGCACAACACCAGGCCGTACAGCAGCCCCCACTTGACGTTGGGCAGCGTCACCCGAAAAAACATTTGCCATCCACCGGCGCCCAGCACGATCGCGGCTTCTTCCTCCTCGCTGCCGACTGCCTGCATGATCGGGATCAGTTCGCGCGCGGCGAGCGGAAACGTGACGAAGATTGTCGCCAGCACGATTCCCGGCTCCGCAAAGATGACCTTGATGCCGTGAGCGGCAAGGAACCCGCCAAGCGGCGCGCGCACCCCGAGCAGCAGCACGAACAGCATCCCCGAGATGACCGGCGAGACCGAGAACGGTATGTCGATCAGCGTCAGCAGCGTTTGCTTGCCGGGAAAATCGAAGCGCGCGATCGCCCATGATGCGGCGATTCCGAATGTAACGTTGAGCGGCACTGCGATCGCGGCGGTCATCAGCGTCAGCCGAATCGCGGCGCGGGCTTCAGGATCGGCGATCGCGGCAAAGTAAGCGCCGATGCCCTTCTGCAGCGCCTCGGCAAAAACCGCGATTACCGGGATGAAAAGAAATAGCGCGAGAAACGCGAGCGCGATCGCGATCAGCGCGATTCTGACCATCGGCGGATCCGCCGTCCCGGGTCTTTTCGGTTCGCGTTGCGGCTGGCCGGCCATCTCTAACCTCAAGCCGCCAGCCGGCGACTGCTCCACCTTTGCAACATGTTAACGCCCAGCAGAATCACGAACGACACCGTCAGCATCACCACCGCGATCGCCGTCGCGCCGGCGTAATCGAATTGCTCGAGCTTGCTCATGATCAGCAACGGCACCACTTCGGTATGCATCGGCATGTTGCCCGAAATGAATACCACCGAGCCGTATTCACCGAGAGCGCGCGCGAACGCGAGTGCGAACCCGGTCAGCAGCGCGGGAATCAGCGCGGGCGCGATCACCAATACGAACGTCTGTAAGCGGCTCGCGCCGAGCGTCGCCGCGGCCTCCTCGTATTCCTGATCGAGATCCTCGAGCACCGGCTGGATGGTGCGAACCACGAACGGCAGTCCGACGAAAGTAAGCGCGACTGCCACTCCGAGCGGGGCGTACGCGACTTTTATTCCAAGCGGCGCGAGGTATCGCCCAATCCATCCGTTGCCCGCATAAATCGCGGTGAGAGTAATTCCCGCCACCGAAGTCGGCAGCGCGAACGGAAGATCGACCATCACATCAATCAGGCTTTTGCCCGGAAATTCGTAACGAACCAGGCTCCACGCCACGATGAACCCGAACACCGAGTTGACCAACGCTCCTGCAATCGATGCGCCGAAGCTCAGCCGGTAGGCCGCTATGGTGCGCGGACTTGCGACTGCGGCCCAGAACTGAGGCCAGGTCAGAGTGAAAGTCTTGAAGAAGATCGTCGAGATCGGAATCAGCACGACGATTCCGAGGTACGCGAGCGTGAAGCCCAGCGTCAGGCCGAATCCCGGCAGCACGTTGTTCCGTTTCGTGTTCGTTGCCATCGCGCGACGCTCCGCCCCGACTTTCCTAACCTCCCGGTTGATAGATCTTGTCGAATACGCCGCCGTCGCCGAAAAACTTCGGCTGCGCCTTCTTCCATCCGCCAAAATCCGAATCGATCGTGAGCAGGCTCATGCTTGGAAATTGGCTCGCATACTTCGCCGCGACAGCCTTGTCGCGCGGACGGAAAAAATTCTGCGCGATCATTTCCTGACCTGCGGGCGTGTACAGAAATTCCAGATACGCCTTCGAGACCGCGGCCGTGCCGTGACCGCGGTCCACCTTGTCCACCCACGCGACCGGCGGTTCGGCCAGGATGCTCAGCGACGGATACACGACCTCGAACTTGTCGGCGCCAAATAGCTTGATCGCCATCCGCGCCTCGTTTTCCCACGCAATCAGCACGTCGCCGATTTCGCGCTCGACGAAAGTAGTCGTCGAGCCGCGCGCACCGGAATCGAGCACCGGCACGTTTTTGTACAGCACCTTCACGAACGCCGCCGCCTTCGCCTCGTCACCGCCGTTGCGTTTGAGCGCGTAGCCCCACGCGGCCAGGAAATTCCATCGCGCGCCGCCTGAGGCCTTCGGATTCGGCGTGATTACCGAGATGCCCGGTTTCACCAGGTCATCCCAGTCGTGAATCTTTTTCGGATTTCCCTTGCGCACCAGCAGCACGATGGTCGATGTGTAGGGACAGCTGTTGTCGGGCAGGCGCGATTGCCAGTTCGACGGAAGCAGATTCGCCTTCTCGACGATCGCATCGATGTCGCCGGCGAGACCGAGCGTCACCACGTCGGCCTCCAGGCCGTCGATTACCGCACGGGCCTGCTTGCCCGAGCCGCCGTGCGATTGGTTGATAGTGACGTCGTCGCCCGTCTTCGCTTTCCAATCCTTCGCGAACTGGGCGTTGATCGATTCATAAAGTTCGCGGGTCGGATCGTACGATACGTTGAGAAGTGTGACTTGGGCTCCGTGCGCGGCGCCCACGCCCAGAACAACGCTCGCCGCCACCGCGATGGCGCCGAGCGTATGTGTCAATTTCAATCTGCGACCGAACATTCCCTGCTCCAGCTTCCTCAGAACGAAATCTGCAGTTGCGACTCGAAGACGCTTTCGTTGGTCCGGTCCCTCGGCAAGGCCGTGGTTCCGGCGCCTCCGTCGAAGTACGTGTTCGCATAGTCCCACTGCCACTTGATGTTCGAGCTCAGGTACCAGTTGATGCCCGCCGCAAACTCGGTCGCAGTCTTCGCGGCCAGGCTCGGATTGGCGAAACCGAGCTGGAACTGTCGGCTATCCGCCGCGACGTTGCTGATTCTGGCCGCCAACTCCCATCCGCCCCACCATCCGTTGCGCGGGTCGAACGGATGAGTTGGCTTAACCCACCCGTAAGACGCATCTTCGCCCGTCAACACGTACGAAGCCTGCGCGAAATAGCCGGTGTCGGTGAAGGTATCGGTGCGGTTGATCTGCTTTGTGAACGGGATGGGAGCCCCGTTTGTCGCCAACCGGTTCAGCGAGTGCTCGTCCTGCGCGTATTCGGCCATTAATCCGAACGGCCCCACGTAGTAGTAGGCCTGCGGCTCCAGCCGCGTGCGCAAGCCCGATGCGGTCACGCCCGAGTTGTAGCTGAACCAGGTGCTCATGCCGTACGTCTTGTAGGACGAGACTGTGATGCCGCGTTCATCGCCATAAGAACCGGCGATACCGAAGCCCAGCGCCTTCAGCCATCGGTTTTCGGTGAGTTCGAACGGCGTCGCGAAGATTCGGCCGACGAAATCCTTGCCGTCGTTGCTGTCGATGTCATACGTGTCGGACGCGGTGTTGTTTGGCACCCCGTTCGTCAACGCGGCGTCATAGAAGACCCGGCTGTCCAGCAGTTTGCCGTGCAGGTCGAAACCAGTGTCGCGGTTCGGGACCAGGTTCTGGATCTCCGAGCGCTGGCTGAATTCCAAGTCGCGATCCGACTGTAGGCGCTCGAGATCCAGCGGCGCCTTGAACTTCCCGGTCCTCAGGCTGGCAAATTCGAAATAGGTGATATTGAGGTAGGCGTCTTGCAGTACTACCTTGCCCTGGCCGAAGTCGGGCGTGATGTTGAAGTTGTAATACTTCCCAACCGAGCCGGTGAGAATCGGCCGCACTCGGTCCAGATAAAACGTGCTGCCGACGTCCTTGTCCGCGCCGCTGGTGAAGAAGCGGCCGTCGCCCTGGATGATTCCGCCGAAACCGATATTGTAGTCGTGGTTGGGCGAAGACAGCGAGAAGCCTTCGTCGCTCGCCTTGACGATCGGCCACTCAAGCGCCCTCTTCTGCTCCGTCTGCGCCTCAACCTCGATTTTTTGGCTCTGAACGTCGAGTTTCTGGGCCTGAACGTCGACCTTTTGATCGATCACTTTCACCTTCTGGCCGAGCCCTTCCAGCGTACCGACCCGCTGCTCGAGTTGCTTAATTTCTGTCTTGAGCAATTCGATCTCCCGATCCTTCGGATCTGTTGATCGCTTCGATTGCGCATGCGCCGGCCCGGCCGGCAGCATCACCCCGGTAATTACCGCCGCCAGCACTACTGGCAGGATCGGCAAAGTGCATTTTCTCATCTCGAAAGCCCCTCATCGTCTTGGGAACTTCCGGATGACCGGTCAGCTCGCGATTGTGATTGACGGCCCTATTCATGGCGCGCCGGATCCTTCCCTGGTCCGGGCTCCTCCCTGAATTTTCAATGGTCGTGGACAATTCATTTCGATCGGCGGCTAGCGTTACCCACGACCGGGCTTGTCGAAGCGAAACTTCTCTTTGCGCTCGATTTGCACGACTCGCGAATCTTGGATTACTACCTCTACCGACCCAAAACGCACGCCGCTGATGGCGCTTGCGATGCGCCGCAGAATCTCGTCGCCTGGATCGGGCTCGGGCTGAACCTCGCGCCGGCCGGTAAGAATTGAGTCCACTTTCATAATCTATCCCATTAGATGACTAGACTAATCTCCAAAAAAAGAGCAACCCTGGTTTCAAATCGCGAAACTCAACGATTCATTGCCGGTAACTACCGCCTCGACGTGCTTGAGCATGTCCGCCAGCGAAGTCGAGTCCATTATCTTCGCGGTCGCGTCGCGGACTTCCTTCATCACGATTCTAATTCCACAAGTGCGCTCATCGCGGCATTCACGGCATCGCATGTATGCCATCTTGCTGACGCATGGCAACGGTGCGATTGGCCCGTCCAATACGCGTACAATGTGCCCAACGCTGATCAGCTGAGGATCGCGGCGAAGGAAATATCCGCCGCCCTTACCCTTCTTGCTCTGGAGGAGCCCCTGGTTCTTGAGTTCGAGCAGGATTAGTTCCAGAAACTTGCGCGGGATACCTTCGCGCTGGGCCAAATCAGATATGAGCACGGGTCCCTGACCGTATTCCTTGGCCAATACCATCATCGCCTTGAGGGCGTATTTCGACTTTTTCGAAAGCATTTTATCGACCGTTTAATCGATAGGGTCGCTAGATTAAAGATCGGGACGATTTTAGTCAAGAGTCTCGGATTACAAATATTTAGACGCTGCCGGACTGAAAATTCCGGCGTCGCTTCAGCGCGCCCTGGCCTTCAGCTCAGCGTACTTGTCGAGCATCTGGAGCACGGTATCGCGTGGGGCAGGCCGCAGCGCGAAAATCAGCCGATCGAGGCCAAGGTCGAGGAGTTTTTTGATGTCTTCCTCGTTTGGACCGACGCCAAACATCGAGACGGAAAGCTTCTTGCGGCCGGCCTTCATCCCCGCTTCGGCAAGCGCTTTCAGGTTGGCGGCGAGATCGTAACGCGGAAAATTGATCGGCATCCATCCGTCGCAATACTCCGCGACGCGATCGAACGTCTTGGGCGATTGCGAACCGAGGATAATCGGCGGTCCACCCGCCTGGACAGGTTTGGGGAACGACCAGATCGGATCGAAGTTCACGAACTCGCCGTGAAACTCGGCCGCCTCCTTGGTCCATATTTGGCGCATCGCGAGAATTTTTTCCTTGACGATTTTCCAGCGCCGCTTGAACACCGCGCCATGATTCTCCATCTCCTCGACGTTCCAGCCCGCGCCGATGCCGAAGATCACGCGGCCGCCCGAAATCATGTCGAGCGACGCCACTTCCTTGGCGAGCGTGATCGGGTCGCGCTCGATCACCAGGCAGACTCCGGTGCCGAGTTTGAGTTTCCTGGTTACGGCGGCCGCCGCGCCGAGCGCGACGAAGGGATCGTGCATATGCCAGTACTCTTTTGGCAATTCGGTTCCGCCGGGGAAAGGCGTCTTGCGCGACGCGGGTATGTGAGTGTGCTCGGGAAAGAACATCGACTCGAAGCCGCGTTCTTCAGCCGCGAGCGCCAGTTCGATCGGCTGGATTGCGTAGTCAGTCGGGAACATAAAGATTCCGAATTCGGCCATGGCGATTCCTCCTGGATCAGGCGGCAACGGGTCGTCGTCTCAGCGAAAACTTCCGTGCGAATCCGAGCATCGATCACAAGGATGACAGAAAAAATCGTGGAATGAAGGGTGCGCAGGCATTGCCTGCACCCTCACCGGCCGGCCGTGGCCCGGCGTCGTCAGGTACTTATCCGCTGCTCGACGCTCCTAGTCCCAAGAATTGCCCTCTTATATGATCGATTCGCTCGGGCGGCTTTCCGTGGGCAACGAAAAAGGAGAATCAATCAAATGAAGGTCGTTCTCGATCAGAAACTGTGCGAAGGAAACACAAAATGCCAGCAGGCGGCGCCGGAAGTGTTCGAGGTGCGAGACGACGACAAGAGCCATCTGTTGATCGACAGTCCGCCCGAGCGCATGCGCGAGAAGGTCGAGCTTGCGGCTCGGCTGTGCCCCCGCCAGGCCATTACGATCAGCGATGACTAGAGGCCCGACGGATCAGAATGCGGAATCGAGACGGAAATCGCGGGATCGCGGAGACACTTTTCAATGGAAACTGAGAATGCACTGTCACTGGAATCGTTGAACATCATTGGACCCGACCATTACGCGAAAAACGGCTATCCGCATCGCGAGTGGACGTATCTGCGCAAGCACAAACCGGTTTTCTGGTGCGAGTATCCAAAGACCGATCCATTTTGGGCGATCACCAAACACGCCGACATCATACAGATCTCCAAGCAACCGCGACTGTTCCTCAACGGCCCCCGCTTGCTGGTGTTTGTCAACGAGCAGGGGATCGAGCGGGGTCCGACGCCGCCGTTCCGGCACCTGCTCGACATGGATCCACCGGACCATGGCGAATATCGCGCGGTTGTCAGCCGCCGTTTCACGCCGCGCGGCGTGCGTCCGCTGCAGCCTGAAATCGAGCGCATTACGCGCCAGGTGCTCGACGACGTGACGGGGCGTGACAAGTGCGACTTTGTCACCGACGTATCGTCGAAGATTCCACTCGCCGTCATCGCCGAGTTGCTCGGTGTTCCGCATAAAGATTGGGAGCAACTTTTCAGATGGACCAACGAGACGATCGGCAGCGGCGACCCTGAGTTCCAGGCTGGAACGACCGCGCAGCAGACGATGGATCGTTCGCGGCTGGGCCTGTTCCAGTATTTTACCGAGATGGTGGCGGAACGGATGAAACACCCGACCAACGACATCACCAGCGTCGTCGCCAACGGCAGGGTCAATGGCCAGCCGATACCGCAGTTCGAGATGTTGTCCTACTATTTCCTGCTGGTCGTGGCCGGCAACGAGACCACGCGCAACGCGACCACCGGTGGTCTGCAAGCTTTCATCGAGCATCCCGACCAGTGGCAAAAGCTCAAGCGCAATCCTGCGTTGATCGACTCGGCCGTCGAGGAGATCGTTCGCTGGACGACACCGGTTATTCAGTTCGCGCGGACCGCGGCCGAAGATACCGTGATTCGCGGCCAGAAGATCAAAGCCGGCGAATCGGTGTGCCTGTTTTATCCGTCGGCGAACCGCGATGAAGAGGTTTTCGAGGAGCCTTTCAAGTTCGACATCAGCCGCGATCCGAATCCGCATATCGCATTCGGCCTCGGGGAGCATTCCTGTGTCGGCGCAAACCTGGCGCGGCTCGAACTGAAGGTGATTTTCAGCCAACTCGCCAAGCGCCTCGATCACGTCGAACTCGCGGGCCCCGTCGAGCGACTGCGCTCGAGCTTCGTGGGCGGAATCAAGCACATGCCGATCCGCATGAAGATGAAGCCGGCGGCAGCCGCGGCCTGAGGGCACGCCTTCGATGATAACTCCGCGCAGGTCCGCCGACCGCGGACGCACGAAGCTCGACTGGCTCGACAGCCGCCACACTTTCTCGTTCGGCGACTACTACGATCCCGGCCAGATGGGATTTCGCACGCTGCGCGTAATCAACGAGGATCGCGTCCGCCCCGGCGCGGGTTTTCCCACCCATGGGCATCGCGACATGGAGATTATCACCTACATTCTTGAGGGCGCGCTCGAACACAAGGACAGCATTGGCACCGGCTCGATCATTCGTCCGGGCGAAGCGCAGAGAATGAGTGCTGGGGCGGGAATCACGCACAGCGAATTCAATCATTCGAAAACCGACCCGGTTCATTTTCTGCAAATCTGGATCACACCCTCCACGCGCGCAATCGCTCCGGGCTACGAGCAGCGAACCATCGACGATGCGAAGGCGCGCGCTGGCTTCGCGCCTGTAGGCTCTCCCAATGGCCGCGATCAGTCCGTGAAGATTCATCAAGACGCCGTGCTATCGGTCGCGAAGCTCGAGCGCGGACAGACTGTCGGGACCAATCTGAAGAAGGGCCGCCATGGATGGGTGCAAGTGGCGCGCGGCACTGTCACAGTTAATGGTATCGCGCTCGCGCAAGGCGACGGCGCCGCAATCAGCGACGAAGAGAAAGTGACGATCGTCGCCAACTCCCCCGCCGAAGTGCTGTTCTTCGATCTTGCCTGAGTGCGCCGCGCCGCTCGAGCGCTCAGTCGGGCCTCGTTGCCGCACGCAGGCGCGCAAGATCGTATTCACGCAGCTGATCGATTCTATCCACCGTCACGTCGGGCGCCGCGTACCTGGCCATCTCCTTCGTGTCGGCTGCGTAATGCCCCTGCCGGGGCAACACCGTCGTCACGCGCGCGCCCCACGCCTTCTTCACAGCGTCCAGGATTCGCACCTTATCATCGATCAACACGTAATGATCCGCGGGATAGCGCGACCGCACGTCGTCGAGTTCCTGTTCCTTGTGGATGTAAATCATCACCTTTTCATCAACAGCTTCGCGCAGTCCCGACCGCTCGATCTTGAGCGGCTGAAAGATCATGTCGCCATCGGACAGGATCGCCGCCTCGCCGTATTGTTTGAATTTTTCGATCACGTCGAGCGAGCACGGGAACAGCCGGTTCGCGAAATGGTAGTTCATCAGGAAGTACGACACCGCGATGATTCCGAAGTCGCGCGGATGATTGACCCGGTAGCGTTGCAGCGCGCCGAGATAGTCGGCGTAGCCGAGCTCGGTGCGCAACTGCTCGAAATAATCCCAGTAGCGCTGTTGATGCTCGTGGCCGATGTCGCGCTCGAGATTGCGCATCATGTCGGCAATGATGTGATCGTTGTCGATCAGGGTGTTATCGACGTCAAACAAAAAAACGACATGTTCTGCGCTCA
Source organism: Candidatus Binatus soli (assembly GCA_002479255.1). Lineage (GTDB taxonomy): Bacteria > Desulfobacterota > Binatia > Binatales > Binataceae > Binatus > Binatus soli. Next base: position 10,112 of record DLMJ01000030.1, on the reverse strand, counting down.
TCGGACTGAACATCCTCCGCCGACAATCATTGCGATTGTTGGCCTTCAAGCCAAACGGATTAGTTGTCCGCCAACCGGCGGACGGACTAATCCACGGGCTGCCTATTCGAGTCGCGAATGAATATAGGTCGTTACGCGCAAGCCCAGGGGATCAGGCGGTCCGGTCATCTCTCTTCCGATTCACGCAAGACACGGCTGATCCGAGCCATCAGTTCGCCCGAGTTGAAGGGCTTGGTGATGTAGTCATCGGCGCCGAGCGAGAAACCCTTAACCACTTCAGCTTCGTCGTGATGCGCGCTGACCAGGATTACCGGAGTACTTCTGGTCGCGACATCGCTGCGCAGAGCGGTCAGCGCTTCGAACCCATTCATATGCGGCATCGCCACGTCCAGCAGCACCAGGTCGGGTTCTTTCCTACGGGCAATATCAAATGCCTGCGCACCGTCGTGCGCGATATCACACTCGAAATTGAAGTGCCTCAGGATCGTTGAGATCATAACGATGGTGGTCGCGTCGTCATCGGCGAGTACTACCCGCCGGGCGCCGTTTCGAGTTGAGGGTTGAATCGCAACTGCCGCACTCTCGACGAATCTGAGGACGCGGTAGGCCCTGAGCAGCAATTCCTCGGGCTGGCACGGGCGCGTCATGAAGTCGCGGTTGAGGTCGGCGACCGCCGCGAATCGCGTCGCCAGATCATCGAGTGTGCCGATGATGACCGCCGGCTTGCGGCTGCGCGCGATCATTTCGATCGGGGACGGTTGATCGCCGGTGCCGATGGCCGAAGCGTTGACGAAGCAAGCATCGAAAGGAGAAAAGGAGTTGAGCCCGGGAATATTCGGTGCCGCTCCGACCACGTGGCCGAATCCACGGACGGTCCCCAGCACCGCGATGATCGAATTCGCTTCGGGCGTTTCGAATCCCATCAAGGCGAATCTCTTGCCGGCTAACGATTGTTTAATGATCTGGTCCACGGGGGATTCGGTCCTCCTTGCTGCCGAAAAAATGCCGAACAGTCGATCTGCCAGGTCCCAACGCGCGCTCCGCCAGGCGAGATTGACCCTGCGCTGATACGCAATGTGCGTGCCTTGCGGCGATGACAAGCAAAGGCTCAGATAGCGCAGAGCCGTCGCCAGATTACGTCGCGGAGCAGACCCTACAAGGTCTCGGATTCAACGGCTGACCGAAGCGGCGACAGCCATGTCGCGCTTTGGGACATGATGAGACGCTCCGATTCATGTCAAAATGGGACAGCCTGGATGATTGGTCCACTGGATTGATCCGTGCTCTGGCGGCCGGAATGCTCAGCTTGACACTGCCGGTCCCATTGCGCGAAACGGATGCATCATGAGCGAGAAAAGCAGCCTCCTGAGCCCTGCCGCGCTATGGCGACGGCTGGGGTTGGCGCGCCACAACTGGCCCGGCAGATTTACCGTTCTGCTCGCGACGATTCTGCTGCTGCTCGTCTCTCAGCCGATTTTCTCGGGCCACGCCTTCGCGCAGATTTTTGCGGACGCGGCGATATCTCTTGTGCTGCTGTCCGCTCTTTATGCATTTCGCGCGACCAAGACCTACTTCACGATTGCGCTAATACTGATGGTACCTGCGATCGGAAGCCGATTCGTGTTGCAATTCACGTCAAACCCAACCCTCGAGATGGTCGGCGCGGTCTGTTCGTGTCTGTTCCTGACCGTGACGGTCTTTGCCCTGGTATCCAGGCTGTTCACCGTAAAGAGCGTTACCTTCGACATTATAAGCGCCGCAATTTGCGCCTACCTGCTGATCGGCGTCGCGTGGGCCTATGCCTTCGCATTCGTCGAACTGCGGCATCCCGGTTCGTTCAGCGCAGCACTCTTCCAGAGGCCGACGGGCAACATGGCGCCGCTCCTCGCCTCGCTTCACACCTTCGTCTACTACAGCTTCGTGTGCCTGACGACGACGGGTTTCGGAGATATCCTGCCTGTCTCCGAGGGCGCCCGCAGCCTCTCGGTGATGGAGGCGGTGTTCGGCCAATTGTATATGGCTATTCTGGTCGCGCGGCTGGTCGGTCTCGAGATCGCTCAATCGATGAAAGAGGAGCGTTAGCCAGATGTCGGGTCCGATTTGCGAACCGGCTGTTGGCGTGATCCGTAAACATATACTAAGTAGTGATTTGCTGATGTACGTTGGCTTGCGATGCGATTGACCTGACTATTATTGCGGGGGTGGCATCGATGACCAGAATCAAGAGTCTGCTGGTGGCAACGACGGTTCTGCTGATGCTGGCGACACCCGCATTCGCACAGTACATACCATGGCCGACCCCCTTTCCTGCCGCGCCTGCATGGGGTGATTACGACGCCGGCCACGTTTGGCACGATGCCGCATGGTGGTGGGATTCGCAGCCCGATTGGGTCAAGCAACATCACCCTGAATGGTGGGGCGACTTCGACAATGATCACCTCTGGCGCCCGGCCGGATGGTGGTGGGATTCGCAGCCCGCGTGGGTACGGGCGCATCACCCTGAATGGTGGGGCGACTTTTACCAGGGCCAGTGGTACCCCGCCGCCTGGTGGTATCAATATCAGCCGCAATGGGCGCGCGAGCATCATCCTGAATGGTGGGGCGATGTTGACCACGGCGTTTGGTATCCGGCTGGATGGTGGTGGCAATTCCGCCGCGATTGGGTACTGGAGAATCACCCCGAGTGGTGGGGCAATGATTGGAATGGCGTCTGGTATCCCGCGCCGTGGTGGTGGCAATTCCAGCCCGACTGGGTGCTTGAGTATTATCCGGATTGGTGGGGCGACTATTACGAGGGCGTCTGGTACGCGGCGCCGTGGTGGTACCAGTATCACCCCGATTGGGTTCGGAGGCATCATCCGGATTGGTGGGGTGAGTTCGACGATCACCATTATTGGCGCCCGGCGGGATGGTGGTGGCAGTATCACCCCGACTGGGTGCGCCAGAATCATCCCGAGTGGTGGGGCGAATTCGACGGCCAGCACGTTTGGCGTCCCGCCGGATGGTGGTGGCAAAACACGCCCGACTGGGTGCGCCAGAATCATCCCAATTGGTGGGGCGCGTTCGACGACAGCAAAGTTTGGCGTCCCGCAAGTTGGTGGTGGGAAACCAAACCCGACTGGACGCGCGAGAATCATCCCAACTGGTGGGGTGACTTCGACGACAAACACGCCTGGCACACCGACACCTGGTGGCACGATCATGATGCCGCCTGGGCAAACCAGCATCATCCCGAATGGAAGGGCGACTTCGACGTAAAGCACGTCTGGCACGACCTCCACTGGTGGGCGGTGAAAAACCCCGCTTGGGCATTGCAGCATCATCCCGAGTGGACCGACGCAATGCGCGAGTCAGTAACGCGCCAACATGGCGAGCAACAGCAAGCCCTCCAGCGCCAGCATGATGTCCAGATGCAGGAGCTCGAGCGCAATCGCGTCCAGCAGCAGCAGGAGACCGACCGCAACCGCGGCCAGCAAATGCAGGACCTTCAGCGAATCCATGACGCGCAAGCGCAGGCTCTCGAGCGTCAGCATCTGCAGGATGTCCAGAAGCGCGAGAAGGCCGCTCCTGAACAAGCAAATGAAGCCGAGGACAATGGTCAGTGGCGACAAGTCGAGGATAGTCACACCCAGCAAGCAGCGGAACTCTTGCGCCGCCATCAGCAGGAAACACAGGCGCTCGTGCGCAAGCAGGCGGCCGATCAACAGGAGGCTCAACGCCGGAATTTTGCACAACAGCAGGAGCTACAGCGTCAGCACTCGCAGCAAATGCAGTCCTTTGAGCGGCAGCACACGCAGCAGATGCAGGCCTTCGCGCGTCCGCGCGCCGGCGGGGGCGGCGGGGGCGGCGGCCGACCTGGGCATCGCTAGAGCTGAAACGGGGATACGAGTTCGAAGTACTAATCACCGACGCACGAGCGCCCGACACCCTAAGAGTGTCGGGCGCCCGTCGCAATTATACTAGCGGCGCTCGAACTGCTTCGTACCGTACAGCATTGACCGCGCTCCGCGGCCGATCATTCATTGCGGAATCCAGATGGGAGCGGCGCTGAACAGATGGTCAACGATACCTATCTGGTACGCGAGGAACAGGCCAAAGCCGAAACTCAGTAGTCCCGAGCCGGTGACGAGGCCTTGATGGATCCAGAGCGCTCGCCGCGACACAACCATGAACGGCGTGGCGATTGCGGTGGTGATGAGCCCCATTCCGATTATCGTACCGACGCAGAAAATCACGAGGTAGAGCGTCGCCCATAGCGGTTGCGGAATCGCGCTCAGAACCAGCAACGCAATCGCGGCGCTGCCGGCGAGTCCATGGACGAGGCCGACTGCGAATGATCTCAGCAGCGGACGGCGCGCGGCGAACGGCGGCAATCTGTCAGCGGAGATGCGATGGTCGTGATGCATCGCATCGTCGGTATTTTCCTGAGAAACGACGTGAACGTGCGAATGCAAATGCATCGCGCCGCCGTGGGCGTGCGCGTGCGCATGGACGACCAAGCCTTCCTGCTCCGACAAACTCGCGCGCATCCGAGTCGCCGCTTTGCGCATCAAGCTTGCTGCCGCGCCGACGCCGAGCATAATCAGCACGACCGCGACCGCGAATTCCATCGCCAGTCCGAGCCGAACCGGAATCGCAATTTTGAAAACTATGATAGCGGCGCCCACCAGCAGCACGGTCAGCGTGTGGCCGAGTCCCCATACGACACCGATCCTGGCCGCAACGACCAGGCGGTGTTCGCGGCTCAGAATGGTCGTGACTGCGATCACGTGATCGGGATCGGTAGCGTGGCGCATTCCGAGTAGCAGTCCAAGCAGCGCGATTGCCAGCGGCGCGGCATTAGCAGGTATCATCTGGTTGGTTCCTTCAGCCGATCGATCCAACCGACAGTACACACATTATTCCGGGCGAAGTGCAACGACGCCCGCTGTCCGGATCGACGATTTCGCTCTGGTCAGTCCAGCGCGCAAAGGCGCACAATCTCGATCTCATCGCGGCGTAGCAGCGATCTTTGACGCGATCCGCGCCGTGCGAATCGGATTGTGGTGGAGGCGGGGGGAATTGAACCCCCGTCCGAAGGCCTTCCGGCGACGGCCACTACACGCTTAGTCTGCGAATTTTAGCTCGCGTCCGCAATGCCCACAGACGGGCTTTCCTGACGCCAGCCGGCTGAATTTTCGGGACGCCGCCCAGCCGGTGAACTGCGGTTCCCTAGCCCACTAAATGACGCCCCGACCCGCTGCCATGGGCGAGCAGCGGCGGGACGCTAGCGGCCCTTAGGCCGCCAGAGCGTAACCGTTATTGTCTGCGGGTAAATTTCGCAGTCTGCCTGTTTTACGGGTCGACAGCACCCGGCGTGCGACCATGGCCATATTGTCTTCGTCGAATCCAGTTCGCCCCCACGGATCGTGGGTTTTCGATACGAGGCCAGTCGAAACGGTTACATCATTAATCTAAGGCTCCATCGGCGCGTTCGCAACCATGCCTTCGACCCCCTTATCTGCATCGCCGCCTGCGGATAAACTCGCCCTGCGATGGCACGGGACACCCGCAATGGCAAACCATCCGGCGACGGATTCGATCTGGTCGCCGATAACCGCAAGGCGCGGCATGACTTCTTCATCGAGGAGACGCTCGAGGCCGGCCTCGCACTCACCGGCACGGAGGTCAAGTCGCTGCGGGCGCATCGCGCAAATCTGCGCGACAGTTACGCGCGCATCAAGAACGGCGAAGCGTTCCTCGAGAGCGTCCATATCGGCGCCTACGCTCCTGCGGGCCAATTCAGCCACAAGGAAACTCGCGCGCGAAAACTCCTGATGCATCGCCGCGAGATCGATCGCCTGTGGGGCCGCGTGCGCGAGAAGGGCTATTCGATCGTCCCGCTGAAACTTTATTTCAAAAACGGCCGCGCCAAAGTTGAACTGGGGCTCGCCAAGGGCAAGCACTCCTACGACAAACGCGAGGCGATCGCGCGCAAGACCTCCGAGCGCGAAATCGAGCGCGCCCTGAAAGGACGCAACCGCTAGTGCGCCTCCGGGCTCGTCGCGAGTTGGCTCAATTCCGCAACCAGGCTCTGGAAACTATCGACGCTCGCCGATAGTTCCGCCGAGGTAGCGCCGATGCTTCCCAGCACGCTCGCGGCGGTATCGTGAAATCGCGCCGGTATGATCGCGAATCGCTGCGACTCCGCGAACGCGCCTTTCTCATTGAGAAAAAATCTGCGATTCAGGGCGTAGAGGACCAGTGTCATGAACCCCGCCGCGCGAAACAGGCATCCCGCGACATACATCACGTCTGCGCGCTCGGCTGGCTTCGCAGCGATCGAAATTTCAAATTCCGCGTCAAACAGATGCTTGGCTACGGCAGCGGCCCGAAATTTTTCAGGATATTCGCGCACCAGGGACTTGAGTTCGGCGAGCGCGCGCGCCGGATCAAAAAGCGGACGGCATACATCAACTTCGCCCGCGTAAATCTGCATATGAAATCCGAGCGGATGACCAAGCTGATGGATGCTGCGGGGACGTCCCGCTATGCAGTCCTCGATCGCCTCGCGCACCGCGCCAATTTCACGGTAAATGAAATCGACGTGACGGCCCCGAATCTCGAGCCATCCGCCGCCGTTCACTCCCGGTCCCCATTCGCCAAACGAAGTCACCAATCCATCAAGATGACGATCGTCCAGTTCCTGCGCAGCCGCTCCCAGGGCCGCCGTCGAGAATGGCTTCCCGCCGTCATAATAAATTCCGAGATCGATATCCGATCGTTCGTCCGCGTTACCGCGCGCGCGTGATCCGCCAAGCACGATCGCTGCTACGCCGTCGATCTTCGCGACCCGGCCCGCCACCAGACTGAGTATTTCTTCCATTTCGGCCTGGCTAGCCACCCGCCGAGCTTAAGTCGCGAGCCCAAATGGAGCAACGACGAACGCCGACGCGGTCTCGACCTCAGTTCTAACTGCCGGCTGACGTATCGGCGCCGGCCTGCGCGTCGAGTGTGGTCGCGCCCGCCGCACCCAGCAAAGCCTGCAGTCTTGCGATGCGCCTGGCGAGGGGAGGATGCGTCGAAAACAGGTTGGCGAAGAATCCTTCGTCGTCTTCGCGGATGCCCTCGCGAGGATTGACGATGAACAGATGCGCGGTGCCGGCGGTGCCTTGTTTTAGCGGCGACTCGATTTTCGCGATGTGCTCCAGCGCGCGCAGCAGCGCCCGCGGGTTGCGCGTGAACTCAACCGACGACGCATCCGCAAGATATTCGCGCTGCCTCGACACCGCCATCGCAAGCAACTGCGAAAAGATCGGCGCCACCGCAGCCAGGACAATCACCGCAATCGAGATCAGCACCGCGGTCTGATTGTCGCGATCGGAATTGCTCCTGCCGCGCGCGCCGAATCCGCCGAAGAACATCCAGCGGTACACGAAATCCGAGAGCATCGCGATTCCACCGACCAGCACCGCGATCATCATCATCGTGCGGATGTCGTAGTCGGCGACGTGCGACATCTCGTGCCCGATCACTCCCTGCAACTCTTCCCGGTCCATTTGATCGACCAGTCCCTGGGTGACGCAAATCACCGAATGGGCCGGGTCGCGTCCCGTCGCGAACGCATTCGGCGACAAATCATCGATGAGATACGGCTTGGGCGCGGGCATCCGCGCCGCGGTCGCCATTTCGTCGATCACGTCGAGCACCATCTGATGCTTCGGCGTGTCGGGCGTGAGCGGGCGCGCGTGAACCGAGAGCAGTACCAGGGACGCGCCGCTGTAATATGACACGATCGATTGCACGCCGGCGAAAACCAGCGCGGCAATCGTCAGTACCGGGAAGCCGATCAGGTGCCCGTCGATGATCGCAATATTGCGCGCCGCAAAATCAAGGCCAAGCCCAAGCGCTCCGAACAGCAGCATGAACGCGACGACCAGCACCACGGTCTCGCGGCGATTGGCCGCTTCGAGACCCCTGAAGTTGCTTGATCCCATCGAGCATGCCCGCCCGCGACGCGTGTGCTCAGGCGCGCGGCGTGGTCATCGAAAGGTCAACCTTGGGAACGGCCTGCTCTTCCGGAGCGCCTTTGAAATATTCCGCGGCCTTGAAGCCGAAATTGCTGGCGATGAGATTCGTCGGGAAGATTTGGATGCGCGTGTTCAGAGCGAGCACGACGTCGTTGTACGCCTGTCGCGCGAACGCGATTTGGTTTTCCGTGGTCGTCAACTCTTCCTGCAGTTTGAGCACGTTCTCGTCGGCCTTTAACTGCGGATAGTTCTCCATCACTGCCAGCATTTTACCCAGCCCGGCCGTGATCTGGCTCTCCGCCGCCATGCGCGAGGCCTGGTCCGGCGCGCTGACAGCCTTGGCGCGCGCCTCGACGACCTGGGTGAGGGTGTCGCGCTCGAACTGCATATAGCCTTTGACGGCTTCGATGAGATTTGGAATTAGATCATGACGGCGTTTCAGTTGTACATCTATTTGCCGCCAGGAATTATCTACTTGGTTGCGCAGACTGACTAATCGATTGTATGCAAAGACTATCCACGCGACGATAGCCACTACAATGATCGGAAACACCATCTGCGATTCCTCCGTTGAGAGGCCGGCCCGAGGCGGCTTCGTCGTCGGCGCCCACGGACACCGGCGGTCACGGTACTGTCGACCGCCGGCGCCTGGCGCCCCCCGAACGTACCTGGCGCGGCTCGAAGCGTCCAATCCGCGGGCTAGTTATCGACCTCGACTTTGATCTTGAACGGTTTGCTCTCGGGCCGCTTTGGCGCCGTTACTTCGAGCACGCCGTCCTTGTAGGCCGCCTTGATTCCGTCGTGCCCGGCGTCGTCAGGCATCGTGAACGCGCGGCGCATCGTGCCGTAGGCCCGCTCGGACAGATGGACTTCGGCGTCCTTGGACCACTCGGGCCGTTTGCGTTCGGCCTCGACGACCAGATTTCCGTCCTCGACGCGAACATCGACCGATTCGCTCGCGATGCCGGCCATCTCGAAGTAGAAATGATAGCCGTCCGCATCTTCGACCACATCCGCCGCCGGCGCCGCGTTGCGCGCGGGTTCAAGCTCGTTCCACAGCACGTTCCAGCGGCGCAGAAGAGAATCGTTGGGGGTCAGGCAGCCATTGGTCATTAGCACTTCCATGTGAAAGCCTCCTGCCGGTAATTATGTCCGGCGAAATTTTTTATTTCGGGGCGCCCGGCGCGGCGAAAGCTATACGTCTTTCGCTCGAATCGCCTTGCGTCCCACGCTTCCAAGCTAAGTACGAACTCGCACCCGTCAAGCGATGATTAGCCGAAAGGTCGAAACTTCAGGGAATAGAGGCGCTATTGCGCAGGTTTGGCGGTCTTCGAGAGGTCGCAATCTCCCGCACGAATCGCCCGGCCCCTTCTGGCGCCGCTGGAAACGCCGTGTGAACAGAACCGGCCCGGAACCTTGCAGCGGGAGGCCGTCGGGTCTATAGGTTCGCGTGCGGTTCTGACAGTGCTCTTGGGGAGGAGATTTCTCGATGCGCTTCGACAAGTCGTTCACGCGGTCCATCGCGTGCTTAAGTTTCTCGCTGTTGTTTCTGATTGCCGCCTTTGCGCGCCCGGCGTTGGCGCAATCGGATGACGATGCGTCGCCGGACAGCAAGACTGCGGTAAGTGAACTTTCTGTCTCGCCCACGGCGCTGAGCTACAGCGTCAACCTCGGCAAAGCGGCCACCGAGAGCAAGCATTTCACCCTGACGAACACCGGTACGCTCGATTTGGACGCAACCGTCAACGCGCCTGCGGGAACCGACGCCGGCGATTACACTATCTCCGGTCCCGGCCTCACTGCTTCGGGCGGAACGATCCCGATCCCGGGCAAAGTAAACAGCAGCAAGGCCAACATCATCGAGGTCAACGTCGCCTTCACTCCGCCGGAAGCGGGCAAGAAGCTGGACGCGACAATTCTGGTCACTAATACCGGGACCAAGGGCAAGAGGTCGGACACAATCAAATTGGCGGGCTCGGCCAAGGGAACGCCGTCCACCCCGACGCCCGGTTTCTTCACCTGCCTCAGCGCCACGATGACCTCACCTCGTGCTCTCTTCACGGCGACCCTGCTCCCCGACGGTGTTCCCCGTCAGCACAAGTT
>DLMJ01000025.1 GCA_002479255.1 Candidatus Binatus soli | reverse complement strand
CACCTGTGCAGAGGTTCCCTAGCTCTTTCCCCCTGCACCAGACCCGGGGTCCCTCGGCTCCGCAGACTCCGCTCGGGATGACACAAACAGCAGCCGCATCTCTTCTCTTACTCCCTTCTAACAGGGCGAAGCCCGCATCTTTCTTCTTCCTCACTAAGATACAATGGGTTACCCCTGCCCACCGTTAATCGAAAAATCCGCAGGATGCATCTTTATCTCCCACGGCCGAGAGCGAGAGACGCGCTGCGCGTATCTCGCGATTCTCACTGCGCCGTCGCCGCCGCGACCGCCCACCGCGCAGGTGATTCTTCCTTCATGCCGCCGCCAACGGCGCGCGGTCTCTTAATACTGGCTACCCGTGCCCACGGGCTGGCCAGCCGTGCCAACGGCCAGGGGCCGCGCGCGACAACGGAGCGCGGCCTTAACACTGGGTGCAGGGGTCACCCCTGCTCACCCCTGCTCACCCCTGCTCACCCCTGCTCATCCCTGCTCGAGCTGATCGCCAAGAATTTCGGCCAGCCGCTCGGCCGGAAGACGGCGCAAATCGGGAAGCGCGAAGCCCGACGCCGCGGCGTGACCGCCGCCGCCGTAATGCTGTGCGAGGATCGACAAATCGACCTCGCAGTCGGAGCTGCGCCGCAGGCTGACGCCCTGGCTTCGCAGATCGAACAGCGCAACGACCGTGCGAGTCTGTCCCTTGTAGAGATGCGCCGCGACTTCACTGCTGTAGCCGAAGCAGCACGCCGTCCGCACCGTGATTCCATTGTCGAGCGGGCGATCGACCATCGTCGCGTGGGCCAATTCGACGCTGCGGCGCATCGCATCCTGACCCGACTCGAACGCGGCGCGCAGCTTGCGGCTCATCCGCGGCTCGCGCAGTTTCAGGATTTCGCGATACGACGAAGCTCCGCCGAGCGTCTGCACGGCGAGCGCCCATTCGGAAGACTCGGGAATTTTGTGAATCCAGCGATCGTGATCGTCGGCTATCATCACGAAGGGCTGGAAAGCCTCGAACTCGGCGCGCTGACGATCGGGAAGGTCGCGCCCCATTCGCTTGAGAAAATTGAAGGTCAGGCGCGCCGCCGAATATTGTTCGCTTAGAACTTTGCCGGCGAACGGCGCCTTGAACTCGGGGGCATCGGCGCGGGAGACTGCGGTGCGATGGTGATCGATCCAGTAAATCCGTGCGCCCCGCTCACTCAACTCCACCAGATGCGCGCCGGTCGCCGGTGAGTTCCAGGACAAATCGGTGATCCAGATTTCGTTTTCGATGCCGGCGTCGTCGGACTTGAGCGTCAGATTCTGTATTACGTGGTCGGCGTCGTTGTTGCCGGCCAGCGTCGTGAAGACATTATGGCCATCGTAAAAGCGCGCCACCGCGGCCGCCGCCATCACTCCGTCGAGGCATGACGGACCGTGGCTGACGACCTGAATCGTGCGGGAAGTTTTTCCGGGCATAAGGGAACGATTGTAGAGCATTCGGCTCTCGCGAGCGAAACACCAAAACACCGCCGCGGCCGCGGGGCCGTGATGCTCGCGCAGATACCCAACGGCCTGAGCGCGCTCAGATTCGCGCTGGCCGCAATCTGGATCGGGATGGCGGCGCATGGGCATCAGGGACGGCCGGCATTCGCGATAGTCGCGATAGTTGCCGCGGCCAGCGATTTCATCGACGGGCGAATCGCGCGGCGGCTGGGCGTCGCGAGCGGGAGCGGGCGATGGCTCGACGCAGTTGCGGATGTGACGTTCGTGCTGGCGGCGGCCTTTTGCGAGGCGGCGGCCGGCGCGATACCTTTTTACATCCCGATCCTCATCGCGCTTTCGTTCAGCCAGTACGCGATCGATTCGGCCGTGATCGCAGAGCGCGCGGCGGGACCGGTACGGAGCCGGCTCGGTCATTGGGGCGGGATCATCAACTATGCGCTCGTGATCGCGCTTGCGATTTCACCGCCGCCGGCGCTTGCCGGCGCGATCGTGCGCGGTCTCGCGCCGCTGATCGCGCTGTTCTACGTCGCCGCGATCTCCGAGCGCGCCTGGCTCTTCTACCGCTCGCGCTGACGCGGTCACAGTTCTTCGATAAACTCATCCATAGCTGCGTGCCGGATCGTCACAACACGAACCAGTTTGCGCGGTTCATCGATATCGTAAATCACGCGGTACACGTCGCGCTTCGAGCCGTAGAGCAGATGCCGCAACCCGTGTTTGGCCTTTTTGCTTTCGGGAATAATCGGGCAGCGTCGGGGTAGCGCACGGAGCGTGTAGATCGCCGTCTCGAGTCCATAAAACCAAAGAGCAGCGGCGGCGGAATCGTCCGCCGAGATTAGCTCATATATGTGGTCGAGGTCTTGCTCGGCGCGGATTGTCAGTTCAACGAGATAAGCCATGGCGCCGGCGGAACTCGCTGAATACCTCACGGGCAGGCCGCGTCCGGCCGTGGGCGATGTCGTCCAAGCCCTGCCGAATGGCCTCGTAAACGTCGGCGCGGGCCGCGATATCGAGCAACCGCTGATAGGCTTGAGCGTCCTGCACGACTGCCTCGGCCTTGCCGTTGACGGTCAGCACCACGGGTCGCTTGCTCTTCTTGAGCTGTTTAAGGAATTGGCCCGATTTGCGTCGAAAATTTGTCAGAGATTGGATATCCTTCGTGATGTCGAGCATGGCGAATACTTCCCCCGGTACAGCACCTAATTAGGTGTTATCAGCCTCAGGGTGCTTTGTAAAGCTGCCCGACGAGGGGGCTCAATGCTTGCCGCAGTCGTGCGCGGCCTCGCGCCGCTGGTCGCGCTGTTCTACGTCGCCGCGATCTCCCAGCGCGCCTGGCTCTTCCACCGCGCCCGCAATTCCCCGTAGGAAGGAGTAAGTCGATGCGCTCAAGAAGCTTTCAGAAGCGCGCTGCTGCGCAGATTTTCCCGGCAGCTCCGTTCCACTTCGACGGAACGTTCCACAAGCCATCTCACTTTCCCGCGCCATTGGAAGCGTGGGAGCCTGACAGGTATTGGCAAACACTGCGCGTGGGCGGGAGTCTTTACGGTGTGCGAATTGAAAATGGAGGGTCGATCGCTGAACCGGCACTGCGCGTGTCCATTTTCAGCGACAGACAAGTGACGGCGCCCGATCGGGAAATCGTGCGGCGCGAGTTGGTCTGGCGATTCGATCTCGACACGGAGCTCCGCGCTTTCGGGCGACTCGCACGGCAAGACCGTCGCATTCAGGGTGTGTGGCGGAGATGGCGCGGGATGAGAGATTCGAGCGCAAACAGCATCTACGAATTACTCGTGATCGCAATTCTTCTGCAAAACGCGACCGTGCGACGAACTGTCCAGATGATGAACGCCTTGCTCGAAGCATTCGGTACCAAGGTCAGTTTTGACTCGAAGAGCCTGTTCGCGATGTGGCGACCCGAGGATCTCGACCACGTTTCAGACGAGGAGTTGAGGGCTCTGAAGGTCGGCTACAGGGCCCGCTTCCTGAAAAGGCTCTCCGATGACTTCGCCCGCGGAACTGTGAACGATCTGGAGCTGCGCACTCTCGATCCGGACTCGGCGAGAAAGAAGTTGCTGAGACTCTATGGTGTCGGGCCTGAAACGGCACGAATCCTATTGTATCCCGCATGCCACCGCTACGCGCGCCTGGACCATATTGCGCCCTGGCAGCAGAAAATCTATTCGCGACTACTTTACAACAAGACGTTAGTGCCTGTGCGCAAGATTCTCGGGGACCTCAACCAAAGGTATGGCGATTATGCCAGTGTGGCGATTGATTATGTCTGGGAGGATCTCTTCTGGCGTCACAGCCGCAAGCCGATTCCGTGGCTGCAGAAGGAGATAAGGCTGTAGGCGAAACGTCAGCGCGGCGCGCTGTTCTACCTCGCCGCGATCTCGGAGCGCGCCTGGCTCTTCTACCGCTGGCGCAGAAAATACATTAGCCGTTCTAATGCAGCGCGGGTCTTTTTCGAAGCGATGAAGTCTATACCGGAGGGGGAGATAGGCCTACGCTTTAAGAGGTACGGTTCTCGCCCGGCTCCAGGACGGGTACGCGATGAAGCTGCAAGCGCATTTGCCCACCGACAGTATCGACACGCGGAATTGGCACGCGGCGATGATCGGATTGGTTTCGCTTTTTGGAGCTGTGGTGCTCCTGCTGGCGTTACCGTTACTCAATAATCCATTGCTCGAGCGGATGCGAACGTCGCCGATGATACGTCCTCAAATTAGCGTCCCCCATCGTGTTCCGCTCGATCTTCACTTATGGAACCGTCCGATCAGTCCGTGGAAGCAGTTTTCAGTCGCGCACCCGCTACCGGCAAGCGACGCTTCATCGCAGCGATTCTCAATTGGCATCGACGAGCGGGTCGTGTTCGAGGCCTTCGGCGATACGGCGCTGCGCGAGATGTTGGCCGAAAAGGAAACGGCGCCGCAGCTCAAACCGCGCAATGATCGTCTGATCATGATGTTGATGCTGCTCGGGCTCGATAAGCGTCGCAGCTAACGGCCGCATCCGCCGCGCGCGGATGTACGCCCGACGAGATGACCGCTCAGTGTTTGCCGTAGTCGAGCGCGACGCCTTTGCGCTGCGCGAGGATATAGGCTTCGAGCGCGCGCAGTCTCGTATCGTTGGGATCGAGCGCCTTGCCCTTGACCGGATTCTCGATGCACCAATCGATCATGTCGCGCAGCAACGCCACGCGCTGTAGCTGGACCTGGTATTTCGGATAAGTCTCGGGATGCGTATTCGACGCGTCCGGATGGCACATGTCGCAGCTCACGCCAATCGTGCCGCCGATTGCCGCGCCGTCGTGGAAGAGCTGTTTCCCTTCCGCGACGAAGTTGTCGGTTTCGTTCTTCCAAACTTTGTAATCGCGATCGGTGAAGCTCGCATAGGTGTCGCCCTGCTGCGTTCCCTTCGATTGCAACTTCGCTCCCGTTGCCTTGGCCGCGGCATCGGCGCCCGATGCGGGAGGTGGAGCCGGTATCGGCTGGGACGACTGGACGGTTTTAGCCATCTCCCATTTTTCGTTCGGATGCTCGCGCTGCCATTGCGCCATCAACTCGCGCGTGACCTCGACTGCCTGCGCATGAGTCATCGACTCGCCCGGCTTGAGGCCTTTCACTTCCACGCTGGTCTTGCCGTCGCAGAGCATCACGACCGTGCCGCCGTTTTTCGAATCCGGTACTTGATGGACAGGCAGGGGAGGCGCTTGTTGCGCACAAAGCCGCGGCGCGTGCGCCACGGCCGCGAATATCGCCGCACATCCCGCGGCGGTTGCCAATGCGATCGATCGTCGGGTCATATTCGCCTCGAGGAAGTTTTTCTCCGCCCTCAGTAGCTCGCGAACTGTGGCGCGGGCGGCCGCGCGGTCTTGCCGTGCGAAACCAGGTAGTCGGCCTTCACCGTGACCGGGTTGCGATCCCACAGGCTGTAGATCTTGTCCGCCAATCCGTCGGCGCGCGCATTTATCCGGCCGTCGCCCAATCCGTCGAACTGATCGAACGGATCCGCCCGGTTCATCTGAATAGTCAACGGCGGCAGCCCGGTCGGAGCGTACGGCCACGGCCATGCCGTCGAGAGCATCCCGTAAAAACTGATGTTCCCGATCTGGTTATAGAGCATCTGATGGGTATGGCCGTGGATCACCGTCACGTGCTGGTACGGCTTCAGAATCGTTTGCACCTGCTCGGCATCATCGGTCCAGAAATTCCAGTTGCGGTAGTATTTGTAGAGCGGCGAATGGGAGAAGACCAGCAACGGAGTGGTGTGCGGCACTTTGGCGAGGTCGGCGGACAGCCACTTGCGCTCGTCGTCGCCGACTTCGAAGCGTGACTGAATCCCGTTGTCGAGGCCCGCGACCGTATGCATCCTTTCCGCCGGCGTCATTTTGCGCGCCGTCCAGAAATCCTTCTCGTGCACGCTCATCAGCACCACGACGTGCACGCCCTTCCAGTCAAACGAGTAGTTGGGCGGGCCGAACATCTCCTGCCACGTGTCGCCCAAGTCGTAGAACCAGTCGTGCTCGCCGACCATCATTTTCACGGGCGCCTTCACCTCGGCGAGGATCTGCATTCCAAGGTCGAGCTCCTCGCGGCGCCCGAGCTGAGCCAGATCCCCGCCGAACAGCACGAAGTCGGGCTGCGGATCGAGCGCGTTCACGTCATCGACCGCTTTGACGGCCGCGCGCACGAAACGCTGGTTGAGCGTGCGCTGATAGAGATGCGTGTCCGAGACGTACGCGAAGGTGAACGGCGGCTTGCCCGGCATCCCGGCCGCACTGGCGGTCTTGTCGGGCGCGGCGTTGGCTACCTCGACGAGCTGGAACGAATGCGGCGGCATCAGGCTCTTCGCCATCACCGCCCCGGTCGTCGCGGCCAACACTTTCAGAAATGTCCGCCGGTCGAGACCGCGCAATCCGCGCAGGACCGCCTCGCGATCTTCCATGTATTTCGTTTCGACGCTTTTATGCCGAGCCGCCATCGCGCGCCTGCCTCTGATTTTTCGTCAGGTTAATTCCTTTGTCAGGTTAGTCGCCACCGAGCAGCGCCGGATTCTCACTGGTCTGTGCCGGTCCGATATCGCCAAACGGTCCCGCCAATCCCGGCCCGTGCCCTTTGTCGCCGTTGGCGGCGGCGGTATCGCGCTGCGGCCGGTCGGTGCGCGATCGTTTGAACTGCAGGTCGTACTCCTCCTTGGCGGGCTGCGCGTATTCGGGACTGGTCAGGCTGGCGAGAAACGCGACCAGGTCGTCCTCTTCCGCTTCGCTGAGGCCGAGCGGAACGATCCCGCCGTCGAGGTACGGGTTCTGCACGCCGCCCTTGTTGTAATGATCGATCGTGTCCCACAGCGTGACCTGCGAGCCGTCGTGGAAGTACGGCTGCGTGACCAGCAGGTTGCGCAAGCTCATGGTGCGGAACGCGCCGATATCATGCGGCTGCTTGGTCACCAGGAAACGCCCGAGCCCGCTCATGTCGGTGCCGATGGCCAGCTTGTCGATCTCCTGCTCGCCACCGCCGCTCTTGCCGAGCGTGTCGAGCGCCTTGCGCGCGAGCGGTACGAAGTTGGCGTTATGCGCCGACACGCCGATGTTGTGGAACTTTTGATCGGTAAACAGCGGCTGCGTCGGATTCCATCCGTGACACGACATGCAGCGGCCCTTGCCGTTGAAAATCGACCATCCTCGCTTGGCCGAATCGCTGATTGCGCTCTGGTCGCCGCCGATAAACTTGTCGAACGGCGAATCGAATGCGAGTTGCGTACGCTCGTACGAGGCGATCGCGCGCCCGATATCGGCGAACGTGACGTCGTGCCCGAACACATCCTGGAATTGCTTCTGATACTCGGGAATCGCCTTGATCTTCGCGACCGCATCGTCGGTCGATTTCATACCCATCTCGACCGGATTGGTTACCGGGCCCTGGACCTGCGCCTCGAGCGTTGGCGCGCGTCCGTCCCAGAACTGCGTCACGTTGAACACCGCGTTGAGGATCGTCGGCGCGTTGCGCTGGCCGAACTGCGCGCGGATACCCATCGAGGTCGGAAGCTGATCGGTGAAGCCCTTGGCGGGAGCGTGACAGTGATCGCACGATATCTTGCCGTCCGCGGACAAGCGATCGTCAAAAAACAGCGCCTTGCCGAGCGCAATCTTCGCCGGCGTCTGCGGATTGTCAGGTGGAATCACCCACGAATAGAGATCGGTCGGGAAACCCGCCTGGTTTTCGGACTTGGGATCGGCTAGCGGACCGGGTCCTTGAGCAGCAACCAGAGTGACCGAGGCGACCACCGCCGTCGCGGCGAGAAGGGAGAGGAGTAGCGTGCGTGCGGGCTTCATCCTGGCGTTCTCCGGTGGCCCGATTGCGGCGCGGTACGCTCCGCGCGCTGTCAAATACCAGATAATTCAGGCGCGAAGACTTTGTCAACCGCGCCGCGAAATCGCCGCAAGCCCGCAACTCGCGCCGGCCGGAAATCGGGGACGCGGACGCGATCGCACCGCGTCCGCGTCCCCATCGTGAAGCGGAAAAGTCAGCTCATCTTGCTGAGCAAATCCGACATGTCGTTGGCGTGCTCTTCTTCCATCTTGTTGATCTGTTCGATCAGTATCTTGGTGGTCGGATCGCCATCGCCCAGCCATCGAATGATTTCCTGATACGTCTGGATTGCAATCCGCTCGGCGACCAGGTCTTCCTTGATCATGTCGACCAGCGTCTTGCCCTCGACATACTCCGCGTGCGAGCGGTCCGCGAGTCCCTTGGGATTGAAGTCGGGTTCTCCGCCAAGCTGCGTAATTCGCTCCGCAATCCAATCCGCGTGCTGCTGCTCTTCGTTGGCGTGCTGCAGGAATTCGGCCTTGACCGAATCGGAGTTGATCCCCTGCGCCATGTAGTAATGCCGCTTGTAGCGAAGCACGCAGACTATCTCCGTCGCCAGCGCCCCGTTGAGGACTTTCAGCACCTCCTGGCGGTCCGCCTTGTAGCCCTCCGTTACGGCGCCCTCTTCGATATGTTTGCGGGCGTTTTCGCGAATCTTTTTAACGTCGGTTAGAAGCTTGTCCATGTAGCAGTCTCCTTTGTTATCGTTGAGCGTAGCCCTTTTCTCGCTTCTTGGGCAGGGTGGCGCGTGTCCTTTCGCGTCGCGCGCCGGGGCGATGAAGCCTGCGCGCCGTCGTGCTAGCTTTGGAGCGAATTCGGGCAAACGGAATTGGAACCCCGCATACTTGAGCGCGCCGAGCATCCCATCTCGCGCCGCGATATCGACGCCAACGTCCTCAAGGTCCTCTATCGCCTCGCCGGCGCCGGATACAAGGCATACCTGGTCGGCGGCGGCGTGCGCGACCTGATGCTCTCGCGCAAGCCCAAGGATTTCGACGTTGCCACTTCGGCCCATCCCCAGCAGGTCCGCGAGCTGTTCCGCAACTCGCGCCTGATAGGCCGGCGCTTTCGCCTGGTCCACGTTTTCTTCGGCCGCCAGAATGTCGAGGTCGCCACCTTCCGCCGCCAGGCCGAGGCCGTCGCCGATACCGACGATCCGCTGATTCGTCTCGACAATACTTTCGGCACGCCCGAGGAAGACGCGTTTCGCCGCGACTTCACCGTCAACGCGCTGTTCTACAGCCCGCAAAATTTTCATGTGATCGATTTTCCCGGCGGAGTTGACGATCTCAGGGCTCGATTGATCCGCACTATCGGCGACCCCGAGTTGCGGATGCGCGAGGATCCCGTCCGCATGATGCGCGCGGTGCGATTCGCCGCCAAGCTCGGCTTCGAAATCGAGCCCGCCACGCGCGTCGCCATCGAGCGTCATCGCGCCGATCTCGCCAAGGCCTCCGTGCCGCGCCTCGTCGAGGAAACTTACAAGACGCTCGGCCAGCCCGAGGCCGCTCACGCCCTCGTCCTGATGGAAGAGATGGGATTGCTCGAGTACGCAATCCCGATTCTTTCCGCTCATCTGAAATCGCGCGGCGCCATGCTTGCCGAGCAGCCCATCGTTCGCAACATGGCCGCTTTGGGCCGCGCCGTCGCAAGCGGATTTGCCCCCGATCATTCGATCGTGCTGGCCACCCTGATGCTCGACCTGTATCGCGACGAGCACCGCCGCGCCGCCGACCGCCGCGTCGATCTGCTCGGCGAGCTTCGCGCGCGTGGCTTCGCGCGCGGCGACACCGAGCAAATGCGCCTGATACTCGAGGCCTTCGAGAATCTCGCGGCGCCCACTCGCCGCACGCGGCGCCTGATGCGGCGGCCGTACTTTCCCGACGCGCGGATGTTCTTCGAGATGACCGCGCCGACCTACTCGATCGATCCCACCCGCATGTTCCGATTCCTTGCCGACCCCGACGACAGCCTAAGCCCCGGCCACGCCTCGCCCGACCGCGGGGGTGCCGACGCCGCGCATCCGCCCGGTGGCGAACGCCGCCGCCGCAGGCGTCGCCGCCGCCGGCCGCACCACGGCGGCACCGCGCCGTCCGGCGATCTGAAGCCGCCTCCATCGCCGGATCCCACTCGCCGCGACTAGCTACCCGCGACGGTATCGATCGCTTCGCCGCGCGCGATGCCGCGCGGGGCACCCCATCGACTAACTACTGTGCTTCGATTACTTTTGACTCCACTATGCCCGCGAACAAGCTGCGCTCCGATCGAATCTGGATGGATGGCGCGATGGTCCCGTACGACGAGGCCACCGTTCACGTGCTCACCCACAGCCTGCACTACGGCCTGGCGGTGTTCGAAGGGATGCGATGCTACAAGTGCGACGACGGCCGGTCCGCAATTTTCCGCGCCCGCGAGCACATCCGCCGCCTCATCGACTCCGGCCACATCGTCGAGATGACCGTCCCCTACAGCCAGGAGGAACTGCTCAAGGCATGCGCCGACATCGTGCGCATCAACAAGTTCGCCGAATGCTATATCCGGCCGCTGGTGTTTTTCGGCGAAGGTGAGATGGGACTTTCGGCGCGCGGCAACAAAATTCGCGTCTCGATCGCCGCGTGGCCATGGGGCGCCTATCTCGGCCAGGACAGCATCGCCAAAGGCGTGCGGCTCAAGACGTCATCGTTCGTGCGATTCCATCACAACTCGATGATGCCCGCGGCTAAAGTCACCGGCCACTACGTCAACTCGATCCTCGCCGGCTATGAGGCCCGCCGCAACGGCTACGATGAAGCGCTGCTGCTCAACACCGAGGGCTTTGTGGCCGAGGGCAGCGGCGAGAACGTCTTTGTGGTTCGTGACGGTGTCGTGCGCACGCCGCCGCTCACGTCGGTGCTGGCGGGAATCACCCGCGACGCCGTCATTAAAATTCTCCACGATTCCGGCATCGAGGTGCGCGAGGAGTATTTCGCCCGCGACGCCTTCTACATCGCCGATGAGGCCTTCATGACCGGCACCGCCGCCGAAGTTACTCCGGTCGTCGAGCTCGACGATCGCAAGATTGGCCCCGGGATGCCCGGCCCGATCACAGCCCGGGTGCAGCAGGTCTTCCAGGCCGCTTTGCACGGACGCGAGCCGCGCTACCGCGACTGGCTATACTACATCTGATCTGCATCGCGGGAACTTTCCAGCCGCGCTCGCAGTTGAGCCCGAAAGGAGGGAGACTCGCATGAAAATGTTCACCGTCGCACTAATCGCAATCGTTGTTGTCGTCGCCGTCGCGCTACGCCCGCGGATCGCTCGCGCCGATTTGCTCAAGGAAGGACAGATCGCGCCGCCGTTTACCACCCAGATGGTTACCGGCGAAACTGAAGCCCCGGTCTCGCTCGCCGATTTCCACGGCAAAAAAGTCATCCTCTATTTCTATCCCAAGGACGAAACCTCGGGATGCACCAAAGAGGCGTGCGCGTTCCGCGACGGCTACGCGCGCTACACCAACGCCGGCCTGGTCGTGCTCGGATGCAGCATCGACTCGGCCGAAGCGCACAAGGATTTCATCCGCAAAAACCGTCTGCCTTTTCCGCTCCTGCTCGATCCCGGCAAGAAGATTGCGACCGCCTACGGCGCCGCCAACGGCATTCCGATCCTCGGCCTCGATCGGCGAATTACCTACGTCATCGACGAGAACGGCAAGGTCCTGAAAGTCTATCCGAGCGTCGATCCGTCCACCCACGCGATCGAAATCCTAAACGACCTGGGCGTAGCCAACGCAGCCCCTCCCGCGCAAGCCAAGCCCGCGCCTCCAACCTCCGACTAAATCTCGGCGTCAGTATGCGCAGGGGCCGGCACCTGCCCAATGCTCACCGCGAGCATCACCGCCGCCGCCGCGAGCAACTCTGCATTCGACTCGCACCGAATCATCTCCGCAAGTCGTTCAAGATGCGCCGCGATCGTTTCTGCATCACCGATGGCGGTGCATCCGATTCCGCCCGCATCGAACATCGCGTCGATCAGCGGATTCGCGTCGTAGACTGACTCGGCCAGCGCCTCGCGAACGGCGCGCCGCCAGAACTCGCGCGGCTCGACTCGATCGAAATCGGCCGTCGCCGCGATTCGTTGGCGAAAGACCGCTATCAACGACGCGTAGCGCGCGTTCGCTTCGAGATACGATCCGACGCCCTGTGCCTCGACGAAGTCATTGACGTCACCGTCGATGCCATACACGCCAAGCGAGCCTGCCGCGGGCTCGAGCGTCACAAACCGTTCGTCTTCATCATGTTCAATTCCGAGCGGGTAGAGCCGGCATGCGAGCGGGCGTCCGCGATGGACCCCGCAGCGCGGGCCTTCGAGCGCCGCGCACGCGCCGCCGTCGTTGAACTTCAAGATCGATCCGCGCCGAATCGTGCAGCGATCGACCGCCTCGCGCGTCGTGATGCCCGCGGCGCGCGCGAGCCGGAACACATCATACGGCGACAGCGTGATTACCTTGTCATGGCAACATCGCCCGCACGCATTGCAGGTGTACGAAAATGGGCTCTTACGATTCACCGGCGTGAGCGGCTATGATACGACCATCAGCAGGTCGCCGATATGCAAGCCTGATAAGTCACCGGATGATCTTTTCACCCGTTAGGGAACCTCTGCATAAGTTGA
>DLMJ01000015.1 GCA_002479255.1 Candidatus Binatus soli | reverse complement strand
TTCCGTTGCTTCCGACATCGACGCGGCGGCCCGAGTGGCCCGAAACCACAGAAGCTCGCGAACAGAGAATTAACGGTTTGATGGGATATTGCCGGGAACGTAAATCAACAGCCTGCTAGGCTTTTCGCCGCTTTCGGAGTTTTCGGTAGGCACAAATTTTTATTGCTGAAGCTTAGTATCGGAACTGCACTGCCGCCAAGCATGACTCGACGCCCTCTAGGAACAGCTGCGGCGACAGTTTAGAATCACATCCCTTTCCGGACCGGGCAACGCTCGATCTACCCGGCATGATTTCCCGGGGGCAAAGTGATCCCGATTCGTTACAACTTGCGCAGCCTGATGGTTCGCCGCGCCACCAGCGTGATGACGGCGTCGGTGGTGGCGCTTGTCGTGATGCTCCTGTTCATCTTGTCGGGCTTCGCCGCGGGCCTGCGCGCGACTGTGATGCGAAGCGCGAACACTGACAACTGGATTGTGCTCAGCCGCGGCACGGCCAACGAGGGCGGCAGCTTCATCTCGCGCGAGCAATACGAGATCATCAAGAGCCGGCCTCAAATCGCGACGACTCCCGACGGCCAAGCCCTGGTCTCGCCCGAGGTGATCACCGGTTTCAATCCTGTCCCCGACGCGCCCCCTTCCAGCGCGATATTCACGCTCCTTCGCGGCGTCTATTCAATCGCTTATCAGGTCCATCGCGACATGCGCTTGGAGAGCGGCAGGTGGCCAAATCGCGGTACGGCCGAGATGGTCGTCGGCCGCAAGCTCGCCGCGCGTTTTCATAACCTCGTGGTCGGAAGCGATTTCAAATTTGGACGGCGCACCTTCAAAATTGTCGGCCTCTTTTCCGATCAAGACAGCGCGCGCGAGTCGGAAGTGCTGACCGACCTCGATCTCCTGACCCAGGATATCCACGTCGCCAACGGCTTCGAGGTGCTTCACGTCGTCCTCAGACCCGGCACGCATAAAGACTTCGCCAAGTCGCTGACGACCGATTCGCGTGTCAAAGTCGATACGATGTCGGAGCAGGAATTTTATGCGAAACAAACTGAGTTCGTCGATCAGTTGCGCGCGCTCGGCCTGATCGTCGCGCTGATTCTTGCGATTGGTTCGGTGTTCGGTGCGATGAACACGATGTACTCCGCGGTCGCGCGCCGCACCAGTGAGATCGGCGTGCTGCGAGTGTTGGGGTTCAGTCGCTTCAACGTGCTCGCGAGTTTCGTAATGGAGAGTATCGTGCTCGCGGCAGCTGGCGGCGTGCTGGGTGAGATACTCGGAGTGTTGGTCGCGTACTCGACCGGACTGAGCAGCCAGCTCATGAACGTCGGCGAGTTCATCTTCAGGTTTCGGCTGACTGCGGGCGCGTTCGTGTCGGGAATGATCGCCGCGATTGCGATTGGCGCGCTCGGCGGGTTGCTGCCTGCATGGCGCGCCTCGCGCATCGGTCTTGTCGAATCGCTGCGCTCAGTCTGAACGGGAATCATCGTGTTCAACTGGATCAAATTGGTCGAGCGCAATATGCGCCGAAATTTGCGCCGCACGATTCTGACTATCCTAACAATCGCGCTGGCCACCTTCATCTACACCGTCCTGGTATCGGTGCCAGCTTCGATGGATCGCGTCGTCAGGGACGCCTCCGGCACGCTCCGTCTCATAATCAGCAACAAGACCGCGCCGTGGGAGGATCTACCCGCGCGTTATTGCGACGACATCAATAAAATGCCCGGCGTCGCCGCGTGCGTCGCAATCACGGGATGGTTCGCGACGTGGCGCGATGTCAGCGAGCCGGTCTTCGGCGTCGGCGCCGGACCGGAGATAGGCGACGTGTTTCCCGACTACGCGTTGACCAACCAGCAGCGCGAGGCGACCGCCAAAGAAAAGCGCACCGCCATCATCGGCGAAATTCTCATGCGCAAATACGGCTGGAAGATCGGCGATACTGTAACCCTACGCGGCACCGACTCAGACCATATGGAGATGACCTTCGTCATACGCGGCCAGATGGCGTCCAAGCGTTATCCCAATACCTTCCTCATGCGGCGCGACTATCTGATGGCGGCGCGCAAAGCGCACGGGCTGCCCGACGAAGACATCGCCTGGAACATTATCGTGCGCGCTACCAGCGCCGACGCGATGGGTCCGCTCGCCAAACAGATCGATGAGCACTTCGCTAATTCCGACGCCGAAACGCGCACCATGACCGAAAGCGACGCGCTCTCCTCCGGCCTCTCCGCCATCGGCAACATCAGGGCTATCGTCTTTGCGCTATGCCTCGTCGTCTTGCTGACCATCCTGCTCATCGCCGCCAACTCCACTGTCATGATGGTCCGCGAACAAATCAGCGACGTCGCCGTGATGCGCGCGCTCGGCTTCAGCCGCGGCGCCGTCGCCTTTCTGTTATTCGGCGAATGCGGCGCGATCGGATTTCTCGGCGGCATCATCGGCGCCGGCGCCGCGCTCTGGATGTTCTCCGGCGGCATCACGCTCGGCGCCGCGCTCGGCGGCAACGGCGCGCTGTGGGTCACTCCCGCGCAAACACTCAATGCGCTAATCGCCGCGCTAGCCGTCAGTATAGTGAGCGGCCTCGTCCCGATTTGCGAGGCCGTCCGACTTCCGCCCGCCCTCGCCTTCCGCAAAGTCGTCTAGGGAACCTCTGCATAAGTTG
>DLMJ01000011.1 GCA_002479255.1 Candidatus Binatus soli | reverse complement strand
CTGTGCAGAGGTTCCCTAGGTGGCATATAGGTGGCAAATCAGGCGAAGCTGCCTGAAACTTCATGCACCACAGTGGGCTCAAAAAAGCGCGACAAATCAAGCGAATCGGGGCGGATCGCGTCCCGAGAAGGTTCAGGAAGTTTCAATATTTCTGAATGGCATTCAGGAGGTCGCGCGTTCGATCCGCGTCAGCTCCACCAATAAAATCAAGCACGTAGCATGACGCGAGTGCGCGGGCCGGTAGCCCGGCGATTTGTGATTTATCGAAGCCTCAATCCGCCGGCGAGACCCGCAGCGTCAGCACGTGAGGTCCGCGGAAATAGCGGTCAAACTCGCCGCCGACGTAGTTCCAATTGTCATTCGGATTGAACCACGCGTCCATCGTTGGCATGAACGGCGCGAGCAACAGATTCAAGGCTCCGAGGTCGGGCCGCATATCGAGGCGGACGAGATCGCCGGGGTATAGAGGCCAATGCTCCGATCGGTCTGGAAGCGACGTCTCGACGCTGAAGATCTCAGGCCCTGGCACGCATGCGAACGCATGGAATTTGACTTCACGGATCCCCTGCCTAAGGCTCGCGACCACTATCATCAGTTCGGATGCGCCGGCGAAAGAATCGGCTGGGACCTCGAGCTGCGACTGGCGCACTTTTATCTTGCCCACTGTATAGCTCGCGCACGAGGCAAGGCCGGATGTGGCGTTAAGCGTGTCTACCATATGAAGCGTGCCGTCGGCGTTGAAAAACGAGTGCTCGTAAGTGTCGAGCCTGGGTGTGGACTTCGGGTTTTCGACGTATAGCCGTTCGCTTTCATTATCGTGTTCGCCATCGAGGTATGTGGTCTCGCCCCTGACCTCTTCGATTGAGTTGCCACGCAAGACCATGAAACGCGTAGATCCGATCGTTTGCTTCCCGTCGGGGCTCAAGACCTTCAACTCGAGCGCGCCGAAATCGAAGGCGCCGCTGGAATTCGTCCCGGATGCGGCCGCGTTCCCCCAAACTGCCGCGTTGGCGGCTAGCGACAACACGACCAGCAGCGTCGTTTTCAAAATCCGGCTCCAGGGCTATGGCAGAACTGCTGGTCAGGCACTCCGGTGGACTTCCAATGGGAATTGGGTCGCAGTCGAATTGCGCCCGAATCCCGATTTTGCGGCTCGATGGTGAGAAATCAAGGCCTCCAGAATTTCGGGGACTTCAAACACCGCACGGTTATCGAGGGCTTCTACGCTGGTGCGCAGGCGGAGGAACTGCTCGCGATCCAGCATCGTCGAAACCGCACAGGCGATCTGCCGGAAGGAAGGCAACACTATTCCGAGCCGATTTTGCGCGATCCAATCGGTGTTGAAGCGCTCCTGCACCATCGTCCAGGCGTTGCGCTCGACTATCACCGGGAGACCCATAACGAGCGCTTCGCTGATGCAACCCGGACCCGGCTTGCCGATGAAAAAATCAGCTAGCTGCATGAAGTACGGAATTTTTGGTGTGAAGCCTACACAATGAAAGGGATAGGATAGTTTCATGCTTTCGATATGTTCGCGCAGCCTGTCATTGTGACCGCATACGAAAATGAGCTGGGTCTTCAGCCGGGCGGCTTCGAGTTTTCTCGCGATAGTTGCCATCTGGCTCGAGCCGTAGCTGCCAAACATCACGATGCCCGTCGGCAATTCGGGGTCGAGCCCCAGCCGGATTCGTTCGGCTTCGCGACTTAGCTCCATCCTGCAATAGAACTCAGGGCGCACGATCATTCCCGAGGTGCGAAACACGCGCGTGCGGTCATGTCCCATGGCGATCGCTTGCCTCGCCGCGGTAGCAGTGCCGCAAACCAGGTACTGCTTTTGTCGTTCGATCCAGAAGTGCGGCGGACAGTCGGCCAGGTCAGTAAGAATCGTGACCATAGGAGTTTCGGATCGTGCTTGCGTCGCGTCGGCCTGTCGCAGGCCTTCCAAAATTGCGTGATTGAAATTGGGGATCATCGAGACCACAAGGTCGGGCTGCGAGTCCTGCCAATGGCGCGCCAGCAGCTTGATAATCGTCGGCTCGAGTTGCCGAATCAGCATCTGCATTATCCGCAGCATCGGACCGGTGCCGATGGTAAGACCGTATTTGAGCTGCGAATTGTAGAAGTCTTCCACGCGAACGCCGGTGAGGTGTCGGATCACGTCGGCCGGTTCGAGCAGGTCGCGCAGGTTGATTGGATTGATTTGCCACGAACGATGCTGTTGTTCAGCCGCCGATATCAGTGCTCTTGCCGAAGCGCGGTGTCCACCACCCGCGTCGAAGTAGATCAGGTCGAGTTGTGCATCCGGGTGATTCGTCGATTCGAGAGGATAGGTTGTCACGAACCCAACTCCTGCGACATCGGTTCGGAAACCGAAATGTTCTGGTGTGAACCACTCCAACCGATGACCTGCAGCGTCCCGTCTTGCTCTTCCACCACCGCCGTCTGGTGCTGCACCCAATCACCGTCGTTCACATACAAGATGGTTCCGATCAGCCGATGATCCGAGCGATGAATATGTCCGCAGATCACGCCGTCGGCTTTGTGGTCGCGCGCAGCTGCAAGAACCGCTCGATCGCGAAAATCAGTGAGGAACTCAAAGGCCTTGCGGGCGGGGTAACGGAAATAGTCGGAAAGCGAGCGGCCTTCATCCCGTTCCCGCCCGGGCTGACGATGGTACCAGTCATGGATCCGCTGGGCTCGCGCGTACGCGTGGGCTCCGATAATCGGCAGCAGACGATTTGGATTGAGCGAGCCATCGAACTGATGCCCATGGGTCACGAGCATCCTGGCGCCGTCGGCGGTGGTGTGGATTAAAGAACTGGTGGAAGGGATGGGGCCGAAGAGTTCTTCAACGAGGCTGAGCTTGGACTCGTCATGATTTCCCGGGAGGAATACTACATTGGCGCCGCGCCAGCGCCAGTGCGCGATCTCATTCACCAGCTCCTGTTGAGCCGGACTCCAGTGCCACGAAGGTCCCCAGTTCCATCCGTCTACTATGTCGCCAACGAGGTAGAGGGTCTCCGCGATGTGATGGCGCAGAAAATCGAGTAACGAGCTGGCCCTGCCTGCGCGGGTTCCGAGATGAACATCGGATATCCAAATCGTTCGGTAATATTTGGGTTGAATCATTGCCGTCCTTTTCCTCCATTTTGACTCGCGTTGACGGCAACGCGAGCGTCCCTTCCGCCTGCAACCTGCGACCCGCCGATCAACCTTCACCGATCGTTCCGACATCCCATGTCGGGACTTTACCTTCTGATATGCAATCAGATCGGAACTTCGATAACTATACAATTAGTGAACTGCGGCTGAAGAGTAAGATAGAAAAGAATGATAAATGTATTAGCAAGTTGCTACTTGCATATTAACGCACGGCTACATTCACGATTAGCTATTTGATGCCGTGCGGCCTGCTCTCCGAAAAACCGTCGCGAGATCTATCGCCCAGCATCGAGCGTGCGATCGTGAGGCGCTGAATTTCGCCGGCATCCTCGTAGAGGTCGAAGCGGCGCCGCCGGCTACGCAAGTGATCTTTACTGCGATATAATCGCGCACAGCTTGGGACTATCGCGCGCCAACTGCCGTGGCCCTGACGAATACCGATACTGAGATACGGACATCCGTACAGACTGGGAGATGACCGATTAATGCCGAACAAGCCGCAAATGCTGGAAGGCTACCGGATTCTGGACTTCACCCAGTTCGTCGCGGGGCCGACCTGCACGCGAATCCTGGCTGAGATGGGCGCTGAAGTGATCAAGGTCGAACTCGCGCCTTACGGCGATCGCATCCGCGCCGACGGGCTCAGGTCGCGCGCGCCGGAATTCAAGAACTCGAGCCATAGCACCTACTATCTGCAGCACAACCACTCAAAGCTGAGCTTTGCGATCGCTCTCAAAAAACCCGGAGCGCGCGAGATCGTGATGTCGATGATTCCGCAGGTCGACGTGGTAGTTGAAAATTTCGCGCCGCGCGTGATCGACCGGCTCGGATTTGCCTACAAGGACATCAAGGCAGTCAATCCGAAAATCATCATGTGCTCGATTTCGATGGCGGGGCAGACCGGACCGCTCTCGGTCAAGGCCGGCTACGATTTTATCGGCCAGGCATATGCGGGAGTCACCGACGGCATCGGGCAGGCCGATGGGCCACCCGCGCTGACGACGATGGCAATCGGCGACGTTTCAACCGGCGTCGCCGCCGCGATGGCTATCGGCTTCGCGCTGTTACATCGCGAGCGCACGGGAGAAGGCCAGTATCTCGACGCGTCGCTGCTGGATACCTACTTCCACATGCACGAGAAGAACGTGCCCGTCGTGTCGCTACGCGGCGACAAATTTCGTCCGACGCGAACCGGCTCGTTGCATCCCGATGGTGGCCCCACCGGCATTTTTCATTTCCGGGGCGACCAATATATTCTGATTGTATTGACGCCGCATCAATGGCCGCAGTTCGTGCGCGCGCTCGGGATGCCTGAGTTGGCGACCGACCCGCGCTTCAAGGATGTCCGCGGGCGTCGCGACAACAAGGAACAACTGAGAGACGTGATCGAGAAGTGGCTTACGAAATTTCCGGCCCGCGACGACGCGATCGCCGCGCTCGATGCTGAACGCGTGCCGTGCGCTCCCGTGCTTACGGTCAACGAAGCCATAAAGCATCCGCATCTCAATGAGCGCAGGACGGTTCGCTGGGTCGAGGATCCGATCCTGGGCAAGGTCGCGATTCCGGGTGTGCCGGTGAAGTTTTCGGCATGGCCGGACCGGACAGAAGTGCGTTCGTCGAGACTGGGCGAAGATAACGAGCGAGTTCTGTGCGAACTGCTTAAGATGCCGGCGGAGCAGATTCGCAAGCTCTACGCCGATGGAATCCTGGTCCGCGATCCGACGCTCGAAAGCAACGGGCCGTAGCTCGGAAGAATCCCCGGCGTAAAAGGTGGCGCTATAAGCGGACTTCGATGAGGCCGCGGACTGAATTGCCGAGAAAAATCCGATCGGCCGACGCAAGGTCCGCCACCGTCAACACGCATTCACGCGTGGGCATCGCCTGACTATCGAGCATCCATCTTCGCAGTGTGCCGTCCAGCAGCCCGCATGCGAGCGGCGGCGTAAGGATAGCCGCGCCGCGCTGGATAAACACGTTGGTGCGCGCGCCTTCGGTAACTTCGGCGCGTTCGTTGACGAATATGACGTCGAAGCATCCGGTTCGAGCCGACCAGGCCTTAAGCTCGGCGTCGTACAAGGCGCGGCGCGTCGTCTTATGGCGGATGATAGGGTCCGCGCTCGAAACCGCAATGGTGGAAATCACGGCGCGTGGGATGGGTTCCTTATAACCGGGTGGTTCGATTGGAGTGGCGGATACGGATAGCGTACCGTCCGGCGCCTTCATCAATCGAACCTTCCAGAACGACTCGGCGGACAGGTTGTCAGCGCATCCTTTCAGCGTGCGGACGATCTCGGCCGAGTCGGATGGAAAGCCCAAGCAGGCCGCCGACGCCGCTATGCGCCGCAGATGGTATGGCAGGAGCACATAGCCGGACGACCTCGTCCAGAGGATGCTTTCAATCAGGCTGAATTCCGCGTCAGCAGCCATCTCATCGTCCCTTCACTCGGAGGTCATCGCAATTGCGCGCAGCGGGGCCTGAGCTTTGAGCATCGCCTCCTCGAGCTCGCGCGCGGGTTCCGAACCGACCACGACGGCGCCCCCAACGCCGATCGAAATCGCGCCGTCGGCGACAACGATCGTGCGTATAACAATTGAAAAATCCGCCGCGCCGGAAATCGAAAGGAACCCCAGGGCGCCGGAATAAATTCCCCGCGCCTGGTTCTCAAGGCGATCGATGATCTCCATGGTCCGAAGTTTCGGCGCGCCGGTCATGGAACCACCCGGAAACGCGGCCATCAAACAGTCTATCGCGGTCACTCCCGGCCGCAGGCATCCGCGCACCGTGCTCACCAACTGATGGACGGTGGCGTAGCTCTCGACTTCCATCAGGCGCGGCGCCTCGACCGTGCCGATCTTGCAGACGCGGCCCAGGTCGTTGCGCATCAAGTCCACGATCATGAGGTTCTCGGCGCGCTCCTTTTCGCTGGATTGCAGCGCCCGGCGAAGGCGTTCATCGTCGGCAGGGGTCCGCCCGCGCGGGGCGGTGCCCTTTATCGGCCGCGATTCGACGTTGCCGGCGCAACCGATTTTGACAAAGCGCTCGGGCGACGCGCTCAGGATCGACAGCCCCGGAAAAGTGAGAAAGGCCGCGTACGGCGCGGGGTTGATCGCGCGCAGAACGTTGTAAGTGGCCAACGGCTCGATTCGCGCTTGCGGAAATATTTTATTGGTCAGGCAGATTTCGTAGGATTCGCCGCGCCGCAGCTCGTGCAGGCATCGTTCGATCAGTTTCAGATACTCCGGCGGCGAATGCTGATAGCGCAGAGCTATCGCGACCTCGGGGCGGGCGGGGGCGGGCGCGGCAGGCCCGGCCGCAAGGCGGCGCAGATGCGCCTCGATCGCATCGAACCAGCGCCCGCTTTCGTCGGCGCCATCTCCGACGGGCGCCAGGCAGATCAGATATGTGACGGCGGCCAGGTGATCGATTGCGATCAGCCGGTCGGCGAACAGGAAGTAAGCATCCGGAGTGGCCGATTTGTAGGCGAAGCCGGCGCCGCATTCCCGCTTCAGTTCATAGCCAAGGTAGCCTACAAAACCGCAGGTAAAATCAAACGGCAAATCGGCAGGAGCAATGCGCACCTGCTCAATAAATTCCCGCAGGTACTCAAACACACTTTGCTCGATCCGGCGGATCCCTGATGAATCGGCGATGCTAAGTGCACGACTGTGAGTATCGTACTGGACTCTGAAACTGTAAGGACCGGAACCATCGCCCAGGTAGGAGAAGCGCGACAGGCCGGGAACGATCAGGCTGTTGTCCAGCCAGAATGCGCTTGGCGAACGGCTATAAGTTGCGGCAAACACGGCTTGCGCGTCGGGACAGATATCGAGACGTCGCGATCGAAGCTGAAACTTCGGATGGCGATCCGCCGGCGGCTCGGCGCGCGGCCGGAGGGCGGACTTTGCGGGCGGAGAAGACGACTGGGGACGGCGTTTGCGGATCTGTTTGAAGGAATGGGACAGATCGCGAAAATTCGCCAATATCCGATGGCCATAGTCGCTGCAGATCGATTCCGGATGAAATTGAATGCCCCAGATCGGCCGATCCCAGTGGCGGATGCCCATGATCACGCCGTCGGCGGTCCAGGCAATTGCCGTCAGAGGCGCCGGGACGGGAGGCACGACGCAAAGCGAATGATAGCGAACGGCAGAAAAGGGGGAAGGCACGCCCGCGAACAGAGGATCACCATGATGATAGACTTGGGCGACCCGGCCGTGCATCGGCTCCGGCGCAAGCGCGACGGCGGCGCCAAAGGCATCACCGATTCCCTGATGACCCAGGCATACGCCGAGGATCGGCGCCGCGGCGAACAGGATCGCGTCGCGGGAGACGCCGAAGTCGCGATGGTTTTGAGGGCGCCCGGGCCCCGGCGAAATAACGATATTGTCGAAGCGGTAATTTTTCAGATCATCCCAGGCAAACTGATCGTTTTTTACGACGATGGGTTCATCCCCGTTTACCTGGGCCAGGAGTTGAAACAGGTTGAACGTGAAGGAATCGTAATTATCGATCAGAAGAGTTTGAATCATTCCGCATTATGGGATGGTGGTCGGTGCGGTGCCTGGAACGAGAGAACCTTGAGGTGGCGCTACGGCGTTCACGGTCACCACATAGGTAACTTTTTCTCCGGTAGCGAGCGTCACGTTGATTTTCCAAGTGCCGGCATCGGCGCCCAGCAATTCGATCCTACCCGGGGCATTTTGCACCACGAGCGCATTGGGATTGTTGACCACCTTCGGGCCGAAGGCCGCACCTTCCTCTACGCCACTTATGGTGTAGTTCTGGCCCTTGTTGATCGTCACTGGAATGATGCGCCGTTTGGCCTTGGGCGGTGCGGCGAGCGCGGACGATCCGTTCAAGGCGATTAGTGCGAGCAACACCAGGGCGCTCGCCAGGATACGGCGAGTACTCGCCATTGTATCAGCCTCTTCGATTATCATTTGTTCGCTCCCCCGATGGCGCAACGAATCGGCGGCCACAGTAAGCGGGGATTCCCGTTTTGGATCCGTATTTAGACTCGCACCAACACCAGGCCGTCTGCAAACGCAAAGTCCGAGCCCGGTTCTAATGCCTGGGTCGGAAACGCGGCAGGTGCGGGCCTCTTATGTCTATGCGAGGCGGAACTGATCCGTTGCGGTGACGTGAAAAGCGTTTGGCCAAAACCGTCCTCGAACTTCGGGTTGGCAATGCGCTCGGACTAGCATAGAAACTGGTAGATAGTTTGGGGGCGGATCAATACGGGAATTCCGGACCAGAGAGATTTGGCCGCTGCAATGAAATCTTATGAAAAAACTTTGTGGCCGGCGCCGCTAAGACCGCTGGCGCGCAGAGCGATCCGCCTTTGAGCACGGACCGGATGGAAGGGGTACGCGCGATACGTGACGGTCGAGCGGCTGGCGCCCAAGCTCGCGCGCGCCCGGATGGAGACGCGGCTCCCGGATGGGTCGATGATGCGTTGCGACTTCTCGGACATCGTGCAGCGCCAGATTTACTTCGGCGGCCTGTTCGAACCGATCGAGGCTTACCTGTTTCTCAAAATGCTCGGCCCCGGGATGACCGCGTTCGACGTTGGCGCGAACTGCGGACAGTACACGCTGCTTGCCGCGCGTGCGGTCGGAGCGCTCGGCTACCGCGCTTTCGAGGTTGGACAGTCGCCGCGCCATAGCCGGCCGATTTCCGACTTCAACGGCGTCAAGTTCGCCAACGTGATCTTCCACGCCAAAGAGCTGCCGGCGGAGATCACGTCGGGATGGCACCGCCGTCCCGTGAAGCGGTGGGCCTGCAGCGGCTGGTAGTTCGCCACACTAAATCCCAAGGCGGGAGCGGGCCGCCATCCGCAAGACCGCCGGGACGATTAGCACGATGGTCAGCAGGCTCGTTGCACCTACGCCATAGCAGCCGTGCGATATCCGGGGGCCACCGCTGCGAGCGGACGTGGACTGTGGAGTTGGCCTTGCTTCGAAAAATGTGGTTGTGCGCCAGGCTTTGCGTACGAGTCATTCGTTTCAGGCGGCGGGAGGCCGATTGAACTCTCGATCTTATCCAAGCGCACAATCAATTGCCGACCTTGACGAATAAGCAGATGCTCACGCACCAACTCGGCCAAATGTTCGGTGACTCTGGGTCGCGACGCACCCACCAGACCGGCCAAGTCCTTGTGGCTGAGGGAGATCCGCAAAAGGGCGCCACGTGACTCTGTGACTCCGAAGTCCGAACATAATTGAAGAAGCGTAACCAAGAGACGCTCGCGAAGGTCGAGGCCCTCTGCGAAGAACCGATACCATTGCATCAGATTGTCTTCGTAAAATTTTCTTAAAGCTGATTGGGGCGCCGCCCTGGTAATGACGTCGAATTGCTCCCAGCTCAGACTGGCGACTCTACAATCGCTATGAGCCTCGCATCGAAAATCCCGCCGATTGATCGGCAGAGAAACAAACTGGGGGATTGGGCCTGGCGCAAGCATAGCTATGGTTACACGCTGGCCATCCTGGCTCAGGCAAGTGATCTTCGCCACGCCCCTTAGCAGGATGTGGACACCCGCCGCCAGCGCCTCTTCAGGAAGGATAACCTGGCGCCTTTTGAAGTTTGCCGAATTGAGGGCGCTTTCCAGCTCGTGCAGTGCGACGGGTGAAAGAAACGACAACGATTTCAACCGATTGAGCAAATCGAGGTCGGTGCGAGTCGCGTTTTTCTGTGCGTCCATTTCCCCTTCCTTCAGGAACGTTATCTTTAGAGACGTTATCGGGAGTTAATTCAGATTTCCTTATTCTGGCTTGAAGCATTATTCGATTACCTTATATGCATACACCAAACGCGCTGCCGGTGCCAAGTCCCGCCCGGTTTTTACTCCATAGCAGGGGCCAGGCCGCTGCACCCGGTGCCATTGCGCTCTCGCGCTTGGCAGCCCGCGCGAGTAGTTTCTTTTCATCGGAGCGGCCGGCGCCGCGACAACCGCATGGGGAGGTATGATCTATGCCGTATCTGGATGGGTTCCACAAACTCGCAATAGTGACGCTGCTGGCGTTGCTCGAATACTCGATACTCGGCGCGATGGTTGGACGCGCGCGACATAAATATGGCGTCGAGGCGCCCGCCACCACCGGCAATCCCGACTTCGAGCGCTACTTCCGCGTGCATGCGAACACGCTGGAGAATCTGATCGTCTTCATCCCGGCACTGTGGATATTCTCGTTGACGGTGAGCTATCAGTTCGGCGTCGCACTCGGATTGCTGTTCGTGATCGCGCGGATCATCTACGCGCTGGGCTACTTGAGCGCGGCGGCCAAGCGGGCGCCGGGCGCAATCGCCAGCTTTTTGATCAACGCCATCCTGGTGCTGGGCAGCTTGATCTGGCTCGTAATCAAGGCGCTTTAGCCGTTGGCACGGCTGGGCCGTTGGCACGGCTGGGCCGTTGGCACGGCTGGCCAGTATTAAGAGACCGCACGCCGTTGTCGGTGGCATGAAGGAAGAATCACCTGCGCGGTGGGCGGCAGGGGCTGCGGCCCCCTGCACCCGCAGTGAGAAGACGTGAAAATCTGCGCAGCGCATCTTTTCACGACTACGCGATGGCAGGAGTGAGCAGGGCTGAGCCCTGCCCGTTGGCACGGCTGGTCAGCCCGTGGGCACGGGTAGCCAGTGTTAAGACACCGCATCTTCCGGGAGAAGGTTCCATGAAGGGTGACCCCCAAGTACTCCAGTTTCTCAACACGGTGCTCCGTAACGAGCTGACCGCAATCAACCAGTATTTCCTGCACGCGAAACAACTCGAGCATTGGGGGGTAGCCAAGCTCGCCAAGCACGAGCGCGACGAATCGATGACCGAGATGAAGCACGCCGACCGGGCGATCGAGCGCATCCTGTTTCTCGAAGGTCTGCCCAATCTTCAGGATTTGGATCGGTTGCTGATTGGCGAGGACGTCAAGGAAGCTCTCGAATGCGATCTCAAGCTGGAGCTCAAGGCGCTTGGCGATCTTCGCGGCGCGGTCGCGCACTGTGAATCGGTGAAAGATTACGTCACGCGCGAGATGCTCGAAGAAATCATGGACGAGGAAGAGAAGAGCGTCGATTTCATCGAGATACAGCTCGATCTAATCGAGCAGATCGGAATCGAGAACTACATTCAGCTGCAATCCTCGAGCGCAAGCTGAGCGGGACTACTTACCCGCGCCAGCGGAAACAGCGTCATGCGCTTGAGCACTGCATGATGTCGGTGTAGCCTAAAGAACATGCAGACAGCCAAACGCAATCAGCGAGCGCTTGGAAGGGATGAGCACGTTCTCGCCTCAGATATTCGCGCATTCGAGCAACGGCGAGAACAACTGGAGCGCGACCACTTCAACAAGTTTGCATTGTTTTTTCAGGGTGAGTTTGTCGGGGTCTTTCCAGACTTCGATTCGGCGGGAAGAGCCGCGCTTTCGAAATCCCCAAAGGGTCCGTACCTTATCCAGCAGATCGGAAGTCCTGTCGGTTTAGACGCCGATACAGCCCGTCATCTGCATGCACGTTAACTCTTGCCGACAGTAAATTGCGGTCGCGGTTCATCCGCAGCGCTGTTGAAACAAGGCGCTACGATCGAAATCATCGTCAGATCGCCCATGTACGGTCAAGAAATAAAGCTGGAAGCGTTGATCGATACCGGCTCTCAACTGACAATTGTTGAAAGTCAGTTTGTTCAAGGTTGGACGCTCCCAATTGCAGGGCCAGGTCAATTTGCTGGTTCAAGCGGACGGTATTCCTCAGACATTCTTATGGCCGAAATTGAAATTCCGGCCCTGAACCTGCGTGAATTGACGAGTATCACTCTTCGCGACGATTTAGGTGGTAGACAAGCTATCCTAGGGCGAACACAGTTGCGCGAATGCGTGCTCGTTTATGATGGTCCCCAAGGCACTGTTCAACTTCGGAGATAACTCCAGTCTCATCGGCTCGCTATCAATCCCAAGATGGGATTGCTAATTGGGCCAGCGGGGGGCGGGGCGTCCTGACCCGCAAGTGTCTCATCGTGTCACGCATCTGCGTCGCTTGCAGAACAAGTAAATTACAAGGGAATTGTTCGGCGACGCATGATTCCACAGGAACAGCGTCATGCGCTTGAGCACTGCATGATGTCGGCGTAGCCTAAAGAACATGCAGACAGCCAAACGCAATCAGCGAGCGCTTGGAAACGATGAGCACGTTCTCGCCTCAGATATTCGCCGGCCTGAGATTGAACTAGCCGCCGCGATGGGTGGAGTGCGGAGCCTCGTGCGGTTTGCGGAGAAGACTGATGGAACGCTGCGCCCTGATCTTGAAGCTGCAATCTATGAGGCCTTGCGAGAGACTGTTCAGGAGGCTTCGCGAGTCCGTGACATGTTCCGAAAATTCCTGAACGCGCCCGATGAATATCAGACTGACGAAAGGCTGAATACGGCGATTGCAACAATTGACCTTATTCTTCACAAGGTCGAACCTTTTTTTCGTGATTGGGAAAGAGCGCCGATCAAACCTCCTGCGCGTCTGATCGAACAAGTTAGGGTCTTGGCTGAGATTGTTGACGATTTTCGCAATCTACAAGAGACGCTTGCACTCGGCAGAAGCGCGGCCTTCCAAACGGAGATTGCACAGGCTAAACGCGAAGCTTCGAGATAGTCTGTGACCGACCCGCCAGCCGGCATTACGATTCGGTTTGGCCCCACCTACAATCGTGATCTTAAGCGACTAAATCTTCGAGACGCGAGTCAACACAAACTTGATGAAGCGTGGGACGGAATTCTAAAAGCAGTTCGCGAAAATCCCGACATTCCAAACCCGTATTTTGCGGGTGATCCGATTCCACGGAATAATCGAGAAATCTACAAGTTGCGGGTAGCCGATCCAGATCATCAGCGAGGCGCACAAAGGGGATTGCGGCTGATCCATTGGTGGCGTCGAACCGAGTGCGAACTGGTCGGACTGTATCTTTACCCGAAGTCTGAAAAAGAAGACGTGACCCAGAGAGAAATCGACTCTGCTCGTTCGGCCTTTTTAAACGCGAACCCAATCGAGTAAGCGTCATTTCCCATATCAATCCCGAGATGGGATTGATAATTGGGCCAGCGCCGGGCGCGGCGTCCTGACCCGCAAGTGTCTCATCGCGGGACGCATCTGCGTCACTTGCAGAACAATCGATTGACGATGGGGCGCTTCCGGCGGCCCTTCGATCGCAATTCCCCGCCATCTTGTGCGTCTTCTGAACGGTCACGAATTCCGTCCATGTCGGCATAGTGATTGCACTGTTGTGACATGCAATGGCGGGATGTCATGGGGATTTTTTTCGAATGGACTTGTTGCTCGTAGAGAACCATCCAACGGATCGGATGCTTATCCAGGCCCGGCTCCGGCGCGCATTCCCGAGCGCGCGGATTTTGGCCGCCGACGGTCCGCTTCATTTCAATGAGCATCTCAAGCGCGACAACTGCGATATCGTGGTCACGGACTATTGGCTGGGTTGGATTGACGGATTGTCGGTCCTCCAGCGCGTGCGTGAGCGATGGCCCCGGACGCGGGTAATCATGCTGACCGGCAATGGCGGCGAAGAGGTGGCGGCGAGCGCGTTCAAGCACGGTTTGTATCAATATCTGCTCAAGCCCGACGGCTTTGACGAGCTCGTGGCTGTGGCCGCAGCGGCGATGGAGAGCAAGCGGCGCGAAGATTTTCACGAGCTGATGGCGATGATCGTCAATTCATTTCCTGACGGAGTTCACAGCGTTGATGCGGCCGGGATAATCACGGCGACTAACGCGGCGGCGCGTCAGATATACGGATATGAAGAGACCGAGATTGTCGGCCGTACCAACGAGATTCTGCTGCCGGCCGGGCGGCGCGGCGAAATCCGGCGGCTTCATGAGCGGGCGTTCGGCGGAGAAATCGTGCCACGATTTTCGACGCTTCAGGTGCGCCGCGACGGCGCCGAAATCGCGGTCGCGATGACGATTGTGCCGATGCGAGACGGCGCCGGCGCGGTATCCAACGTGGCGTGTATCACCACTCCCAAGCAGGAGGAGCGGCTGGAGGGAGCGTATCGGTCCCCTCCGCCGCGGCTCGCATTGAGCACCTGACACTAGCGCGGACGGTAGTGCGCGGGCGATTTTTGGTGATTCGATCGTCGGATGAAAACGGCGCGGATGGGGGAGCTACTACCTTGGCGCCCGCCGGAAGGCTACAGTAACCAGTCTGATGGGCGACAGCTTGAGCAGTGGGGCGGAGAGCGGTGGATTGGACCATGTGTCGCCCGTCCGCATCCGCCCGGTACGGCTCGCGCTTTACTACGTGCTGGCAGGATTCATCTGGATGGCGATCTCCTCTCGGGTGCTAGCGCTGATACCGCCGAATTCGCAGCTGCCCAGGTGGATGGTGAGCTCCGGTCCGATGCTGGCGCTGATGCCGCCGCGTACGCAGATGCTCAACCTATGGGTGAATGCGCTGGGGCTTTACCTGGTCGCAGCCTTCTACACGAAGAGGATTCGGGTCTCGGTTGCGGCGCAAGAGGAAGCGATGGTGCGTGCGCGCGGTTACTTCGAGTCGTCGGTCGAGGGAATCATTTCGGTGGATAGCGCCGGGATAATTCGTCAGTTGAATCCGCGCGGGCAGGAGCTGTTTGGCTACCGCGAAGCGGAAGTCGCCGGTCAGCCGATAGAAGTGCTGGTGCCGCAACGCTTCAACTATCGCCACGAGGCGCATCGCAGCGGATATTTTACGGCGCCAAAATCCCGCCTGATGGGCCGCGGGATGGAGGTTGCGGGACGCCGAAAAGACGGCAGCGAATTTCCCGCCGAGATCAGCCTCAACGTGGTGCAGACGCATCGCGGCAAGCTGGTGATCGCCTTCGTCGCGGACATCAGCGAGCGCGTTGGGATGGAGCGCGAGGCTCGCCGCAATGAAACGGTGGACGCGCTGGCGGCGGTGGCAGCGGGAGTCGCGCACGAATTGAACAACCCGTTGGCCGTGATGGCGGCGCGAATCGAGCTGATGCTGGCGGTGGACCAGGATCTCAGCACCCAGACGCGCGACGACCTGATGGTCCTGGAAAAAAACATCGAACGCGCCAGCCGCATCTCGCACAACCTGCTTTCGATCGCGCGTCAGCGCCCCGGCGCGCGTTATGCGATGGACATGAACGTGGCGGTCGAAGAGGCGATGCTGATAGTCGGGGCAGAAGCCAAAGGCGGCGTGTTCCGATACGAAACGAAGCTCGATCGGTCGCTGCCGGAGGTGATGGGCGAGCCGACGGGTCTGGAGCAGGTGCTGATCAACCTTATATTGAATGCGCGCGACGCGGGCGCGCACCTGATACGCATCGAGACTGCGCCGGCTCCGGGGCGCGCCGGTCATCTTCAGTTGTCGGTGTCGGACGATGGCCCGGGAATCAACAGCGACGCGCTCGGGAAGCTGTTTCAGCCGTTCTTCACGACCAAACCCAAGGGGACGGGCCTCGGCCTGTGGTTGAGCCAGAGGATCGTGCGGGATCACGGCGGCAGTATCGCGGTTGAATCGGCGGTGGACAAAGGCGCCACCTTCACGATAACGCTGCCGACGATTGGCGAATCGTCAGCCGGGCACGCGGCGCATCCCGCGCGAGATGAAGCGCCGGCGCCGCCGCAAGTCTCGGCCGCGCGAAGCGATCGGCCGGCCCGATAACTGATTTTTTCCACGCCGATGGCTGAGCAAGCGAAAATTCTGATCGTGGACGACGAACGCGACCTGGTGGACGCATACGTCCGGCTGCTCGAGCGCACGGGCTATCGATGCATCGGCGCATTCGACGCGAACGAAGCAATCCAGATGATCGACGCCGAATCACCCGACCTGGTGATCACGGACTTGAGCCTGCCCGACGCCAACGGCATCGAGATCGTCCGCCGCGTGCGCGCGAAATCGCCAGTCACGCCGATCATCGTGATGTCGGGACACAACACGCCCGGACTGCACGAAGCGGCGCGGGCGGCCGGGGCCAACCTGTCGCTTCTGAAGCCGGTTTCGATAGCCGAGCTTCAGCGCGTGATCGCCGAAGCGCTCGCGCGCTGAAGCTCGGCGCGCGCGCCGGCACAATCACATCGTGCGTTTGAAGGAGAAGCTGGCGACCACCAGCATCAGGATCATGAACACGATCAGAAACGCGATGTCGCCGCTGACGGCGGCGAAGTCCGCGCCCTTGAAGAGAATCTGTTTGATCGCGCTCACCGAATGGGTCTCGGGATTGAAGTGCGCGAAGGCTCGCAGCCACGGCGGAAAGCTCTCAATCGGATAGATCGCGCCGCTCGGAAAAAACAGGATCACGTTCAGGAATCCCGCGAACGTCCCGACCAGCCGCGGATGGCCCGCGCGTCCCAGCAGCGCAAACGTCATCGCCAGCAGTCCCGTCGCGCTGATGACGATTATTCCGACCAGCATCGCCAGCGCTACGGGTCCGCCGAGGATTCGGCCGCGCGTGATCAACAGGCCCAAAAACAACACCAGCACACCGGCGGTGCTGGTTACGGTCACGCCGCTGGCGAGTATGCCGCCGGCGATGTCCCAACGTGAAAGGGGAGTCACCAGATAGCCCTCCGTCACGCCGAGAAATTGATCCATCACCCAGTTGAACACACCGGACATCAGCGAGCCCATGAAGATGGCCATTACGATGACGCCCGGGATGAGCGATCGATCGTAATCCACGTAGGGGAACAGCCAGTTGGGCCGCAGCGAGATGTCGTTGAGTTTGGGTTCGCGCGCGGTGACGAAGGCAACCTTGACGGTTGCGGCGGCCTGGTCGAGCGCGGCTTCGAGCGTTTCGGAGCTGATCTCGTCGACGTTGTCGGTGAACAGTCCGATCTGCGCGATGCGGCCTTCCGCGACCGCATGGCTGAAGTCGGGCGGAATTACGACGACGCCTTTGAAGAGCCCGTCGCGGACCTGGCCCATCGCATAGCCGGGGTCGTTCTCGAAGGTGATGTCCACGGTCTTCGGTCCCGCCTGCAGCGCGAGCAACTGTTCGACGATTCGGCGCGCGTAGAGTCCGTGATCCTGTTCGACGACGACAATCGGCAGATGCTTGAGCTGGCCCTGGAAAGAATTGCCGATTATCACGAGATAGACGATCGGCATCAGGATGACCGAAAGCAGCGTGACCGGATTGCGCATCAGCTTCTTGAGATCGCGGCGCATGACTGCGAGGAACTTCAGCCCGAACATCGGCATCCCCCTCAGCGGCGCTGCGGCATCCCGGCTCCCACCAGCAAGCTGACCTTCTTGGCCGGCTCATCGCGGAGCGTGCGTCCGGTAAAGTGGATGAAGACGTCTTCGAGCGAGAGCTTCTGCACGGTGATCGAAGTTACCCGGCCGCCGGCTCCATCGACCGCCTCGATAATTTTCGGAATCGCGTGCGCGCCGTCGTTGGCCGAAATCTGGAGGCGGTTGCCGCCATCGCGATTCACCCGGCGCAGATACGGCATCGGCCCAAGCATCTCGGCGATAGCGTCGGGATTTTTTTCGACCACCAGATCGATCCGGTCGGCACCCGGCACCATCGATTTGAGTCCGATTGGCGTGTCGAGCGCGATTATCTTGCCGCCATCGACGATTGCGATCCGATCGCACAGCGACTCCGCTTCGTCCATGTAGTGGGTCGTAAGCGAAATGGTGATCTCGCTTTCCTTGCGCAGCGTCTCGAGCAGGTCCCACACCGCGTGGCGGCTTTGCGGGTCAAGTCCGATGGTCGGCTCGTCCAGGAACAGCACCTCGGGCGAATGAATCAATCCGCGCGCAATCTCGAGCCGCCGGCGCATCCCGCCCGAGTAGGTCGCGACCAGATCGTTGGCCCGCTCGGTCAGCCCCACCATATGGAGCAGCCGATGCCCGCGGTCGCGGCGCTGGCGGCGCGACAGACCGAAGAACTCGCCGTAGATATCGACGTTCTCCCATCCGGTGAGATCGAGATCCGAGGTCAGCGCCTGCGGAATGACGCCGATATTTTCGCGCACCTGGCGCGGATACCGCACGACGTCGAAACCCGCGACGGTTGCATGCCCGTCGCTCGGCGCCAGCAGCGTGGTCAGCATCCGCACCACGGTCGTCTTGCCGGCGCCGTTGGGCCCGAGCAGTCCGAACACCTCGCCGCGACGGACCTCGAAGCTGACCTTGTCGACCGCGGTGAAAGCGCCGAAGCGCTTAGTCAGGTCTTTGGTCTGTATTGCTGGTGACTCTGGTTCCATCGGTTCTGGGAAAGGCGACTTGCGCGGTCATTCCGGGTTTGAGTTCGCCTTCGGCCTGCAACACCTGGACCTTGACGTAAAACGTGCGAATATCCTGGCGCCCGCGCCGCACATCGCGCTCGGTTGCGAACTGGCCTTCCTGACCGATCGCCATGATTCGACCGGTGAAAATCAGCGGCGGTGTCGTCGGCAATTCGACCTGCGCCGACTTGCCGATGTAGAGCGGACCCAGGTCGGTCTCTTCGACATCGACCCGCGCCCAGATCGTCGAGAGGTCATCG
Source organism: Candidatus Binatus soli (assembly GCA_002479255.1). Taxonomy (GTDB): domain Bacteria; phylum Desulfobacterota; class Binatia; order Binatales; family Binataceae; genus Binatus; species Binatus soli. Next base: position 4,039 of record DLMJ01000011.1, on the reverse strand, counting down.
ACGGTCAGAACCGGCACGCCCGGCGTCACCCATTCACCGACTTCGAGCGCCTTGCTGACCACGACGCCATCGACCGGCGATTTTATCTCGGTGTCCACCAATTGATCGGCGTAGAGCTTCGCGTTGGCCTGCGCGCTCAGCACATCGGCCTCGTCCTGCTGGACGCTGGTGATGGCGTCATCGCGAGTCTTGATTGAAATCACGTTTTCTTTCGAGAGTGCTTCGTCGCGCGCGAGGTCGCGCCGCGCCTGCGCCAGGTTGGCCTCGGCATGGGCGAGATCGGCCTTCGACTTGGCGAGCTGATTTCTGAGGTCGACATCCTCGATCAGGCATACGACCTGTCCCTTTTTCACGCGGTCGCCCTCGATCAGATCGAGTTGCTTGATACGGCCCGCGATTCGGCTGGTGACATTCACTTCGGGCGCCTCGATCATCCCGACGGCCTCGATCGCCGAACGATCCTCGGGCGGCCACAAGTACGCGCGACCGAACAAACCCAATCCGAAAACAACACCGGCCAGGATTGCCAGCTGAATGGCCCGGCGAACGATCGTTCGAATCATTGTGGATGCTCCGGCTTGAAGTGTTCCGACGGGTCTGCGCCGAGCGATCTGAGCATCAGGTTGCCGAGCTCGCGGCTGAGCTCGGAGACCGGCCGGCTGGCGCCGTAATACAACAGCAGCGATCGAATCGCGCCATGGATGGTAAACGTCGCCAGGCGCGGATCGATCCGGGTGAACACGCCGGTGCGGATTCCTTCTTCGATTAGCGACGCGCAAAAATTGAACCCGCGCTCGCGCGATGCCTCGATAATCCGATTGCGCGCCTCGGCCAGCCGCGGTTCCACGGTCGCGAAGAACTGAAGAAAATCGCGCCGCTGATCGTAAAACTCCACCATGACGGCGATCGAACGGCGCACCCTCTCGACCACCGGCAGCCCTGGATCGGCGCTGCTTTGATAGGTGCGATATGCGGTGTCGAGTCCGTCGCTCAAAACGCCGAGGTAGAGCGCGTCCTTGGACTGAAAGTAGAGATAGAGCGTCCCTTTGGCGACGCCGGCGGCCTCCGCTACGCGATCCATCGTGACGGCCTGGTAAGGTTCGTGCGCGAAGAGCTTCAGCGCGGAGGCCAGAATACGTTCGCGCTTGGCGGCTTGCCCGTCGTGAACGTGAAACGACCGTCCATTGTGAGATCCAGCCGAATTTGTGCTTGTTCTGTTCATATACTGACCAGTCAGTCATATACTTGAATGCGCGAACGCGCGAGTCAACAGGCCAGGGGTGGCACAGCCAGGTTGGTTGCGCGTCCGGGCAGGCGTGCCTAGACTTTCGGGCGTCCGTCAAGGCAAGCGCCCGTAGCTCAACTGGATAGAGCATCAGACTTCGGATCTGAGGGTTGGGGGTTCGAATCCCTCCGGGCGCGCCAAGCCACATCATCGAATCGTTGGCAGCCGGCTTGACATGCGGTTGTAACTATATACAGTTACATAGTGGACAAGTTGGAGAAGCTGTTAGAGGCTGCTCGAAACAACCCTGACGGTCTTTCCTTCAAGGATTTTGAAGCTCTGCTAAAGCGGGCGCGCTGGGTAATCGATCGGCAAAAGGGCAGCCATCAAATCTGGTACTCGCCGAAGAGCTCCCTGATCTCTATCCAGCGGCGAGGCGCAAAGGCGAAGGGCTATCAGGTCAAGCAATTCCTCGAAGTGTATGACAGAGAATCCAATGGCTAAGCAAAGACAGCGCGAGCGTTTCGATGGTTATGCGGTTGAGCTGTTCCTCGATGAGGATAACGACTGGCTTGCCCATTTGGTTGAACTCCCTGGGATCTCGGCGTTCGGCCCAACCCCTGAGAAGGCGCTCAAGGAGCTCGATGTAGCTTGGGCGGCGGCCAAGGAATCCTACGCGGCCCGCGGCCTCGAGATTCCGGCCGCGCCGGCGCGGCGACAGTACCACGGCATCTTTCAGGTGCGCATCGACAGGCGCGTGCATCGCGCGCTTGCCATCGAGGCGGAGCGCGCCGGCGTCAGCTTGAATGCCTTGGTCGCGGAGAAGCTGGCGAAGAGTGTGTAATTCAGAAGCCGAACGAGCGAAAGCCGTTGAGCCGCCGAACGTGCGTCAGAGCGGGATTGCGGTGCGGAACAGGATGAATCGGCCGAGCATCTCGCCGACCAGGACCGACATCACCGCGATGTACAGCAGGCCGGTCGCCGCCCTCGTCTCGGGAATTTTCAGCGTCTGCCAGCACATCCAGACCAGCACGATCGTGGCGACCGGACCGAGCAGGAGGCGAAATCCCAGCAGTTCGAGGTGCGAGGCGAATAACTCATGAACGGCCGCGACCGCGCCGACGCTGCCGAGCGTTGCGGGCAGTCCGATCGCGAGTCCGAGCGCGATGAGGTCCGCGACCAGCGCAATTCCCAGCAGCCGGACGAAGGTGCGCAGGTAATCGACCGGCATCTCGAGGTCGATGAGGTACCAATGCCCAAACAGCATCGCGCCGCTCACCAATCCCAGGACCAGCGCCGAGGTGATTGCAGTAAGTCCGTAGGCGACGGCCGCGGCCGCGCCGAAGCCGTGCGGCATCAGAAGCATCACGTTGGCAATCAGGGAGATGAGGCCGAGGCCCAAGCCAAGCGCGTACGATCGCGCGCGGAGCAGGCCGTTTTCAGTCCAAAGTGTGTAGAGATAGACGGCGACGGTGGCGCTCGACAGGGTCCATAGCGCTGCCGCCGTCCACAATGAGCCCGCGCCCGGTCCGTCGGACGCGCCGGCGCGCAACGCCAGCAACCCCAGGCCGATCGCGGTCGCAAGCGAAGCGGCCAGGTACACCGAAGCGCTCGATTTGTAAAAACCGCGCTCGACGTTGAAGAAGGGCGGAATCGCAAGTGCGAAGAGGCCGCCCCAGGCGAGTTCTCCGAAGACGAGGATGAAGCAGGCGGCAAATCTGGTCACGCCGGAATACTAGCGATCACGGTGAACAACGGACACCCGCCGTTTCGAGCGTCACCGAATCGCTTGCCCCAGCGTGCCATTCGGTGAAATAAAAGGTCAGTCGAGCACCCGAAAGACTACGATTAGACATATGCGGTGAGGCGGCTATAATTGATTTGAGATCGACAGGGATCGATAGGGAAGAACATGCATTCATCGAAAATTCTAAAACTGTTGGCGATTGGACTGGCGCTGGGAGTTTCCGCATGCGGCGCCGTGCAAGCTGCTCGTCAGGCGCAGGAAGCAAAGCAGCAGGTGTTCGTGCATCGCGTTGACATGGCGCATATCTGGGTCACCACGGAAGCGCCGCCGGCCGGGAAGCCATACACGGAGCTTGGCGATCTGAGTTATACGGAGCCGTTTTCTCCCGATGCGATCGAGGAGGCGAAGATCAGCGACAAGCTGAAGAAGATGGGCTTCGAAAAATGGCCTGACACTATCGACGCGATCGTGAACGAGAATCAGTCGATCTCGGCCGACGGCTCGCAGATCACGGTCACGGCAAAGGCGATCAAATACGACTCGGCGGTTGACCGCGAAGCCTTGCATCACATGAACGAGGGAATGGTCGCGTCACCGTCCGGCAACTAGCAGTTCGCGAAAAAGTGCGATCGAAAGCGGGCGCATGGCGGAAAACAGGCCGCGATGCGCCCGTCTCCATTTCCGATCGTTGAGGGCGAGTGGTGGCGGTTCAGGCCGGCGCCGACTCGGCCAATAAACTATCGAGCTTTCCGGAGTCGTTGAGTGCCTTCAATTCCTCGAAGCCGCCGACAATCCTGCCGTTGATGAAAATTTCGGGCACCGTGCGGCGCCCCCCGGACATCCCGATCATCTTCGCGCGCAACTCGTCGTCGTCGGTGACATCGATTTCATCGAAAGCCACGTCCTTGCTCTTGAGCAGGTTCTTGGCCCGCGCGCAGAACGGGCAGTAGGTAGTTGTGTATACTTCGACTTTCGCCACGCCGTACCTCGCTTGAGCCACTTTTATCCGCGCGAAAAAAGTCTGTCCAGTGTCGCGTCCAGTCCGCTAGGGAACCTCTGCACAGGTG
>DLMJ01000004.1 GCA_002479255.1 Candidatus Binatus soli | reverse complement strand
AACACCATCGCGTCCAGACAGCGCGGCCACAGTCGGTAGAGCAAGACCCAGAGCAGGCGGTCGATCGCGAATAGCTGGGGCCAACCTGGCCGCTGGCGGCGAAGAACGTGCAACTGGTGACGGAGGGCGAGGTTCTCTAGTTCCACAACCGCCCGACTGCGGAATCGGTATCCAAGCCGACAGACGATCGATCGCACGAGCTTAAGCATACCGGCGACACCACGGCGGTGATTCTCAAAACTCTAGACTTTTCGCTGCTTTCGGAGTTTTTGGTAGACGCAGGTATACGAAACCGGACGAAAAGATCGGAGACGGCGAGTAAAGCGCCAGCGCGATGGTGAAGCGGAATCGATTCGCCGCGGCGCGTGTGGAAAGAACGATTGCGTCCGGGGAGGGTTTCGAGTGCACCAGGCCGGGTTTCGCCAATATCAATGGCGCGATTCTGCGCGCAAGCGGCCCGTGTGGGTCGATGTCTGGTATCCAGCCGCCGCAGATACCGCGGAGCAGCCGATCATCTATGGACTCGGCGCGGGATCGGCGGCGCTCGATGGCGCCTTCGACTCGCGCGACCCGCCGCTTCCCCTGATTGTGATGTCGCACGGCGCGCTCGGGGCGGCGCGCGACTATGGATGGATTGCAGAGTACCTTGCGCGGCGCGGGTTCGTCGTAGCGGGAGTGTCGCACTTCGGAGAGTCGTGGATATACGGACCTGACACGATCGAGCCCGCCGCCGTCACGCGGCTGTGGATGCGCCCGCCGGATTGCTCATTCGCGATCGACCGCATCCTCGAGCACGACGACTTCACGGGTCGTGTCGACGCGGCGCGAATCGGCGCAATCGGACATTCGTCGGGAGGTGCGACCGCGATCGCACTGGGCGGGGCCACCTTCGATCCGGCCGCGCTTGCCGCATACTGCCAGACCGACGCGGCCGAGGGCGACCTTGGATGCAAGTACGGCGAATCGGACCGCATGCTCATGCCGGCGCCTGCGGAAGCGTCGGCTTCGTACCGCGACGCGCGGGTCAGGGCGATCGTAGCGCTCGATACAGCGGCCGGGCCCGGCTACAGTGCGGCTTCGCTGGCGACGGTGCGGGTGCCTGTCTTCGTAGTCGGCTCCGAGCAAAACGATTTTCTTCCGTTTGGGAATCACGCGGGCCGCTACGCTGCAAATTTACCGCGGGCCACTCTGCTCAAGCTCGATGCCGGTGAGGGCCACTTCGTCTATCTGAATTGCGCCACGTCCGAATTGGCGGCGAATGGAGTACCGCTGTTTATCGATCGGGCCGGCGTCGATAGGGAAACGGTTCACGCGCGTCTGGCGCCTGTGATCGCCGATTTCTTCGTCGCGGCGCTGAAACCGAGAGCCTGATCCTTTGGATTTAACTAACGAATCCGGAGCGGCTTACCACTGTTCGTCGTGAAGCTTCTTGACGTTGTGCACGCGCGTCTGCAGGTACGCGTCCTGAACGGCGCCGTAGAGATCGATCGCATAGCGATCGGCTTCCTCGAACTGGTTCAGATGCAGCGAGCGATAGTTCACCGCTTGAACCGCGCCCTGCCCGGTGGCCACCGTGACCGCCACCCACAGCGGAACGAAGTAGCTGATCGGATTCATCGCACCGTCGGCGACCAGGCCGACTGTGTCGCCAATCGTCGAAGGTCCAAAAAACGGCAGCATCAGGTACGGACCGGTCGGAATGTTGTAGTAGCGAATGGTCAGACCGAAATCGTTGGGACGCGGTTTGAGCCCAAACCAAAGGTCGGCAGGATCGAAGAAGCCGGCCAATCCGAGTGTCGTGTTGATTCCAAAGCGGGCGGCTTCGCTGCCGGCCTCGGCCAGCTTGAGCTGAAACAGGTTGTTGGCGAAGCGCGGGATGACATGGGCGTTGTCAAAGAATCTGCTCACGCTCTCACGCACCGGCTGGGGCGCGATGGTGGCGTATCCGCTGGCGACAGGGCGCAGCACCCAATCGTCGAGCTTGAGGTTGAAGGTGAACATCGGCTCATTGAATGCCGCGATCGGATCGGCATAGCCGCCCTGATTGTTCTCGCCCGGTGGCTGAGTCGACGGATTGCCCGCCGATTGGGCGGCGGGATTCTGCGACATCGGAGCGGCGCCCTGGCTCAGAGCCGGGGCCGCAAACGTAACGACCGCAAGCAGGGACAATGCGAACATCGTCCAGCGCGCGCCTGTTCTTTCGATTTGTTTCGAACCAGATCTCATTTGGCCCTCCTGCCATACCTGTTAACTAAGACTTTCAACACGCCGCGTCTTTCTTACGATGCTTGCCGAGCTTGTATGAAAGATCGCTTCGCGACATTCCAAGCCGGCGCGCGACTTCCGCCTGGGCGCCATCGGTTATTTTTAGCGCACGCTGAATCACTGCTTTCTCAAGCGAGGCCAGAAAGTCTCGAAGATTGTGCGTCTCGGGCATCATCTCGGCGAGCTGGTCGGGAGTGAGCTCGGCGGAGCTGCGGGGCGCGAAGCCGTTTGCGTTGCGAGGCGTTGAGACCGGGAAGTTCTCCGGTGTGATTTCCTCCTCAGTTGAGAGAATGCATGCGCGCTCGATGAGGTTACGAAGTTCGCGGATATTCCCGGGAAAGTCGTAGCTGAGGAGCGTGCGCATCGCCTCGGCGCTGATTCTGCGAGGTGGCGTCTTCAAATCGCGCACAGCTTGCACCAGGAAGAGAGCGCAAAGCTCGGCTATATCCTCGCGATGATCGCGCAGAGCAGGAACCGTGAGCGGAACTACAGCCAGCCGGTAGTAGAGGTCCTCGCGAAAACGGCCCTCCTGTACGCGCCGCTTCAAATCCCTGTTGGTCGCGACCAGCAGCCGCACATCGGTGCGCCGGGGCTTGGTTGATCCGAGGCGGGTGACGAGCCCGTCCGTCAGCACCCGCAGTAGTTTGGCCTGTGCCGGCAGCGACATTTCGGCGGCCTCGTCCAGAAAGAGAGTACCTTCGTGTGCTGCCTCAAAAACTCCCTCGCGCGCGCGGTCCGCGCCCGTGAACGCTCCCCGCTCGTTTCCAAACAGCTCGCTTTCCAGAAGGGTTTCGGTAAACGCCGCGCAATTGACGGCGACCAGGGGCTTTTCGGCGCGCAGGCTGTTGCGATGAATTGCACGGGCCACAAGCTCCTTGCCGGTTCCAGTTTCTCCAGTGACGAGGACGGTAGCGTTGGTTGGTGCAACGCGCGCAATGTTCTCGCGAAGTTGGCGAATTGCGAGACTGTGCCCCCTGATCTCCGACGAGCCTTCAAGGCGCACCACCGTGTCGCGAAGCCTGCTGTTCTCACGCACGAGCCGCGTGTGCTCCATCGCGCGGGTGGCTGATGCCAGCAATACTTCCGGAACGAAGGGCTTCGTAATGAAATCAAACGCGCCGCGGCGCATGCTCTCCACTGCGAGTTCAATTGTCGCAAACGCGGTCAGAAAAACGACTGACAAAGTCAGATCGGCCTCCCGCGCCGCAGCCAGGACGTCCAATCCTTCACCATCACCCATTTTCTGGTCTGTTATGACAGCGTCGAATGTGTACTCGGCAAGCGCGCCCCGCGCATCTTTGACGCCGGCCGCCTCGACTACTTCGTGATGTTCCTGCTTCAGATTGGAGATGAGTATCCGCCGCAGGTGCGGTTCGTCATCTACAACGAGTATCTTGCCCATACTGTGGCCCCTATCTAAGAGATTGGCTCGGGAAGTGTGCCGGTATCTCGATGGAAAAGCATACCCGCCGCGTTTCGTTGATTCTCAATGTAATATCGCTGCCGTGCGCGAGCGCGATATTGCGCGCGATCGCGAGACCGAGTCCGTTGCCGCTCTGTTTGGTAGTGAACAGTGGCTCGAAAATGCACGCCACAATTTCAGCGGGAATCGGTCCAGCCGGGTCAACCACGTCGATTCTGATCGTGCCATTCCCGTTCATCTGAGCATTGAGTTTCACCCAGTCACCCCGATGGCATGCATCGATTGCATTCAGCACGAGGTTCAGGAGCGCCTGATGCATCTGAGTTGCATCGAACTCTCCCTCAAGGTTCCTATCGACCGCCACATCGATCGTTACTCCTTCATTGGCCGCATACGCGCGGGCGACGGTTGCGACGTAGTTCAGCGTGTCGGCGAGGTTTACTTGCGCGATTTGCACGGCGCGCGGACGCGCGTAAACCAGGAAGTCGGTGGTAACCCGCTCAAGACGCACGGCTTCTTCCGCTGCGATCGAGAACATTTCTTCTCGTTCTGTTTCGTCCTGACCCGGCCGGGTGGCGGTTGCCAGTGAGCTGGAAATCATCGCAACGGGATTTCGGATCTCGTGTGCGATTGCCCTGGACAATCGGCCGATCGCGGCGAGCTTCTCTTCAGAGAGCAATTGCTGACGGGTGCGCTCGAGTTCCTCGAGATTGCGCACGAATTTTGCCTCGCGCGTGCGAAGATTGTTGACCAGGAGCCACACCAACACTCCCATCACGCTGTAAATCACTGACATTGCGCCGGCTTCAATGTACTCGCCGAATTTCATGCCATAGGCGCCCATGAAACTTATGAAGTCCGCCAGCACGACCACTGCGATCGTGGCGCCGAGGCCAAGCCTGAAAGACGCTTCGAGTATAGGGAGAAGCATCAGGGCGTAGTACGCAGTGTCTCCTCTGATGGTTAACGATGTGAGCAATAACGCGAGCGTCGAGTTGAATCCGAGAGACCAGAACGTGAGGATCCGTCGTGTCGGCCGAGAAAGCGGCGCGTTCTTCCTGCGAAGCCAGATGAGGTGAGCCGCCTGGACGATCAAACCAACCCCCAGGACGATGATGACCGACGCGGAAGGTCTGCCGCGAACGAACCTTGAGATTGCCTGCAGCGCTAGTAGCGCACCAATCAGCAGGAGATTGAGAGAGGCAAAGACGAATTCCTGCCGGCGAAAAGATTCGTGATCGTCGGCGGCGAAATCGGCAGCGCCATCACCCATCGTGGCTGCAAGGGAACTAAGCGCCCAGAGATTTTTGCTCGGTTTATGCTCAGTCATCTTTGGTCAGCGGTGCGACGGATCGATATGAGCAAACGCGATGCCGCCATTTTTGTGATTGAATTCTTTTGACAATGGCTCAGATTTCATGAGCCCCTGTCCCTGCTGAAAATTCCGAAA
>DLMJ01000041.1 GCA_002479255.1 Candidatus Binatus soli | reverse complement strand
ATGACATTTTCAGCAGGGACAGGTGGCATTCTCTGGTTCCACTGCCGCGCGTGAATCGCGCCCCACGCGCCGATTTCATCACTTCTCCACAAAGTAGGGAAACATGCCAGACTGTATGGCGGAGAGGGAGGGATTCGAACCCTCGGTACCGGTTACCCAGTACGCCAGATTAGCAATCTGGTGCCTTCGACCACTCGGCCACCTCTCCGCTCAAGAGAGTGAAAAAAGCGATTGTTCAACATCGGTCGCGACCGCGCAAGCCAGTGAAAGAATGAAAAAGTGAAAAAGTTAAAGAGTTGCGAGTTGCTTGCGCTCCTTCAATCCGGGCCGACCGATGGACCGCGCGCCCATATCGCGGCATGATTCCCAACGTGAGCGATGCGCCGAAGTACCGCCACACGAGGGGAGGCGAGCCACATGACGGAGAACTGCCTCGTCGAGAAGGACGGCCCGATCACGACGATCACGTTCAATCGCCCCGAGCGCCGCAATTGCCTCGATGAAGGAGTCATCCTCGACTTCGAGCGTCATCTGCAAGCCGTCCGCGACGATCGCGATTGCCGCGCGCTGATCGTGACTGGAAAAGGAACCGCCTTTTGCGCCGGCGCGGACAACGCGATGTTCAAGAACCCGGCCGGTTCCGTCATCGATCCCGCCGAGCGCCGTCGCCGCATGGGCGAGTTCGGCAAACGATGGCCGCGGCTGATAGGCCGGGCGTTCGACGTGCTCGCGCATCTGGATCAAATCACAATTGGCGCGATCAACGGCTACGCAGTCGGCGGCGGATGGTCATTCGCGCTTGCATTCGATTTTGCAATCGCGGTCGAGGGTGCGGAATTCTGGGTGCCGGAGGTGGATCTCGACGTGCCGTATCGCGGCGCTCCCGCCCGCGTACTCGCCGCCAGGCTCGGGCCGTGGCGCGCGAAGGAAGCGATCCTGATGTGCCGCCATTACCGGGCGGAGGAATTGCTCGCGATGGGCACGCTGAACCGGGTCGTCAAACCTGATGCGTTGATGCCGGCCGCCCGGGAGCTGGCGAAAACGATGGCGGCGAAATCTCGCGACGCACTCGCGGCGTCGAAGCGCGATATAAATGCCGTGTTCTTCGGCCACCGCCCGTTCTAAAGCGCATCAGTAGGCGCTCCCTGACTCCGATCGCTCAGTCGTCGCGACGGGGGCCGGCCTGCATGAATGCAATCGCCACTCCATCGAGCGGCTCGACGATTCGCGCGATCTGTCCACCCTGAATCGCGGGCTTGGGCTCCGTCGCCTGCAAGCCACCCGCACGCGCCGTTGCAACTGCTCGCGCGATGTCCGAGCACATCAGCGCAAGCCCCCAGCATCCTGGACGTCCACGCGCCGGTCCCACGATTTCGAGCACGGTCTGCTCGAGCTTGAAAAACGCCTGTCTGGCGCCATTGCCGACCTCACGGATTCGCTTGCATGGGACGCCGATCGCCTCGTTCGCAGCGATCGCGTCCTCCAGCACGGGAGTCATTACGACGATATGCTCGAGATAGTCCACGCTGTTTGCGTTGCTCCCGCAAAGCCGACTGAGCGACTGGCGGCGCGACTCGATGTCAAGACCAGTTGGAGCGGCAGCCGTAACGACCCCCGGTAATCCGGACGAAAGCATCGCAGCCCTGGTCGTAGGCTCCGATAGCCCCGGCAGCAGGATTGATTCTCGATCTCGACCCACCCCCGACTCACGCTCATCTGCGGTGGAGGCGCCCTTCACACCCCAGACCCATCCGATGATGGCGCCGCCATTGTCATTCTCAATCGATCCGCGCAAATGTTCAGTCAGAGGCGACTCAGATTCGGTGGAGTGCATCGCGCAGAGATCGATTTCCACAGCACCCGCGGCCAGCCGAGCGATACGGATACCGGCGCCGTCGAATTCGTTTTCGTGATTCGCAACGGCGAACCCGGCCCGTCGCCAGTTTTCGCACGACGCCGCCAAATCGCGCACCGCGACGATGACTCTTTCAACACAAATGATGCCCACGATCTGTAACCTTGGTCCGAGGGTATCGTCACTCACTCTCGGATGCCACCGGGCACAAATTACCCGCGGCTACATCTGCAAGGTACTTTCTTTGCGTCGTTCCAGCCACGATAATCAACGCTCAGATATCTAAGTTTATATTGTAACAAGTTGTAGCTTTCTATGACAATTACAGGTTCAAGGGAAGGGGCAACTCAATGAGAATTTCCTGGCAGGCGATTCAGCAGGAGGCGCTTGATTGTCTGCGCGCGCTGGTCAGGCTCGACACCACCAATCCGCCCGGCAACGAACGAATCGCCGCCGATTACCTGGCGGACGCGCTGGGCGCTCATGGCATCGAACCCGTGATCCGCGAAGGCGCTCCAACCCGGGCCAATCTGGTTGCGCGCCATACGGGTGCCGATTCTTCCGCAGGCGCCCTGCTGCTCTCGTCGCATACCGACGTCGTTCCCGTCGAGCGATCGGGATGGACGCGCGAGCCGTTCAGCGGCGAAATCGCGCAAGGATGCGTATGGGGGCGCGGCTCGATCGACATGAAGTCCAAATGCGCGATGGACCTCGTGATGATGACCGCGATGAAGCGGGCGGGGGCGAAGCCGAATCGCGACGTCATACTGGCGGCGGTCGCAGACGAGGAGGCTGGTTCGGATTTTGGCGCGAAATTTCTCGTCGAGCGGCATCCCGAACTGGTCCGCGCGGGTTACGTATTAAACGAAGTCGGCGGCTTCACCGTTCATCTCGGGAACCGCCGATTCTACCCGATCCAGGTGGCAGAGAAGGGCTTCGTCACGATCAAGATGAAGGTCACCGCGATGCCGGGGCATGGATCGATGCCGCGCCCGGACACTGCGATCTCCCGAATTTCCGAGCTGATCACCAGGATCGTGAAAACGCCGATGCGCAAGAATGTCTCGCCGCTTATGCGCCGGACGCTCGAGGAGATGGGCGTGCCGATCGAATCGCCCGGGCCGCTGTTCGCGCCGATGCTTGCCAACACGGTGTCGCCGACGATTCTGCGCGCCGGGTACAAGGACAACGTGATTCCCGGCGAGGCGACGATCGTGCTGGACGGTCGCACCCTGCCCGGCGAAGATCCCGAGAGCTTCATGGCCGAGCTGCGTCAGATAGTCGGTCCCGAGCCGACTTTCGAGTTGCTCAAGACCGCACCACCGGCGGAGGCGAGTCCTGACACTCCGCTCTTTGAGTTGATCAAGCAGACTGTCGAGGCGGCTGATCCCGGCGCGCGTGCGATTGCCTGGATGATTCCCGGTGCAACTGACAACAAGTTCTATTCGAAGCTCGGGGCTGTGTGTTACGGATTTTCGCCGGTCAAGCTCGATCCGCACATGCCGTTCGGCGCGCTCTATCACGGCAACGATGAGCGATTGCCGGTCGAGGGCTTTTACTGGGGACTGAAGGTTTACGCCGAAGTGGTGCTCAAATTCCTCGGTATCAGGTTCGACGAAGTCTTCGCGTGATCGGGCGGCGCGGCACGGCTCGCGCGCCGGGCTTGTGCAGCTCAGTTCGCCGCGCTGGTCTTCAGGGTTCCCGCCTGCGGCGTAAATGTCATCAGCAGGCGCGGCGGCCCCTCGAGCGGCACGACTGCAAAATGCGCGACCGGCTGCATGTTCAAGGTCACGGTCGTTCCCGACGAGCTGCTCGAGACGTTGCAATCCTTGAAAATCGACTTGTCGAACACGAGATGAGTCTGCAGGGCCGAGTCGGGTGTAACGCGCTTGAGTACAACCGTCGCCGTCGAACCGCCGGAATTGCTCTGGAGGTTTTTGTCGAAGCTGACGGGCCCGCTGAGTTCAAGAATCACCGACAGCGGTGGATCGTTCGATGACAACCTGATCGTCTTGAGGGTCGCCGGGCCGGCCGTGGGCGGCTCGCTTAACGACAACGGCGCAGACGCCGGCGCGCCCGCGCCCGACTCCATCTGATGCAACGACGGCTCCGGCGCCGAGCCGGCGGCGCCTGTCATCGCGCGCGCCTGTGCGGCGGCGGCGCCGGCGATACTGCCGGTGGGCGCTGGCAGGATAGGGGCAGGCGCAGGCATCATGTCCGGCCCGCCGGGCTTTCGGCTGTGAAGATCGGGCGGCGACGATGGCGCGTTGAGGATTGGCAGTCCGTCGGATCCGTATGCCGACGAGCCAGCGGCTGACGCAACATCGGAGCGCTGGCGCACCACTACTTTGTCCGCATTCGAATCATCGGGATTTCCGCCATAGCCGGTCTCGGCGAGCACCAGTGGAAGCGGATCTTCTTCGGTATCGATTGGTTCGTGGAGCTTGGCCAACTCGGTCTGGGCTTTTTTCGCGTAGTTGGAGTTCGGAAAATGCTTCTTGACGGCGGCGAAAGCCTGCGCCGCCGAGTATCGCTTGCCTTCTTTCTCCAGCGAAATTCCGAGCTCGAACAGCGCGTCCGGGGCGACGGGAGTCTCCGGATATTTCTGCATCAGTTCGGCAAATCGCGACTCCGCCGCGCGAAAGTTCGCGCGCTTGTAGTAATAGTTGCCGACGATCATCTGGTTACGTGCGAGCATCTCGCGGCATACCAAGACCTTGTCGTGCGCCAGTTCGGCGAAGTCGCCTTCCGGAAAGCGCTGTTCCAATTCCTGGAAGCGCTTGAGCGCCGCCATGGTCTTGCCTTGATCCTGGTCCTCGCGCCCCATCTGATCGTAGTAACTCATCCCGATGTAGTAGGTGACGAGCTCGAGGTTTTTGCTGGTCGGATGCATCCGCTGGAAATCGTCGAGCGCGCCGATCGCTTCGGCGTAATCCTTTTGCTGGTAATGGGCGAGGCCGATTTTCATCTCGGCATCCTCGGCGTACGGACTGAACGGGAACTTATCGATCAACTGCTGATAGTTTTCGATGGCGGCCTTGTACTCCCTGTTCGCGAAATCAAGCTGGCCTTGCGCGTAGTAGTTCTCGCCGGTGGGCTTCTGGCGCAGACTGCACGCGGTCGCGGGCAGCAGAGCAAAAGCCACCAATATCAACAGCAATCGTTTCATCTTAGAGAGACGCAAAAAGGTTAAACAACGCTGTTCCGCATTGCAATCTGCGCCCGAGCCCCGATTCGGGGCATGGCGGCGATAACCGGGCAGATTCAGCGACTTGTTGAATTGCGCGGCTTGCGAAACGAGGCCGAAAAAACCGGTTTGCCCGCAGCCACGTACTTGCGCGCGAACCCGGTTCGATCCGCGCCGGGCGCGAGCTGGACCGCGCGGATGAAACCTGCCGCGAGCATCATCGGGAAGATCTCGCCCGCGTAATCGCGCACGTCAGTTGCGACGTAGGCGGTTGCGCCCGACTCGACGGTACGAAACAGACTCGCGACGAGCGCCGGCGTGAACAGCCGATGCTTGACGTGGCGCTCCTTGGGCCAGGGGTCCGGATAGTAGATATGGTACGCGCTTACGCTCGCGTCCGGCAGCATCAGATTGACCAGCGTGCGCGCGTCCATTCTCACGACCCGCAAATTGTCGAGCCCCGCGCGACCGCATCTCACAGCCAGCACGCGCGTGATCGTCGCGGAGAGTTCCACCGCGAGAAAGTCGCGCTCGGGGAATTCCGCGGCGCGCTCGATAATGAATTCGCCCTTGCCCGCGCCGATCTCGATTTCGACCGGCGCGCGACGGCCGAAAATCGCCGGCGGATCGATCGTGAAAACGCGGTCGTCAGGCGTGATTAGTACGCGCTCGCCAATTTCGCGTGCCTTGGGATTTCCCCAGATTCGCGCCGCCTTTCGAAGTCTCGCCATCAGGATAGTTGAGCATGACGATACCGTCCGCGCCCCTCCCCCGCCACCGGCGCCGGACATTGAGCCGGTAGTCGTCGTGAAACGGCGTCCCCAGCATCGCCGGTATTCCGTGTGCGAGTTTCAACGCGCGCCTCCGGCTGAATTGCGCTAGGCAGCGGCACGCTCGGCTCCACTGATAGACGGTTGAAAGAAAAAGATTGCCTGGCCGGTTCCGATCGCGGCCTCGTACTTTCCGAACTGCTCGCCGCGCCAGGTCCAGGCGTCGGCGCCCATCGCACCGGCCATCGTGATGTAGTGCGAGAAGCGGCCCTCGGGCGTGCAATGCGCGCGGTAGTCGTCGGCGGCGGCGAGCACCGCGTCATGCCGCCCGGCCTTGAACCATTCCATGATTCGTTCGTCGTAGAGACGATTGGCCGTTGAGGCGATGTCGTCGGGCGACGCTGATGCGCGGTCGAGAATTCGATCGTAGTCCCAGAACTTGTGCGACATCCCGCCTGACGCCACGATCACAACCCGGCGATTCGATTTCCAGATAGCCTGTCCGATCGCGGCGCCATAAGCCAAATCGTTTTTGACCGACGCCGTTTGACACACGCTGGCCGAGAGCACCCGGCGGCGCGCCTCGTGATTGAAGTAGTGCATCACGTTGAGCGTGGGGTAGTGCACCGGCAAGTTGCGATGCGCCGACGCAATCGCGCGAATCCCGCGCTCGCGCGCCTCGATCTCAACGCCGCGCGCAAGCTCAGGGTCGCCCCGGTAGTCATATTCGAGGTCATGCACCATCGCCGGCAGTTCTTCCGACGTAAACACACCCGACAGCCGCTCGTGCGCATTGAGTACGTACTCCAAAGTAGAGAACCAGTGAGTATCGATCAGCAAGAAAGTGTCGAATTCGAGATGACGCAGGCGCTCGCGCTCAAGCTTCGGCATCGCGTCGTAAAAGGTCGTCACGTGACGGCCCATGTACGCCCGGCGCGCCACCGGATCGGCGATCATCAGCCGCGGTACGTGCGTGGTGAATACGGCAGCGACGATCTTACCCATCGTGCTCCTCCTCAAAGTCGCGGATCGTCTGACTGAAACATAGCAAAACCGCGCGCCGGTGGTATCTCCGCCGCGACCAGACCGCCGCCACGACGCTTTTCCTTGACGCTGGATCGTAACGGCCCTAACCTGACCAACAGACGCCGTCCAAAAACGTGGCTGCATTACCCACTATCATTCCGATCTTTCCGTTGCCCAACCTCGTGTTGTTTCCCGGGTTGAGCGTACCTCTGCATATTTTCGAGCCGCGCTATCGCGAGATGATCGCCGACGTCGCCGACTCGCACGGGATGATCGGGATGGCGCTGCTCAAGGGCGACCGGCAACGCGACTATCACGCCTTTCCGGATATTTTCGAGGTCGGATGCGCGGGAAAAATCGGCGGTCTCATCAAGCTTGCCGACGGACGCTACAACCTGGTCCTCGAGGGCGTTGGCGAGTTTCGCATCGTGCGCGAAATTCGCGATCGCTCGTATCGGCAAGCGGAGGTGAATTGGTGCCCGGTTCGGCCCGACGCGCTCGATTGCGACGCCGAGACGATGGACGCGCTGCGCGAGATGCTGTTCAGCTATCTGGGCGAGGCCGCGCATGAGGCTTGGCGCGCGATCGTCGAGCAACGCGGCCTGCGCGGCGCCGCGCTGATCAACTTCCTGTGCTTTCATCTCGACGTCACGCCGCTCGAGAAACAAACGATGCTCGAGGCGCTGACGGATCGTGTTGATTGCCTGCTCGACGTACTGACCTTCAAGCTCGAGGAGCGCAAGCGTGGGCCTGCAGGCACCAGTGGCGGCCCCGACACCGTCCAATAGTGTATTGCGCGGAACTGAATTGGTCTTACCTGCCCATTGGGTTCTGAATCCGGCTTTCCAAATTCGCTCATAATGCCTTAAAATTCCGGGCATGAGGGGGTAGCCTGCTTATGGCATCCGAGTGACAAATGACTGACGGTCTGTGGCCAAATCGTAACGCATGTCGCAAATGAGTCAGCTTGCAGCCAGAGGCCGCATAATTCGCATAATGCGGAGCGATTTGCGAAAACACTGCCGATACCCCGAATTTCGCAATAACTCGCAATCCGGCTTAGCGTTCATGATGGCTTAACGTGCTAGCTAAATTGCAATGGGCTGGTTCCGATAAGTTCGGTATGATCGTTGCATGTCTTGCTGTCGAACAACACAAAAGTCAGAATCCCGACGCCGATCGCCTGATTCCGCTTTGGCGCAGGCATTGTCGGGTGAGGACAAAAGTACGATGGAATGGGAAAATAGCGCTCTCGGAAATCTCTTCGTGCCAGACGTTCTGACGCCCGAGCAGTTTTACGACAGCCGGCGCGACGACAGTAACATCCGGCCCGTCAAGAAGCTGATGATGGCTATTCTGGAGGACGCCCTTCGATGCTTCCAGAATAACGCCGACGCCAAGGGCGGACCACGCAAGCGTCTGTTCAGCGAGGCCGAGCAGTGGCTAATCGGGGAAGGCGGAGAAGGCCCCTTCTCGTTCGAGACGGTCTGCGAAACGCTCGGAATCGAACCGCAATTTCTGCACAGGGGTCTACGCGACTGGCGGATTCAGCAGCTTGCAGGCGTGTCCACGCGGCGCTTGGCAAGGCGCTCGCCAGTGGTCCGCAGCGGCCGTATAAGTGCATCCGGACGTCGCGATGCAAAACGCACGGCGACGGCCCACACTCGCTAGAAAAAAACCTTCCTCCGGCGCTATTAAGTGACGGAGTGAAATACTGAAATCACGCAAAATAGAAAGGCGGCGCCGCATCTCAGCAAGATGCCGCGCCGCCTCGGCTTTTTTATGCCGGCGTGCTCAGATCCGCGCAATTTGCGCGAAGCAGCACGCCACCCTCAGACGTATTACTGCGGCGCCGGAGCCGGAGCACCGCCAGTCGAAGGAGCTTTCGCTGCCACCGGGGTTCCCGGAGGCGGAGGAGGCACGTAGCCTTTGGGCTGCGCCTGAACCCATTGCTCGCAAGCAGGAATGTCCGATTCCTCGAGCGATTCCTGCTGCATAATTTGCTGATTCGACCAGCCGTGCGTCTTTTCCCAGTGCACGCCGGGGCACTTGACGGCCAAGTTGAAATTTCTTGCCGTCTCGGTTGTTGCCGGCGCCGTGGAACCGGCTCCCGCGCCGCTGCTACTTTGACTCGCGCAACCGGCGACCAACAATGCCAGCCCCGAAGCCAGCGCCAATCCGATCTTCCGTTTCATGGCATCCTCCTTCAATCTAGGGACCCACCCGCTAACCGAGCTAACATGGCTATCCGCCGCTCGTTTGAGCAGGGCCAAAATACACCGTCTGGAAAAATTAGCAAACCCCCCGTAATTCGCTCATAACGCCTGGAACACGATTCGTTCGCCCCGCTCCGACCGGCGCGCCCGGCCTCCAAAACAGGCAAATTCCAGATGCGCAAGGGTTTCGAAGGTCGCCGCCATCACATGGAATATCGGCCGTTCTTCGCCCCCAAATACTTGTTGCGCGATCTCGAACGCCGTCTGCGGCGCCTTGCGCGTCAAATCGAGCATTTCGGCCTCTCGATACCGGTGATGCTCTATCAATTGATTGGCGCGATGACGGTGGTCGTGATACACGCCGCCGTGCGCCGGCAATACCAGCTCTACCTCGAATTTCTGGACCTTCAGCTGCGAACTGATGAAGTCGCCGAGCGGGTTGGTTCCCTCCGCGTCCGGATAGATACCCACGTGTGGAGTAATTTTGGGCAACAGATGATCGCCCACGATCATCACCTTCTCTTTGCGCAGGTAAAGCACATTGTGACCCGGGGAATGGCCTGGCGTCCAGATCACTTCGAGTTCGCGGTCGCCGATTTTGATTACGTCATGATCGTCGATGAACCTGTCGGGTTGCGTGACCGGCCCGTACATCGACGTCCCCATCCACGTCGGGCGCATCCCGGTCGGCGCTAATTGTTCGATCGGAAATCCGTGGCGCATGAAAAACGCGCGCGACTCGGGCCGATCGTGAGGGCTCATCTTTCCGAACTCGATCATCCTGCCGGCGCGCTCGGCTTCGAGGCGATGAATGTGCGTCGTGGCGTGACTGCGGCGGCGAATCTCGCCCGACGCGCCGAAGTGATCGATATGGTGATGCGTGGCGATGATCGCATCGAGATCCTCGATCTTGATCCCGACTTCCGCCACCGCTTCCTCGAGTGCGGCGATGCTTTCGGGCGAGTTCATCCCAGTATCGACAAGCGCCCATGCGCCGTGACAGTCGAGCAAATAAACGTTGATGATTGTCGGCCGCATCGGCAGCGGCAGAAAGACCTCGTAGATACCCGGATGAACCTCAACTATTTTCGTCGCCATCGATCACTCTCAGCGGCAGGTTGCGCATGACCGGTAAGTCCTTGCGCTCCGCCGCCTTCCTTCGTGGCCGGAGGTCACCGGATCAACCCTCACGAGTGCAATCCGGATACTCGCGCGAGCTACTCACTCGTGCAGCTCGTCTTTCACCTGGAAAGTCACTTTGACTCGAACCTTCCATCGCACCACTCGATTGGCCTCGACCATTGCGGCGATGTCCTCGACATGAGCGCTGTGGATGCCTTCGATCGTGACGCCTGCGCGCGAGATTGCCAATTGCACGGCCTCTTCGACCGAGGTGGCCGAGATACCCGTGAGCTCGATCGTTTTTTCGACCATGACGCTCAGCCGCTCCTGGGGGACGCCATTGGCCCGCGATTGTTTGACGTTTTCACTCGCACGGCGCTACGCTCGCCCCTGCGTAGTGGTTAGCGCACGCAGAGATCAGAAACAAGGCGACATCGCGCCGGCGTGCTGTCCGGCAACATGAATGGAAGCGCTCGATTTGTCAGCGCGTTGGGAGGGTCTCTAGTTGTCAGTCAAAATCGAATCGCCTTCGGGCGAAGAAGCCCTCACCG
Source organism: Candidatus Binatus soli (assembly GCA_002479255.1). GTDB lineage: Bacteria > Desulfobacterota > Binatia > Binatales > Binataceae > Binatus > Binatus soli. Next base: position 29,228 of record DLMJ01000041.1, on the reverse strand, counting down.
AGCTCATTCTTTTTCAACATCGGGTTTACGAATACCGCAGCGCGCGATGGCCCGCGATGGTTCCGGTGCAGTTGCCGATCCTGATGGGCGAGAGGCCGTTCGGCGAAGGGCGCAAGATCCGGCCGTTCGCCGCCCGCGTCGATGGCGACATAGTTGCGCGCGCCGTCGCGATAATCGACGGCCACTATCAACACCACTGGCACGAAACGCTCGGGCATATCGTGATGTTCGAGGCGATGCCCGGTACGCGCGACGCCGTCAAACTGTTGATGGACGCGGCGTCCGCGTGGATGAAGGCGAATGGCGCGACGGCGGCGCGAGCCGGCTGCGGATTGCTCGAATTTCCGTTCGTGATCGACGACTACGAAACCCTGCCGCCAGACTTCGCGCGCCAGAATCCCGCCTACTATCACTCGTTACTCAAGGACGCGGGATTCGAAACCGAGCGCGGATGGGTTGACTATAAGATTGAGGTGACGCAGGAACTGGTCGCGCGCTATGAAAGCGCACTCGAAGCGAGCCGCCGCGGCGGTTTCGAAATCGTCGCGCTGAAGGATCTGCCTGCCGCGCGCCGAATCCGCGATTTCGAGCACACCTGGAACACCGCCTTCGCGCGTCATTGGGGCGTGACTCCCTTGAGCACCGACGAACTCGCATTCCTGTTCGACTTCTTCGGGATGTCCGGCGCCCTCGAGACCTCGGTGATTGCGTATCGCGATGGGCAGCCGGTCGGCGTTCTGATGGTTACTCCCCCGAATCCGGAAGGCGCTATTCTCAATCCCGGCCGCAAGCTCGCCGATAACGAGAAGCTCAACATTCTCGGCATCGGCGTGCTTGAGAATGCGCGTGGCCGCGGTGTAAACCTCGCGATGGCCTCGTATTCGTACCTGCACCTGATCCGCCAGGGCTCGAAGTTTCTCAGCTACACGCTCGTGCTCGACGACAACTGGCCGTCGCGCCGCACCGCGGAAAAGCTGGGCGCCAAGGTGTGCGCGAACTACGTGACCTACCGCCGCAACTTCTGAGCGAGCTGATGGTCGTCCAGATTTACAGCATGACGTCTGTATCGGACGCGGTTGCAACCGCCGACGCCGGCGCCGATCTGATTGGCCTCGTCATTGCCGAGCCGGGTGTCGTACCCGAAGCAATCGGCGCGGAATTGGCGCGCTCGATTCTTGCGGCGATCCGCCCCCGCTCGCGCGGTGTAGCGCTGTCGCTGTCCGATGATCGAGACGAGATTTGCGCGATGGTTGACGCGGTGCGGCCCGACATCCTGCACGTGGCGGCGCGCGAGATCGAGCCCGAAGACTGCGCCTGGATTCGCAGCCGCATCGCGCCCGTCATGCTCCTGCGCGCGATTGCCGTGCGCGCCGGCGAAACGCTCACCGAGGCCGACGCACATCAGGACTGCGTCGATTACCTGATGCTGGATTCAGGCGCCAAGGGTCGGCCGTTTGCCGGCGCAACCGGCGAGACTCACGATTGGTCGATTAGCCGCACCGTCGTAGAGCGCTCGCGCATCCCGGTGATCCTCGCGGGCGGACTTTCCGCCGACAACGTCGCCGATGCGATCGCCACCGTCAGGCCCTGGGGCGTCGATTCCTTTACGCACACTGACGTTCCCGGCCATCGCGGGAAAAAGGATCCGGCTCGCGTGCGGGCATTCGTCGCCGCCGCAAAGCGCGCGTTTGCTTCGGTCGAGAAGCTTTAGCCCGGATTTCCGTTGTCTCCGTGAAATACTAATTTGATAGAGAGTTCGAGAAGCCTTTACTCATGCTGGTTTGAACGCAATTGGGACGGTGCGCTGGAGGACGGCCAGTGGTGAGGACAAAAGCGGCCCTCTTCAACTCTCGCTCAATAGCTCGATGAGAGGCTCTTGTCAGCGCGAGCTGCGAGCCGGCCAGGAGAAAGCCGCATGGCGAAAGACAACAGCTTGAATGCGGCCCACTTGCTTGTGCGATGCCTCGAGAATGAGGGCGTGAAATATGTGTTTGGCATCCCCGGCGAAGAGAACATCTACTTCGTCGACGCACTGAACTCTTCGTCGATTCGCTTCATCCTGGTACGTCATGAGCAAGGCGCCGCGTTTATGGCAGACATGTATGGGCGCCTGACCGGCCGCGCGGGCGTGTGCATCGCGACGCTCGGACCGGGCGCGATCAACCTGTTACTCGGTGTCGCCGACGCGCAAACCGACAGCGCTCCGCTGGTGGCGATTTCGGCGCAAGTCGCTCTGTCCCGAATCTACAAGGAGTCACATCAGAGCGTGGACCTGGTGACGATGTTCCGTCCGGTGACCAAATGGGCCGAGATCGTATTAAGATCCGAAGCAATTCCAGAGATGGTCCGCAAGGCCTTCAAGCTCGCGCAGACTGAGCGGCCCGGCGCTGTCTACCTGGCCGTGCCGGAGGATGTCGAGAAGCTTCCGATCCGTCGTGACGCCGCGCCGCTCCCGGTCAACGTTGTGTATGATACGGCTCCGTCGGCGGGCCAAATCAGGCGCGCGGCGGAGGTGCTGAAGGGCGCCAAAGCGCCGATCGTACTTGCCGGGCACGGGGCGGCGCGCAACGATGCCGGCGATGCCCTTGTGCGATTCGCGGAAAGGCTCAGCGTTCCGGTGACCACCACCTTCATGGGAAAAGGCGTGTTTCCCGACGATCATCCTAACGCCTTGGGCGCGCTCGGCTTCATGAGCCACGACTATGTAAATTTCGGCTTCGACCGTGCCGATGTAATCATCTGCGTGGGTTACGACCTGCAGGAGTACGCGCCCGAGAAGTTCAATCCCGATGCCCGTAAGAAGATTATTCACATTCATCGCTATCCCGCCGAGGTCGATGCTCACTACCACGTTGCGGTCGGAATTGAGGGAAACATCTCGCAGTCCCTCGACGCGCTCGCCAGTGCGTGCGAGAAGTCGAGCGGCGCATCCGCGGCCGTCGCCAGGATCCGCTCGCTGTTGCGCAACGAGATTAACCGCGGTGCGACCGATAATTCGTTCCCGGTAAGGCCGCGTCGGCTGGTAGCGGATATCCGCCACGCGATGGGCCGACAGGATATCGTGCTGGTAGATACAGGTGCGGTGAAAATGTGGATGGCGCGCCTCTACCCGACCTACGCCGCAAACACGTGCCTGATCTCGAACGGACTCGCTACCATGGGCTTTGCGGTCCCCGGCGCCATCGCAGCCAAGCTCGCGTACCCGGACCGCAAGGTGCTCGCGGTGACCGGAGATGGTGGTTTCTTGATGAATTCGCAAGAGCTGGAAACTGCGGTGCGCGAGAAGATCCCGTTTGTCGTGCTTGTATGGGAGGATGGCGCGTATGGGCTGATCAAGTGGAAGATGCGTTTGGAGCTCGGGCGTGACTCCAATTGCGACTTCACCAACCCCGATTTTGTGGCCTACGCCGAGAGCCTGGGCGTGAAGGGATTCCGCGTCGATGCGGCCGCCGAACTCCTGCCGACACTGCAGCGCGCACTTGCGGGTGATTCCGTGTCGCTCGTGGTTTGCCAGGTTGATTATTCGCAAAACCTTGCGCTGACCAAAATGCTTGGCGAGATCACCGACCCTCTCTGAACGTGCCAGGCAAAAGAGCTGGTTGATGCCTAGATCGTGTCCGACACCCCGGGAATGAACAGCGGCTCCATGGCGTAGCGCGCCACGTCGGCTTCCATCTCGGCGCGCGCCGGCGCCGTCGCTTTCGCGCTGGCCGCATCCAGAATATCGCGCAGCAGGGTCGCGTCGCTCGACGTATTCAGGAACAACCCCGGCCGGCTCAGCACGAAGTGGACGCTCCTGCGGATCGCGTCGCGATCGCGAAGCGGCTCGTACCAGCTGAATTTCGGGCCGCCGCCATTTTGCCATCGGCGCCGCGCAACTGACTTGATCGTCTGCGTCGCCACGCCGCGCTCACGGCAAACTTTCAGAAGCGCCTCGACGTCGGCGGCATACTGTCCGATTTCCAGCATTGTAAAATTGTATGGGAACAACACCGAGTCGAACGCGAATCGCTCCAGGCTGCGGCGATGCATCGCGGCAACCTGCGAGCCGTGACCGGTAACTCCGATGAACCGCACCAGCCCCTGCGTGCGCGCTTCCACCAGCGCTTCGAGCGCGCCGTGCGCTCCCAGCGCCGTCCCCCATTCATTTTCCGCGACCAGGTTGTGCATCTGGATCAGGTCAACCTGATCGACCCGCAGCCTCTCCAGCGATCGATGGAGGCTCGCCCGCGCGCCTTCATACGTGCGCTCGGCGGTCTTGGTGGCGAGAAAAAACCGCTTGCGATGCTCCCGCATCCACGGACCGATCCGCAATTCCGAATCGCCGTACGACGCCGCCGTATCGATGTGATTGATGCCGTATTCGAGCAGCACCTCGAGCACCTGGTCGGCCTTGTCCTGCTTCATCCCGCCCATAAACGCGGCGGCGCCGAAGATAACCCGCGTGCTCTGATGACCCGTATTTCCAAATGGATTCGTCTCGATCACGATTCACCTCGGCGAAATTTTATGAGCCATCATCTTACTGCTTCACCGAACATTGTTCACGAGTAAATCATCGCCGCGCAACCTCGCAAAATGCTTGCGCTTGCTCTATGTAAATGAAGAAATTGAATTGAGGGACAAAAGTAGATGGGTCCAATAGGCAAAGGTATTTTTCTGACCAAGGGCGTCGGCAGGCACCGCGAGAGACTCACCTCCTTCGAGCTCGCGCTTCGCGACGCGCGGATCGCCGAGTTCAATCTCGTTCGAGTCAGCTCAATTTTCCCTCCCGGCTGCAAAGTCGTCTCCATCCAGGACGGACTGAAGACCCTGACGCCCGGCCAGATCGTTTATACCGTCATGTACGACAACTCCACCGACGAACCGCATCGCTTGATGGCCTCGTCGGTCGGCCTCGCAATTCCCGCCGACAAGGATCAATACGGCTATCTGTCCGAGCACAAGAGTTTCGGGCAGACCGACGAGAAGGCTGGCGACTACGCCGAAGATCTCGCCGCCACGATGCTCGCGACCGCGCTCGGCGTGGACTTCGATCCCAACGTCAGTTACGACGAACGCAAGGACGTATGGAAGCTGTCCGATAAAATCGTTCAGACGCGAAACATCACGCAATCCGCAATCGGCGATCGCGACGGTCTATGGACTACGGTCGTTACGGCCGCGGTATTTGTCAATCTACCGACGGACAAACAGTGATTAGGCCGTTACCTTGAACTGAATAGCTCGAGCCGCGAGCTAACCACTTCTTTCACAGCTTCGACCGCAGCCGCCAGGATCTTGTAGGGCGCCACCTCGTTCGGCTCCGCTGCCAGCCCTGCTTCGACTCCCCTCCGCCATGCCAGCCGCAGTTCGGTGTTGACGTGGACTATAGTCATGCCGGACTTGATCGCCCTCTTGAAATCGCCGTCGTTGGTGCCCGACCCGCCGTGCAATGTCATGAAAATCCGGACCGCGGCTTTGATCTCCGCGATCCTCTCGATATTCAGCCGTTTCTGCACGTCGCCGTGAACCATGCTCGCGAGCATTCCGTGCATGTTGCCGACCGCCGGGGCCAACACGTCAACTAAAGTAGCATCGACGAATTGCTTCGCCTCCTGCGGCGTGGTCAAAACGCCGACACCCTCCGGAATCTTGTCGAGCACGGCCGACGACGCGCCGATCCAACCGATCTCGCCCTCAACAAGAATCGCAGGGTTGATCGATTTGATCGCCTCGATCGCTTTCTTCGTCTGGGCGATGTTTTCCTCGAAGGGGAGCGCCGACCCGTCGAAGCTGATTTCGTCGAATCCCGCTTTCGCCGCCACCTCAGCTTTGGCGATCGAGTGAGTGTGGTCCGCGTTCAGAAAAATCGGATAGTCGTATTCGTCGCGAACCGCCTTCACCAACGCGGCGGCCTGTCGGACGCCGGTGAACTCGCGCTCGCCCTCGGATAGACCCACCATCACGGGTAGTCGCTTGTCGCGCGCGGCGGCAACGATCGCGTTGAATGCGGCCAGGTCCGAAAAATTAAAGTGACCGACGGCAACTTTGTCCGCTTCCGCCCGTTTCAATACTTCATGCAGAGATGTCATATTCTGTCTTCTTCCATTTCCGCCCGTTGCGTTCGATCAGCAGGCCGGCTGCGCCCGGTCGCCACGAACCGGAGCTGTATTGAAACAGTGTATAGCATCGCGGATGCTATGGCTTCCGTGAGCGTCGCTTCAAAAGGAATCGGGTTTTGAGCGCCAGGAGCTTGATGGTAATGGGCACGGCGTCGGACGTCGGCAAGAGCGTGGTTGTCACCGCGCTGTGCCGTGCGTTCGCGCGCGCCGGCGTCCGGGTAGCGCCCTTCAAATCGCAAAACATGTCGAACAACGCGGCGGTTTGCCCCGGTGGCGGCGAGATCGGACGCGCGCAGGCCGTGCAGGCCCAAGCGTGCGGGCTCGAACCGAGCCCCGACATGAATCCCGTGCTGTTGAAAACGGGCCCCGGCATGGTTTGCCAAGTAGTGATTCGGGGCCGGGCGCGGTTTCAGATGGGCGTAAATGACTATGAGCGGTATCGTACTGAGGCATGGCCTGAGATAGTCAGTAGCTATAACAACCTTGCGCGGGATTTTGAGCTGATTGTTATCGAAGGCGCGGGCAGCGCGGCGGAGATCAATCTGCGCCATCGCGACATCGTCAACTGGGAAATCGCCGAACTGGCCGACGCGCCCGTCCTGCTGGTCGCGGATATCGACAAGGGCGGAGTCTTTGCCTCGATCGTCGGCACAGTCGAGCTGCTCGCGCCGGAGCATCGGCGTCGCCTCAAGGGAGTGCTGATCAACAAGTTCCGCGGCGATAAAGAGCTGCTGGAACCCGGCCTTCGCTTTCTCGAGCAACGCACCGGTATCCCGGTAATCGGAGTGATGCCGTGGCAGCACAGGCTGGGATTACCGCAAGAGGATGCCGCCATGCTGGACGGGATCGCGACGCGTCCCGGCGACAAGCCATTGACTATCGGAGTGATACACATCCCGAGCATCTCGAACTATACGGATTTCGAAGCGCTCGAGGATGAACCGGATGTCGCCGTTCACTACTTGAGCGATCCAGGCATGGCGCCACGCCTTGACGTTCTGATCATTCCGGGGAGCAAGAACACCGTCGCCGATCTGAAATGGCTGCGCGCATCCGGCTGGGAGAACTTCCTCGTGCGGCACCGTCGCGCGGGTGGATGGGTGCTTGGAATCTGCGGAGGGTACCAGATGCTTGGACGGCGCGTCATCGACGCCGACCGGGTCGAGAGCGATACGGTTGAAACGATTGGGTTGGGATTGCTCGAAATAGAAACCACCTTTCAGGCCGAAAAAATCACCGATCGAATCCGAGCAATTCATATCCCGACAAAGCTGCCCGTTTCCGGTTACGAGATTCACTCCGGGCGTATCACCGCCGTCGCGGCTTCCCAGGCACTGTTCAGATTGACGCACAGGGACTCCAACGCGGTGAACGAACTTGAGGGTGTCCGCTCAGACGATGGACGAGTGATCGGCACTTCGATTCACGGAATGTTTGATTCCGCCGGCTTTCGACGAAGCTTTCTCGACGAGATACGGACTTCGAAAGGACTCGCCGCGCTTAAATCCGCCGCGCAGGATGACGCGGACGCCAATCGGCGCACGGCCTTCGATCGAATCGCCGACGCGCTGGAAGAGTGCGTGGATATGTCGCAGATCGCGGCGCTCGCAGCGCTTAAAGGCACGTTCACTTAATTGAATGTGAAACCGCAGGGGTGACCCCTGCACCCAGTATTAAGGCCGCGCTCCGTTGTCGCGCGCGGCCCCTGCCAATGGCCTAATACTGCGCTGCCGTCGCCACGGCCAGGGGCCACCCCTGCCCGTTGGGACGGATCTCGCTCTCACGCCATGAACCTGAGAGCTAAGGCGCGGCCTCGCGACTTAGCGATTAACGGTGGGTGCAGGGGTCACCCCTGCCCAAGGAAGTGTGAAACCCACGGTGGGTTTCACATTCAATTAGTGAATGCGCTTTTGCGGCGGGGGCGGGGCGGGGGGGGCGATGTTTCTCCATCGTGACCAAGGACATATCCCGTGATAGCCTTCGTGCAGCCGACTGGGAGGAACGCGCGCTATGCCCGAAAAAAAGAAGTGGACCGCCGATGACATGCCGGATCTTTCCGGGAAGACGATCGTCGTAACCGGCGGCAACAGCGGCATCGGCTATGAAGCCGCGCTGGAGTTCGCGCGCAAGCGGGCGGATGTCATCATTGCCTGTCGCGACCCGGAGAAGGCTCGAACGGCAGCCGCTCAGATCTCCGCATCATCGCCCGGCGCCAGGGTCGAGGCGATGGAACTCGACCTCTCGAACCTGGCGTCGGTGCGCGGCTTCGCCGACGCGTTCCATCGGGGGCATCCCGCGCTGCACGTGCTCTGCAACAACGCCGGCGTCATGGCGATCCCGTACCGCCTCACGGTGGACGGCTTCGAGATGCAATTCGGCACCAATCACCTGGGGCATTTCGCGTTGACCGGCTTGCTGCTCGATCGGTTGCTCGCCACCGAAGGCGCAAGGGTCGTCAACGTCGCCAGTGGCGCGCATCGCATGGGCAAAATTCGATTCGACGATCTGCAATGGCAGAAGGGCTACCGCAAGTGGATGGCTTACGGGCAGAGCAAGCTCGCCAACTTGCTGTTCACCTTCGAGTTGCAGCGGCGAGCCGACGCATCCGGCGCAAAACTGCTCAGCGTCGCGTGCCATCCCGGCTATGCGGCGACCAATCTGCAAGCCGCGGGACCGCGGATGTCGGGATCGTCGATGATGGAATCTCTTTTCTCAGTCGGCAACAGCCTGTTCGCGCAAAGCGCCGCGATGGGCGCGCTGCCTACCGAGTATGCGGCAGTTGCGCCCGAGGTCCACGGCGGCGACTACATCGGCCCTGACGGTATCGGCGAGATGTGGGGACATCCGGTCAAAGTCGGTTGTAGTGCGGCTGCTCGCGACACCGCGGCCGCGGCCCGGCTTTGGGAAGTGTCCGAGCAACTCACCAACGTGCATTACACGCTATGATGGGTTTGTGAGCTGCACACGGATTCTGCGAGAATCCCCGCAATTCTCGTATCGAGGTTCATCCACATGAGCGCGACTGTTTCGATCCATCAAGGCAAGCTCGAAGGTGACGACCAGGGCGGACTATTCGTCTTCAAAGGAGTGCCGTTTGCGGCTCCGCCCGCTGGTGCGCGCCGATGGCTCGCGCCCGAGAAGGCCGAGTCGTGGACAGGGCTGCGCGACGCGCGTCGCTTTGGCGCGGTGGCTCATCAGAACGCAGTGATGCTTAGCGCGCTTTCCGCGATCGTGGTTGATGGCGAACAATCCGAGGATTGCCTTTACCTCAACGTCTGGACTCCCGCGCCCGATGGCAAGCGCCGGCCCGTGATGGTCTGGATTCACGGCGGCGCCTTCAGTATCGGCTCCAGCTCGCAGCCTCTTTACGACGGTTCGGTTCTCGCACGGCGCGGCGACGTGGTCGTCGTCACGGTCAACTATCGCCTCGGCCCGCTGGGCTTCCTCCGCCTGGCCGACGTGACCAACGGCAAGATTCCGGCGACCGGCAACGAAGGAATTCTCGATCAAGTCGCGGCGCTCCAGTGGGTCCGCGACAATATCGCCGAGTTCGGCGGCGACCCCGGCAACGTCACCATCTTCGGTGAATCAGCCGGCGGCATGAGCGTCGGAACTATCCTGGCGATGCCCTCTGCGCGCGGCCTGTTCCACAAAGCGATAGCGCAAAGTGGCGCGAGCCACACCGGCGCTCCCGTCGCGCGCGCGAATCGCACGGCGGAGAGAGTCTTGTCGAAGCTCGGGGTGCATCCCGGCGACGCCGCCGCAATCCGCGCGTTGACGCCTGCGCAATTGCTCACCGGCACTCTCCTCGACGACGGCATAACGCCCGATCCCGAACTCGGGATGGCGTATCAGCCGGTAGCTGACGGTACTCTGGCGCCGCGCGCCGCGATCGAGATGGTGGCAGACGGCTCGGCGTCGGGCGTGGCCGTGATGGTCGGTTCCATGCTCGAAGAGTGGAAATTGTTCTCCTTGATGGATCCTTCATTGCACAAGCTCGACCGCGCCGGCCTGGGCAAGCGTATCAGCAGGCACTTGACGGCTCCGGCAGCCGATGCCCTCATCGATGCTTACGAAAAGGCGCGAGCCGCGCGTGGCGAGCCCGTGACGCCGGCCGAACTGTTCACCGCAATCGAGACTGACCGAGTTTTCCGCATCCCCGGCGTGCGCCTCGCGCAAGTGCAGGGACGCCACGATCCGCGCGTTTTCAGTTATCTCTTCACGTGGCCGTCGCCCGCGATGCACGGCGCGCTGGGATGCTGCCACGCCCTCGAGCTTGGCTTCGTCTTCGGCACCAATCACTTGCCCGGGATGACCGCATTCGCAGGCACCGGCCCGGCCGCGGAAAAGCTGGCAGTCCAGATGCAGGACGCATGGCTGGCATTCGCACGATCAGGCGATCCAGGCTGCGCGAGTGCCGGTACCTGGACGGGTTATACCGAGGCGCGCCGGCCAACGATGGTCTTCGGCGCGAACACCAAACTCGAGGATGCGCCTCGCGACCAGGAGCGCCGCGCCTGGGACGCGATCCCCGATCGCATTTTCGGCTCGCTCTAGCACTGCGGCGCGCATCACTCCAGTGATAGATCGACGCGCGTCGTCTTGCCCTGATCCTTGATTCCGGCGGCGTCCAGCTTCGGCGCGATCACGAACATCCGGGCCGCATCCACTTGTTTCGTACTCAGATACGCGCGCACCGCATTTGCGCGCGCTTGCGCCAGATGCTGAAGATCCTGATCGCTCACGGGAGTGTTGGCGAGGATTAGCTTCTTCATCTCGTCCGGCGGCTCTGTCTTTGCCAACCCGATGAAGTCGCGCGGCTTCTGAAATTTTCCCGCGCTATAAACTCGCGCCAGATACTTGTTGTAGTCCGCCGTCGACAGCGCGGCGGCTTTGGTATTCGCGTCCGCGCTGTCTCCCTGGTCCTTGCGTCTGAGCACCTCGATGCTGTGCTCCAGTGAGGCTTCGCGGCAGCCATCCTTGTCGAATGCCGGATCGACACGCCCCGAAATGTTGAGCTTCAAGGCAGTTCGATCCGCCAACGCCGTCGCGACGGTATCCAGTTTCTTCTGACTATCCGGCGTCAGCGTCGCGTAGCCCGGCGCGAACTCTATATAGCCGAGATCTTGCTGCGCGCCGCTGCCGCCGAACGCCGCCGCTATCAGCGTGAATGGGGAAGTCACGGCCTTGACGATAAGGTTCATGAACGCGCTCAGGATGACGCTGCCGATGCTGAATTGCGGATCGGAGAGCGACCCCGACACGGGCACTCGCAGGTCGATTTGTCCCTTCGAATTCTTGAGCAGTGAGATAGCGAATCGAATCGGCAGATTCGTCGCATCCGGGCTCTCAACGTGATCGCCGAACGTCAGTTGATCGATGAAAATATGGTTGTCGGCCGTCAGCTTTCCCTGGTCCAGCAGATAATGAACATCAACCGTCAGCGTGCCTTTGACGATCGGATAGCCGGTGTATTTGGTCGAGTACGGAGTGAGGCCCGTCAGTTCGATACCGTTTGCCTTCGCCTTGATATCAACAAACGCAGTCGGCGCGAGCGGGCTTATCGACCCATCGATGTTGATCGGCGCGCTCCCGTTGATTTTCCCGTCGAGTGAAACGTCCGCCGGCGATGTGGACTTTGTTCCGAACGCGCCGACCTTGCCCTCCATGTCGGTCAGGTTCGCCGTGTAGTTGGGCTTGATAAAGTTGTCCGTGTAATCGACCTTGCCGCCCTTGAGCGTGATCTTGTTCAACTCGATGTCGGCGTTCATCGGCTGCCCCGCGTAAGGCTCTGCAGGACTCGGCGATGCCGCCGGAGCCGCTCCAGGAGCCGTCGCAGCTGCCGGACTCGGCGCGGCAGCCGGAGTCGGCGTCGATGTCGGCGCAACTGGAACCGCACCCTTCGAGCCCGGTGCTCCGGTGGCTCGCGTCAGCGACGTAGGCGCTTCTTGCGGGCTCGCAGTGATGTCCTTCAGATTCAACTTGCCGGTGCTGTTCAGGATGATGCGCGAATAGAAATTCGACAGCGCCAACTCGCCGACATGCACCTTGGGCGGACCTTTTCCGAGAGCGAAATCAATTTTACTCGCGTTGAGCGCGTTCATTCTGAAAAAGAGAGCGTTGGTCAGCTTGTCGAGCATCCGCACGCTGCCGAGCGATGCGTCGCCGCGATAGCTGACCAGAAAATCGTTGCGCGCCTGCTCCAGGCCAACCGCGCCGTCCATCGTCAGGTTCGCGCTGGTGATCGTCGCGTTCATACTGCTGCTCACGTATGGATCCGCAAATGCCAGGTCCAGGCGCTTTGTTGCGACGCGCAGATCGGCCTTCAGCGGCGCGATCGCGGCGGTGCCGGTGACTTTGAAAGTGCCCTTGCGATTCAGCGTGCCGTCAACATCGACTGCAAAAGGTTTGCTGAAGTCGCTCGACACATTTTTCAGATGCAGATTCAGCGGTGCTACGGCCGCCTTGACCGGTTGCGGCGCATTGTCGTCCTCGAAGGTGACATCGGTCTGTTCCATCGCGACCGACGCGATCTGATATTGCCAACTCTGCGACGGCGGCGCCGCAGCCTGCACCGGCTTGCGGGGCATTCGCCTGGTCTCGCGCGGCATTCGCGTCGTTTCGCGCGCGGTCGCGCGCTTGCTGCGTGGCGGCGGCGCCGGCGCGCCACGCATCAGCGAGGCGAGACTCAATTTCCCGCCGCGCTCGCGGCGAACGAACAGATGCATCCCGTTACTGCGCACCTCGCTGACCGTCGCCTGATGCGCCGCCAGGTCGAACTGTCCAATCGCAACGCTCAGACTTTTCCACAGCACCGGTTTTTCGCGTTCGCGCGGCATATCCATCTCGAAATTTTCGATTGCGACGGTCGCCGGCTCCGCGTGCACGTTGAAATGATCGCTCGCGAAATGCGTCTGTACGTTGGCCTTCGCGCTCAGCTTGCCCGACGCGATCGTGGCCGCAAGAACCGACTGCGCGAACGGCTGCAGCGCCGGCAAGTCGATCTGATCGATCGACACCTCCGTCGTAACCTGCGAATCCGCCAGATCGAGCGCGCCTTTGAGCGCGATCGTGCCGCCGCTGCGAATCTTACCGTTAACAGTGACGGACGCGGGCACTCCGCCTATCGTCCGAAAATTCTTAAGCCCGACTCCGAGCGCATCGACCGCCACCGCCGCCGGCTTTGCGCCGCTGTTATCCTGGACCTCCACCGCGCTGTTCGTGAGATCGAACGAGTCCACCGAAAAATCGGTTGGCGATTTCGCCGTGGATTTTTCCGCAACTGGCGCCGCCGCCTGCGTCACGTTGCCCGCCGGCGCCGCTTGCGCTGGAGGACTCGCCGGCGCCGCATTGCCGCTCGCTATCGACGTGAGATTGTTGGTTCCGTCGGGGTTGAGCCTGACATGCGCGAGCAGTCCATCGATCCAGATAGATCGCAGAGAGAACACCGCGCCCAGCGGCTCGACGTCAGTCAGCTTCACCTCGGCGTGTTTGAGTGCGGCGATCGGCGCATCCGCCGTGTCGCGAACGTCGAGCTGATCCAGCGCTACCGTGCCGTTCAAACGAATCAGCGGCAGCGATTCCGCCTGCACGAAATGCACGTACACATCCGCCGAGAGCTTCCCATCGGGAATTTTCACCGGCAGCTTCATCGGCGCGTAGCTGACGTAAAGCGGCAGGTTGAGCCGATGCAGTTTCAGGTCAATTACCGAATCGCGTGTCGCCCCGAACGGTTTGGCCACGCCGGCAATCCGGATCGGGCTGCCATCGATCACCATCTGCAGCAGCGGTTCGACGGACGCGTCCACGTCGGAGGGGAGGTTCGCGATAAACGGCACGTTGATCTGAATCTTCTCGACCTTGTGTTGCTTGCCGAGCAGCTGATCGTCGAATGTCACTTCGCCATCGCGCAGTTGAATATTCGAAACCGCGAATCGCATCGGCGCGCTCGGCGCAGCGGGTTTCGATTTTTCCGGCGTCGGCGCGCTCTCAAGCAGATCGGAAAAGTTGAAGTGCTGCTGCGACTCCCGAACGATATGTATCGCCGGCCGCTCGACCACGACTTCGCCGACTACCGGCGCAAATCTGAAAATCGACGTCCACGAAACCTTCACTCTCAGATGCCCGATATCGACGAACGGTTGCGGACTGTCGCGCTCGCCAACGTGCAGCTGGTCCACGTCGAGCCTCAGCGCATAAAGGTTGAATCGGATTTTGCCCACGCTCACTTGGCGATGGATGCTGCCCGCGACGGGGCCGGTCAGGACGTGCCGCAACACCGGCGGAACCGCGAAGTAAGTAGTCAGGCCCGCAAACAGCACGACCGCGACAACGATCACCGCGATTTTCCGCGCCCGGCGCGAACGGCCCAACCCCCGGGCGCGCGCAATCCATGGCCTCAAGGGATGAATCGCCGACCTTACATGCCTGAGCGCGGTTTCCAAGTACTCGCGCGCGCTGTTGAGAAAATTGGCCATGAGCCTTAAGTCAACGTTACGCCGCCAGCGTGAGCCGTCGTCGCCAAATAGTCAATTGATCGCAAACACCTAAAGAGCCAGCGGCCGATCATCGAAGACCGCCGGCGCTGGAGACGAACAGGCTCGGAATTATCTCGCTCTCTTGCCAACTCGCGGCCATATGCTTGTGCAGCTTGACGGGCGAGCGGACATTGCGTCACCCTCGCACCACGGAGTGAATCGAATGTCAAAAACTGGCCTGTCGCGGCTGCACATCGAAGGACGATGGTTCCTCGACGAACACGGGCGCCGGGTTATTTTGCGCGGCGTCAATCTGGGCGGTGATTGCAAGGTCCCCTACCCCGACGGCGGCACGAATTTTCCCTCCGACTTTGCCAACCATCGCGAGGCCTCCTTCATCGGCCGTCCGTTTCCGATTGGCGAAGCCGGCGAACATTTCTCGCGCCTGCGCGCGTGGGGTTTCAATTGCCTGCGCTTGTTGACCACCTGGGAAGCCGTCGAGCATCGCGGCCCGCGCGACTACGACGTCGCGTACCTCGACTACTTCGCCGAG
Organism: Candidatus Binatus soli; assembly: GCA_002479255.1. Taxonomy (GTDB): domain Bacteria; phylum Desulfobacterota; class Binatia; order Binatales; family Binataceae; genus Binatus; species Binatus soli. The sequence goes on along the minus strand of DLMJ01000041.1, from coordinate 14,094 downwards.
TTGTGCCGGCTCGCCGGTGACTACGGCTTCTACGTATTCGTGGATTTTCACCAGGATGTCTGGAGCCGAATGACCGGTGGCGACGGCGCGCCCTGCTGGCTATTCGAGAAAGTTGGAATTGACTATCGCCGGCTCGCCGAGTCGGGATGCGCTCATGTAATGCAACATCTATATGACTATGCGCGCGGCGGCCGCCAGGAGGATCGCTACCCGACCATGAGCTGGGTGCAGAATGAGCGCCGTCCCGCCAACGGCATCATGTGGACCTTGTTTTTCGCCGGCCGCGACTTCGCCCCCGGACTGACTATCGACGGCGTCAACGTGCAGGACTACATGCTCGAGCATTACCTGGGAGCGCAGCGCGAGATCGCGCGGCGCATCCGCGATTTGCCCAACGTGATCGGTTTTGACTCGCTCAACGAACCGGTCCCGGGATGGATCGGACAGTCACTCACCTATCGCCATCTCGGGCCAAGCGATACCAACCCCGACCGTGCGATGCCGGGCCTAGCGTGGTCGCCGCTCGACGGCTTGCTGGTGTCGCATGGAGTTACGCGCTCGATACCGGTGCTCGAGTTCGACCCGACAGCGAAACCGAACCCGGTGGTCCACAAACAAGATCGGACAATCAATCCCGAGCGCATCTCGATCTGGACCAGCGGCCAAAGCGATCCGTTCCAGGATGCAGGCGCATGGCGGCTCAATGACGACGGCAGTTTCGACGTTTTGCGCGACGACTTTTTCCAACGCGTCGGCGATCGCAAGGTCAACTTCATCGAAGACTACATGGGACCATTTTTCGCGCGCGTCGCCGAAAATATTCGCCAAATTAATCCCGATTGGATCCTGTTCGCCGAGCTCGATCCGCTCTCGGGTTTTCTCGGACCGGGATTCCCCGCCGAGACTCCCCCAAACAGCGTCAACGCCGGTCACTGGTACGACGTGGTCCTGGCCGTCACCAAGATGTTTAGCCCGAATTTCAGCCTCGACGTGCTGACCGGCGAAATTGCGACCGCCAGCGAACAGATCCAGGCGCGCTACGAACGCGAGCTCGGCAAGATGGCCGGGATGTCGGAAACGGTGAATGGCGGCGCGCCCACCCTCATCGGCGAATTTGGAATTCACTTCGATTTGAACGGCGCCGGCGCGTACCGTGCCTTTCACGCCGGCGATCGCAGCGATGCGCCATGGACTGCCCACATCATCGCGCTCGATCTAATGTATAATGCACTCGATACTCTGCTCATCAATAGTACGCAATGGAACTATACGGCATCCAATAGCAACGATCTGGCTATTGGCGACGGGTGGAATCAGGAGGATCTGAGTATCTTCTCGCGCGACCAGCAGACCGATCCGGCGGACATCAATAGCGGCGGCCGCGCGCTCGCCGGCTTCGTTAGGCCTTACGCGCGGGCCACACAGGGTATTGCGCGCACGATGAAATTCGATCGTATCAGCGGCACTTTCGAGTTCATGTTCGAATGCGATCCTTCCGCTGCCCGCTCGACCGAGATCTTCGTGCCGCGCATTCAATACCCGCGCGGATGCGTGATCGAGGTGTCCGGCGGCAACGGCACCGCCGAGCTGGACCTCGACGACCAGCGCGCCATCGTCAAGGTCGAGCACCCCGGCGAAGTCCGCGTCGTCATCCGCCGCAAACCTTGGACGCCTTAGCTGTACTTGCGCTCCCGCCACCACGGAAAGTACGCGGGCATGTCCTTGGAAATCTTGTCCGGGAATTTTGCCGGACGTTTCTCCAGAAATGACGCGACGCCCTCCTTCGCATCCGCCGAAGGGCCACGCGCAAAGATTCCGCGGCTGTCCACCTTGTGCGCTTCCATCGGATGGTCCGCGCCGGCCATCCGCCACAACATCTGCCGAATCAATGCGACCGCCACTTGCGACGTGTTGTCCGCTATCTCGCGAGCGAGCGCGCGCGCCGCTGGAATAAGTTGATCGGGTTTGTAGATCCTTTTGACCAGCCCGCCTTCGAGCGCCTCCTGGGCCGCGAAAACTCGCCCCGTAAATGTCCATTCCAGCGCCTGCGAGATGCCGACAATCTTCGGCAGGAACCAGCTCGAGCACGCCTCCGGCACGATCCCGCGCCGCGCGAATACGAACCCGAAACGCGCGTTCTCCGACGCCAGCCGCACATCCATCGCTAGTTGCATCGTCACGCCGACGCCCACCGCCGCTCCGTTCACCGCCGCGATCACGGGTTTCAGACACTCGAAGATGCGCAGCGTCAGCCGTCCGCCGCCGTCGCGAATCGCCTCGTTGGTCCAATCCACAGTGCCGTCAGCTCCGATCGCCGAGCGGCGTTGCGGACGATCCGCGCGCCTCGAGCCAAACGTCCCACCCGACAGGTCGGCGCCCGCACAGAACGCGCGCCCCGCGCCGGTGACGATGATAGCGCGCACGTTGTCGTCCACGTCGGCCTTGTCGAACGCGTCGATCATCTCGTCCATCATGATCTCGGTGAATGCGTTGAGCTTCTCGGGCCGGTTGAGCGTGATCGTCGCGATATTGTCCGCGACCTCGTAAAGGATCTGTTCATAGGCCATGCGCTGATCTCCGTCGCCGCCCGCAACTTCTACTTCACGAACAGCATCAGTGCTTCGTAAACCAGCGCCGGCTTCTGCCCACCTACGACCTGGATTTCCGTCTCCCGGGTGAGCATCGTGCCCAGCGGCCGGGGCTCGACCGCGATCAGGCGCGAGCGCGCGTGGACGCTGGCGCCCGCCGGCACCGGCGCGACGAAGCGCAGCTTGTTCGCGCCGTAATTTACCACGTTGCGAAATCCCGTGATCGTGTAATCGTCTTTGCTCTTGAACGCCGGCAGCAGGCTCAGCGTCAGAAAACCGTGCGCCACCGGTCCGCCGAACGGACTCTCTTTCTTGCACCGCTCGATGTCGATATGAATCCACTGACGGTCGCCGGTCACGTCGGCAAATTGATTGATTTTTTCCTGCGTCACTTGAATCGGCTCGCTCCACGGACCGAATTCCTTGCCGATCTTCGCCGTGAGCGCCGCAATATCGTCAAACTTGATCGTCTCCATATTTTTTCTCCGTTTTTCGATTGGCTCCCGTCTGTAAATCCCAACTCATGATTCGTCCTGCTTGTAAGGTGTTTTCCCGCCGACGCGCTCGGAGGCAGCGCCAGGCTGGGAATCACACGCGGATTCTCGCCCTTACGCCCCGCTTTTACCAGAGCGCGATCGGAAAAAACTAGATTGGAGGATGCTTGTCCTTCCAGGGGCGGGCGCGTTCGAACTCTGCCGCCAGCGCGATTATGCCCGCTTCATCGCCGGGACGGCCGACAAGTTGAATCGCCAGCGGTAATCCCGCCTTGTTGAATCCGTTGGGGAGCGAGATGGCCGGCTGACCGGTCGAGTTGAACGGGAAGGTGAACGCGATCCACCCGTAGATTTCATCCCCGGCGATGGCGGGATTCGACGGCAAGGTGCCGAGCCGCACTGCGGGCCGGGTGAGCGTCGGGGCGAGCAGCGTGTCGTAGGGCATGAGCGCGTGCACGATTTCGCGCGACGCATTGTGCATCCCGGTTACCGCGCGGATGTAGTCGGCGGCGGAAATTTTGGCGCCCCATTCGTAGCTCTCGCGCACCAGCGGATCGAGCAGCTCCGGGTTGGGGATGTTCAGCGCCGAGACCGACGCGCCCACGATCACGCGGACGTACTTGCCGAGCTGCGCGCCGGGATCGAGCGTCAGCGGCTCGACACGATGCCCCATCTCGCGGAACACGCCGCATGCGGACTCGAGCGCGGCGAGAGTTTCAGCGTCCACCGGGCCGAGCGCGCTATGGTTGATAAATGCAAGCCGAAGTTTTTTCGGATGCGCCGAAACTTCCTCGACGAATGGACGCGCCGGCGGCCGTGCCGCGTACGGATCGCCCGGCATCATCCCCGCCATCGCATCGAGCATCAACGCCGCGTCGCGGACGGTGCGCGCGATCGGGCCGGTAGTGGAAAGTCCACTCCATGCTTCACCTTCCTGCGGCGCACGCGTGATTCGCCCACGCGACGGTTTGATTCCGACCACGCCGCAGCATGCCGACGGTATGCGAATCGATCCACCGCCGTCACTGCCCTGCGCCACGGGATGCAGTCCGGAGGCGACCGCGCAGGCGGAACCGCCGCTGGAGCCGCCGGCGGTGTGTTCGAGGTTCCAGGGATTTCGCGCGGGCGGACAGAGACCGCCCTCGGTGGTCGGACGCAGGCCGAATTCGGGGGTGGTGGTTTTGCCGAGCAGAATTCCACCGGAGTTGGCGAGCCGGACGGCGAGTTCCGCGTCGGCGGGCGCGTGCCAATTCTCGTAGTTCTTCGAGCCGAAGGTGGTGCGAATGTCCCTGGTCCAGACCAGGTCCTTGAGCGAATAGGCGACGCCGAACAGCGGCAGCATGGCCGCATCCGAAGCGTTCATCTTTTCGAGCCGCGATGCGTCCGCGAGCGCGCGATCGGCGGTGACGGTCATGAATGCGCCGAGCCTGGGATTCAGTTTCTCGACGCGCGCGAGAAAAAATTCCGCGACCTCGCGCGGGCGGACTTCCTTTTTGAGGACAAGCTCGCGCAGTTCGTGTGCCTCGATGTATGGATTGAGCGTCACGGTCACCTCCGCGGATGGCGCGCCGATTGAACGGCAATCGATCCAAAAATTCTAGTTAGCCCAAAACGATGCCGCCCGCCAACGCGCGGCGGGGTGTAATCGCGCGAGGGACAGGGTTAGTCTTTTTGCGATTCGACGGGGAAAGAGGTTCAAATTGTTGGGAACGGTGATTCTGTGGACCCACGCGGCGGCCGGCGCGATTTGGATCGGCGCGTGCGCATGCTTCATGATCGCGGGTCTCGCGCTCGCGACGGGAAGCGCCGAGCAGCGCAATTTTGCGGTGAACGCGGCGCCCAAGATCGATCTGCTCGGCTTCGTCGCCGCGGCGGTGCTACTCGCGACGGGACTGATCAGCCTGATAGCGGCGGGAGTTTTGCGGGGCTTCGCGTTCTCAACCACATTCATGACGGTGCTTGCCATCAAGATTGCGCTGTTTATCGTTATGATTGCCGTGATGACGTGGTCGATGAGAGTCGGTGCGGCGGTCAGAGCGGCAGTCGCGCGCGAGCGTATCGACGCGGTGGCGGGCGCGATGACTCGAATGGTGAAGGCACACGCCGCAATCGTCGCGATGGGCGGTATCGCGCTGATACTGGGAACGTGGTTGATGGGAAGCTGAGGAGGCGAGATGGCTGAGACACCACCGAAGATCAAGGTCGGCGCGTTCGAGGTGGCGTTCCTTGCCGATGGTTTCTGGCGCAACGACGGCGGATGCATGTTCGGGGTGGTCCCGCGCGAACTCTGGAAACACAACCATCCTCCCGACGAGCACAACCGTATCCGCCTGAACCTGACGTGCCCGCTGATCGTGAAGGGGGCCGACGCGATTCTGGTCGATACGGGAATCGGCAACCGGCTAAGCACCGTCGAGCGCCAGATCTTCGATCATGGCGACGGATGGATCCCCGCGCATCTGCGCGCGCTCGGGATGGAGGCGGGCGACGTCACGCATCTGATCGTGTCGCATCTGCATTTCGATCATTGCGGAGGAATCGTGCGCCGGCGGGATTCCGGCGCGCTGGAAGCTGCGTTTCCGCGCGCGCGAATCTTCGTGCAGAAAGGCGAACTCGAAATCGCCGGTAATCCGCGCAACGAACGGCTTCACGCCGCGTATCGCCACGCCGCGGAGGTTCTCGCGCCGGTGCGATCGATGCTCGAAGCAATCGATGGCGATACCGACATCGTCGCGGGCGTGCGCGCCGTCGTCACCGGCGGCCATACGCGGGACCATCAGGCGGCGCTGGTCAGCGACGGAGGCGAATGCTTCATGCACCTGGCAGATATAGTACCGACGCGCTCGCACATCCGCGGTCCGTGGAACCAGGCGTACGATCTCGACGCGCTCCGCACGATGGAACAAAAAGGGCGCTACCTCGGGCTCGCCGCGGAGAAGCGGTGGTGGCTGTCGTTCGCGCACGACGACACTGTGTTCGCAGCAATGGTGAGAAACGACCGCGGGCGCATCGTGCTGGGCGACACGGTGCCGGTCTCCGAGCGGTTATTTCAGTAAAGCGCAAATCAACATCGTGCACACCTGTTGACGCCCAACGCGGCTTAATGTGTTGCGTGCTCCGGCACCAATTTGGGCGAGTATCTATCCGGGGGCTTATATGTTAGACGACAAGGAGGAAGCAGGCTGCGTCGAACAAGCGAGGCATATTAGGCTCTGTAAAAAGAGAGCCGGGAACCTCGAGCGCGCAACCTGCTTTTTCATATTCGGATTCCAGCCCACAAGCGGATAGCGTCCTAATTTCAGAAAAGACCGTACTTCTTCGCGAGTTGCTGAAGAATCGATCCGTCACGCCAGCGGCCATTGCGGGCGTGTTGCTTGTTGCAGATCAATGGCTCCGTTATACTCGAAATCAGGATGGGCTCCAGAAATAGTACGGCCCGACCATATCCCGCTTTCCCAGGCAGTATTCCTGCACAACATTCCATAACCCGAAGGAGATAGCCGATGGCGGATCTCAATAACTTCGAGCGAGTGATCAAAGAAGACCGCGCCGCACGCGAGTCGAAGCAATGGCGCGGCACGCTGCTCGCATATTTCGAGGTCGTGAAGGCCGACCCGACCATAACCAAGCTCGCGCACGCGCGAATCTACGACTTGATCATTTCGTCGGGCCTTCATTCGTTGCACGACACCGACGATCCGCGCACCAAGCGGCTGTACAAGGATGAGCCGCTGAAGGTGTTCAATTTCTTCGCGGAGGAATTTTTCGGGATCGAGCGCACGATCGCGCAGATCGTCCGCTACTTCCATTCCGCGTCGCTGAAGGGCGAAGAGAGCCGGCAGGTTCTGTACCTGATGGGACCGGTAGGTTCGGGCAAGAGTTCGCTGGTCGAAAGGATCCAGCGCGGGCTCGAGCAGATCGGATTCATCTTCGCGATCGAAGGATGCCCGATGAACGAGGAGCCGCTGCATCTGGTCCCGCGCCATCTGCGGCGCGAGTTCGAGAAGATGCTCGGCGCGCACATCGAGGGCGACCTGTGCCCGGTATGCCGCTATCGGCTCAAGTCCGAGTTCAACAATCGCTACGAGGAATTTCCGGTCATCGCGCGCAACTTCTCCAAGCGCAACCGCGTGGGAGTCGGCGTGGTGCCGCCGGTCGATCCGAATAACCAGGACACTTCGGTGCTGATCGGATCGGAAGACATCTCGAAGCTCGACCAATACTCCGAGGGCGACCCGCGCGTGCTCGAACTGAACGGCGCGCTGAACGTCGGCAACCGCGGAATCGTCGAGTTCATCGAAGTTTTCAAGAACGAGACCGAGTACCTGCACGCGATGATCACGGCGACCCAGGAGAAAGTGATTCCGGCGCCCGGGCGCCACGGAATGGTGTACGTCGATACCTGCATCGTCGCGCATTCGAACGAAGCCGAGTGGCAGAAGTTCAAGGCCGATCACACCAACGAGGCGATCCTCGATCGTATCGTCGTCGTGAAAGTGCCGTACAACCTGCGCCTGTCCGAAGAGGTGAAGATCTATCAAAAGATCATCAGGAACTCCGATTTCCGCGCGCACGTGGCGCCGCACACACTCGAGCTCGCCTCGATGTACGCGATTTTGTCGCGCCTGGAGCCGACCGCGAAGTGCGACCTGATGACCAAGCTGCGGCTCTACAACGGCGAGGAAGTCGTCGAGAAAGGACGCACCAAGAAGATCGACGTGCAGGAGCTGAAAGAAGACACCAAGCGCGAGGGGATGTCGGGGATCTCGACGCGCTTCATCATGAAGGCGCTCGACAACGCGCTATCGGACAACGTCACGGGCAACTGCATCAATCCGATCAACGTGCGCGAGGCGCTGATCTCGATGACCAAGGAGGGCGACCTGCCCGACGACACGCGCAAGCAGTATCTGGAGTTCCTGCAGGACACGCTGCATAAGGAATATCTCGACCTGCTCGAAAAGGAGATCACACGCGCGTTCGTCTATTCGTATCAGGAGCAGGCGGAGTCGCTGTTCCAGAACTACCTCGATCACGCCGAGGCGTACGTCAACAAGACCCGCGTGCGCGATCGCAACACCAACGAAGAACTGGCGCCCGACGAGGGCTTCCTGAAGTCGATCGAAGAGCAAATAGCGATCATCGGATCGGCGGCCGACGGATTTCGCCAGGAAGTGATCGCGTACCTGTGGGCAACGTCGCGGCGCGGCGAAAAGATCAGCTACAAGAGCTACGAGCCGCTCAAGGAGGCGATCGAGAAAAAGCTGATGACCTCGGTGCGCGACATTTCACGCATCATCACCAAGGCGCGCACCCGCGACGAGGAACAGGGCGAGAAGTACGGCTCGATGGTGAAGAACCTGCTCGAGAACGGGTACTGCGAATCGTGCGTGGACGTCGTGCTCAAGTACGCCGCGAATAATCTGTGGAAGGACTGATATTTTGCGTGGCTCTGGGCGAAATCCAATTTCTGACGGAACGAAACTATCGATGGTGGTGAGAGCATCTCAAAACCACTACTTATGGTATGAAACTGAGAAACTGAGCCAATAAAGCAAGACGAAGATAGCCGAACTGATGATAGGATTTTCTCAAAATTTCGCAGCGAACAATCTGTGGAAGGATTGAGAGAGCCCGGATGAGCAGACGATGAGCGGCGGCGATACAATCTTCCGCGAATACCGGATCTCCGACGCTGAACGCTCCGACCGCTCGGCCGGCGACCGGCTGCGCCACCGCCAGAAAGTTCGCGAATCGATCCGCGAAAATATCGCCGACATCATCGCCGAAGAATCGATCATCGGCAAAGACAAAGATCGCGTGATCAAGGTTCCGCTGCGCGGAATCAAGGAATACCGCTTCGTTTTCGGCGACAACGCTCCCGGTGCGTCGCAGGGCGACGGCGACTCGCGGCCCGGGCAAGTCGTCGGCAAAACCGGCAAGGACCGACCCGGCAAAGGCGACGAGCAGGCCGGCGACCGGCCCGGCGTCGATTATTACGAGACCGACGTCACGCTCGAGGAATTGATCGAGATCATGTTCGAGGATCTCGAACTACCCAACCTCGAGCGGCGCGCGCTGCGCGAAATCCAGTCCGATTACTCGTCCCGGCGCAAAGGCTACCGCAAGGTCGGCATCCGCATCAGGCTGGACAAGCGGCGCACCGCCAAGCAGCGCGTGATGCGGATGCTCGCGTCCGACAAGCGCAACGACGCGGTGGCGCGCGCGCTGGAAGAATCCAAGGCCGACCGCGAACTCGATACCGGCGTCGAAGGTGCGCTCGATGAAATCGCGCTCGAAGAAGGCGCACTGGACGAGGAAGCGCTCGCGGCTTCGCCCGGCGCCGCATTCCAGCGCGTGCATCGCCGCTTCCCGTTCCATCAGGACGACTTGCGCTACAAGCACGTCGAGATCGACACCAAGGAGGAATCGAACGCCGCGGTAATCTGCATCATGGACACGTCGGGCTCGATGGACACGATGAAGAAGTACCTGGCGCGCAGCTTCTTCTTTCTGCTCTATCAGTTCATCTCGACGCGCTACCGCAACGTCGAAATCGTTTTCATCGCGCATCACACGGAGGCCAGCGAGGTCACCGAGGAGGAGTTCTTCCACAAGGGCGAATCGGGCGGCACCTTTATCTCATCCGGCTACGCCAAGGCGCTGGAAATAATTGCCGCACGATATCATCCGTCGCTGTGGAACCTGTACGCGTTCCATTGCTCGGACGGCGACAATTTCGACTCCGACAATCCCGCCGCGCTCAAGGACGCGGAGGAACTCGCCGGGATTTGCAACTTGCTCGGCTACGGCGAAATCAAGCCGCTGGGGTCGCGGTACTACGAATCTTCGATGCTCAACGTGTTCCGCCAAATCCAGGCGCCGAACTTTCACACCGTGCTAATCGAGCGCAAAGAAGACATCTGGCCGTCGTTCAAAGCCTTCCTGGCCAAAGACAGGGTGAAGGAAGCATGAGCGCCGCTCAGAACGCGGGCGGATCGCCGCGCATCGCGGCGTGGAACTTGAACGACCTCGTCGAGTGGGACCGGCGGATTCGCGACAAGGCGGCAGAGTTCGGGCTCGACTGCTATCCGCAGGAGTTCGAGCTTTGCGATCACACCGGGATGCTCGGGTACATGGCGTACTCGGGGATGCCGTCGCATTACCCGCATTGGTCGTACGGCAAGGCGTACGAGAAGCTCAAAACGCTTTACGATCACGGCGTCAGCGGTCTGCCGTACGAGATGGTTATCAACTCCAATCCGGCGATTGCATACCTGATGCGCGACAACTCGATCCTGCTGCAGGTACTCACGATCGCACACGTGTACGGGCACAACGATTTCTTCAAGAACAATTTCACGTTCAAATCGACGCGCGCCGAACTGACTATCGAGGCTTTCAAAGCGGCTGCGATACGCGTGCGGCGCTACGTCGAGGACCCGTCGATCGGGGTGGAGCAGGTAGAGCGGATTCTGGACGCGGCGCATGCGCTGTCGTGGCAATGCCGGCGCAATCTTGCGATCAAGAAGCTCACGCCACTGGAACAGATGGCTCGCGCCGAAGACAGCGCGCAAGGACAGCCCGATCCGTTTCAGAAAATCCACGCGCGCAAGCAAATCGAGGCGCCCGATTTCCACAAGGTCCCGCTCGAACCGGACGAAGACCTGCTGCTCTTCATTCGCGATCACAACCCGTTTCTCGCCGACTGGGAAAAGGATTTGCTCACCATCGTGGATGAAGAAGCCAAGTACTTCATCTCCATGATGGAGACGAAGATCATGAACGAGGGATGGGCGAGCTACTGGCACAAGAAGATTTTGGAATCGCTCGAGCTGGAGCAGGGGCTCCATCTCGAATTCATCGTGAACCACAACCAGGTCGTCCGCCCGATTCCCGGCCAGATCAATCCGTATCATCTCGGCCTCAAGATTTGGGAAGACATCTACCGGCGCTTTACAAATCCGACCGCGGAGGAAATCAAGCGCGACGGCCCGCCGGTGAAGTCCGGCACGGAAAAGATCTTCGAGGTCCGCGAGGTGGAGCGTGATGCGTCGTTCATCCGCCGCTATCTGACCGAAGATCTCATGCGCGAGATGGATATTTTCGAATACGAGGCGCGCGGCGAGGAGCTGGTGGTCAGTAAGGTGGCCGACGAGGAGGGTTGGCGGGAAGTCAAGGCAACGTTGATCAAGAACGTCGGCACCAACTCGATACCGGTGCTGAAGGTCGAGGACGCCGACTTCGGCCAGAACCGCACACTCTACGTCAAGCACTATCACGACGGCCGCGATCTGCATATTGAATACGCCGAGAAAAGTCTCACCTACCTGCAGCGGCTATGGGGCCGGGAAGTTGTGCTCGAGACCGTGCTGGACGGCAAGCGCTCGCTGTTATGCAGCAACGATCGCGGCTTTTCCGTGCGCGCGCTCAAGTAGAAACCATCTGCTCGCCGTATCACGTTCGTCGAGTACGCGTTCCGGGGCGCTCTTGGACGGCTCCATCGGCGCATCGCGGCACGTTGCTTTAGATTTGTTGGTCGGATAATTTCAAGAACGGACGATGCGGTTCGGGTCGGCTGCAAGGAGGCGCGGATGATGGAGTGGCCGAAGTGCCAAAAATGTAACAATGGAGTACTGATTCCACTGTCCGACTATGGGCAGGAGGGCGCTTCGGTTCTCTTCAAGGCGTGGGTTTGCACGAATCCCGATTGCGGTTTCAGCCTGCGCGTGGACAAGGGCGAGGTAACTTACGGCAGGCGCATCGAGACCAAGCACTGATTAATTTGCAATTGCCATCAAAAGGGCAGACCGCGTGGGCTGCTCTTTTTTTGTCATGTCCTCATCCGCTTGAAAAATCCGCCGGCGCCGAGCGTCTCTTAATCAGGACCTCGGAGACCCGCATATCATCAGCGGCCGTGCTTGCGCATAACTTCGGCCAGGTGTGCGTACGGGAGCGCCTCGACGCGATAGCCATTGAACCCGATCATCGTCATGGCCGCCACCAGCGCGTTGACCATCGCTTCCTCGGTCCGCCCGGACGGAATTACGGCCTGGTGGCAGGATTTACGAAGAATGACAAGTCTCGCGCATCGCGGTACGGTGATGTCCGAGCGCGCATGAGTATTCGCCGATCACACCTGCTGTTGCTTCTTGTCGCGTCCGTGTCCGCAACCGCATCCGCGCTCTCAGCGCCAAGGCGCGCGAGCGCAAGCATGATCGCTGTTACCGAATCCGACGATGGCCGCGAATTCACGCTCTCGCGCGGTGACACGCTGGAGATATCGCTGCCCGCGACTTCGGGGACCGGGTACACATGGCAGCCCGCGCCGATAGCCGACGCGCTCGTCAAGCCGGTCGGGGATACGAAGTTCAAGCTCGACAACGCGATGCCCGGCGCGTCGGGACAGCAGATTTTCCGATTCTCTGTCGAAGCGAGCGGGACGGGCACGCTCGCGATGCGTTACATCCGCCCATGGGAGAAGGGCATGCCGCCGGCCAGGGTCTTCACGATTCGGCTGATAGCCAGGTAGCACCATCTCCGAAGCGTTCGCTTATCGCATCGCTGCGGCAGAGTGGAGGAACGCGAAAAAAATAAGGGCGGATGCATCGTGCATCCGCCCTTGTGAGATTCCCCGGCCGCGTCCTACTCTCCCGTGACGCCTTCGGTCACAGTACCATCGGCGCTGAAGGGCTTAACTGCCGTGTTCGGGATGGGAACGGGTGTTTCACCTTCGCCATGGCGACCGGAAACCTGTCGCCGTCGCCGTTAAGCGAAGGCTCAAGCTCCGACAATCTGAATAGTAGGGTCTGCAAGTGAGGTTTTCGAACCTCGTCTGTGACTCGACCTTTGCCGTCCCGTCCGGTTAGCGATTGAAACCCGGACAAGTATGCGGCGACTATAGCAATTGAGTAGTTAGCTCAATTGAAATAGGTAGTGGTCAAGCCTCACGGCCAATTAGTACCAGTCAGCTCCACGCCTTACGGCGCTTCCACCTCTGGCCTATCAACCTCCTGGTCTAGAAGGGGCCTTTAGGATCTTACGATCGGGATACCTAATCTTGGGGTGGGCTTCCCGCTTATATGCTTTCAGCGGTTATCCCGTCCGTACATGGCTACCCGGCGATGCGGCTGGCGCCACAACCGGTACACCAGAGGTACGTCCGTCCCGGTCCTCTCGTACTAAGGACAGCTCCCCTCAAGTATCCTTCGCCCACGGCGGATAGGGACCGAACTGTCTCACGACGTTCTGAACCCAGCTCGCGTGCCACTTTAATCGGCGAACAGCCGAACCCTTGGGAGCTACTCCACCCCCAGGATGTGACGAGCCGACATCGAGGTGCCAAACCTCCCCGTCTATGTGAACTATTGGGGGAGATAAGCCTGTTATCCCCGGCGTACCTTTTGTCCGATTAGCGATGGCCCTTCCATACGGGACCACCGGATCACTATGACCTGCTTTCGCACCTGCTCGAGCCGTCGCTCTCGCAGTTAAGCTCTCTTATGCCATTACACTCGACGGCTGGTTTCCACTCAGCCTGAGAGAACCTTCGCGCGCCTCCGTTACATTTTGGGAGGCGACCGCCCCAGTCAAACTACCCACCATGCAGTGTCCCACACCCGGTAAGAGTGATGGTTAGAAGCCAAGAATCACAAGGGTGGTATTTCAAGGTTGGCTCCATGCGAGCTAGCGCCCACACTTCAAAGCCTCCCACCTATCCTACACATGAAATTCCTAGATTCACTGCAAAGTTATAGTAAAGGTGCACAGGGTCTTTCCGTCCTGCCGCGGGTACTCGGTATCTTCACCGAGAGTGCAGTTTCGCTGTGTTTGTGGTCGAGACAGCTGGGAAGTCGTTACGCCATTCGTGCAGGTCGGAACTTACCCGACAAGGAATTTCGCTACCTTAGGACCGTTATAGTTACGGCCGCCGTTTACCGGGGCTTCGGTTCCCCGCCTCGCCCTTACGGACTAACGGGTCCCCTTAACCTTCCGGCACCGGGCAGGCGTCA
>DLMJ01000008.1 GCA_002479255.1 Candidatus Binatus soli | reverse complement strand
CAACTTGTGCTGACGGGGAACAAATTGAATCACATTGGCCCTCTGCTGAGCGCTTCCATCGATTAGATGAAATGCTGAAATTCCCCGTGGCGCGACTCCTCAACGGAGTGCTGATGTTCCAGCAGCTTTGGGCCGTTATCGATGGCTCGAAGAAAGTCGGACCTGTTCCGGAATCTTCACTCTCAAATCTTAGGGAAATGGCCGCAGACCTGCGAGTGTGTTGCGAAGCGCTTGAGCTTGATGCAGCGATTGAACGAATTGAAATTCATCTGGACCTTTGGCCTAAGACCGCCAAATATGAAACTCTTAGCGTTCAATTGCGAGTCTTGTGCGAAACAATTGAGGGTCAGTTACATCGAAGACAATTCGCGTTCATTCCTCTAGACAAAGCAAAGCTAATCGAAAAGATACCAATAGATTGGCGACTGGTACTCGAAAAGTTTTCAAGAGCGCAGACTGATATTCAAGCAGCGACCGAATGTTACGCACTCGACTGCAATACTGCCGCTGTTTTTCATTCTATGCGGATTGCCGAACACGGCTTGCGCGCCTTGGCGTGGAGACTAGGTCTGCGGCAAATCGGCAAACAGAAGTATCCTCTCGAATACGCGGAATGGGGAGCAATCTTAAACGCTCTGCGCGGCAAACTGAATGCGCTTCAACAGTCGCCGGGGAGAAATAATCGGAAGGCGGAAGAGACTAAATTCTATGCGGACGCATCCAGCCACGCCAACTATCTGAACGAAATTTGGCGAAAGGAAGTCTCGCATGCTCGCGGCCCGTACAATGCACCCGAAGCATTGAACGCGCTGACCCGCACACGCCAGTTTATGGAATTGCTCGCTCAGCGCATGAAAGAGCGGCCTATCGGCAGATAAACGCGGGCCGCACCCTCGCAGGCCAAAGCGACCGTCCGCGCTAATTGCTTGAAGAATCTGGTGCGGGCCGCGCTTCTGGTTCGAGCCCGAAATCGTCTGAAATTATTTCTTCAAAAGACCAAGGACAGTCTTTTGGGAAATCTTTGAGTGGCAAATGAGTTTCGTCGCTAGCCTTAATGCGAGCGCGTTCAAAGGTTGTCGCTAAGAACTCATCGCGTTTGCCTTGAAATAGACCGGGCGACTCCATGAGCAAATCTTGTATTTGCTCTCTGGCATCCCTGATCGAAGTGCGCCAGCTGTGATGTCGCTTAACTTCGTCTGGTTGGGACTTCATTTTGAGCAAGTGAGCGAGCAGTCTCTTAAGCTGCTTGCGCATCTCGCGTCTTTCCCCCGCTGCCATGGATTCAAGTTCCTCGGCTAGTGCATTCCAATCTAAAAGATCGCTTCGGTGAGCATGGAGCACCTTGGCCTGATCAACAAGCCACCCGTGGAAATCATCCTCAAGGCGAGTCGTTTCCATAAGCGCAAGAGGATAGAACGCTGCATCTTTTGTCAAGGGGACAAGCGTATACGACGGCAACGACGACCACGGCACGAGCGTATTTGTAGCCTTGAGATCGCGATGCACAAAGGCAGATGGCGGATATATTCGGATTGCCCACTGTGCAAGAGGTTCAAGCGACTTTGCCCGCTCTTCGTCAAGTTCCTCTTGAACTTGTCTTATTATTTGTGGCGCGGCGGCCATCAGTTAAAACTTCTTTTGTAGATTCTTCGGACCATTGACCACGACTAGGGAAGTTCCATTTTTTACGAAATATCCTGGGTTCCCTTCAGCGTCTTTTTGGGCGTCCACTCTATAAACTACCGCCACCGGACTGCTGACCCGAATCACACTACCGTCTTCGAGTTCATACTCATTAAAGTGTTCGTCCTTATTGACGATCTTCACTTCGACAACGTCTAGAGAAAAACCCCCGACGTTATATTTTTTGGTTTCAGCCATTTGAAGATTTAATCGCTTTCTCCAACAGCTTGTCGAATTCCCTCAAATCGGAATCCGACAAATGCTCAAGTTTTTCTTTTATGCGCTCGTCTTCGGCGCGCTGTTTTGCGCTTGGAACGTACTTCTTTGTGCGGGCCGTGCCGCCCGCGCCCTTTCGCGTAGCCACCCCGATACTTTAGCGCTTCGAGGTCTGGACGGCTAGTTGCTGCACGTCGTAATCAATTCGGCAAATGCGTTCGGATTTGCCCGATTGTTGTAACGCCACGAAAATTCGTTCACGTACAGCGGCAGATAATCTTTGCTGATTTTGTGGTAACTGCCCATGATTCCGCGCTTGAGCAGCGACCAGAAACCCTCAATGGTTTGAGTGTGAACCGCGCCGACTACGTACTGTCCCGCGCTGTGGCGCACGACGCTATGCGGCAGATCGCGGCCAAGCAAGCGGTATCCTGAATGCTCATCAGTCGCGACCAGACTGACATTTGGGCCGACTGCGGAATGCACAAAACCGTCGAGAGTCGCGGTGTCGGTATTCTCGATCACTTTCGCGATCACCATACCCTTGCGGGCGATTGCGCCGATTACCGCAATCTTGCCAGCGGTTCCTGGCCCGCCAACTCCGGGCGGCCTGAACATTGGGTGCAGGGGTCACCCCAGCCATCGCGTAGTCGCGAAAAGATGCGGCGGGCGCCGATGAGCCGGGGGATGATCTTTTGGTCAGAAGCGGTCGGCGGTCCAGTACAAAGATCGCGAATCGGCGAAGATATCGAACGCGCGCGCTGACGCGGCCTCCGAAGCCATCGCGAACCGGCGCGCGAGTTTGTCAGGCGCAAGAACCCGCCACATGTAGAAATTGTCGGTGTGATGCACGACGGGGCATCCCGCGCCGTCAAGTGCTTTTTCGAGTGCGGGATCGTGCGCCGTATGCGTAACGAGAGGCGACGGCGCGGCGGACGTGGAAGCGCTGTGGAGCAGGGCGGCGCGCCGATGATCGCCGGTGCGCGCGCTGGTGACCGGCACGCCGGCCGCCTCCTCACCGAGGCACTTGAACGTCGCGAGCATCGCGTCAACCGCGTCGGCAGCGTATCCGAACTCCATCACCATCGAGAGGCCGTAAAGGAGCGTCACTCGCGCATACGCCGCGACTGGTCCGCCGTCGCGACACACCACGAAATACTCCTCGGAGCCCTCGCCGGGATAGCGCGGCTGATTGCCGGCGAATTTGAGATTCGCGCGCCATGCGGCGTCGTCGCGGACCGCGGTGACATTGAATCGGCCGCTGTAGCCGCGATGAATCGCGGCAACTTCGGCAAGGTCGCGCGCAATCTCGAAACTGTCGATGACGAAACGATTGGGCGCGTTCAGTGAAGGGGCGCCCGCCAGGATGCTGAGCTTGCGCTCGATCTCCCGCCATCCGAATTGGTTGTAGAAGGTGAGCCGATCCGCGAACAGCAGGGATACTTCGAAGCCCTCGCGCACCATGGTATCGACCGCCAGGCGCATCAGCGCCGAGGCGACGCGCTTGTGCCTGTACTCTTCGAGCGTGAAGACGGAGCCGATGCCGCCCATCGGAACCGATTGCCCGTTGAGGTTTATGGCGCGATTGAAAATCTGGACGGTGGAAACCAGTTGGCCGCGGTCGCACGCCACCAGGCACAACGCATCGCGAAACCTCGAATCGTTATGGTTGTAGCGGGCGAAAAATTCGCGGTCGTTGTGCCATCCCGCGAGCAGGTCGAGCACCTGGTCACGCTCGCCGTGGTGCGCGGATCGGACTTCCATCGCTTAGCGGAGGTCGAGATGGACCGAGGTTGGCGCTCCGCCGCGATTAATTGTGAGATCGAGCGCCGGCTGGGTTTTCATCGCTTGCATCAGGCCCAACGCCTGCATTGGATTGGTGACGGGCTTTCCGTCGATCGAGGTCACCAAGTCGCCGTCGTGCAGGCCGAGTTGGTCGAAGACGGAGCCCGGCGCGACCTGGGAGATCGAGAAGCCGTCGGTCTTGCCGTTGACGAAATGGGGCAACGCGCGCATCTGCGAGAAGAACTGGGCAGGATTTTCCATCGTCTGCGCAACTTCGGCGCGGCTGACCTCGAATTTTCCGGGGCCGACTTTCTTGAGCTCGAGTTTGCTGTTGCTGACGTTGCTGTCGCCGTTGTCATCACCGGCCGCAGGACGACCAACCCCGCGCATTCTGCGCCGCATGCCGGCGGGAAGGCCTCTGAGCCGGGGCGCCTTGGCCGCGCCGGTCAAAGCGGAAGCCGGCGCTTCGGGAATGTCCGAGACCGGAATCTCGATGGCGACGCGATGACCGTCGCGGTCGATGATGGCACGGTTGGTTTCGACGCCTACGAGCTTCCCCGCATCCGGGATGTCTTCTCCCAACTGGTAGAGCGATTCGGTGTTGTTTTGATCCTCGATGATCGCGTACGGTTTCGATTTGCTCTGCAGCGAAGTGCCGATCAGCTTCAGGTGCAGATCCTCTTCCACCACCGGCGCGGGTGCGCTTTCCTGCGGGACCTGGTTGAAGATGTCGCGCTTGACGATTGCGTCGTAGTAGGCGCGCGTGCGCAGGCCGAATGCGGCCTGCGGCGCGGTCGGCGGCGCGGCCCGAGCTACGGGTGCATTTGAAACGGTGCGCGCGATGATGTCCCGCACGCACATGGCCGAAACGATCGCCAGTACTCCGACCAGGACGAAGTTCAGAATCGTGACGTGGAGTTGTGTGAACCTGATTTCCATTTACAGGATCGATTCAGCCTCGTAAGCGCATCCTTTGACTAGACGGCCAACGTCGTAGTTCCATTCACCCTTCCAGCGGCTGATCACAAAGCTGGCCTGGCTGTGACCGCCGCGGACCAAGTCCATCAGGCGCAACAGGTAGATGCTCTCATCCTGGCCGCTTTTGTTCAATGCCCGCTGGCGCTCGAGTCCCTTGGCCGCGATCTGCATCAGCTCGTAGCCGAGCGCCTGCAGCTTGATTCGTCCGACCCGCGCGTCGAGTCCGTTTTTATGGGCGGCGTCGGCGATTTCGAGCCGCTCGCGATAGCTCCATCCCTTGACCAGGTCCCACGCCGCCTCGATGCAATCGTCGTTGTAAAGCGTGCCCTTGAGCAGTGCGGGCAACGCGAGCATGAATTGCGGCGGCTGGCTGTCGGCGGTGCGCACCTCGACGTATTGCTTGAGGCGGACCTCGGTAAAAATCGTGGTCAGATGATTGGTCCAGTCGTCAACGGTGGCGCGCTCGCGGCCGTATCCGCGCGCGAGATATTGGCGGAAGGTGAGGCCCGGCGGCCGGGTGAGATCGATGTACTCATGATCGCGAATCAGGAAGTACATCGGCACGTCGAGCGCGTAGTCGGCGTAATCCTCGAACGAACAATCGGGGCGAAACACGAACTCCGGAACCCCGCTGCGTTGGTTGTCGGTGTCGGTCCAGATGTGTCCGCGGAAGCTGTGATAGCCGTTGAGGCCGCCGTCGCTCAGCGGCGAGTTGGCGAAGATCGCGTAGAGGAGCGGCACGATACCCATGCTGACGCGCAGCTTGCGAATCGCGTCGGCCTCGTCGCTATAGTCCAGGTTGGCCTGCACGCCCGCAGTCTGCTTCATCATGCGCTGGCCGAGCGTGCCCATCCGCGCCATGTACGGGTACATGATGCGGTAGCGGACCTTCGGCAGCAGTTCGATCTGGTCGATGCGGCTCAAGGGCTGCATCCCCAGTCCAAGCACCGTCGCGCCGATCCGGCTGGTTATATCGATCATTTGTCGCACGTGGAGCGCAAACTCAGCATAGGCGCAGTGGATGGTGTCGCACTGCTCGCCGGACAACTCGATCTGACCGCCCGGCTCCAGTGTGATCGCCGCGCGTTCACCCTTGAGCGCGATGATGCGGCCGTGCTCGTCTTCAGGCTCGAAGCCGTACTTGGTCGCCATCCGTTGCAGCAAGTCTTCGACGCCGCCGGGACCGGAGTAGGGTATGGCGGTGCAGTCGGCGGTGCGGACGGCGACTTTTTCGTACTCGGTGCCGATCCGCCATCGTTCGCGCGGCTTGCCGCCTTGCTGGAAGTAGCGGATCAGGTCCTCTTTTTTTTCGAGCAACTCACTCATGAGCCAAATCCAATCGCGACTCCCTGAAAAGAGGCTACGCCAAGCGCGTATAATGGCGTCAGCAAACATGGGAGGCAAGCACAAAGCGGGCAGTGGGCGTCTCCGATCTCGGGCAGAGGGGCAGGCACGGACTTAAAGATCAGGGCGTAATTTCGGGGGCTTTCGGCACCGCAGAGGATGCGGAATCCTCTGCGTGGCGGGATGGCGGCGGCGATTCGGCGACGATAGCGCGGGAGAAGGCGGAGGAGGGCGTCGTAGCCGTTCTGTCGGCGGGAGTGCCGCACTACCGGTTGGATTCTAGTGTGCGCCACCGGAGAGCGTTGCCGAGGCGAATGAGCCGCGCGGCGACCTCATCGACTTTATCGATCGGAACACATTGCTCTGGTGATCGAAAATCAGCGCGGACTTTACGGGTCTGGCGCAGAAGGAAATCTGGGACGAAGGGCACTGTGTATAACCGCCGGCGATTAGAATCTCGCTACTGGAGAGGACGGTCGCGCCAACCAAAAAGCGATCGCGGGACATCGGCGCGATCGCAACGAAGCTCCCACTCTTGGCAACAAAGACTTCAGCGCTCGCGAGGCTGTCGCCTGCATTGTCGATCCCGCCCGCCACCAGCACGTCTCCATCGCCAAGCGCCGCGGCGAGGTGCCCGTAACGCGATGTGGTCATCTGACCGGCTTGGCTGAACAGGCCAGTCGCCGGATCGTATAGTTCAGCGGTGTCGAGGACCGTGTCGTCGTTGTCGATGCCGCCAGTGATCAGCACTTGACCGTCGGGAAGCAGGGTCGCCGTAGGACCGGTTCGGGCCGATGTCATAGTACCGGTCGAGCTGAACGAGCCTGCAGAGAGATCATAGATCTCCGCTGTATCTTGCACATTGTCGTTGCCATCTGACTCCACCGTGATCCCGCCAGCGATCAGAACCTCGCCATTTGCGAGGAGCGTGGCAGTGCATTCCTGCCGGGGTATGGTCATTGCCCCCGTCGCGCTGAACTTTGCGCTGGCTGGATCGTACAGTTCAGCGCTGGACAACGATGTCGTGCCATCGCTGCCTCCGGCAATCAGGACCCTGCCGTCGGCGAGAAGCGTTGCAGTGTGCCCGGTGCGGGCCGCAAGCATTCCGCCGGTGTCGGAAAACCGCCCTTTTGACGGATTATATAGTTCGGCACTCCTGAAAATTGTGCCAGCAGGAAACATCTTACTGGCCCCACCGGCGATGAGTACCTGTCCGCTATTCAGACGAGTGGCTGTATGATCCACCCTTGCCGTTTTCATTCGTCCGGTGGCAACGAACGAACCCGACCGACCGTGATTCGGCTCGAACAGCTCGGCACTGGCCAGAGTGCTATACTTGGTGATTCCGCCCGCGAAGAGGACCGACGGCTCACTGGAGCTTGCGCTGCTACCTCCATTCGCGCGACTGGCTGCCAGCGCAAGCACCGCGACGGCGACGAACGCGGCAGTCGCCCGGTTCTTCAGTGCGAGCATCAACTGAACACGGATACGTTTAACTATCGACGGCAATGCCTATGCTCCGAAAATCGGCGCGATTCGGCGACGATGGCGCGCGTGAAGGCGGCAGAGAATAAATTTTATCACGCCGCAATCGGGACTGGTAGACTTGGCCTGACTTGGCCTGTTCTATCAGCGCGCATCGGTTTTAATGGGTAACCATGGCCGCGCCGTCGCGTGAAACATTCGCGGCTGAACCCCGGCAAATGAGCCCCCTTATTTCGGAAATCAGCCGTGATTGCACTGCCATCGGGGAGTGGATGATTGTCGCGGAGCCGTCGTGCAATTAGGATTTCCTAGCCTCTCTCTATCAGGGAGAGGCAATTTAGGAGGGCGGCGGGAGAAAATTTGCGATGCCTGAAATGATACTTGCGATCGACCAGGGAACCACGGGCACGACGGTTTTCGTCGTCGATGGCCGCGGCCGCATCCGCGGCCGAGCTTACGCCGAAATCAGGCAGTACTATCCGAAACCGGGATGGGTCGAGCATGACCCTGAGGAAATTTACCGTTCGGTCGTCACGCTTTCGAAAAAAGCGATCGCCGCCGCGAAGGCGCCGGCCGGCGCGATCGCCGGAATCGGCATCACCAATCAACGCGAGACGTTCGTGGTATGGGAGCGGAGCAACGGCCGCCCGATCCATCGCGCGATCGTATGGCAATGCCGGCGCAGCGGCTCTATCTGCGACGCTTTACGCGAGCGTGAGCCCGAAGTCGCGCGGCGGACGGGACTGGTGATCGATCCCTACTTCTCGGGCACGAAGCTGAAATGGCTGCTCGACGAGAAGCCCGAACTACGCGCGCGCGGCGCGCGCGGCGAGCTGTGCTTCGGCACGATCGACACCTGGCTGATACATAAATTGTCGCGCGGCGCGGAGTTCGTGACCGATTACACCAACGCGTCGAGAACGATGATGTTCAATCTGGCGCGCCGGGAATGGGACGACGAGATGCTCGCGATGCTGGGGGTTGCGCGCGAGATGCTGCCGCGGGCCGCAAGTTCGCGCGGCCCGCTGGCCCAGACGGCGCCGGGCACGATCGCACCGCATGCGATTCCAATCGCGGCGGTAATCGGCGATCAGCAATCCGCGCTCTACGGGCAGGGCGCGGTCGCGGCCGGTGACTCGAAGGCAACCTACGGCACCGGTGCGTTCCTGCTGATGAACACCGGCGACAAGATGGTGCGGTCGGAGAATCGGTTGCTCACGACCGCGGCACTGGGTCCCGCCGGCGAGCCCGCGTACGCGCTCGAGGGTTCGGTGTTTATCGCGGGCGCGGCCGTGCAATGGCTTCGCGACGGCCTGAAGCTGGTGCGCACGGCCGCGGATACATACGGCGAAGCGCGCGCGAGTCTTGCGAAAAATAAAGATCGCACGCATCCCTACGTGGTGCCGGCGTTCGTTGGACTCGGCGCGCCGCATTGGGACGCATCGGCCAGGGGCGCAATCGTGGGAATCACCCGCGGCACGACCCGCGCCGATATCGTGCGCGCAACGCTCGACAGCATCGCCTACCAGGTGCGCGACGTGATCGTTGCGATGGAATCCGACACCGGCCGTCCGATGAGCGAGCTGCGCGCCGACGGCGGCGCCACCGCGAATCGCTACCTGATGCAGTTCCAGGCGGATATCCTTGGCAAGCCGGTCCGGCGCGCGAAGATCGCCGAGACCACCGCGATGGGCGCGGCGATGCTCGCGGGCCTGGCCACGGGAGTCTGGAAATCACCGGATGAGTTGCACGCGATCGCCGGGGGAGGGAAGGTGTTCAAGCCGAAAATGCAAACTGCCGAACGTGAACAATTGCTCGCCGGATGGCGCGACGCGGTCGCGCGCACGCTCACGAAGCCATCGGATTGAATCGAGGTATCAAAAAAAATGCCTGAAAATGGGAAACCGATCGTAAGCATCCTGTACCCCGAGCAACACGAGCAGGCCGCGGTCTCGCTCGGCCGCGCCTTCATCCACGATCCGGCCTTCAAGGTGATTCTTCCGGATATTACCGAGCCGGTCGCGCGCGCCGAGCATCTGGCGGACTTGTTTCGCGCGCAGCTGGGTGTAGAGCGCCGGACAGGACAGCCGGTCTTCGGCGTGGTCAATAATGGACGCGTCGTTGCAGCCGCGGTGACTGAAGGCGTCGGGCATTCAGGCGTGCTTGGGTTGATCACCGCCGGGCTGCCACAGTTTCCGCGGCTGGTCCGGGGAGTCGGATGGGGCGGAATGATCCGCGCGATGAATATTGTCGGCGTGCTCGCAAAGCATCACCCCAAGGAGCCGCATCTGTATCTGCAAACCCTCGGGGTCGATCCGGCTTTTCAGGGCAAGGGCTACGGAAAGGCGTTGCTCGACCGGCTCGCGCTGGAGGCACGGGTGCGGCCTGAAATAGCCGGCGTTTACCTCGAGACCGGGACCGAAGCCAACGTCGCGTTCTACAGTTCCAAGGGCTACGAAATCCTGGGCGAGCTGTATCCGTTGGGCGTCAGGCAGTGGCGGATGTATCAGCGCAAGCGGCAGGGCTGAGCCCTGGCCGTTGGCGGTGGCATGAAGGAAGAATCACCTGCGCGGTGGGCGGCAGGGGCTGCGGCCCCTGCACCCGCATTGAGAAGACGCGAAAATCTGCGCAGCGCATCTTTTCGCGACTATGCGATCGAAGAGCCAGCGGGCGCGCGGTCTCTTAATACTGGCCAGCCGTGCCTACGGCCAGGGGTCAGCCCTGCCCCTGCTCCTGCCCCTGCCGCGGACGGATGGTCGTGACGCGCAGTCCCCTGGAGGTCTGGCCGACATCGAAGCCGACGATGTCGCCTTCGCGAATCAGATCGATTCCCGGCATTTCGCCGCCAATTGGTGCGCCCACAACGGCCACGAATGGAAACTCAAAGGGGATCTCCTTGCCGCTGTGTGAGCGCACCACGCCACGGCCGCAGGCGCGGTCGAGCGTGAGAATCATCCCCTGGTAGAAATTTCCGGGGAAGCGCTCGCTGTCGTATTCGTTTTCGTTGGCCACGACCCTATCGACTAGCATCCCACAGCGCCGCGGAAAAGCGGCAATCCCGGCGAAGCGTTCCATATCCCGGTCAAAGCCGATAAGTTCTAAGATGTTCACCGGTATTTGAGAATGGCGAAAGTCGAAAGCATTAAATCGGGCGAGATCAGCGGCGCGGCTGAAAAGGCCGAAACGCTGGCGCTTCGCGGCGACGGCTTAACCAAGGTTTACGGCGGCCGTGCGGTCGTCGACGACGTCAACGTAGTCGTGAGGCCGGGCGAGGTGGTGGGTTTCCTGGGACCCAACGGCGCGGGCAAGACGACCACCTTCTACATGCTGGTGGGACTGCTCAAGCCGGACCATGGGCGAGTCATGTTCGGCGGCGAGGACATCACGACCCTGCCGCTCTACCAGCGCGCGCGCCGCGGGATTTCCTACCTGCCGCAAGAGCCCAGCGTATTCCGCAAGCTGACCGTCGAGCAAAATCTGCTGGCGGTTCTCGAAACGCTGCCGCTTACCGAAGAGGAGCGGTACACGCGTCTTCAATCGCTGCTCGACGAACTCGGAATCGCGAAACTGGCCAAGGCCAAAGCGGGCGTGCTGTCCGGTGGCGAACGCCGGCGCGTAGAAATTACGCGGGCGCTCGTGCTCGATCCGGTGTACTTATGCCTCGACGAGCCGTTCGCGGGAATCGATCCAATCACCGTCGTCGAGATTCAGCGCGTCGTGTCTTATCTCAAAGAGCGCGGGATCGGGGTGCTCATGTCGGATCACAACGTGCACGCGACGCTGTCGATCATCGATCGCGCCTATATCATTCACTCGGGCAAGATTTTGTTCGAAGGCAAACCGCGCGACATCGTCGCCAGCGACGCAGTACGCCAGGTGTTTTTGGGCGAGCGATTCAAGCTGGCGAGATAGCGGGAGCGATTGATCGAAAGCGCGCGGCCGAATCAGTAAGGATATCCAGACCCGCCAAACCCGGAACTCGGCATCGGCGGTGGAGACGTTGGAAAGCCGTAACTGCCGTAACCCGGCGTGTAGCCGGAACTGAATCCACCCAGACCTCCGCTGTAGCCGCCGCTGCCCATCGACATACCTCCGCCGAGCAGCCGCGGGAGAATCGTCGTCAACATGCTCGGCGGAGCGCTGTTGTATTGCTGATACTGCTGATACTGGCCTTGGGCTTGGTAGGCCTGCGCACCGGGCGGTTCGTTGTTCTGATAATCTTGGATCGAACCGGACGCGGCGTACGGATCGGAGCCATCGGACGGCATTGCATTCGCGGACGGAACTCCGTTGACCGTCGATCCGGAACCGGCCCTGCTGCCAGCCAGTTCAGGGCTGATCTTGATCCGGTTGTCCACCACCAGCGACGGATCCTTCAGATAGTAGCGAGCCTTCTGCTCGGCGTCAGTCTTGCCGAAGTCGCTCGCGACGAAGCCAAACAGGATTACCTGCTTGCCGCCGCTCGTACTGGTGACGACTTGCGCACCGACCAGCGGCAGCGAGTGATGCTTCAGATAATCAGAGAGACCCTGGCTTTGCGGCGAATCGATCGTGCCGCCGGCAACAGTGCCCGCGCTCGACGGCGGCGGCAGACTCGAACTGGAATCGAAGCCCCTCGAGGTCCCCAGAGGCACCGCTTTCGTCCCACCGGTGGTTCCATAGGGATTCTGCACGGGCTCGCAAGAGGCCAATCCGGCCAGAGCCACCGCCAGCCCGAAGGCCGCCAAGGCATTTGCGATGCGACTCATAAATTCATTATAGTCCTGAGTCACTCACCTAACAATTCGACGAATTCCGGGCTATTTCGTTTCATTTCACGATGAACGGCCGCGCCGGCTATTTCGCGTAGCCGATCTCGACGATGAAATCGCGCACCAGCTGATTGAAAACGGCGGGATTCTCGAAATAGATCGAATGGCCGCTGCCGGGGACCGTGCGCAGCCGCGAATTTGGCAGGGCCGACGCAAGCGCCTTGACGATCTCGGGTGCGATAAGCGTGTCCTCCTCGCCAACCATGCACAGTATGGGCATCGTCAGGCGTCGCTTTACGGCGGCGAGATCGTAGCGCAGGCCGATTATCCGCACGCCCGCGTCGGCGGGAGGCCGCGCGCCATGAATCCGGATTTCATCGTACAGGAACGCCATCTCGGGGCGCCGTGAGAAATAATCGGCGGCATAGGTCGGCAACGATCCGATAGGTGGCGTCGCATCGACGGAGATCGGCTCGCGCGGCCGCTCGAACTTCATCTCGGGCGTGAAGATTCCGCCCGGTGTATCCGCCATCACCATCGCCGCGACGCGTTCGGGATGCTCGAGCGCATAGCCGACGATCGTCCATCCGCCCATCGATTGCCCGATCAGCACGGCCTTGTCGATCTTCAGATGGTCGAGCAGGGCGCCGAGATCGCTCGCATGCGCGCCATTGAACAGGCCGTCGGGGTCAGGCGAGAGGCCGAAGCCGCGCTGGTCAACCGTGATGCACTCGAACGATCGCATGAAGTAGGGAACTTGCTGCCACCATGAGAGATGGCTGCCGCCGAGGCCGTGCAGGAAGACGATCGGCGCGCCGGCGCCGACGCGTTCGTAGTAGAGCGAGAACTTGCCGATTTCCAATCTGCCAGGCGTGATTCGATATTCCATCGCGATTTCCCGTGCAAGCTGTTGCGCAGCTCGTAGTCGTAGTCCGGTGCGAGCGCGCGGGCAATCCGTGTTGGACCAGCATTTCCGATTGTCGATACGAAGGCCCAGAAGCAGTCGCACGACATTTTCGCCGACCTCGCGGCGGGCGGCGGGCTGGTCGTCCGCGTGCGCGATAAAAAATGGCAGCTTCGGTCAGCGCGCCAATCAGCAGATGCGCCAACAGGTCGAGAGACTGGCTAGCGCCAGCTTCCGCGCGGTCTGATTTTGAAGCGGCGGTAACTTCTGTGGGATTTGAGGTACATCACAACTGCAATGCCTACCACGACCAGAACTTCGCCCCAGAGCAGAATGTAGGACCGGTCGATATTGTTGTACCACGCAGCCGAAGGAGAAGCCTGGTTGGCGGTCATTCCGATCCTGGTCAGGAAGCCATCACGCCAGCGCGACATCAAGATCAGGAGATTCCACGCCAGCCCCACGACCAGGACGAGTGTCCAAAGAAGAATGCCGTACTGCTCGGGCACGCGGCGACGAACAACACTCTCAAGCGAACCCGGCTCGGGCACGCCGTTGCCAGCAAGACGAATCAACATTTTTCGGCAGTCCGGGAGGGGGGGGTCGTCCTGCTCCTCGGGTATAGCCGGCTCAGGAAAGAGGGGCGTCTGAGCGATCGCGGGTCCACCCGCCGCGGGACCGCCCGCCTCGCGAATCTGACGCAAGATGGCAAGCATATGCTGCTTGCAGGTCAGGGTTCCGAACATCGCGCATTTCGACAGCGCCTCGAGCTCCTCAGTGGTTATCTTGAGGCGATCGATGAGTTCATGGTCGTCCCGAATTAAATTGAGGACCTCGCACTCTTCTTGCGGCACGAGAATCGGATTTTCTTGCGTTTCGGCTTTCATCACACACGAATTCTGCCAGTGATTACGGACTGAAGCAAGACTAAAGGAGCCATGAGATGTATTTAGATGTATAGTTTATTAAAACATCTAAAAGCGGCCAAGAAAAATACCATAGATAAAGCGAACAGTAAGAATTACCTACCTACTGTACGTTTATAACTTTCAGAGGCGGCGGAGTGGACGAGGTCCGCAAACTTCAACGGCAGTGGGCCGAGCCCCACATGACGATGTCTACTGCGTTCATCGACTTCGCGTTTGCGGCGCGTTGCTTCTGCAGGTCCGCCATCGCTCGAGGCGCGTATCACGCTTCGTTCCACTATACAGATGCATACCTATCCGTCGATCCGACGGGAAGGGAATTTTCCGACAGCCTGCTATTAATAATTGTGCGATCCTGCTCCTCCATCCTGCGCAGTATGTAGATCGGGCGTAAATCATGCTTGTGATGAACGGCCTATAATAGAAATTCCGCGACGTGTAGACTGTTGTGCCTGAGTGAGTGAAAGTCCGGTGCGCAAAACCGTGGTGCGAAACCTTGCAGCCTATGCGATAGCGGCGGCAATCGTATGCTACGCGGCACGCGGCATCTCCTGGAGGCAGGTGGTGGGCGCCGGAAGCCACGCCACGCTCTGGATTTTTGTCATCGCCAGCCTGGGCGGCTTTCTATGCTGGTTTATCGGCGAGACAGTATTGTATTCCCGCTTGTTCAGTTATTTTCACGATCCGACCGGAACGCTGGAACTGCTTCCGACCATGGCCGCGGTCTGTTTTCTTCAGCTTGTGAACTCCTATGTCGCAGGCGGCGCGCTTGTGCTTTTTCTGCATGCACGCAAGCGTGTGCCCTGGATAATGGGCGGATGCACCTTGCTGTTCCAAGGCTATCTCGACGCCATGCTGCTGGCCACATTGTCGCTCTTCGCGATCGCTCTCGTGCCGACGTCACCGATTCGGCTGGGTCTCGGCTACGCGGCCGGCGTACTCTGCGCTGGCTGTCTCATCGCCTCGTTCTGGCTCTTATGGGGAGCGCGGCTCGGCGCCGGCAATTGGCTCCGATGGCTCTACGAGCGGCCCTCGATGGCGAGTTTCCGTATGGCTCGGCCGTCGCATTACATCAAGCTCCTTGCCGTCAGATTTCTAATTGTTTTGGGAGCGGGCTTTGCGCTCTATGGACAGTTCGTCAGCTTTCATATCGGGGTCCCACTGATGCAGACATTGGCATTAACGCCGTTCGTTGTGGCGATCGGAAGTTCGCCAATCTCGCCAGGCGGAATCGGAACGACTCAGTTGGTCTTCACCCTGGCTTTTGCCCGGTTCGGCAGCAAGGACAATCTGTTCGCGCTGTCCCTGGCCGTTAGCGCCTTCAACCTTTTGGTCCGCATACCGATGGGACTAGCCATGGGCGCCCCGCTGGTGGAAGAAGCAGCCGAGGTCGAGAGCGAATTAGTGACCAAGCGCAAGGTCAGACAGCTATGACTCTCCTGCGTTGGCAAAAGGGAAGCGTCGCCGTGTTTCTAGGACTGGCGCTGTTGAGTGTGGCTCCGATGTCTCATGCTGCGGACGATCAACAGGCGCGGGAGACCCTGGAACGGGTCGCGCGTCTCTTTAGCAGCAAGTCCAGCATCGCTACCGTGAAAATGCAGATCTCCAATGAAGATGGACAACGCAATCTCTCGATGAAGATCTGGTCGCTCGGAGAAAAGGTGCTGGTCCGCATCACCAGTCCTCAAGATGAAGCAGGCACCGCCATCCTGAAAGTAGGCAGCGACATCTGGTACTATCTACCGAAATCGAATCGCACGGTTAAAGTTCCCCCTTCGATGGCAATGGCCTCATGGATGGGAAGCGACTTCACTATCGATGATCTGGTTAAAGAGACTTTCCTCACGCGCGACTACTCTGTTAGCACCTTTTTCGAAGGAAAGCGCGGCGGGGTTGCGGTGGAAGAATATACTCTGACGCCGAAGCCGGATGCGGCGGTGGTGTGGGGGAAGATTATTGTGCAGATTCGCCAAGCCGATGCCGTGCCCACATGGCAGGGTTTCTATGACGAAGACGGGCAGCTCGTCCGAGAGCTTACCTTTTCTGAATACAAACCAATGAGCGGCAGGCTGATTCCGACGCGTCTGGTCATGCGAGCGGCAAACAAGGCTGGCGCGCAGACGACGATCGAGTACGAAGATATCGCGTTCGATGTGCCGATCAGCGAGGGGATGTTTTCACTGCCTGACCTGAAATGATAAGCGGACGGCTTCCACAGCTTGCGTGGCGCAATCTCTGGCGCAACCCTCGGCGTACTTTTATCACGATGGCCGCCATCGCGTTTGGCTATGTCATGCTGCTGTTCGTTGCGTGCCTGATGGCCGGCCTGAGATGGCAGATGATCCAGAACGGCACCTGTCTCATCATGTCCCAGATCCAGGTGCATGCTCCCGGTTACTACCCTAGCCGTTCCATTAAAAAGACTCTGGGCGGGAGGCAAGGGACAGATGTCAGCGCAATGCTGGCCGCCATCAGCGCCGATCGCCGGGTTTATGCTGCCACTCCCCGAGTGTACGGATACGGCTTGCTAAGTGCGGCTCATCGCTCCGCTGGTGTGGAGTTGATGGGAGTCGCCCCCGATCAGGAACCGAAGGTTACTATTCTAAATAGTCAGATAGCAAAAGGTAGTTATCTGAGTGCGCGGATGCCAAAGGGGGTAGTGATAGGAGATAAACTCGCGAGCACGATTGGCATCGACGTGGGCTCGGAGATCGTTCTGCTGACGCAGGCGGCCGACGGTTCGATGGGCAATGACGTATACACGGTCGTGGGGATTTTTCACAGCGGTCTTGATGCTGTAGACCGGGGGCTGGTTCTCATGTCCCTGTCTTCTCTACAGGACCTTCTGCATCTGGCGCCTGCGAGGATCCACGAAGTTGGTATCAAGCTGAATGACATAACGGCAGCTACTACTGTGGCTGCCGCACTTGATCTCCAACTGGATAAAACTCTTCCCGTACAGGCAATGGCATGGCCTGAGCTGGCGCCGGAATTGGCCAATTACGTGGAGTTCAATCGCGCCATCACCTTTGTTCTCTTCTTCATTTTCTTCCTGTTGGCGGTGCTCGGTATCATGAACACCATGCTCATGGCGGTGTTTGAGCGCACGCGTGAACTGGGCATGCTGATGGCTTTGGGAATGCGCCCAGTTCAGGTGATTGTTCTGATCCTGACAGAGGCGGCAGGGTTGGCGGTGGCGAGCCTCGTTGTGGGAGGCGCGCTTGGCGTCCCGGTCCTCTGGTATTTGCAGGAGCACGGTCTGGACTTGGGTGGCGCTAGCGGCGGAGTAATCTCTCTGGCAGGAGTAGTGGTAGGGCGCCTCTGGTACGGCCGGCAGGATTTCCCCGCCTACGGTGAAGCGGCACTCGGGCTGGCCGCCACAGCCCTGGTATCTGCGCTCTATCCTGCCTGGCGAGCCGCTCATTTTCGGCCGACGGAAGCGATTCGTAAGGTCTAACAGTGAGAAGCGCACTCCTGCTTGTGAAAATCGGCTGGCGCAATCTCTGGCGCAATCCCCGCGGCACTCTGTTGACCGCCTCGGCGCTGGGTTTGGGTCTTGCGTTGCTGCTGATCTCTCTGGGTCTGCTCGACGGCGGGCACGAGCAAACTATTGCCGACGGTGTGCGGCTTGGTCCCGGCCATGTAGTGATCCAGGCGAAGGGGTATCAAGACTCCGGTTCTGACGAGCTGCTGCTTCCGGCCCAAGTGGTATCCGGGATCGAAGGGTTTTTGCAAACCGCGGAAATGAAGAAGCTTGTGCGAGGAGTTAGTCCGAGGCTTCTGGCGACCGGGCTTTTAAGTTCCTCAGCCAATTCTGCCGGCGTGAGAATCATGGGGGTTATTCCACAAGACGAACCGGCCGTATCCTTTATCCCACAGCGGGTAGTTGAAGGGACATATCTAAGTGATGACAGGCCTTCAGGCGTTGTCATTGGCGCCGAGCTGGCTCGCGAGCTCGAGGTAAAGATAGGTTCGCGAGTGGTGCTCATGACTCAGGCGCTGCGACAGCCCGGCATTGAAACCAAAAATGGCGCCGGGGAAGAGATGCAAAGCACTCTTTTGCGGGTGAGTGGCATCTTTCGCACGGGCCTGGGAGCGGTCGACGCTAACATCATTCAACTACCGTTGCCCGCGGCTCAGACCCTGCTCGGATTGCCGGACGGCCAGGTGACTCAGGTAGCCCTCCTGCTTCAGCAGGAAGGTGATTCGGCGATGGTAGCAAGAGCTTTGCGGAAGCAGCTGACGGGAGGAACAGTCGAAGTCCTGACTTGGCGAGAATCAATCCCGATGCTTGCTCAGATTCTTGGGCTGGACCACGCCTTTAACTACATAATGAACGGCGTAATACTGGCGATGGTAGGCTTGGGAATACTCAACACGATTCTCATGAGAGTACTGGAGCGCAGGTATGAGTTCGGCGTTTGTAAAGCTCTCGGTCTTCGGCCCGGGCAACTTGCAGTAATGGTCATAGGCGAGTCTCTGGCCCTCACGGCGATAAGCCTGGCCTTGGGACTGGCGTTGGGTTTGAGCGTCGAGCACTATTTCGCTACCTCGGGGTTGGATCTGCGCTGGATATTCAAGACAGATCTTCCATCCGCGCTTGTTTTGGATCCTATTCTCTACTCGCGCTTAAGCTCGAATCGAATCATTTGGTCCGTTAGTATTGTATTCGCGATGGCGACGATCATTTCCTTTTATCCGGCGCTCAAGGCGGCGCGAACAGAGCTGCCAGACGCATTGAAGGGGCTTTAGAAAGGAGGGCGATGGTGCTGGCAGAGTGGGCGGTGGAACTGAAGGAGGTGAGGAAGACCTACCGAACCGGACCTATCGACGTTCCGGCACTGCGTGGCGTCTCTCTACAGATTGCTGCCGGGGAATTCGCGGCCGTTGCCGGTCCGTCAGGTTCCGGCAAAACCACCTTGCTCAACATCATTGGCGGACTCGACCGGGCGGATGCGGGCGAGGTCTGGGTGGCAGGGCAAAACCTTCAGCTCTTATCTTCAGGTGAACTGGCGCATCTACGTTTGCAGCGCATCGGCTTTGTGTTCCAAACGTACAACCTGCTGCCTGTGCTGAGCGCTTTGGAAAACGCTGAGTTTACGCTGCTCCTCCAGGGGGTGCCTGCGCACAAGCGCAGAGAAAAGGTGGAAAAACTGTTTTCTGAAGTCGGCCTCGCCGGCCTCGAAGATCGTCGTCCAGCGGAGTTGTCCGGTGGGCAGCAACAACGGGTTGCCGTGGCTCGCGCCATGGTTACAGAACCTGCGCTCATTCTGGCGGATGAGCCCACGGCGAATCTGGACTCTGCCACTGCTATCGCCCTCCTCGATGTGATGGAACATCTCAATCGTGTGACAGGTACGACTTTCATCTTTTCCACGCATGATCCCCAGGTCATGGAACGGGCTCACCGTTTCATCCGCCTGCGCGATGGTCAGATAACAAGCGACGAGACGCGTGACAGGCAAGCGGCTGGCGTGGCGGCAAAGGGAGACGCCGTCTGACTACAGAAAATTGTCATTTGGGAATCGATACACCCTCGAGCACCGCAGCGATCGGCGCGTGGGCTGTCGTCAGAGCCGCTGTAGTTGCAACCGGCTGTGCTGCGCTTGCGATGTAGAAGCGGATGAGTTCCGTGGTGACCTCAGGGCCGCCGACAAAGGTGGTGCCTTGCTGCTTGAGCAGCCGGTAGGGCGGCGTCGCCTCGAAATAGAGGGTGTTTTTGGGAACTACCGGCTCGATGACGTGCAGGACGAAGCGCGGCCAGTTCGGCATCACCGTCGCGACATCGACTTGTGCGGTCACCTTGAGGGCGGAGAAGCTGCCGGCCGGCACGCTGATCTGTTTGGACCGGTTGGCCCAAACCTCCTGACCTACATAGCTGTACGGCGTGATCTGCTGATAAATCATACCTTCGGCGCCGTCGCGCGGCGCGTCGAGGACGCGTAGAAACGCCACCCACGGAACCGAGTCCGGATACAAGTCATGTGGCAGGTCTGAGGCTCCGGCCAGCCGCAGCACCGTCGCATCGTTACGCCAGAACGCGCTCTGCAGCGCGCGACCATGATCGTACAGCGTCCATTGATACATGGTGCAACCCTGACGATGATTGGGAAACAGCCAGAAGGCGACTTCGAACTGATGCGCCGATAGGGTAGTCACCTCGATATGGATCGTATCGTCGTCGACCATTTCGTTCCACGACTTGACCTGGTTCAGGATCTCGCCCGTCCGGTTCTCTGTTTGCCGGGTTTCGTCTACCTCGGTGCCCGGCGGCGGCGTCATTATGTCAGTGCCGGATTGTTCGCCGATCATCCTGTGGCCGATCAGACCGCGCGCCACAAGCCAGGCATCGGTTGCGCCACCTGCACTCGACTCTGTGCCCGGCGCCAGAACAACATCCGTGCGGCCGACAGCAGGCCATAGAGTTAACACTGCTGCCAGTACAGTAGACGAAGGAATCAGAATCCAGAATCGGAATGATAAGACCTTCATTTTGAAATCCACATTCCTAAGAGACGAGCATGGGCCGCAGCCTGATACGCGTTTTTATGCATTTTAGGCGTCTGCTTTGGCGCAAGTGCCCAAAACGCATACCGCGTGTCGGCGGCGACTCTCCTACCTCGAGCAAAGTGTTGAGGTGTGAGAAAACTCTGAGACGAGGTAAATCAATTGTACACCAATGGACTCCAGAGGCAAAGGCCCTTGATGAGGGAAGTGGAGCGCGATTAGCGCTTAATCTCGGAGCGCGGCACGGGGTCAACGGTGCTTCGAAGTGGTCGCGGCCATTGCCAGCAGGCCAAAGTCCAGCCGCGTCCTTCGACAGCAAGAGCAGCCGAGTAGCCGGAGGCAAGGGTCAGCCCCCGTAGAGACCAACGAAGGGCTTCGTCTGCATCTGGTTGGGTGCTCAACAACGCTTCAGGTTCTCCGGGAATCAGCGACACGTCGAACTGATCCAAGGGGATGGAGAGTCCTTCGCCTCTCGCCTTGATGTAGGCTTCCTTGCAGGTCCAACAAAGAAAGAACGCGTGTCTCCTAAGGTAGACAGGAAGCGCCCGAAGCGTCGCAATCTCGCGTGGCGAGAAAAATCGCTCGGCGATCTGCTCGACTTCCAAATCGCAGCGGATGAATTCGAGGTCGATGCCAATCTCGCGGCCACGAGTAACCGCATAAAGGGCCACTCCCTGAGAGTGGGACATGTTAAAGCGGATCGCATCTCCGCCATATTCCCAGGCCAAGGCGGGCTTTCCATGAGAACTGTAGCAGAAGGACAGGCATTTTGGCTCTCTATTCAAGTAGAGACCGAGGATAGCCCTGAGTACTCCGTGAGCGGTGATAAAGCGCTCGCGGTCTGTCTGAAAGTAAAACCGCTGGGCCCTTGTTCGCTCATCTGCCGCAAGGGTATGCAGGAAGCTATCTATCTGCGGCGGGGGCTCGTCCAAAGAGGCCCGCCAGACATGCACTTCGTTACTACCTAATATTATCGTCGCCGGTGGATCGCCCCACGGTGTAGGAGTTGAGGTGATGGGTAGTGTCTTCATGTGGCCGTTCTTACCGGCTTTATTGCAGTTCCTGGGAAAGCACCCGAAGTAGAAGCGGCTGTTTCAAGAAGAAATGGTCGCCGGGAAACATCCGCTTCGAGAACGAAACACTCGTCTGAGCACTCCAAGCTTCAAGGTCGCTATCGCTCACTCTGTGATCCTGCAAGCCACCAAACGCGGTGATGGGACAGTTCAGGGGCGGCTCAGTCGAGTACAGGTAGGTTTCGTACAGCGCGAAGTCTGCCCGCAAGACAGGGAGCATGATCTCCATTAATTCTTCGTGGCCCAACAGCTCGCTGGGCGTGCCGTTCAACCGCCGCAGTTCCATTAAGAATTCTTTGTCTGGCAGGGTATGGATACGCGGCCCGCGATGAGGGATTTGAGGCGCACGGCCAGCAGATACAAATAGGCGAAGAGGATGCACGCCATACTGTCTGCGGACCCGGCGGGCGAGTTCAAAACTGACTAATGCTCCTAGGCTGTGGCCGAAGAAGGCAAAAGGCTTATCCAGGAATGGAACCAGGGCTTGGGCGAGGGCCTCGATAAGAGGCGAGAGTTGAGTGAAGGGGCGCTCCATCAGCCGAGTTCCCCTTCCCGGGAGTTGAACCGGACAGACCTCGACATCCGCTGGCAAGCCGTCAGACCAGGTGCGAAAGATCAACGCACCGGCTCCGGCGTACGGGAAACAAAACAGGCGAAGACGGGTCTTTGGCCCGAGTTGGCGGCATGAAATCCATGGCTCAAAAGCAGCGGCGGTTGTCGACCTGATCATTCAGAATCTGTCCTTACAAATTAGAACATACAAGTTAACTCTTTGATGAACGGATCCAGCAGTCCTGCTAATCCATTTGTTTTCGCAGGCTGAGTGGTCTCATATCGGTCCACACTTCTTTAATATAAGCCAGGCATTCGGTCTTGGAACCGGTCTTGCCTGCAGCCGTCCAGCCAAGCGGGAATTTCTTTTCGGAGGGCCAGATAGAATACTGCTCTTCATGATTTACAACGACTGTGTATCTTGTCGAGTCTTCGCTGTCGTCACTATTCATATTGCGTCCTTCATCGATCCGATCGATTGGCTGACTTCATCGGCGAACCATTCTTCACTCGCTAGCGCCTGATCGAGGCAAGCCCGTAGCTTGTCAGCCAAGACTTCGACGTGAGGCTGGTAAACCATCGTAGCGTGATTGCCCGGAACGACATGGACGTCAGCTCCTCCGGCAGCCCACTCACTCCACCCCAAGGTCGGGTCAGACGAGGTTCCCGCAAGCTCCTGAGCAGCCTTGAAGAGCGTGATTCGACCCGGGTAGTGATTCATTACGTAGTTTCGCGTAGCGCGAAAATCGGCCTTGCAGAGTTCGAGAAATGGCTGAGCTTGGGAGACTTCAATATCCAGGGGCATCAGGCCGGCTCTTTTCGCGTGCTCGAGCACGCGCTCCAGCAGCTCGTGCTTTGGAAGGCGGGCGAGAAAGTCCCGGGGATCCAATGAAAGACCGAAATAGCGGACAAAATCGATCAGCAACGTCGCCTCGAAATCTTCGTCTTCAAATTCCTCGTCGGCCGTGGAAATCCGCGTATCAAGCAAGGCCAGCAATGCCGTCCGTTGCCCCTGCGCATGAAGCTGCTGCGCCATCTCGAAGGCCACCACTCCTCCCATGGACCATCCTCCCAGGAGGTACGGACCCTCAGCCTGTACGGTCCGCACTGCGTTTATGTAGTAAGCGGCCATCTCTTCGATCCGCTTATGCGGTTCCTGTCCCTCTTCCAATCCTCTTGCTTGGAGTCCATAGCAGGGCTGATCGGGACCCAGGCAATTTGCCAGAGAGACGTAGGGAAAGACATGTCCCCCGGCCGGGTGTATCAAGAACAAAGGCCGTCTGTTGCCGCCCGGCTGAATAGCTACCAAAGATGAACTTGGCGCGACTCTGGCACGCTGGTGGAGAATATTCGCTAGATGCTCAACCGTTGCTCCCTGAAACACAGTCGCTAAGGGAACTTTCTTGCCCAGTCTCTTTTCTATCAATGCGAACAAACGAACAGCCGCCAGGGAGTGACCTCCCAGCTCAAAGAAATTATCAGTTACTCCGATGGGTCGAACACCCAAGACCTCTTCCCACAGATTAACGAGCTGGACTTCCAAAGGATTTCGCGGCGCTACGATGACCCGGCCCGGTTCGGATCGTGTTCGCCCGGCTTCCGGCAGCGCGCCGCGGTCTACCTTACCGTTGGGCATCAACGGCAAAGCATCGAGCGGCACGAAGACTGCCGGCATCATATAATCGGGCAGCTTCTCCCTCAGAAAGACACGCAGCTCACCAGCCGCTGGCTGGGACTCCCGGTGAGCGACCATATAGGCCACCAACTGTTTCTCTCCGGGAGCGTTTTCCCGAGCCAAGACGACCGCCTCGCGCACGGCAGGGTGTTGGCGAAGCGCTGCCTCGATTTCCCCAAGTTCGATACGGAACCCGCGGATCTTCACCTGATCATCAATTCGACCCAGAAACTCGATATTCCCGTCGGAGAGATAGCGGGCCAGGTCCCCCGTCTTGTACAGTCGCGTTCCAGGCTCGCCGCTGAAGGGGTTCGGGATAAAATTCTCCGCAGTCAAATCGGTTCGATTCAGATAACCTCGAGCCAGGCTGGCGCCGCCAATATACAGTTCACCCGGAACTCCCACCGGAACAGGGTTACCGTACTTGTTTAGAATGTAAATCTCCCTGCCGGCGAGGGCACGGCCAATAGGAATTCTCTTAAGAGTTGAGAGCTCGCGAAGCCGCGCAGTGATATCAAAGGCGGTTGCTGTTATAGTGGCTTCCGTCGGCCCGTAAGCATTGATTAGACGGATCGAACTCATCGGTGTTCGCTGCCAAAGGTCGAGGAACTCGGGCAACATCGTATCTCCGCCCACGATGAAAACTCTGGGCTGAACATTTGGGACCAACTCCGAAACACCTGCCCACTCTTGCGCCAGTTCCTGCCAATAGCCGGTTGGAATATTGAGTACAGTGAGTCCAAATTCTGAAATCCATTTGTGATATTCTGTTGTATGCCATGCGTCGGGACTCACCAGAACCAGCCTGGCCCCGACTATAAGTGTAGGAAGGATTTGCTCCAATGACAGATCGAAACTCAATGAAGCACACTGTAGCACCCTATCGCTTGTGTCCAGCTCGTAGTGCCTTTTAACATTGCGGCAGTGCTCCGCAATCGCACCATGCGAAACGAGAACTCCCTTTGGCCGGCCGGT
Source organism: Candidatus Binatus soli (assembly GCA_002479255.1). Taxonomy (GTDB): domain Bacteria; phylum Desulfobacterota; class Binatia; order Binatales; family Binataceae; genus Binatus; species Binatus soli. The sequence continues at coordinate 136,301 of DLMJ01000008.1, read as the reverse complement.
GGACCCCGAGGTATAGATTACATAAGCCAGGTTCTCAGGCTTGGTTAAGGAAATCGGGTTCTCCGGACTCTCTTGGGCGATGACCTCCCAGTCTGAATCCAGACAGAACACCTTCGCATTGTGTTCAGGCAATCCCGCCAGCAACGCTTCCTGAGTCAGTAGCACCAAGACCTCGGCGTCTTCCAGCATGAAGGCGAGTCGCTCTTTCGGATACGCTGGATCCAGGGGCACGTAGACCCCGCCCGCCTTTAGAATTCCCAGCAGTGCGACGACCATCTCCAATGAGTGCTTGAGGCAGATTCCGACCGATACCTCCGGTCCCACTCCCAGAACCCATAGATGATTCGCCAGTTGATTCGCCCGGCGGTTCAGTTCCTGGTAACTCAGCTGCTGGTCTTCAAGTACTACCGCTATCGCGTCAGGTGTTCGCTCGACCTGCGCCTCAAAGAGTTGATGGATACACTCGGTGGGACGATTCCTCCTGGTATCGTTGCAGTTCACCAGTATTTGTTGTCGCTCTGATTCGCTTAATAGCGGTAAGTCCGATAGCCGTCGCTCAGGAGTGGCCGCCACCGATTCCAGTAAGGTTCCAAAATGGCCGAGCATACGCGTAATAGTGCCGCCCTCAAACAAATCGGTGTTGTATGTTAGTGTTGCGGCGAGACCTTGATCGGTGTCCACGATATGCAGGGTCAGATCAAAGTGAGCCGTTCGGGTGTCCACTTCCACAGGACTGAAGCTCAATCCCGGCAGTTTCACCGCCTGCGGCGAGGCGTTCTGCAGCACGAACATCACCTGGAAGAGCGGATTACGGCTTAGATCCCTCGCTAGGTGCAATTCCTCGACCAGCCTTTCAAAAGGCAGGTCCTGATGGGAATAGGCTCCCAGGCACACCTCGCGCACCCGGCGCAAAAGCTCCCGAAAACTGGGATTGCCTGACAGGTCGGTGCGCAGGACCAGCGTGTTTACGAAAAACCCTATCAGCCTCTCGATCTCCAGCCGGTTACGGTTGGCGATCGGCGTGCCAATGACGAGGTCGTCCTGATTCGTGTACCCGTGCAACAAAACCTGGAACGCCGCTAGTAGGGTCATAAAGAGAGTAACCCCTTCCTGGCGGCTTAGCGCCTTCAACGCATCGCCCACGGTCCGGGGCAATAGAATAGATTGGCGCGCTCCGTGAAAAGTTTGTATAGGCGGCCTCGAGTGGTCCGCGGGCAGCTCCAGGAGCGGCGGCGCGCCAAGCAGTCGCTGCTTCCAATAGGCAAGCTGGGTTTGGAGAACCTCGCCCTCCAGCCAATGGCGCTGCCAATGGGCAAAATCTGCATATTGGATGGGTAACTCAGGCAGCGATGCGGGCCTTTCGGAACAAAAGGCCTCGTAGAGTACCGCCATCTCCCGGATCAGGATTCCCGTTGACCAACCATCGGAGACAATATGATGCATCGTCAGCAGCCCGACGTGCTCGTCTTCCCCCAGCCGTAGGACTGTAGCCCGCACGAGCGGACCTTCGGCCAAATCGAAGGGCCGCTGCGCCTCGTTCGTCGCCAGCCGCTGGACCTCGGCCTCCCGCTCGGTCTCGGGCAGCTCTCGCAAATCAACTATTGGAAGGGTCAACGTCAGGTGCGGTGCGACAACCTGAACCGGACGGCCATCCACAATGGCAAAGGTCGTCCGCAAGACTTCATGGCGCTTCACGATTTCGTCGAGACTCTGCTTGAGCGCTGCCACGTTGAGCGGTCCCTTGAGACGGACGGCGGCGGGGAAATTATAGACAGAGCCGCCCGGTTCGAGCTGATCGATGAACCACAGACGCTGTTGAGCAAAGGACAGGGGTAGTTCTCCGTCCCGAGGAACAGGCACAATGGGGGGAGCTTGTAGTCCTGCTCCGCGGCCTGCGTCAACGCTTTCAGCCAGGCCGGCAACGGTGGGCGCCTCGAACAGGCGGCGCAGCGGCATCTCCACCTGGAAGGCTTCGCGGATTCGGGAAACGACCTGGGTAGCCAACAGCGAGTGCCCGCCTAGCTGAAAAAAGTCATCGTAGATACCCACTCGTTCGACGCCGAGGACCTGGGCCCAGATCTCGGCTAGCAGCTCTTCGGTAGGCGTGCGGCATGCCACGAATGTCTCGTCCGGTTCCGGTCGCCGGCTGTCAGGCGTCGGCAGTGCGCGGCGGTTTACCTTACCGTTAGCAGTCAACGGGAAGGTGTCCAGTAGCACGAAGACCGCAGGCACCATGTGCACGGGCAACTTATCCTTCAAAAAACCGCGCAGCTCGCTTGCGGTAGGGCGTGACTCTCGCCCAGCGACTACATAGGCCACCAACCGTTTCTCTCCGGAGCCGACTTCTTGAGCCTGTACGATAGCCTCCCGCACGGCCGGGTGTTGTCCGAGTGTTCCCTCGATTTCGCCAAGTTCGATTCGGAACCCGCGGATCTTTACCTGGTAATCGCAGCGACCCAGGAACTCGATATTCCCGTCCGGCCGGTAGCGCGCCAGGTCCCCGCTCTTATACAGCCGCGCTCCTGGCTCGCCGCTGAAGGGGTCTGGAATAAACTTCTCACCGGTCAAATCGGGTCGCCCGACATAGCCTCGAGCCAGACCCACGCCACCGACGCACAAGTTACCGGCGACGCCGATCGGGAGCAGGCGGAGTAGGTCGTCTAAAATATATACTTGTGTGTTCGGTATAGGTCGTCCAATAGGAACTGCAGAATGAGGATTACATTCTTCGCATGGCCACAATGTAGAGTCGATGGTTGTCTCAGTAGGTCCATAGACGTTGTACAGCTTGGCCCCGATGCGGCTTTGGAACCGCGTGACGATCTGGGCCGCCAACGCCTCGCCGCCGCACATAACCGCGCGCAGCGCGAGGCTCTCGTCGAAAGCGGGCTCCTCGACCAGAAGCTGGAGAAGCGATGGCACGCAGTGGAGAATTGAGATTCGCTCGCCGCGGATGGTGTCTGCCAGGTATCGGCTATCGCGATGACCGCCACGTTCCGCAACTATCAGGGTCCCTCCCGCCAACAGCGTCGCGAACAGTTCGCGTCCAGCGGCATCGAAAGTGATGGGAGTTTTCAAAAGACAGCGGTCGCTGGATGACAGCTCGAGTGTCTCCATTACCCAGTTAATGGCATTAGTCAGTCCGCCGTGTTCGACCATCACCCCCTTCGGCCGTCCAGTCGAACCTGAAGTGTAAATCACGTACGCGAGATTTTTGGCGGTTGCGTTAGCTAGGGGGGTATTTTCGCCATGTCCCGCGATGGTCTCCCAGTCTGAGTCCACGCACACCATCTCGATCCCAAGCTCCGGCATACTGTCCCGCAGAGCTTCCTGCGTCAGCAGCACCCGCGCGTGAACATCTTCCATCACGTAGGCTATGCGCTCCTGGGGATACTCCGGATCCAACGGCACGTAAGCTCCGCCAGCCTTAAGAATGCCAAGGATCCCCACGACCATCTCCAGCGAACGGTCCATGCAGATTGCGACCGCTACTTCCGGTCCGACACCGAGACCTTGCAGGTGATGCGCGAGTTGATTGGCGCGCGCCTCGAGCTGTGTATAGGTCAGACGGCGGTTCTGAAAAACGAGCGCGACATTCTCGGGCGCCTGCCGGGCCCGTTCCGCGAAAAGTTCGTGAATACACCTGCTTTCAGAGTAGTCGGTCCGCCTATCGTTGAACTCAGCCAGTAGCTGGCGCTGCTCATTAGGACTCACGATATCCAGATCTGCGATTGATGATTCCGGATTTGCGCAGACACTCTCGATCAGAGTTTGGAATTCTTGCGCCAGGCGGTCGATATCCTCAGCGCAGAAGAAGCTGGAATCGTAGTGAAGCTCCGCGACTATAAGGCCCCCTCGCTGTACGCAGGAAAGTTTCAACTTGAACCGGTCGAAACAGTTGTATTGCTTCTGAATGGAAAATGTCGTGTGACCCTCGGTATAGTTCGCCTCCGCATCCTGGAATTCAAAAGTAACCGGAAAGAAGTGACACGGCGCGATTTCATCATCCAATCGAGGAAGTTGTTCGAAGTTGAAGTACTCCTGCCATTCAACGGCTTCTTGCGCCGATTCATTAGTCCGTTCCAGAACTTCACTGAACCGAAGCTGCTCTTCGAGCTGGCAGTAAACAGGCAGCGTCTTCGCAAACAGGCCCAGCGCTTCCTGTAGGCCTTCGTAAGTACGCCCATCGCACGCCAAGCCGACCACAAGGTCTGATTCGCCACCGAGACGCCGGAGCAGGATTTGCCAGCAAGCCAGGAAGAACGCAGAGGCCGAAGCGTCATACTTAGCCGCGAGCTTTCTAATCTTCGAGGTCAACTCAGGATTGAGCGGCAACGCCAGCAGCCGGGGCTCGAAGGCCGCCCTTGCGGAAGGTCGCTGTTCGAAAGAAAGCTTCGGAACGTGGCAAGGCGAGGCTTCCGCTTCGCGCCAATGCTTTTTTCCTTCGTGCGTTTCTTCCGATTCCAATAGGTCATTTTCCCACTCGGCGAGATCGGCATATTGAGACGGGTCGCCTGATGGTTCTTGGCAACCTACGAAAGCTGAATAGCGGCGGTTAATCTCGCGCACCAGAATCCTGAGTGACGCCGCATCCGCACACAGAGACGGCGTGTTGACGAGCAACATGTGCCGCTCGGCCGCAAGGGTTAGCAAGGAGATGCGCAGGACCGGCCCGTTCGCAAGGTCGAAGGAAATCCGGCCGGCTTCCTCAAACAGCGACTCGATCGTCGCCTCCTGCTGTGAAGTGTCCCACGTGCTCAAGTTGTATTCCTCTATCCAGGGCGCACTTTCCTCGCTCACCCCTTGGAGAGGAATGTTTGTTCCGTGCGGACAACGAAAGGTGGTTCGGAGGATCTCGTGTCGGTCGCAGACGTCGCGCAGAGCAGCCCTTAGAACCTGCAGGTCGAGATTCCCCTCGATGAGGATGGCGCATTGCGCACGATACTGTCGTTCGTCGCCTGCCTGCTGCAGTGACCACAGATGCCTTTGTTGAGGTGAAAGTCGGAACCCTTCAATAACGTCCATTTCCATTCGTGTAGTTCTACTTTCGCGCGACGGCTTAGCTGCTCAGTTGCGACGTTATGATGTTCTTGCGCTTGACGTGTTTCAGCTTTTGAATATTGACTTCCTTCTGCTCTTTCCGGACGTTCATCCGTTCTTGCCGGTCCGCCTTAGCGAGCGTTAGCTTTAGCGCATCCAGTCTGGCGGTTGGCTCTTGAAGTATGCGACGCAGAAGTGTTTCGAAATGCTCCGACATGCGGCCAATGGTCGCGCTATCAAACAGGTCGCTGTTGTACCGCATCGAAGCGGCAAGCGATTCCTGCGTCTCGATTATCAACAACACCACGTCGAGAGTGGCTGCCCGGCGTTCCAGCGCCACCGACTCCATAACAAGTCCCCCAGGATTCATGCGCAGCCCTGTCTCGGCCGCCACAAATGGAGACGCGCCTGGTTGCGCCATTCGGTGGGGCTTGTCGAGCACGAGCATCGCCTGGCACAGCGGTGGGCGGCTGAGTTCGCGGGGCGGCCGCAGGCGCTCAACCAATAGAACGGTGGGGTAATCCTGATGCTCGAGAGCAGACAGCACGGTGTGGCGAACCTGGCCAAGAAATGCCGCGAACGCAGGGTTCCCGCAGAGATTCGCCCTTAAGACTGCGGGGTTCGTAAAAAGGCCGACGATACCTTCGAACTCGGCCCGGCTCCTGCCCACCATGGGAGTTCCCACCAATAGGTCTTCCTGGCCGCTATGGTAGGACAACAGTACCTGGAACGCCGCGAGAAGCACCATGTACAGCGTCGCTCCATGAGCCTTGGCGAGAGCCTTGAGCCCGGAGCTCAGCTCCGCGTCCATAGTGAAGTCGTGCGATGCCCCTTGATAAGTCGGAAACGCGGGACGCGGCCGGTCGGTCGGAAGATTCAGTACCGGTAGATCCCCGGCCAATTGCTCCCGCCAGTATGCCCACAGCCGCTCTCCATCCGGGCCTGCCAGCATTTCGGCCTGCCAACGGACATAGTCAGTGTATTGCAAATCAAGAGGAGGTAGATGGGCCTTCACGCCGGCGCTTTCCGCCGGGTATAGGACGCCGAGTTCATCCAAAAGTATTGCCAGAGACCAGAAGTCGATCGCTATGTGATGCACGACCAGCAGAAGAATATGCTCCCGTGCCGACCGCCTGATCAGGCTCACTCGTAGCAATGGCCCTCGTTCCAGATCAAACGGGCGATACGCTTCCGCGAGCAGTCGGGCCTTCAGTTCGTCGCCGCTCCAGGTCGAGCCGTCCACTTCCTCGAAGCTGACCTTCAGGTGTTCGTGGACCTGCTGGACCGGCTTGCCGGCGTGTGCGGGAAAAGTAGTGCGAAGCGAAGGATGGCGGTCGAGCAAGCTCTGCAACGCGCGTCGCAGTGCCGGAACGTTTACCTCGGACGAGATGTGCGCCGCAAAATTGACGTTGTAAACCGCGTTCTCCGGCGCCAGTTGATAAAGAAACCAAATGCCCTGCTGATTATACGAGAGGGGATAAATTAATTTGGAGTTGCTCGCCTGCTTGCGAAGAAGCTGGGCAAGGAGGGCCCGCTTTTCGCCAGGTGAAAGATCGGCGATTCGCTGTGAAATGCTGCTATTCACTTTTCACTGACTTCCTGTTTGGCCAACAGCTCAGTGAGCAACGAATTCACTTCCTCATCCGAATACTGGTCAAGATTCTCCAACAACTGGTCATCGATGCCGCCGTTTCCTTGCTGCCCTTGGAGATGACCATTTGCCGAGGCGAGAGGCGCTGATGAGCCAGGAGTCTCGGACGTAAGCAGATCAAGCAGTTGCGGCACAGCCTGTTCGACGCTGGGTCCCGAAAGAAACGTGACCATCGGCACGTTCACTCCCAGTTCTACCGCGATCCGGTTCTTCAACTCGACTGCCATCAAGGAGTCCAGTCCCAGATTGCTGAGCGGTTGCTGTACGTCCAGCTTGGATACTGACTGCCCTAGCACACGAGCCACTAGCTCAGTCAAGTAGGACTGGATTAACTGGAGGCGCTCCGCTGGTTGAGCGGCAAGGATCGTATTCCTCTTCTCGCCGGGATGACCCGCCTGGGCTAAGGTGTCGGCTTCCTCACGTGCTAGTTCAGAGAGCAGCGGTGACTCTGTTCCCGCCGGATAAAACTGGCGATACAGCGCCCAGTCAACGGGCACCGCCGCGACCTGGGTCGAGCCTTGACGTAGCAGTCGTTCCATCACTTCCAGCGCTTGCGCGGGTGCGATGCTCCTGATTCCCGCCAGCGCGAGGCGCGCGGCAAGGCGCTTTCCTCCGGGCGTTTCCGCGAAGCCCAATCCGCTCCACGCTCCCCAGTTGATGCTCAGCGCCGGTTTGCCCAGGGCTCTTCGATGATGAGCCAGCGCATCGAGAAAAGCGTTTGCTGCCGCATAGTTCCCCTGGCCAGGCTGGCCCAGGAGGGAACCCGCGGAAGAAAAGAGTACAAAAAAGTCCAGGGGGTCGTCTTTGAGGAGCCGATGCAGCAGCCAGCCGCCGATCATCTTGGGCCGCAAAACCGAATCCAGTGCGGCTGCGTCGAGCTGCACCAGCAGTCCGTCCTGCAGTACTCCCGCCGCATGCACTACGCCTCGAATAGGCGGCCAACCCTCAGCTCGAAACTCATCTAGATAGGCGCGTAACTGTCCCTCATCAGCCACATCCACCGAAGCAAGATGAACGCACGCTCCCAGGGCTTCCAGCTCACGAATCGCGGCAATTTGACGGGCCAGCCGGCTTTCCGCTTCGGCTGAGTTCCATCGCGCGCGTGGCGGAAGCTTGGTGCGTCCCATAAGGATCAACCGCCGGGCCCCTTGCTCCACCATCCAGCGGGCTACCGAAAGGCCTAGGTCTCCCAGTCCACCGGTGATCAAGTAGCAGCCGTCAGTGCGCCAGCTAAGGGGAGCGGGCTCCGTGGCCGAGCGAGGTTTGCGGATCAAGCGGCCTGCGTATCGCCGACCTTGCCGGAACGCAATCTGATCCTCTCCGTCTGGAGCGGTGATTTCTTTCCACAACTGATGAGCGGCGTCCTTGGCAACCGAAGGCCCGGGTTCCAGGTCCATCAGTCCTCCCCAGAACATGGGATGCTCCTGAGCGACAACGCGACCCAATCCCCAAAGCGGCGACTGGGCTGGGTCCAGGGGCAAGGTCTCTTCGCCGGCTGATTGAGATCCCCGCGTGATCAGCCACAAGCGGGGTAAGTGATTCCGTTCGACCCGAGCCAGCTCCTGGACTAACTGTAAGACACTGCTACAGCCAAGAGTCTGAGCTGTCTTCAGCGAAGTTACGGTGCTCTCCTCTGGAAGAGGAGCATCAAGACTCCAGAGATGGACAACCGCGCGGCAGATTGGCTGATCGGGCGCCAACACCGCCTCGAGGAGCTGTCGGATGTCCTCCGGCCGTCGAGGATTGATGCGAAAATGCCGGCCGTCCGTGCGCTCGTACGATTCACCGCGAGTGACCAGAACGCTGCCGTCTCCTTGTGTCTTGATCAGTGCTTCAAGCTTTTCTCCGACGCCGCTGCTGTCCCCAAAGATAAGCCAGTTGCCGCTAGTGGCTGGCGCGGACCCTTCCGGGGCCGGCTGTTCATCCGGACGCTCTCTTGGCTGCCACTGGAATTCGTAGAGCCAGTCGTCCAGGTTCTCATCGGCGGCACGCTTTGTATCGCTGCCGATGCTATCGAAGCGCAGTCCGACAATTTCGACCGCCACATGGCCAGTTTCATCCAGGAGCCGCACGTCTCCCTTGATGCTGTAGGCGTCGGGTGCTTGCAGATGGGCGTGACTCCATAGATGCAAACCCTGGCCACCATGGACCCGAATCTCATCTATATGAGTGGGCATATAGGTGCCCTGTTCGTCGTTTCTCGTCGCCTGAGCGGCTACACCCGCTCCAAGGGTTTGAAAGCAAGCGTCCAGAAGGGCCGGATGGAATTGACAGGCGTCGAACTCTCCATGCGGTCCATCGGGGACTTTCACTTCACCCAGCATTTCTCCGTTGCATCGCCACAACTGAGTGATGCTCTGGAAAGAGGGGCCATAGTCGACACCACTTTCGCGAAGCCTCATATAGTAGTCCTGTCCGGAGATCTGTTCCGAGCATCGAGCCTGGACCTCCGCGAGCGCTTCCTGCTCGATGGCCGCGGGAATTCCATTGTCTGGCTCAGGACAAACCTTTGCTGTCGCATGTAGCGTCCACGATCGATTGGCTTGCTCTACATCGTGCGGGCAACTGTAGATATGAACGGATGCCGCCGCGTCGGCGCCGGGAGAGAGGATCACCTGGAGCGTCCGAGTTCCGCCGTCGGGGATGAAGAGCGCCTTTTGAAATTCCACATCTTTCAGCACAAACGACCGCGACGGAAACGCCTCAGTGGCGGCCGCCAACGCCATCTCCACGTAGAGCGCGGCGGGGAGTACCGCGAGTCCTTCGACGCGATGGTCATCCAGGTAAGATAGCGCGCTCCTGTCCAGAGCGCTCTCCCAGAAGTGGGTTTCCGTTTGCGCCGATTTGAAATGCCGGCCGAGAAGAGAATGCTTCTCCGCGCCATCGCTCGAGACGTACTGCGATCGCGATTGACCACCGACCTCGCCTGCTGGCGTGTCCATCCAACAACGCTCCCGCTGCCACGGGTAGGACGGAAGCTGAACGGATCGTCCGCGCTGGGGATAGATGCGGCTCCACTCGATTGGATGTCCCAGGGTGTAAAGCATCCCCAGCGACCGAGCCAACACTTTGCCTTCGTCTTCCTCGCGCCTTAACGACGCGATTACCGCGCCTTCTATCCCGGCATGACGAAATCCCTGCTGAATGCTACTGAGGAGAATAGGGTGCGGACTGACCTCAAGAAAAATGTCATGTCCATCTTTCAGCAACTGCTGAACCGCAGTTGAAAAGAGCACAGGCTCTCTGAGATTCCTGCTCCAATAGAGCGGGTCGAAGCTCAAGCCGTCGGCAACCTGGCCGGTTACTGTCGAGTAGATCGGCACCGATGCGGGTCGGGGCTGTAGTCCTTCCAACGCGCGCTCCAAATCAGCGCGGATCGGCTCCATCTGCGGACTGTGAGCGGCAAAATCAACCTTGATCATTTGGCAGAAGATGGCTTGATGCTGCATTCGACTCACGATTGTTTCCAGCGCCGCGGGATCTCCTGACAAAACCGTCGAAGTGGGACCGTTGCTGACGGCGATCGATACCCGATCTTCATAGCCGGCCAACGCGCGCCGCGCGTCATCGATCGAAAGCTCCACAGCAGCCATTGCTCCGCGACCAATAGTCGGCTTCACAAGACGGCTGCGGCAGCATATCACCCGCGCCGCATCTTCGAGGCTTAGCGCGCCCGCGACGTGAGCGGCCGCGACCTCGCCCATGCTGTGGCCCACCACCGCGTGCGGCTCGATACCCCATGAACGCCATAGCGCCGCAAGCGCCACCTGAATCGCAAACAGGGCTGGCTGCAGAACGTCGACTTCGTTCAGCCGGGAGTCGGCCGCATCGGTGCTTGTGAGTTCTGCAAGCAAGGACCAGTCTCCGTGGGGCCGCATCGCGCGGTCACAGCGTTCCACGGCTTCTCGAAAGGCCGCTTCCTGCTGCAAGAGCGTTCGCCCCATCCCAAACCATTGGGAACCCTGCCCTGGAAATACAAAGACCAGTTTTCGCCGGCGATCGGAAAGCTTGCGGCCAGAAGACAGTTCTGGACAAACCTCTGCGCGGATAAAAGTCTCAAGCCCATCCGCCAGTTGCGCTGCTGAATTGCCCGTCGCGGCCAGCCGGTACTCGTGATGACTTCGCCGCGCGCCAGCCGTGTAACAAATGTCGTAGGGCGGCGCCGTCAACTCCGGATCAATCAGGAAATCGTGGTAGCTTCGCGCGAGAGATTCCAGAGCCGGCGCGCTGCGTGCCGACAAGGGCAGCAGGTATGTGCACGTGGCATCGCGATTTGCGTTCTCGCGCTGCGCAGCATGCATTTCCGAATCGAGGGTGGGAGCCCCTTGCACAACCACATGGGCGTTGGTTCCACCGAAACCGAATGAACTCACCCCGGCCAGCAGGGCTGTATCCGGCAGCGCAGGCCATGGGCACAGCGTCGTGTTCACGCGCAGCGGGAGCTGATCGAAAGGAATATGAGGGTTGGGTTCCTCGAAATGCAGGCTCGGTGGGATCTCGCGATGCTGAAGCGCCAGCGCCACCTTGATTAATCCAGCGATACCGGCGGCGGCTTCGAGGTGACCCAGGTTGGTTTTGACCGAGCCAAGGAGACACGGGCGCTTAAGAGGACGGTCGAGAGCAAGCACCGCGCCCAAGGCTTTCGCCTCGATTGGATCGCCAAGCAGTGTGCCCGTGCCATGGGCCTCGACGTATTGAACGTCGCCCGGCGAGACCGCGGCCCACCGATAGGCTTCTCGCAGAACCGCTTCCTGGGCTTGAGGATTTGGCGCCATCAGGCCGTTGCTGCGTCCGTCCTGATTCACGGCACTCCCGCGAATGACGGCGTAGATTGGATCGCGGTCGGCCAAGGCTCTCGATAGCGGTTTCAGAACAACGACCCCGGCGCCCTCGCTGCGAACGTAGCCGTTGGCTCGCGCATCGAAGGCTTTGCAGCGCCCGTCGGGCGCCATTGCTCCCGCCTTCGTGAAATTGATCGTAATCGCCGGCGACAGGATCAGGTTCACGCCCCCGGCCAATGCCAGAGTGGACTCTCCGCTTCTCAGGCTGCCGCAGGCTTGGTGGACCGCAACGAGTGACGATGAACAGGCAGTGTCGATCGCAATACTCGGTCCCCGGAAATCAAATACGTAGGAGATACGGTTGGCTGCAATACTCAGGGCATTGCCCGTCCCCGCGTACGCGTCAATACGATCCAGATCATTGAATTGAATCCGGCCGTAATCGTTGTTCGAGATGCCGATAAACACGCCGGTGGGCGTGCCCGCGAGATGCTCCCGCACCTGTCCGGCGTCTTCCAGCGCTTCCCAGGCCAATTCAAGCAGCAGGCGTTGCTGCGGGTCCATGCGTGCGGCTTCTCGCGGCGAGATACCAAAGAAGTGCGCATCGAACTGCTCCACCTGCTCAATAAAACCACCCCAGCGCGTGACCATTTTGCCCGGGGCCGCGGGATCGGGATCGTAAAAATCGTGCAGGTTGAAGCGTTGCGCGGGAACTTCCCGGATTGCATCCACTCCGTTGCGAAGTAGATTCCAGAAAGCTCGCGCGTCCTTTGCGCCAGGAAAGCGGCAGCCGATCCCAATTATTGCGATCGCTTCGGCATTAGCCTCCCGAACCCGGCTCACCTCGGCGGCCGGCTGCGACGGGCTTGATGAGTCCGCCAAGCCGCGGGCGAGAGCTTCGATGGTCGGAAACTCATATGCCAACTCGGCCGGAAGCTGTCGTCCCAGCCATTCTGCGAGTTCACCAGAGAGACTGACCAGCTCCGTCGATCCCAGTCCGTAGCTGGCGAATGGTTCCCCGACGTCTATCTCGTTCGCTTCGATTTCCAGCAGTTCGGAAAGTTTGGATACCAGCCAGGCCTGGATCGCTTCCGCGCCGGGTGCGGGATTGCCCTTCTCGCGGCGTCCATTTTGCTCCGCGTCATGCCGGATAGTGCCGTCAATTTGATTTCCGGCCATTACTTATTCTTCGCGTACTGTTCCAGCGTCCCGTCCCGAAACCTGGCTTCGCAAACACGACGTTGAACCTTGCCGGTGGGAGTCTTCGGAATGCTTCCAGCCTTGAGGAGCACGACCTGATGGACTCGCACGTCATGCTCTTCTGCGACCGCGCGGCGAATGGTCCGAACCACCGCGTCGAGGTCCGCTGGAGACCGCCCGTTCCGGTTGCTCGCGTGTGAATGATCGCGCGATTCGCCGTTGAGCTGGTGCTGCTCCGGTTGGTAGCGGCGCTCCACTTCGGCTGCGACGATCAGACGTTCGTCGTCGGCGACATCGACTGAAAACGCGACGCAACACCCCGGCCGTACTGCCGCATGGCTTTGTTCGACCGTGAATTCGATGTCGTTGGGGTAAAGGTTGCGGCCGCCGATGATGATCAGATCCTTCAGCCGGCCGGTGATAAATAGCTCGCCGTCTCTCAAGAATCCCAGGTCTCCGGTGCGAAGAAACGGCCCCTCACCAGTATCTGCGAGGTAGGCGTGGAAGATGCGCTCGGTTTCCTGTGGCCGGTTCCAATAGCCCTGAGTCACGCTCGGACTTGATACCCAAATCTCCCCGACTTCATCGGGCGCGCAAGCGGTCATCGATTCAGGATGGGCGACAACAATCTTCGTATCGGCCATCGCGCGCCCACATCCAACCAGTGTCCGTGCATTCTGCGCGGCGTCCGAGGCCTCCGCGACGCCGTTGTGCTCGAGCGCTGCCACCCGCGTTGTGCAGAGAACGGGCTCCTCTTTCAAAAGTCCGCCCGAAACGATCAACGTGGCTTCAGCGAGGCCGTAACACGGGTAGAAGAAGTTCGGTCGGAAACCGCAGGATGAAAAAGCCGCGGCAAACCGTTTCAGAGTGTCCGCACGGACCGGCTCGGCACCGTTGTAGGCCACCTTCCAACTGCTGAGGTCGAGACCGTGGCGCTGCTCCGGAGTAATCTTGCGAGCGCACATTTCATACGCGAAATTGGGGCCTCCACTAATCGTGGCTTTGTAGCGCGAAATAGCCTGAAGCCACCGCCACGGCCGCTGAAGAAAGGATTGTGGGGGCATGAGAATGCACTGACGTCCTCCTCCGCATATGGGTTGGACAATTCCATTGGTAAGTCCCATGTCATGAAACACCGGCAACCATGTCACTGATACAGTATCCGGCGCAATCTCGAATGCCTGGCTGATGTGGGCTGAGTTCTGGATAAGGTTCTCGTGACTGACCATTACGCCCCTCGGTAATGCGGTAGAGCCCGAAGTGTATTGGAGCAAAGCCAGCGTGTTGCCGGTCACCGCAGGGTCCTGCCATTCATCCGCCGCGCCGCCGATAACCTTGTCGGTGGCCAACCAATGCAGCGTTCGTAGCTCGGGAGCTTGCGCGAACAAGCCTTCAACTTTGGAGAGGATCGATGACGTGGTCAGCACGAGCATCGGTTGAGCATCGTTTGCGATGGTGCGAAGCCTCGGGACAGTCCGCTGCGGCTGGGCCATATTCGGCGGAGGCAGCGGAACGGCAATTACCCCAGCATATAAGCATCCAAAAAAGCCGGAGATGAACTCGAGACCTGCCGGATACAGCAACAGTGCGCGCTCCCCCCTTGCTCTATAGCTTTGGAGCAGCGCACCGATAGCCCGTGCCTGCCTGTCCAATGCCCCATAAGTCAGATGCGCTCCTTCTATTTCTCCGTCAACCAGGTAAGCGTACATCCGCTGCTCCGGCTGCTGGAGCGCGCGCCAGCGAAGAAGTTCGACGAGATTAGAAACTTCGCCGATTCGACTGTCAGCCGTTCGATTCATCTGTAGCTGTGCGGGGAACTCGCTAGGCAACGCGCATGTTCGCGGCTTTATTTTGTTGCTCCACACGCACAAAGAGGCACCGCGCCTGGCCAACAACCAGATGTTCCCACTCAAATCGGGCCAGCCGCTCGGCGACCCCTGGTCGCGAAACTCTAAGGAGGATCATCCCGTTTCAGTCACATGTGGATTCTCACCAAGGATCGATCCTTTTCTCATTTGGACGCGGCAACGGTCGCTTTGTTCGCTGGTTGCCACGTCGCATCCGGATCGTACGCCGCCATCGCTCCGGCTATCTGGCCGGTATTGGGACCGAGGTCCTTTTGATAGACCTGACCGTCCTGATTGACGATGAAGGTCATCACTCCAGAGTCGCGATAGCTGGCAGGATAGGCAAGCAGCGCGAATCCTCCGGTCATCTTGCCCGCGACGATATAGCTTTTGGCGCCACCCGGCGCGTTGGCTCCTTGACTGGTCAGCAACCGGTAAAAGTAGCCGTGGAAGGGATGCGGTTGGCCGGTGTGCTGATAGCCTTCGCTAGCCGCTTCAGCGACCAGGGGACCGAGAGGACTGTCCGGCTGCGCGCCCGCCTTGACCTCCCAGTATAAGCCGTCCTGCGTTCCTGCCGTGCTACGGAACCTCTGAGCGTATTGATGCTCCGAGGCACCGTCGTGCAGCGCGCCGTAATAGTCTCGCTGGGCGTCGGCGATCGCACCGCAAACTTTGATCACGTCCAGTTCATTGGAGCCGATTCGCCGAAATAAAATCTCCTGCCTGCCGTAATCAGTGTCGAAGTACCACTGCGATCCATTTTGCCGCAGCGGTATCGGAGTCGGCCAATTCTCGGCGCCTATGTAGAGGAAGGTTCGTCCATCGGCAGCGCCGGCAAACTGATGCGACGCACGATACTTGGCGGCAAAAGTATCGTGTCTTTCCTTGTCGGCGACCGGATCGCCGGAGGAAATCAGGTCCCCTGCGGACGGCCCCAGAATCGCCAGCATCGCCGCCTCATCGTTATTCTGTGCGGCTACGGCGAAAGCGTCGGCCGCCTCCGCAGCCGAACTGAAGGTCTTCTGGCCGGACTCTTGTGCCAAGGCTGTCCGGGCGCTGCAAAACCCAAGTACGAAACAGACCGACAGGACCCACAGAGCCAGCCAAGCGGCCGTGCTTCTTCGATTACCATCTATTGGTTGACGCATTGCTTCTTCCCGCGATCGACGATTAGCGCCCATGACTGCCGCCTCCACCGCCCCCAGCATGCCCGCCGCCGCCTCCACCGCTGGCATGTCCGCCTCCTCCGCCAGCGCTGGCATGGCCGCCGCCTCCGCCACCATAGCTGGTCCGCCCGCGAGTGCTCGCAGCCCAAGTGTCGTGCGCGGAAGGATAGCCGCCGAACCAACCAGGGTGCGAATAGCCGCCGTAGCCCCGGTAGACGTTGGTCGAGTAGTAGCCCGGTCCCCCGCCCCACCAACCGCCACCGCCTCCCCATCCGGGGCCGTAACAACCCGCCACCAGAGTTGCGAAGAGCAGCGCTCCGAGGATCGTCACTTTCCGACTGCCGATAATTCCCATTTTCATTTTGACCGCGATTTCCATTTTACCCTCTGATTTCAACTCGGCTTATAGCCCCGACCGCTTCCCACGGCAAGAGTTTGCGCGGTTTTGGTTCACGGTGTTTCCAATCGATTGCGCACAAACTTCTTCCTCACCCACGTCATTATCTGACCCGCGATGGCAGCATCGCGACCCTCCGCAGTATGCCGCCAAAGAGCCACCGGGTCAGATGCCCTCGGTGAACAGCAACCAGGAATAAAGGGCCTGCTCGAGCAAGCGGGCGTTGAAAATAAATTTATCGCCACGGATTGTTCAAGGAAAGGAAATCTTGCGATACGTTCCCGGTTTGGTTCTTTAGAGAACCACGCCTTGGCTATCTGGATGTCAAAAATCCATGGCCTTGCGCTATAACTCAGCTAACGTAAGGATTGCTAATTGATCCCCGGCGCCGCGCGTTTCTGACCGAATATTAGTGGGATTTGAGCATGGCTCTACTAAGCATCGAGCGTTTCCAGCATCAAAACCAAGGCCGCCGCAAGGCAGGGTCGCGCGCGAATGTCGCGCCCAGGCGAGATATCATTTAATTTGTTGATGCTGCTCACAGCATACGCCGCCTGCAAGACCGGCTGCAACCAGCAGTAGGCCCGCCGCATTAAGGAGCAATACTGATGAAATCGATTGTATGGCTGGGTACACTGCTCGCGTTGCTAGGGATTTTGGGACTAACCATCCCGGTATTTACAACCTCAGAAACCAAGGACGTTGTAAACCTGGGCGCTCTTAAAGTCCAGAGCACCGAGCAATCTACGCACGTGGTTCCTCAGGCTTTGAGCGCCGGCGCGCTTGTCTTAGGCGTCGTTCTCATCGGCGCAGGGCTTTACCAGAGGCGCTGACAGTTAGCGCACTTGTTCTAATTCGATCTCTATGGAGGCTTGCTTATGTTGCTCCTGATCATCTTATTGATTTTGCTCTTCGGTGGCGGCGGTGGCTATTATGGTTACCGCGGTGGCTACTACGGCCCGCGCGGAATGAGCTTGCTGACCATCGTGCTGATCGTCCTGGTGATCTGGATCGTGATGGGTGGCGGGTTCATACGGTGAACGTTGTCGATCTAAGGAGAAGTATCATGCAGCGACTATCGTGGATGTGGATTAGGTACAGTGTCATGGCTGTGGTGCTTGGCGCTGCGCTGGCCGCGCCGGCCGGGGCGGCGACCCCGGACGCCTGGATCACCACCAAAATCAAACTGGCCCTGTTGACCACCGAGGGCGTGAGCGCGACGGCCATTAAGGTGGACACCATCGCCGGCCAAGTCACTCTGTACGGCAAGGTGCACTCCGCCGAGGAGAAGGCGAAGGCCGAGACTATCGCTCGGAAAGTCGACGGCGTTAAGGGCGTGCGCAACCTGCTACAGGTGGTCGCCCCGCAGCATGAGAAGGCGATGCAAGTGTCTGATGACAACCTCAAGCAGCGGGTCGAACAGGCGTTACAGGCCGATCGTTCACTCAAGAGCAGCAATATCGTTGTGCAGTCCGTGAACCAGGGCGTCGTGCTACTGGGCGGCACGGCAAAAACCTTGAGCGCTCACCTGCGCGCCGTCGAGGTTGCGGCCGCGGTGCCAGGTGTCCGCCGGGTCGCCAGCGAGATCCAGAGTCCCGACACTCTGGCCGATGCGGAGATCTGGCGCGCGCCCACGCCGCAGCCGCCCAGGTCGGGATACGGAGCTTGGGACACCGCCCGCGACATATGGATCACGTCGGCCGTGAGGGTGAGCTTGCTGGCCGATAGCAACGTTCCGGGACTCGAAATCGATCTCGACTCGTGGGACGGGGTGGTGACGCTGTTCGGGATTGTGTCCTCACAGGACGCGAAGGGCGCCGCTGAGGCCGACGCCCTCAAGGTGGACGGAGTCAGGCGCGTGGTGAACGAACTGCAGGTGGTGCCGAGCGCGAAGCAGCAAGCTGTGAACGCGAGTGACGACGAGCTACAGCACGCGGTCAGGAAGGCTCTCGACGAGCATGAGTTCAGAGGCGTCGGCCTGGAGATGAGGAACGGCGTCGCGCGGCTGACTGGGACCGTCCCAACCGGGGCGCGGAACCTGGAGGCGGCAGTGGTAGCGCGCTCGGTTCCGGGCGTGCGCGCGGTCCAGGACGATCTGCGCCTGCGGGATTAATCCAACGCGGCAGCGCCTCGGCTTATCGTGACCGGACGAGCAGCGCAGATGTATTTGGCGAACCTTAACGCTGGCCAGCAATGGCCTTGACCAAGAGGAGTACAGTGTAATGAGCGGAACGAGCGACAAGATCAAAGGCCGTGTGAAAGAAGCAGTTGGGGCTTTGACAGATGACAAACGTCTAAAGAGGGAAGGGAAGCTCGACCAAGCCACCGGCAAGATCAAAAAGACCGTGGAGCGCGTGGTCGACAAGGCAAAGAATGCTGTGAACAGAAACGTCTGACAATCTTGTGTGCTGGAGGTGTTTTCCGGACTTTGGTGCCCCGGCCGGGAATCGAACCCGGACTTGAGGTTCCGGAGACCTCCGTGATGTCCTTTTCACTACCGGGGCGAACGGCGCCGCAGACGCAAGCACTATATCAAGGAATCGCAGCTGACAAGAAAGCGCGATGGATTGACGCAAAAGGATTCGCGCGCCAACATCGCGGCGATGGCGACAAACACCGACACCGACTCTGGGCGGCTGCTGCGCGAGCAATACAAGGACGGCTCCAACCTGTCGGCGCGGATACGGCTGCATCAGCGCTTCAGCACCAATCGCTACGGGCTGATGCGTTGGATGTTCGATTGTTTTCGGATTCCTGAAAACGCGAGCGTACTCGAGCTCGGCTGCGGCACCGGCATATTGTGGCGCAGTTCGGTGCAGGTTCCTGCGGGATGGCGCGTGGTTCTAACCGATATGTCGGGCGGGATGATCCGCGAAACGCGCGCCAACCTCGCGCGGCTGGGCCATCCGTTTACCTTCGCACAGGCCGACGCGCAGGCGCTTGCGTTTCGCGACGCATCGTTCGACGCGGTGATCGCGAATCACATGCTCTACCATGTGCCCGACATTCCACGCGCTCTTGGCGAGGTTCGGCGCGTGCTCAAGCCGTCAGGGTTCTGCTATGCGGCCACGATGGGAGTAGCGAACATGCGAGAGATCGACGAACTTGCGGCGCGCTTTTTTTCGGTCCCGCGAATGACGGAAGCGACTGCGCGATTTGGCCTCGAGAGCGGCGAGGCTTACATGCGCCGGGCTTTCGGCGAGGTGAAGCTCGAACGCTACCCCGACTCGCTGGTTGTGACCGAAGCTGCGCCGTTGATGGACTATATCTGCTCGATGCGCGTGCGAAGCAGAGTCACCAACGAACAGATTGCCGACTTGCGGCGGCATCTTGAGAATGAAATCGCGGCGCGCGGCGAAATTCGAATCAGCAAGGATACCGGGATGTTCATCGCGCGGCGCTAGTCGCGGGTCGCGCGTCGAATCTGCGCGTTCATCTGTGGCGTGCTGCGAAAATCAAGCAAGTATTTCTACGCTGAGGCCTTGGTCTCACGAAGCATCTCGGCCTGGCGCCGGTCGGCTTCCGGCCGCGCCTGAGCAATCGCTTCGATGAGCTGTTCATGCAGCCGGCCGTTGGTCGCCACGATATTCGCGCCGGCAAGGTCAAGCTCGGAGGCGTCCATGTTGCTCACGCGTCCGCGTGCTTCCTCGACGAGGATTGCGCCGGCTGCCACGTCCCAGGGGCGGAGCCCGAACTCCCAGAATCCATCGGTGCGTCCCGCCGCGACGTAGGCGAGATCGAGCGCGGCTGACCCGGTGCGTCGCACGCCTTGCGCACGCGTCATGAGTTCTTCCCAGAAGCAGAGATAGAAGCGCCGGCGTTCGCGCCGGTCGTAAGCGAATCCGGTGCACAGCAGCGCGGCGCAGAGGTTTGGCGTCGTGCTGACGCGAATCGGCTTGCCGTTCAAGCGCGCGCCCTGTCCGCGCTGGGCGATGAAGCATTCTTTTTTCAGCGCGTCGAAGACTACGCCGAACTGCACGCGGCCGCGCCGTTCGTACGCGATCGATACGCAGAATTGCGGATAGCCGTGCGCGAAGTTGGTGGTGCCGTCGAGCGGATCGATAATCCATCGATGGTCGCTTTGATGCGCGCTGGCGCCGCTTTCCTCCGCGAGGATCGCATGGGTTGGAAACGCGCGATGGATCACATCGATGATTGCGGCTTCCGATTCGCGGTCGGCTTCGGTGACAAGATCTATCGAGTTCGACTTGCGATTTATTGTTATTCTGCTGAGCCGTTTGAGATGGATTCTGCCGGCGGCACGCGCGGCGCGGAGCGCAACCTGTTCGATTTCATTGTTCACAGCTTTGGAACGATATTACTCGCGGGGGGAAGCGTCCAGCGCGACGCGCAGATCAATCGACAACGCGCGACACGGTTTCGCATCTACCAGCGCGGCGTCTCGGCCAGGCCCACGCCGAGCGCGACCTTGCCGAGCAGCTCGCGCGCGCGGGCGTTGGACAGGGGATGATTCGGGCCGGCGCGAACGTCGCGGTAGTAGCGCTCCATGGGAAATTTTTTCAGCATCCCGTGCGCGCCGACGACCTCCATGCAGTGGTCAACCGCGCGTATCGCGTTGTTGGTCGCGACATACTTCGGCATCACGACTCGCGCCAATCCCGTCTCGCCCTTGAATGAATCGCGATCGCGAATGTAGTCGCGGGCGACGCCGAGATAGAGCGCGCGCGACTGGGCGATCAGCGCTTCGGCCTCGGCGATGGCGAACTGAACGCCGGGCAAATATTTGATCGTCCGCGGCATTGCGAGGGGTTTGAGGCGGCCGGCAAATTCTTTGGCGAATTTCAGCGCGGCAATCGCCACGCCGGTATAGGTCGCGGCGACGGAAATACCGAACCATGCAAACAGCGAAATCGCCTGGTCGTTGACGGGACCGATGGGCCGCGATTCCGCCATCGCGATCGCGGGCACGCGGACATCTTTGATCACCAGGTCGTGGCTGGCCGTCGCCCGCATCCCCATCGCGTCCCAGGTTTCGACCAGCTCGAAGCCGGGAGTGCCGCGCGGCACGACGAAGGTGGCGGCGGCGGGGGGATTCGAGTCCTCGATCGTCGCCATAACCATGAACAGATCGATCACGGGTGAGAGGCTGGTGAAGGTTTTGCGGCCGTTGAGAACATAAGTCGCGCCGTCGCGCTGCGCGCGGGTGGCGAAGTAGCCCCAATCGCCGCCGGTCTCGGGTTCGCTGATACCGCCGCCGAGGATTTGCCGGCCGCGCCCGATAACGTCGAAGAACAATTCCTCCTGCGGGCGGCCGGTGGCGCGTTCGACCATGCTGCCGATGCCGAACAGATGCATATTGATTGCGATCGTGGTCGCGGCGCATCCCTGCGCGAGCTGTTCCTGGCAGAGCGCAAAATCCTCGAGGTCAGCGCCGAGTCCGCCGTATTTTTCGGGAATGACGAGCGCGGTGTATCCGGCCGCTTTCATTTTATCGACGTTTTCGACCGGGAATGAATTGGCGCGGTCGTGTTCGCCGGCGCGAATGGCAAAGTCGGCCGCGAGCTCCGCTGCGAGTGGCACAAGTTTATTGCGTCGATCAGACATCAGTTGGACTCCGCATCGTCAAAGTCGGTAGGGCGGCAGCATTT
This sequence comes from Candidatus Binatus soli, assembly GCA_002479255.1. Classification (GTDB taxonomy): domain Bacteria; phylum Desulfobacterota; class Binatia; order Binatales; family Binataceae; genus Binatus; species Binatus soli. The sequence goes on along the minus strand of DLMJ01000008.1, from coordinate 114,610 downwards.
GGGCCGCATCCGCGAAACAAAAAAATCAGCTCGGCAAAACAGTGCCATGAAAGCGGAGCGCGGCGAAACCGGCCTACTTGCCGGCCGGAGTGTCCGCGGGAGCGTCGGCAGCGGGGTCGAAAATACCGCCGACAGGCGCGGGGGCCGCCTGCGCCCTCATGAGGCGTTGCGCATACGGCATGATCGTCGCGAACAGATCGACTTGCGAGTCGAGTGTTTTGCCCAGTCCGCTCAGCAGACCCATCATGCGGCCGACAAGCAAAACGTCGGCGGGGACTTCGACCACGGGATTGGCGCGAATCGCACGCGGAAGCTCTTCCGAGAACTCTTCGACCAGGTCCTTGTCCGCGTAAGCCTTCCTCGCCTTGATGGTGTTGCCGAGAAACAAATCGGAAAATGCCAGCAGCGTGTCGGGCGAGCCGGTGCGCGTGCGAAAGCCCAGCTCTGTGAATGCGGCGACGATTCCATCGCGATTCGAAGTAAGGATCGAAAACGTCAGCCGCACGATGCCGTCGCGGAACGCGGGCGGAAAATCCTTGGCCAGGCCGAAGTCGAGCAGCACGATCCGGGGGCCGGGCTGAACAAGGATGTTGCCGGGATGCGGATCGGCGTGGAAAAAGCCGTCGCGCAGGACCTGGTCGCAGAAAATCTCGATCAGTTTCTGCGCGACCGCGTGCTTGTCGATGCCCGCCCGCTCGAGCGCGTCGACATCGGTGACCTTGATTCCTTCGACCAGTTCCATCGTGAGCACGCGTCGCGTGGTGAACTCGCGATAGACCTCGGGGACCATCACGCCGGAATCCGCGGCGAAGTTGCGGCGCATCGTTGCGGAGTTGTCGGCCTCGTGATCGAAGTCCAGCTCCATCGGGATGTACTTGAGCGCCTCGCGCATCAGGATCCGATAGTCGAAGTCGTGCTCGAGCTTCGCGAGCCATCGCAGCACCAGCGTCATGTTGCGGAGATCGGCGCGGACGATCCCGTCGATTCCCGGATACTGCACCTTGACCGCGCATCGACGGCCGTCGTGAAGGCGTGCCTGATGCACCTGCGCGAGCGATGCCGACGCCAGCGGCGCGGGATCGAACTCGGCGTAAACGCCCTCGAGCGGCCGGCGGAGTTCGCGCTCGATCTGTTCGCGGATCATGGCAAACGGCCGCGGCGGGACGCGATCGTGCAGGCCGGAGAGCGTGGATACCCACTCGTCGGGAAGCACGTCGGCGCGAGTTGCGATGAACTGGCATGCCTTGATGAGCAAACCTTCCAGGCGGATTGAAGTGCGGTTGAGAGCTTGCGCCGCGCGAAGATCCTGGCGGCGATAGAGTTCGGCCTTGTTGCGATCGCTGACAAAGCGCGTCCAGAGCTGGGTGCCTTTGTAGCCCGCGTACACGCGCGCCGCGAGCGATACCACGTTGGAAAAGCGCCACGCTCGCGTCGCGAGTCCGGGTTCGGGCACGTCGGCGGGAAAATCGAAGCTGCGGTCGATGCTCGGGTTGCTCATGCGGACCAGGGTTCAGTCTCGTCAAGTGAAGGTTAAATCCTATGTTATGCGTGCGATTCTGAGAACAGCGCGCCCGTTTTGCTCCGTGAGAAGCGGCTTGACTGATGATTAGCCGCTCAATTACTCTGGCGCCATGAAGCCGAGTGGTGATGTACGTCGCGTCCTCCCCGATTCAGTGAGGTTCCTCGTGAATTGAGACGGACATCGATACTTGGCTCTAAAAAGCCTCGGGCGCTTGAGAGCCCCGGGGCTTTTTCTTTCGGCGCGGGATACTGGGCGGGGAAATTTCCGTGGAAATCGCACGACCGCATGCTCCGACTATTCGTGACATCATCCGCCGCTACTACACGGTATGGGGTCTGTACTCGTTCGCCGGCGGGTTTCTGTTCGGCGTCTATCCGATCTTTCTGCGTTCGCGCGGGCTCAACCAGTTCCAGATAAACAGCGTACTGGCGACGTACTTCGTCGTCCTGTTTCTGACCGACGTGCCCACCGGTGCGTTCGCCGATCTGCTCGGCAGGCGCCGCTCGTACGTGCTCGGCGCATCGCTGCGGGTCTGCGCGTTTCTCCTGTACTTCCTGGCGCATCATTACTACGTGTTCCTGATCGCCGAGAGCATCGACGGTATCGGCACGACATTCGGCAACGGCGCGATTGACGCTTGGGGGGTCGATGCGCTCGATGAGGCAGGGTACGACGGGCTCAAGGACCGGCTGTTCTCGCGAATCTCGCAACTGACGACGCTGGGCTTCATGGGATCGGCGATGATCGGCGCGTACGTGGCCGACATCGATATCGCATGGCCGTGGCTGCTCGGCGCAGCCGGCTATCTGGTCAGCGGTGCGGTCGGCGCATTCCTGATGCACGACGAGCGTCCACGCGCCAGGACAGTCAGAATCGCGGCGATCCCGCGGCAGGTCGCCGCGAACGTGGGCGACGGCATCCGCGCCGGACTGGGCGCGCATACGGTCCTCATGCTGAGTGTGGCGGGCGCAGTTACATTTGCGGCGTGGGCGCCGTATTGGATCGAATGGCCGGTGATGTTCAACGAGAGGCTGGCGGTTGGCGTGTGGATCGTCGGCTGGATCTATTGCGGTCTGTCTGCGGCGCGACTGGTCGGCGCGGAGGTAAGCGCGCGGATCCGGGGCGACGAATCGAAGCGCGCCGCCCGCGTGAGCATGCTGGTTATCGGAGCGAGCGCGATGCTGTTCCTGGCGGGGCTGTTCGGCGGACGTCCGTTGGTTTCGCTCGCGATGCTGTTCGTGATGAATCTGTTCACGGGGGCGATGATGCCGGTGGTTCAGGGCTGGTTCAACGAGCAGATCGAAGCGGGCAATCGCGCGACGCTGTTGTCATTCAACTCCACGTTCCAGACGATGGGTGGCGCGATGGGATTGCTGTTTGCCGGGCGAATCGCGGATACGGCGGGGATACCGTTCGAATGGCAGATCGCGGGGCTGATATCAGTGTGCGCGGCGCCCGTGTATTGGGCGACGCGCCGGCGCGCGAGCGAAGAGGCCGCGCTGGCGCGCCCGGCGAAGTGATCCGAGTCACGGGGGTGTCGCACTGACGCGCCGCCTGCGCCACCGCGTTACGCGCCTACTAGCGGCGCAGCCGGGCGTCCGTTAAAACTTATAGCTCGCGCATTTAGCGGACGCGGAGTCCGCGCATAATCGCCAACCGCAAGAGTAAAATGGATTTTCCACGAATAAAACGGCTGCCACCCTACGTCTTCAACGCGATCGGAGAATTGTGCCTCAAGGCGCGGCGAGCCGGCGAGGACATTATCGATTTCGGGATGGGAAATCCCGACGAGCCGACTCCCCCGCATATCGTGGCGAAGCTGATCGAGGCGGCCTCCAAGAACGCCAACCATCGCTACTCGGTCTCGCGCGGTGTGTACAAGCTGCGGCTTGCGATCTGCGATTGGTACAAGCGGCGCTACGGCGTCGAACTCGATCCCGATTCGGAAGCGATCGTTACGATCGGATCGAAGGAAGGGATCGCGCACCTGACGCTGGCGATTCTCGACCAGGGCGACGTGGTGCTTGCGCCGACGCCGACGTATCCGATTCATCAATACGGATGCATCATTGCCGGCGCGCAGGTGCAGGGCGTCCCGATCCGGCGCGGAGAGGAATTTTTCGACGAGTTGATGGCGGCGGTGAATCGATGCTGGCCGCGGCCCAAGTTCCTGATCATGAACTTCCCGCACAACCCGACCACTGCGACCGTCGATTTGCACTTCATGCAGCGGGTGGTCGAGTTCGCCCGCGAAAACAACATCATGGTCGCGCAGGACTTCGCGTACGCGGACCTGTGCTTCGACGGTTACAAGGCGCCGTCGATGATGCAGGTGGCGGGCGCCAAGGATGTCGGCGTCGAGTTCTTCACCCTGTCGAAGAGCTACAACATGCCGGGCTGGCGGGTGGGCTTCGCGGTCGGCAATCGCGAGATGATCGCGGCGCTGGCGCGGCTGAAATCGTACTTTGACTACGGGATGTTCGCGCCGGTGCAGGTCGCCGCGATCGCGGCGCTCAATGGACCGCAGGAGTGCGTCGCCGAGATCGTCGCGAGGTACAAGCGGCGGCGCGACGTGCTGGTGGACGGACTCAACCGGGCCGGCTGGCCGGTGGAGAAACCCAAGGCGACGATGTTCGTGTGGGCGCCGATCCCGGAGCCGTTCCGCGCGATGGGTTCGCTGGAGTTCGCGAAGTTTCTGCTGGCTGAGGCCAAGGTCGCGGTTTCGCCGGGGATCGGCTTCGGACAGGACGGCGACGGATTCGTGCGCTTCGCGCTCATCGAGAACGAGCATCGCACCCGCCAGGCGCTCCGCGGAATTCGTCACGCACTGAGGGCCGGCCACGCCGATATTGGGGTGCGCACGGCCAGCGCCTCATAAGGGCAATCGCAAAAATGAGCGGGAACAAATTGAGACCGATACGGATTGCTCTGCTCGGATGCGGTACTGTGGGCGGCGGCGTGGTGAAGCTGATCCTGCGCAACCGCGACAAATACGAACGCATGCTCGGCGCACCGGTTCAGTTGGCTGCGGTGGCGGATCTGAGGGTCAAGCTCGTCGCCGCGCTTGGGGTGCCGGCGAAATTGATTACGCGCGACGCCGCGGCGGTTGTCACGCGTCCCGATATCGATATCGTGGTCGAGCTGTTTGGCGGCCACGAACCAGCCCGCGCACTGATCATGAAGGCTCTGGCGGCGGGCAAGGACGTCGTTACCGCGAACAAAGCTTTGCTCGCAGAGCATGGCGGCGAGATTTTTCGCGAGGCCGGCAGGCGCGGCCTGGCAGTCGGTTTCGAGGCAAGCGTCGGCGGCGGTATACCGATCGTCCGCACCCTGCGCGAGGCACTGGCGGGCGATCGCCAACGCGCGGCTTATGGAATCGTCAACGGCACCTGCAATTCGATACTCACCACGATGACGGAGGAGGGCGTCGAGTTTGGCGCCGCACTCGCCGACGCGCAGTGTAAGGGCCTGGCCGAGAAGAACCCCGCGCTCGATGTCGAGGGGCATGATTCGGCCCACAAACTTTGCCTGCTGGTGGCGCTTGCCTTTGGCGTGATGGTGAAACCGGCGCAGATTTATACCGAAGGGATCACGCGGATTACGCAGGCGGACATCGCGTACGCGCGCGAGCTTGGCTACGCGATCAAACTGCTCGCCATAGGCAAGGATGACGACGGCGCCATCGAGGCGCGGGTGCATCCCACGATGATCCCGCAACGCCATCTGCTGGCCGGCGTCGGCGGCGCGTACAATGCGATCTATATCCACGGCGACGCGCTCGGCGCGACAATGTATTCCGGGCTCGGCGCGGGCGAGATGCCTACGGCGACGGCGGTAATGGCCGACATACTGGAAATCGCGCGCCATCGTCTGGCCGAAGGCTCGGCGCGAGCGCACGCGTTTGGATTTCCGATCCACCTGATGAAGGGCGCCAGTGTCAAGCCGATGGACGACGTGGTATGCGAGTATTATCTGCGGTTCATGGCGCGCGATAAGCCGGGGGTGCTCGGCGCCATCGCGTCGGTGCTCGGCAGTCACGGGCTTTCGATCGCGTCGGTGATCCAGAAGGGTCGCGGAACGGCGCAGACGGTGCCGGTTATCATGCGGACCCATGACGCGCCCGAGCGCGGCCTGAAACGCGCGCTGGCGGAGATTCGAAGGAAGAAAATCGTGCAGTCGGCGCCCGCGTTTATCCGAATCGAGGAGAAGCTCTAGGCGATGGCGTCGGACTCCAAGCGCGGATCCAAACAGCAGCGGTTGTCTTACTGGCCCGGACTGATCGAGCATTACCGCCGCTTCCTGCCGGTGACGGATTCGACGCCGGTCGTCACGCTGAACGAAGGCAACACGCCGCTTATTGAGGTGCCCGCGCTTGCAGAGCGGCTCGGGCTAAACATCAAGGTTTACTTTAAGTTCGAAGGGGCCAACCCGACCGGCTCGTTCAAAGACCGGGGCATGACGCTGGCGATTTCGAAGGCGTTGGGCGAGGGCGCCCGCGCGGTAATCTGCGCCTCGACCGGGAACACGGCGGCGTCCGCGGCGGCATACGCGGGCCGCGCGGGGCTGAAGGCGTATGTGCTGATTCCCAAGGGTGCGGTGGCGCTTGGCAAGCTGTCGCAAAGCGTGATGCATGGCGCGCGGGTGCTCGAGGTGATCGGCAACTTCGACATCTGCCTGAAGTTGGTGCGCGACCTCGCGGAGCGGGATCCGGTCAGGATTCGGCTGGTCAACAGTATCAATCCCGATCGAATCGCGGGGCAGAAAACGGCGGCGTTCGAGATTTGCGATCAATTGGGCGACGCGCCGACGCATCATTTCCTGCCGGTCGGCAACGCTGGCAATATTACGGCCTACTGGGCCGGCTACCAGGAATATAAATCGTTAGGATTGAGCGGGCGGCTGCCGAAGATGATGGGCTACCAGGCGGCCGAGTCGGCGCCGATTGTGGTCGGCCATCCGATTGACGATCCGCATACCATTGCGACGGCGATCAAAATCGGCAATCCCGCGAGCTGGAAGGGCGCGACCAACGCACGCGACGAGTCGGGCGGGATTATCGACATCGTCACCGATTCGGAGATCCTCGCGGCGTATCGCTTGATCGCCAGCGGCGGCGTGTTCGCGGAGCCGGCGTCGGCCGCGGCGGTCGCGGGGCTGCTCAAATACGCGGGCGCCGGGATGCTCAAGCCGGGCGCGGTCGTCGTGTGCACGCTGACGGGACACGGCTTGAAGGATCCCGACACGGCGCTCAAGAACTTGAGCAACACGATCGTCGTCGAACCGGACCTCGCGAAAGTGATGAAAGTTCTCGAGCGCGAATAAGCGGCGCGACTCGGAGCGGACCGATCGATGCGATGAAGTACGTCATCATACACGGCGACGGGATGGCCGATTGGCCGTGCGAGGAACTTGGCGGCAAGACGCCGCTTGCGGCAGCGCACAAGCCCAACATGGACCTGATGGCGACGCGCGGGACGCTCGGGATGGTCGCGACGATTCCCAAGGGAATGCCCCCGGGCAGCGACGTCGGTACGATGACGATGCTTGGTTACGACCCGGCGCACTATCATACCGGGCGCGCGCCAATCGAAGCGGCGAGCCAGGGAATCGAGATGGGGCCGCGTGACGTGGTGTTTCGAATGAATCTCGTGTCGCTGAAGCCGGGTGACGGCGGCGCGATGATAATGAACGATTTCACGTCGGGCCATATTACGAGCGAAGAGGCCGCGCAGATCGTCGCCGACCTGCAAAGAGAACTGGCCGGCGGCGGAATCGAGTTTTTCAACGGCGTCAGCTACCGGCATCTGATGATGTGGCGCGGCGGAATCGCGACGACGAATCTCACGCCCCCGCACGACATCACGGGCAAGCCCGTCGAAGCGTATCTGCCCAAGGGCGCGGGGGCAGATTTGCTCCGCGATCTGATGCGGCGTTCGGCGGAGATTTTGCGCGAGCATCCGGTGAACAAGGCGCGCCGCGCTGCCGGCAAAACCGAGGCGACTTCGGCGTGGTTTTGGGGGCAGGGCACGCGGCCCGAGGTGCCGACGCTGAAGGAACGCTTCGGCGTCGAGGGCTCGGTGATATCGGCCGTCGATCTGGTCAACGGGCTCGGCCGGCTGGCCGGACTGAGCCTGATCAAAGTTCCGGGAGCGACCGGATTTCTCGATACCGATTATGCCGCAAAGGCGCGTTACGGTCTCGAATCGCTCAAATCGCGCGACTTTCTGCTGCTGCATATCGAGGCGCCCGACGAGGCCGGTCACATGGGCCGCGCCGATCTGAAGAAGGAAGCGATCGAGCGCATCGACGAGTTGATTATCGGCCCGATGCTCGCGGGGCTGGGCGGCTTGGGCGATTTTGCGATTCTGCTGATGCCGGATCACGCGACGCCGAGCCAGCTCAAGACTCATTCGCCGGAACCAGTCCCGTTCGCGCTGATGACGTCGGCGCAGTCGAAATCGGGCGGCGGCGTGCCGCGCCGCTACACCGAAAGCGACGGCACGGCGACGGGCCTGCTCGTCGGCGACGGCTATCACCTGATAGAATTTTTGTTCGGACACCCGTTGAAGACCGCATCGAACTGACCTGGAGGCCCGGATGGAACGGAATCTTGCCCTCGAAGTGGTACGTGCGACGGAAGCTGCGGCGCTGGCGGCCGCGCGTTTCATCGGCAAGGGCGACGAGCGGCTGGCGGATCGAGCAGCGTGCGACGCGATGCGCAAGACGCTGAACTCGGTCGCGATGGACGGCAAAATAGTGATCGGCGAAGGCAAAGAGGGTGACGCCGAGTTTTTGTACGAGGGCGAAATCGTCGGCACCGGCGCGGGAACCGAAATTGACGTCGCGCTCGACGCCATCGAAGGCTCGCTGATCTGCGCGACCGGCGGCCCCAACGCGCTGTCGTGCGTTGCGCTGGCGGAGCGCGGGCGAATCCTGCGCTGCCCCGATACTTACATGGACAAGGTCGCGTGCGGGTCAGCGGGGCGCGGCGTGATCGACATCGACAGGTCGCCGACCGACAATCTCAAAGCACTGGCCGAAGCAAAAAAAGTGTACGTCGAGGATTTGCGGGTCGCGATCCTCGATCGCCCGCGCCATGAGAAGTTGATCAATGAAGTGCGCCGCGCCGGCGCCGGGATCAAGATAATCTCGGCCGGTGACCTGTCCGCCGCCATCGCCACCACGCGGCCGGAAAGCGAAATCGATATGCTGATCGGAATCGGCGGAGCGCATCAGGGCGTGCTGGCCGGCGCCGCGATTCGTTCCGCCGGTGGCGAGATGCAGTGCCGGTTCGTGCCGCGCAACCCGGAGGAAGCGGAGGCGTGCCTTGCGATGGGCATCATGGATTTGAAGCATCGCTACACGCTGGAGGAACTGGCGGGAGATAACGTGATGTTCGCGGCGACGGGAGTGACCACCGGCGACTACCTGCGCGGCGTGCGATTCTTCTCCGGCGGCGCGATGACCAATAGTGTCGTGATGCGCTCGAAGACGCGCACGATCCGCTTCATCGAGGCGATTCATCGTTTCGATTTCAAGCCCGAGTACTAAGCCGGCTTGCGGGAAGGTAGCTGGAAATGTGGCTGCGCGTGACGATGAATGACAAGCCGGTGATGATTAACGGCGATCTGGTGCTGAAAATCGTGGAGCGCCCGGGCGGGGAAACGCATCGCGGATGCCACGTGTATTTCTCGCTCACCGAGTACCTGGTCGTCGATCAATCGCTGCGCGAGATGATGATTTCACTCGGCTTCGAAGAGCGGCAGTAGTCCTTGCCAGGTTCGCAATCGCGGCCGATGGAGGGTGACGTAGTCGTTCGCCGGCGCGGGCGAAGCCACGGACTGTTCGGCGCGATGAAGCCGGGGATCGTGCTCGACATCCCGGCGGGCGGAGCGATCCAGTCGCGCGCGCTGTCGGCTTTGGGCTACCGCGTCGTCTCGGTCGATCTTTTTCCGGCGGCGCGGCGCCAACCGGCGGCAGCATGGATCTGCGCGGATGCCAACGAGGCGCTGCCGTTTCGCGACGAGTCCTTCGACTACGTGCTGTCGCGCGAAGGGATCGAGCATCTTGAGGATCAGATGGGATTTATCCGCGATTGTGCGCGCGTGATCCGGCCGGGCGGGAAGATCGTGCTGACGACGCCCAACCTCATGCATCTGTCGGCCCGGGCGAGCGCTTTTCTCACCGGGCAGCGCAATCTGCGCCGCGGCTTGATGAACGAGATTCAGACGCCACGCAGCCTAAATCCGGGGCGGGTTTATCACGGCCACGCGTTCATGCTCGATTACTATCGCGCGCGATACATGATGCGTCTGGCGGGCTTTGACCATCTCGAAGTTTACACGGACCGGTGGAGTCCCACCTCGGTGGCGATGTCGCCGATCGTCCCGATTCTGTGGATGGCGATGAAATTTTCGGCGGCTGCATCCGCCCGCAACGCGCGCCGGCCCGGCCATCGGCCACCGCGCGACGAGGTCACGCGCGAGATCATCGGCCACGTGCTGTCGCCGGCGCTGCTGTACGGCAAGCGGATGGTGATCGTCGCCGAGCGCGTCGCGTCCTGAGCGGATGCCGCTACATCATTTGCAAGGCCTGGCAGGTGCTTGAATCCGGCTTGAAGTGACCGCTGAGACACGTCAGCTTGGCCGCGTCGATCAGCGCGGGCTCGTCCCATTTCGCCGGCCACGGACCGGTGTTGACGGCAGCGCACGCCTGGCCGTTGCCCATCGAGCACCATGAGCTCAACTCACCGTGCAGCACCGCGAGCTGTTGGCATGCGTCCTGTTTGCCGGCGTTGCAGGCGGGTGTTTGCGTCTCGAGCGGCGCGGTGGATTCGATGGCAACCTTGGTGTCGCTGAGCGCCTGCACGATCGTATGACAGGCGGCCTGGTTGCCTTCATTGCATTTCTCGGTTGATTCAACGCGAATCTTGTCGACAAATTGCTGCGCCTGCGGAGTGCATCCGCAAGCAACGACGAGCACGATTGCGAGAGCGAGCAAGCCGGCAATCTCGCCGACGCTCGCGGCGGCATAATCTCTGGATTTGACTGGCACGTGCGCATTGTTTCGCGCGCGATGAGTTTCACGCAAGCGCCGGCCCGGCAAACTTCGCGCTCCAGCGGGGGTTGACAGTCAAAGCGCGCAGGGCGGAACTACAAGTGCGGGACTCGCGGCACGGCGCGGGCGTCGCGATTTTCCAAGGAGTGGGCAGGTGGACCTCAAAAATATCATTTTCGAAAAAGCCGCGATTGCGACCCTGACCGTCAACCGTCCGGGGGCGCTGAACGCGTTGAATCGCGAGGTATTGGAGGAAATGGCGCGCGTGATTCGCGAGGTCCGCCACGACTCGTCGGTGCGCGTGCTAATCGTCACAGGCGCGGGCGATCGGGCGTTCGTCGCAGGCGCGGATATCGCAGCGATGTCGAAAATGTCGGCTGTTGACGGACTCGATTTTTCGCGCCTGGGCCATCGCGTGATGGAAAGTTTCGAGGACCTGCCGATACCGGTCATTGCGGCGGTCAACGGCTTCGCGCTCGGCGGCGGTCTGGAGCTTGCGCTCGCGTGCGACCTGATCGTCGCAAGCGAAAAGGCGCGTTTCGGCCAGCCCGAGATAAATCTCGGACTCATTCCGGGCTTCGGCGGCACGCAGCGCCTGCCGCATCGAATCGGCCATAACAAGGCGCGCGAGCTGATCATGACGGGCGACATGTTTGACGCGAAGACGGCGCTTGAACTGGGCCTCGCAAACCAGGTCGTGGCGCCTGGCGACCTGATCGAAAGCGCGCGCAAGCTGGCAGAGAAACTCGCGGGCAAATCCGCCGTCGCGCTACGCCAGGCGAAGGCCGCGCTGCGGGCCGCTTTCACGATGGAAGAGGATGCCGGACTGCGCTTCGAGCAGGAGGCGTTCGGGGTAGTGTTCGGCAGCGCGGATCGAGTCGAGGGGACGAGCGCATTCGTCGAGAAACGCCCGCCCAACTGGCAGCACAAGTAGCCTTCGCGGGGCGGCGCGCGATCGTCCCGGCTCTCGATTTTCGCCAGCCTCGCACAGCGGCCCTACGGCTCGATTAGCGGCGCGGGCGCGAGGGTTGACGACTTCCAGCCCCTGTGGGAAACTCCGGCCAGAGAGAAGGACCGCGCCGCCGCACGGGCGGCGTTAGTCATTCTGATAGAACCAATCATCGTAACGTGCGGAGGATCTGTATGGCTGAGCAGGCTCAAGCTACTGACACGGGACCTCGCCCAATTGTTCCATGGCTGAAATTGGCGCCCAAGCCCCATCTCGAAGGTATCAAGTGCGCGTGCGGCGCAATCTATCTCGATCCCAAGCGCGTCGCATGCTCGAAGTGCGGCGAGGCCGACAAGTTCAGTCCGCTGACCTTGTCCGACAAGGGCAAGGTGTACGTGTTCTCGGTCGTGCATCAGTCATATCCGGGAATCAAGACGCCGTATGTGACGGCGATTGTCGATCTGCCCGAGGGCATCAGCGTCCGCGCGAATCTGACGGACGTCGATCCCGAGCAGGCTCAGAAGGAACCTAACAAGATTTTCAACCTGCCGGTTGAGTTGGTGACCGGCGTTGCGGCCAAGGATCGCGAAGGGCACGACGTAATAGCCTTTTCGTACCGGCCGAGCAAGAATTAGGGCGCCCAGCAAGCGCGGCAAGCAATATTACGACGGACCTGAGCTTCGGGCCGGGCCGCCAGGAGGAATCAAGATGCGAAATGTTTATGTTCTGGGAACCGGGATGATCAAATTCGGACGCTATCCCGACAAGACCGTTCCCCAACTCGGCGGCGCGGCGGCGCTGCTTGCGCTTAAGGACGCCGGAATTTTAATCAAGGACGTCGAGATGTTCGCCTGCGGAAATCTCCAGCAGTCCAACGCGATGGTCGGACAGAGAATCCTGCAGCAGATTGGCCAGACCGGAATCCCGGTAATCAACGTCGCGAACGCATGCGCCACCGGCTCAACGGCGTTTCGCGAGGCGTACATGTCCGTCGCGGCCGGGATGTATGACATCGCGATGGCGGTTGGCGTCGAGCAGATGGGCAAGGCGGGATTGCTCGGCGGGGCAGGCGGCGGCGGCGATCCCGCGTACTTGACCGAGGGCAAGGTCGGCTCCGGCACGATGCCCGCGGTCTTCGGCCAGGCGGGCATCGAGCACATGCGCAAGTACGGCACCAAGATGGAGCACTTCGCAAAAATCTCGGTGAAGTCGCACAAGCATGCGACCAAGAATCCGTTCTCGCAGTATCGCAACGAAGTCTCGCTCGAAGACGTGATGAATGCGCGCATGGTCGCCTATCCCAACACTCTTTATATGTGTTGCCCGACCGGAGACGGCGCGGCGGCGGCGATTTTGGTCAGCGAGGACAAGCTGAAACAGCTCGCCGGCGGACGCAAGCGCGCGAAAGTGGCGGCTTCCGTGCTCACCTCGGACCCGTGGACTGATCGCGACCTCACGCTTCCCGACGTCAGCACGCTCACGCGGCGCGCGTCGAAGCAGGCCTACGAGAAGGCCGGCATCGGACCCAAGGACATCGCGCTTACCGAATTGCATGACTGCTTCGCCACGGCAGAGCTGGTGCACTACGAAAACCTCGGACTGTGCGGCGATGGCGAAGCCGGCAAGTTCATCGACGAGAAGGGTGGCGTGCATCCAAGCCTCGGCGGCAAATCTCCGGTCAACGTTTCGGGCGGCTTGCTCTCGAAGGGGCATCCGCTCGGTGCGACCGGCGTCGCGAATATCTGCGAGGTGGTTTGGCACCTGACGCAGGACGATCGCGCCAAAGAGCGCCAGGTGCCGAACGCCAAGGCGGGCCAGGCCCACGTGATCGGGCTGGGTTCCGCCTGCACGATCCATATCCTTACGGTATAATTCAGGAAGCAACGCCTAATCGGCACTTCGAGAGAGGGCCGCCCAAAAAGGCGGCCCTTTTTCTTTCCCGATTGGGCCGATAAATTTGGAAGCTCGAACTCGACCGGTTGAGATATTCGATGGAACCGAAGGGAAAAATTCGCAATCGCCCGCAAACAACCGCTGAACGACTCGGCTACGCGGCGGACGCGCGCGTGCTCATCGTCAATGCGGATGATTTTGGCATGTGCCATGACCAGAACGAGGGCGTCATCCGAGGCCTGACGGATGGCCTGTTTACGTCGTCAACGATTCTTGTGACGTGCCCGTGGTTCGAGGAGGCGGCAGACTTCGCGCGGACTAATCCTGCCGCCGACCTGGGCGTACATCTCACGCTTACTGCGGAGTGGGATCGCTACAAGTGGGGACCGGTGCTGGGGCGGCGAGCTGTGCCGTCGCTGGTCGATGAGCGCGGGTATCTATGGCAGACCGTCGCGCAGGTTTACGAGCATGCCCGCCTCGACGAGGCGGAGGCGGAACTGCGCGCGCAAATCGAAAAGGCGCTCGCGGCGGGAATCGATGCGACTCACCTCGATTCGCACATGGGGACATTGCAATTGCGCTTCGACTATCACGAGATTTACGTGAGGCTGGCCAATGAGTATCGCGTGCCGATCAGGCTGGTGTCGCGCCGCGTGATGCGCGAGGGAGGGATGGGCGCGATTCTCGATCAGCTCGACGCGTTTGGAATCGTTACGCCCAATCATCTCGTATTCAACGGGCCGCCGTCGGTGGGTGAGACCGAATCCTACTGGACGAATCTTATTCGCACTCTGCAGCCGGGCGTCAGTGAGATTCTGTGTCACCCCGCGCTCGCTCGCGACGAACTCAAGAGCTGTGCGCGCGACGCTTTCCAGCGCGAGGCTGACTTCCGGTACTTCACTTCCGAAAAAGCGCGCCGGCTGATCGCGGATGAAGGCGTCGAGCGCGTCGGCTTTCGCAAACTGCGCGACTTGATGCGCGGTAACTCGGCTCGCGCGTGATGAATTGAAAGCAGTGTGACCACTTGGAACTGACACGACTCAGAGGATTTCGAGATCTAATCGGCGCCGACGCGCGCGCGATGAGTCTCGTCGAGGAGCGGGCGCGCGCGCTCGCCGAGCGCTATTCGATGAGAGAGGTTCGAATTCCCGTGCTCGAGCGCACGCAACTCTACCTGCGCTCGACCGGCGAAACCTCGGACATCGTCGAAAAACAGATGTACACGTTCACGGATCGCGACGAGGGCGAAACTGTCGTCGCGCTTCGGCCCGAAGGCACGCCCGGCGTGGTGCGCGCATACATCGAGGCCGGGTTCGATCGCACCGAGCCCGAGCAGCGGCTGTTCTATTCGGGTGCGATGTTCCGTCGCGAACGCCCGCAGAAGGGCCGCTACCGGCAGTTCTATCAGTTCGGCGTCGAGATATTCGGCCGGCCCGACGCAGCCTGCGACGCCGAGATCCTGATAATGATCGATGAGATCTGCCGCGACCTCGGAGTGCCGTTCACCGTTGAGATTAATTCGATCGGATGCCAAAAGTGCCGGCCTGCCTTTCGCGAGGCGCTCGTGCAATGGGGTCGCGCGCATTGGAACGAACTCTGCGACGACTGCCACAATCGCATCGATCGCAATCCGCTGCGTCTGCTCGACTGCAAAATTGATGCGAAGCTCACCGAGTCGGCGCCTAAAAGCCTCGATTACCTATGCGATGAATGCCGGACACACTTCGATACCGTTAAAGAGCTGGCCTCCGCCGGCAAGGTCCAGTTCGTCGTCAATCCGCGCATGGTGCGCGGCCTGGACTACTACACGCGCACCGCGTTTGAGGTGATGGCGGGCGGTCTCGGTGCGCAGAGCACGGTCGTGGCGGGAGGACGATACGACGGGCTCGTCGAGACGATGGGTGGCGCGGCGGTTGCGGGAATCGGTTTCGCGATCGGCGTCGATCGGATGGCACTGGCTATACAAGCGGCCGGATTGGCGCCGACTGCCGCGCCGGACGCTGCGATAATTGCGATGGGGCCGGCGGCGACGCGCCATGCGATCGTCGTGGCGCGCAATCTGCGCGAGGCGAATCTGAACGTCGAGATGCTCTCGTCCGAGCGTAAGATGAAGACGTTGCTTGCGCGCGCGTCGAAGATTGGCGCGCGCTTCGCGGTGATAATCGGCGACGACGAACTGACGCGTGGCGTCGTGCAGGTGCGCGACCTGAAGCAGAGCACGCAGCGCGAGGTCGCGGTGGCAGAGGCGGCCCGCGCGATTGCGGAGGCTCGCGGAGAGTGACTGTTTCTTGCGCCGCCGGGCACAGGTATTCTTCGACGACAACTAATTTTTAACTGTGATGGGAAATGTCCAAAACTGACCAATATTCCCCGCTGCCGCCCTGGCCTCGAACCGATTACTGCGGCGCGATTCGCGCCACCGACGTTGGCCGCGAGGTTGCGCTGTGGGGATGGGTCCAGACCCGGCGCGATCATGGCGGGCTTATCTTCATCGATCTTCGCGACCGCGACGGAATCGTCCAGCTGGTGCTGAATCCCAAGCACGATGCCGCCGCCCACGAGGCCGCCGGCGAGACGCGCTCCGAGTTTTACGTTGCGGTCAAGGGCAAGGTCGTGCGCCGCGCCGAGGGCACCGTCAACGCGGAGCTTCCGACCGGCGAAATCGAGGTGCTGGTCAGCGCATTCGAGACTCTGAGCGCGTCGGCGCCGCTGCCGTTTCAAATTACCGACGGCGCCGCGACCGCCGAGGAAATCCGCCTGAAATACCGGTATCTCGATCTGCGCCGCCCCGAGATGCAGCGCAACCTGCGCTGGCGCCATCAGGCATTGCAGGCGGTTCGCAGCCATCTCGATCAAAACGGGTTCATCGACGTCGAGACGCCGATACTTTTCAAATCGACGCCTGAGGGTGCGCGCGACTACCTCGTGCCGAGCCGCGTGAACCCCGGAAGATTCTACGCGCTGCCGCAATCGCCGCAGTTGTTGAAGCAGATTCTGATGATCGGCGGATTCGATCGCTATTATCAGATAGCCCGATGTTTCCGCGACGAGGATTTGCGCGCGAATCGCCAGCCCGAATTCAGCCAGATCGATATCGAGATGACGTGCCCGCGGCCCCAGGATATCCAATCGATCGCGGAGGGAATGATCGCGTCGGTTTATCGCAACGTGCTCGACGTTGACGTGAAGCCGCCTTTCCCGCGGATGCCGTATGCCGTTGCGATGGAACGCTTCGGCATCGACAAGCCCGACACGCGCTTTGGGCTCGAGCTGAAAAATCTTACGGCCGCATTTGCGGGGACTTCGTTCAAGGTGTTCGCGGAAATTCTCGCGCGCGCCGAATCCGTATATGGAATAAACGTCCCGGGCGATCATGCGCTGAGCCGCCGTGAACTCGACGAGCTTACCGAGTCGGTGAAATCGCGCCATGCGATGGGATTGGCGTGGATAAAAGCGGGCGAGGGCGGATGGCAGGGACCGATCGCAAAGTATTTGAGCGACGGCGAGAGAGCCGCGGCGACTGCAGCCTCCGGATTGAAGGCCGGCGATACGTTGTTGATGGTCGCGGGACCGCCGGACAAAGTGCGGCCGGTTCTCGGTGACATCCGTTTGCAGTTCGCCGCGAAATTCGGTCTCGACAAGTCTGACGATCTCAAATTTTTGTGGGTGACCGATTTCCCGCTCTTCGATTTCAGCGCCGACGACAAGCGCCTGGTTTCCGTGAACCATCCTTTCACGGCGCCGAATCCCGACGATCTTGCGATGCTCGATTCCGCACCGCTCAAGGCGCGCGCACTCGCGTACGACATGGTTCTCAACGGCCAGGAACTCGGCGGCGGCTCGATTCGTATCCATAGCCGCGAGCTTCAATTGAAGGTATTTGAATTGTTGGGGCTGACGCGCGAGGAAGCCACCGATCGCTTCGGCTTCCTGCTGGACGCACTGAAATACGGAGCGCCGCCCCATGGCGGAATCGCTTTTGGAGTCGATCGGATTTGCATGATGCTTTGCGGCACCGAGTCGCTGCGCGACGTGATCGCGTTCCCCAAGACCCAAAAGGCGGTTGACCCGATGAGCGGAGCGCCGTCGGAAGTCGATCCGCGCCAACTGAAGGAACTGTGGATCAAGGTGACGTCATGAAAGCCGGTTGGACGGCGGGAGCCGCGCGGTTGGCGCTTGTGGCAGCAGCGTTGTGGATGGCGGCAGGATGCACCACGATCGCGGCGGACGCGGTTAACTCCACCACCACCGCGGTCAGCGACGCGATCAATCGCCGCGACGTGAAGTCGCATGCAGTGAGCTCGATCAAGACGCTCGCCATCAATCGCATCGCGGTGATGCCGATGATAGAAGCCGCCCCGGGTGGTGGCGAGCCGCTGGCTCCAGGAGCCGCAGAGGCGATTAGCGCCGAGCTCTACAGCCAGGTCGCGGTGGCAGGTGGATGGGACCCGATCCCGGAGCAGGATGTCGCGGCGGTGATGCAGAAGATGGCGCCGACCACGATCGCGAACCTCGATGAGAATGCGCTCAAGCTGGGCCATGACGTGTCGGCCGACGGCGTGATCTACGGCACCATCGAACGCTACAAGGAACGCGTCGGGATGGATTACTCGGCGGCAAGTCCGGCTGCGGTGGCGTTCTCGCTCAAGTTCGTCGATCTCAAGAGCAGGCAAATCGTATGGACGGCGAAGTTTGCCAAGTCGCAGGCGGCTTTGAGTCAAAACCTGTTTGACCTCGCCAATTTCGTGCAGCGTTCCGGGCGTTGGGTGCGCGCCCATGAGATCGCGCTCGAGGGCGTGAAGGAAGCGGTCGCCGATCTTCACGGCGATCTCAACCTGAATCAAAACGTCCAGCGCTTCGAAACCGGCACCTACGGCGAGCTCAAGTCCGGACAGCAGCGCTACAACACCGGCCCGCAGGGCATCTATTAGCAAAGGAAGAATCACCTGCGCGGTGGGCGGCAGGGGCTGCGGCCCCTGCACCCAGTATTAAGGCCGCCCGCCGTTGGGGGGCGCGGCCCGTGCCAACGGCTTAATACTGCGCTGCTGTCGCTATTCCCACGGCGAGTGCGGCTTCATCTTGAGCGCCTGCGCGACCGCGGGATGCACGACATGGCCGTCGAAGGTGTTGAGTCCGTGGCGAATGGCGGGGTTGTGCAGTCCGGCCCCGAGAATCCCGTGATCCGCGATCTCCAGCGCATAGGTCAGGGTCGCGTTGGTGAGCGCGTAGGTTGACGTGTGCGGCACCATCGCGGGCATGTTGGTCACGCAGTAGTGCACGACGCCGTTGCGAATGAACGTCGGCCGTGCGTGCGTCGTCGGCGCGGAGGTCTCCGCGATTCCACCTTGATCGATCGATAAATCCACGATCGCCGCACCTTGGCGCATCCGCGCCACCATCTTTGCGCTTAGAAGCCGCGGCGCGCGGGCGCCCGGGACCAGCACCGCGCCAATCACGAGATCGCAGTTGGTCACTTCCTCGTCGACGGTCGCCCGATTCGACATCACGGTGGTCACGCGCCCGCCGAGCAGGTCGCTCAAATAGCGCAGCCTCGTTGGATTGATATCCATGATCGTCACTTCAGCGCCGACGCCGGCGGCGACTCGGCATGCGTTCAGTCCGGCGATTCCTCCGCCGACAACGACCACCTTGCCGGGCCGCACCCCTGACGCTCCGCTGAGCAGCACGCCGCGGCCGCCGCTGCGCGCCTGCAGGCACCAGGAGCCGGCCTGAATCGCGAGCCGGCCCGCGACTTCGCTCATCGGTGCGAGCAGCGGCAAGCTCGAGTCTTCGAGCTGGATCGTTTCGTAGCCGACCGCCGTCACGCGGCGGCGAATCAACTCGCGTGAAAGACGCCGGTCCGCGGCGAGATGAAGATAGGTGAAAAGAATCAACCCCGGACGCATCAGCGGATATTCCGGCGGCTGCGGTTCCTTGACCTTCAGGATCAGGTCGGCGCGGCGCCACACGCCGGGCGCGCCGGTTACGATCGATGCGCCCGCTTTGCGATAGTCGCTGTCGGCAAATCCGCTGCCGGTCCCGGCCCCCGCCTGGACCATCACGCGATGACCGTGCGCGCGCAACGCGGCCACTCCCGCCGGAGTCAGCGATACGCGCCGCTCGTCGGATTTGATTTCGGTGGGAATTCCGACATTCATGCAGATAGGTCCTCCGCTTGCGCGCGATCGGTCGATCTCTTGCGCCTGGCTTCGACGATACGGCGGGTGGCGAGCGGCTGGCAATCGCGGCGGGTGCGCCGGCTAGTGCGATCGACGCGCAACAGTCAAGAGTCGCGCGCATGATCGATCCCCATGGCGGGGTGAAGCGGAACTTGACAAGACTGACTCCACTGCGCTTGATGAGCATTGATGTGATCGCGATCGGCCTGGCGCGAAGCAGCTGCAAAACGCGCACCGCTCACGATTTCGGGAGGAGTCATGGAGATCCCGCAGGGGCTCAAATATTCGAAGGAGCACGAATGGGTCGCGACTGAAGATATCGTTGCGACCGTTGGTATCACCGATCACGCGCAAGACCAGTTGGGCGAGATTGTGTATATCGAATTGCCCGCGGTCGGCGACAAGGTCAGCAAGGACGATCCGTTCGGCGTCGTCGAGTCGGTCAAAGCCGTCTCGGATATTTACGCGCCCGTCACCGGAACCGTCATCGAGATCAACGAAGACCTGCCCGAGAGCCCCGAAACCGTCAACGAAGACCCGTACGGTGACGGCTGGCTGATCAAGGTGAAGATCACGGACCTGAGCGATCTCGAAGACCTGATGGACGCCGATGAATACGCGGAGCTGCTCGCACGCGAGAAGGAATAGCCGCGGCGACTCGATTCAGGCCGGCGGCCGGGAGCTCGCGCCGGAATCGGGAGCGGTCGCCGTCGCAACGGCTTTTGACACCGAAATTCTAACCTTGGCGGCGCCCGCAGGAGGATTTATGAACACCATCAGGAACGGAGCCGACGCCGATGGCTCCATCGCGAACGCCTTCTGCGGACTCAACCCCTGAGAGAATTCGATTTCGCGCGGCGTCATCTCGCCAAGCATCTTGGCCGAGAGCTCGTTGCCGCAATCGACGCTCCGGCTGGCGATCGGATGCGCGCCGCCGCCAATCAGATCGGCGTCGATCTCGACCAGATGCAACGGATGCGCTCCGACGTTCTGCGCGTTGCCGCTTATCACCAGCGCGACATGGCCGCCCTTGAGCGTGTAATACTCCGAGCGGACGTCATGCAGCGCCACCAGCATCGCCGGTACGATTGGGCGCGCGAAGTAACCGCCGATTCGCGGAGCCTGGCTGAGAATGCGCGCGCTGGCGTCGGGCTCGTTGCAGATGAGCGCGCTGGCACCGAGGAAAACGATCGCTACGAAGAAAAACATCGCAAGAAAAAATCCCGACGCATGAGTTCCGCCGGCCGCCGCCGCATCGGCGCCTTCGTCGCCGACCTCGCCCAGTTGGAATCCCGCGGCTTTCGCCGGCGCCGGGGGCTGTGCGAATCGAGGCGCCGGCGCATGCAGAGGCGCGGCCTCGCGAAGCACCGGATTGGGCGCCGGGCGCGGGGCCGGTTGCGGCTCGGCCATCAGGGTCGGGGCCTGGCGAACCGGCGGGGATTCGAACTCATCGAGCACATCGCCCACCTGCCATCCGCCGTCGGCGGGCTCGGGACGCTCGAGCTCGTGCTCCGGCGGCGCGTCGCCGATTTCATTGCGCTCGTCGCTGAAATCGAATTTCAGATTTTCGCCGGTGTCGGCTTTCTGCTCGCGGTCGCCGAAGGGGCGATTGAGCGGATCATTGGATTGCGGTTCGTGCCGGTCTTTCTCGCGTCGATCAGCGGGCTCGTCGGTCGGCGCATTTGCCGGCGCCTCGGGCATCCTGTGCTCGAAAGGCTCGCGCTGGTCCGAATCCGATTGTTGAACGCGAACTTGCGGTTCGGGCGGATTCGTCGGCCGCAGCCCCGCGCTATGCTCGCGTTTGACTACGTCGCTTTCGACTGGAGACTTGAGCTCGCCTGCGCGCGGCCGCGCGGGGCGGATCGTGCGCGCCGGCTGCGATTCACTCTCGGCCGCTGGTGGAGCCGCTTTGCGCACTCTTGCAGGCGCCGCGTCCGCGTTGAACACGTGGCCGCATCGCGAGCACTTGAAGGTCGGTGTATCGTCGGGCAGGACCCGTTCATCAATCCGATAGCGGGTGTGGCAACTGGTGCATTGAATTTCGATCATTCCCCCACCTCACATCCCGCCGATGAAATTATCACACGGCAAGGGGCCCCGCATCTTTTGTGCGCACCGCGCAAAACCTGTTCGGCGGCAATACCGCGGAGCGTCGTTCAATGCGGATAGCGCTTCTGACGCGCCGTTTCGATAGCGCGGGCGGCGGGACCGAGCGCGATTTGATCGTTACGGCGGATTACCTGCGCGCAGCGGGCCATCAAATTACGATTTTCGCAGACCAGATCCGTGGCGCGGCCGGCGACCGGGATGTTCATCGCGTCGGCGTAGGCCCAAGGCTCGGACGCGCCCTGTCCCTGATGCGATTCGCGTGGACTGCTGCGCCTGCGGCCCGCCGCGCAGGGACCGATCTGGTGCTGAGCTTCGCGCGATGCGTCGGCGCCGACGTGATGCGCTCCGGCGGCGGCGCGCACGCCAGTTACATCCGCGCGGCGCGAAGATGGCGCGGCGCGCTCGGCGCGTCTGCGATGCGTATCAGTCCGTATCATCAGGTCCAGATGCTCGTCGAGCGCCAGGCCTTCCGAAGTCCCGGGCTGAGGCGCGCGATTGCGGTGTCGAATTTCGTTCGCGACGATCTGATTCGGGAATTCCGCCTCGCGCCTGAAAAAACGGTCACGATCTACAATGGCGTCGACCTCGATCGCTTCCGGCCCGGCGCCGATCCGTCCGAGCGCGCGGCTATCCGCCGGAAGTTTGCAGTTCCGGCCAGTGCCCGGATGGTCGTCTTTGTCGGCAACGGCTTCGCGCGCAAGGGATTGGGATTCCTCATCGAAGCATGGCCGCTGGTCGCGGGCGGCGCGTTTCTGTTGGTGGTCGGCGCCGATCGAGCGGCCGACAAATTCGCGCACCGCGCTCGCGCCCTCAACGTCGGCGCTCGAGTAGTCTTCGCGGGTCCACAACCCAACGTCGAGGCGATCTTTCACGCGGCGGACGCGTTTGCGATGCCGTCGCTGTTCGAACCGTTCGGCAACGTCGTAATGGAAGCGATGGCCAGTGGATTGCCCGTGATGACCAGCGTGTTCTCGGGCGTTGCGGAGTTGATCCCGCCCTCGATGCGCGGGTTTCGAGTCGACAATCCCGACGATGTGGGCGAGGTCGCGCTTCGTCTCGGCGCCTTGTTTGACGCGCCCGCAAGTCTTGGCGGTGAGGCCCGCGAGACGGCCGAAAACTTTACCTGGACGCGCTACGCAAACGAATTGAACGCGCTGATTGAATCGACAGGGTAGGGCGCGCGGCGCGTTTCTAGCCGCCGAGACCGTCGAACATTCCGCGCGCGATTGCGAGTCTGCGTTCCTCGCGCGCGATTCTCGGGATGGCGGCGCCCGTCAACTGCGCAATCCGCAGCCGCGTCAGCGCGATCACATTCTTCAGGATCACGTCCAGGCTGGAATGCTTCTCATGCAGCATCCGGCACCGGCCGCGCTCGCGCGCAATTCTGATGAATCGTTCGCGATTGGCGCGTGCGGCGTCAACTTCGTGATAGACAAGCGCCTTTGGCGCGTATCCGATTCGAAAGCCCGCGCGCCGGATTCGCTGCGACATCTCGGTTTCCTCCTCGTGCCCGCCCGCGCCCGGACCGAGGCGCTCGTCGAACGATCCCACTTGTTTAAGCACCTCTGCACGAAAAGCCATATTCGCGCCGAGCACTCCGCGCACTTCGATTATTTCTTCGCCATGATCGGCGATCGGCAGGTCGAGGTACACCGCCACCGGCCCGACCTTTTTTTCGGGATCTTCGGCCGGGAGGATCCGCCCCTTCATCGCGGCGAACTCGCGATGGGTGTCAAAGAACTGCTCGACCGCTTCGAGATAGCCCGGCGCGACGATCAGATCGTCGTCGAGGAAGACGAGGATTTCGCTTTCGCTTTCGCTGGCCGCCTGCGCGATTGCGCGATTCTGAATGCGGCATTTTCCGGCGCGAGGCTCGTGCAGATGCTTGAGCGCCACGCCTTCGAGCGACAGCTCGATCGGCGCCGGCGTGCCATTTTCGGCGACGATTATCTCGCGCGAACCAGTCGCGAGTTCGGGCGCGAGGCTTGCGAGCAGCCGCCGAATCGATGCGGGCCTGCCGTGAGTCGCGACGATGACAGACGTCTTCAATGCTCTTCAATCTTGACGCGAATCGGAGCCATCCACCTTGCGAAATCGCATGATGATATTTTCGTCCATCAGCAGACTCGCGCTGGTCATGAACCCCAGCAGCTCACGATTGATTCTGCGCTGTGCCGGTTCTTTTGCGCCCCGCCCATAGAGCATCCACGAGAAGCCCGCGATCAACGGCCACAGAATCGGCGCAAAGATTCGCGATCGCAACTTGCGCCGGCTGCGCCCGAGCGCCTCCATCCGAAGTCCCGCCCCCCATGCGATCCAATGCAGGTCGTTGAGGCCCATCACGTGCCAGTTGCGGCCGTCCGCGACGCGATAGCGGTACGCCAACGGCGCACGCCGTCCCTTGTAATAGCCGCTCAGCAAGTAATGTATTCGCGAGCTGACGTTCAGGCGATTGGGCGTGGTGACGATCGCGACCGCGCCGGGCCGCATCACGCGCGCTATTTCACCGAGCGCGTGCGGGATGTCGGCGAGATGCTCGATCACTTCGAGCATCATCACCAGGTCGAAGCGCGCCGGGCGAAACGGGAGATCGTGATTGAGGTTGACCGCCACCCAGCCGGGTTTGCGGGTTCGATACTCGGTCGATACTACCCGCCATCCGCGCTCCGCAAGGAGACGGCTCGAAAGGCCGTCGCCCGCACTCAAGTCCAGCGCGAGCGATGACGGCGCCGGCGCCGGGGCAAGCGCGATCGCGCCGCGCACCCGGTCACTCATCGCAACCGCAGATTGTGTTTCACTTTTTCACTGGGGCTGCGCGCTCAAGACGCCGCGCGAATATTGGAATCCCGTCTTGAATTGGAATCATCAGCCGGTTAAACGCTATACTCTTGGTCTCGCTCGCGAGAGTGGCGGAATGGCAGACGCGCAAGGCTCAGGACCTTGTGAGCGCAAGCTCGTAGGGGTTCAAGTCCCCTCTCTCGCACCAATCCGCTTTTCACTTTTCACTTTTCACTTTTCACTGGCGCCTCTCGGTCGCGGTGCGGCTCAATAGGCCGAAGGGATCGCGTCATTCGAGGTCTTGTTGCCCGACTTTTCAGGTCCGTGGCATTTTGCGACATCTTTGACGCTGGCGCCGATGGCCGACGCGATCTCAGCATCGGAACGGCCCGATTCCGTCTGCAACTTCACGACGTTGCAATCGGCGCGGTCAGTGGAGATCGAGCTGCAACCCGACATTCCGCCCGCAAGAAGCAATGTTCCAAGCGCGGCTGCCATAGCCAGTTTGCGAAACGCGTCAGCCATAGAAATTTCCCCTCCGGAGTCGAATTCACCCATCCCCACGGGCATGCGCACGATATTATTAACCCCCTCGCTTTTACAAGCCATTTGATCGAACGGGACGCCTTGCCCTCAAAGCAGCGCGCTTGAGAGGTGACAGCGAGGACAATATGATTTGAGCGAAGGGCGCGCCGCGCCCTTTTTTCGACGGAGCGATTCCGGGATCGCGGAAAATATCGGAGGATCGGCGGCATCAGGATACTCACGGTGGATTTGCCCAAGACATTTGATTCGAAGTCTGCTGAAGAAAGATGGTTTCAGAAGTGGATCGAGCTGGGCTACTTCAAGGCCGATCCCGCGCGCGAGGGCAAAGTCTTCTCGGTCGTGATTCCACCGCCGAACATCACGGGTCAGCTCCATCTCGGCCACGCGCTCAACGTCTCGCTGCAGGACATCATCGTGCGCGCGCGCCGGATGCAGGGTTACAACACGCTGTGGCTGCCCGGCACCGATCACGCCGGAATCGCGACGCAAAACGCGGTCGAGAAGGACCTTGCGAAGGATGGCCAAAACCGTCATCTGCTCGGCCGGGATGCGTTCGTCGATCGCGTCTGGCAATGGCGCGCGACTTACGGCGATCGAATCCTGAACCAGTTGCGCAGGCTGGGCGCGTCATGCGACTGGAGCCGCGAGCGCTTCACGCTGGACCCGGGTCTTTCGCGCGCCGTGACGAAAGTCTTCGTCGATCTTTACAACAAGGGTCTCATCTACCGCGCCAAGCGGCTCATCAACTGGTGCCCGCGATGCGAAACGGCGCTGTCCGATCTCGAAGTCGATCACAAAGACGTTCAGGGCAGCCTTTGGTACATTCGCTACCCGCTTGCCGACGGCACGGGTGCGATTACGATCGCAACGACGCGGCCCGAAACGATGCTTGGTGACACCGCGGTCGCCGTGAATCCCGGCGACGAGCGCTACCGATCTTACGTCGGCAAGACAATTCGTCTGCCGCTGATGGGCCGCGAGATAAAGATCATTGCCGACGCCGCGATCGATCGCGAATTCGGCACCGGCGCCTTGAAAGTTACACCCGCCCACGACCCGATCGACTTCGAACTGGGCAAGCGTCACGACCTCGACCAGATTGCGGTGCTCGACGGGATGGCGCGGATGAATGAAAACGCGGGCGCATATCGCGGCCTCGCGCGCGAGGATGCGCGCAAGCAAATCGTCAAGGACCTCGAGCACGCCGGGCTGCTCGAAAAGATCGAGCCGCATTCGCACGCAGTCGGCGTGTGCTCGCGATGCGACACGATCGTCGAGCCGATGCTTTCCGAGCAATGGTTCATGCGGATGCGGGAGATGGCCGATCGCGCGATCGAAGCGGTGCGCAAGGGCGACACGACCTTTCATCCGAAGTTCTGGGAGAACACGTTTTTCAACTGGCTGGAGAACATCCACGACTGGTGTATCTCGCGCCAGCTATGGTGGGGCCATCGGATTCCCGCCTATCGATGCGCGCGATGCGACCATCTGGTTGTCGCGGCCGAGCGGCCGTCGCGATGCCCCGAGTGCGACGGCTCCGACATCATCCAGGACGACGACGTGCTCGACACCTGGTTCAGCTCGGGCCTGTGGCCGATGTCCACGCTCGGATGGCCGGACGACACGCCCGACTTTGAGAAGTACTACCCGACCAGCCTGCTGTTGACGGGATTCGACATCATTTTTTTCTGGGTCGCGCGCATGATGATGTTCGGACTGGAGCTGACGGACAAGGCGCCGTTCAAGGACGTGTACATCACGCCGCTGGTGCGCGACGAACTTGGCAAGAAGATGACCAAGTCGAAGGGCAACGTGGTTGACCCGCTCGATTTGATGGAACAGTACGGGGCGGACGCGGTCCGCTTCACGCTGGCGCAGTTGGCCGCGCAAGGACGCGATGTAATCCTGTCGCACGACAGATTCGCGGCGTCGCGGGCGTTCGCGAACAAGATTTGGAACGCGGCGCGCTTTGTGATGATGAATCTCGATGGCGCGCCGCAACCGCTCCCGCGCATCGAAACCGCAAAGCTGGGATTGGCCGAGCGATGGATTCTGTCGCGACTCGACGACACGATTCGCGAAGTCACCCGGTCGATCGACGTTTACGAATTCAACGTCGCTGCGATGAAGCTGTACCAGTTCATCTGGCACGAGTTCTGCGATTGGTACATCGAGCTGTCCAAGGAGCCGCTCAAGGCCGGCGGCGAACGGCAGGCGGCCGCGCGATGGGTGCTGGTCAACGTATTCGACAAGATGCTGCGCTTGATCCATCCGTTCATGCCGTTCGTGTCGGAGGAAATCTGGCAGGTGATTCGGCCATATCTGGACGAGCCGAATCTCGCAGCGCATCTGCCGATCGCGAAGTATCCGGAGGCGTCGGTGACGAATCCGCTTTCGGCGGCGGAAGAAACCGCGATGAATCACTGCATCGAGGCGACCGAGGCCATCAACTCGCTGCGCTCGCTGCTCGGATGGCAACCGGGGCAGCGGGCTCAAGCGAAGTGGAAGGCGATTGGCTTACAAGACCAGATCCTGTTCGTATCATGGAAGGGTTTTGCAAAAACACTCGCAAAGTTGAACGAACTCGAAGCGGCCGATGAGTCGACGCAAATGATCCCCGGGTTTTTCCCAAAGCAATTGCCACGCGCGCGAGTATGGGTCTCACATCCAGCAAACTTCGATCTACAGGTGTTACGGGAAACCTTGCTGAAGAAGCGCAACGAGGTGGTCCACCACTTGGATCGCCATATTATTCGGAGGGAAGATCGGAACTTCTGGCTGCACGCGAAGGACGAAGCTAAAGCCGAAACCCTGCTAAAAATCGAGGAATTGAATAGTCAGAAAAACCTTCTTGACATCCAACTTCAGGAACTCGGCGCCGGCGACTGAGAATTAAATGGCATGGAACTCCTGCGCCAACTCGACCTGACCGAACTCATCAAGCGGGCGCTTGCCGAGGACGTGGGGCAGGGCGATATCACAACGGCTGCGACCGTCGCGCCGGGCAAGATGGGCCGCGCACGAATCACGGTCAAAGAACCGCGGATGATTCTCGCCGGCGGTATCCTGATTGAGCCCGTGATGCGGCTTGCAGGCGCCGAGCCGCGAATGGTTGCGCTTGCGCCCGAAGGCGCCGAACTGAAAGCGGGTGGTATTCTCGCGGAAATCGAGGGCAAGCTCGCGGGACTGCTGATCGGCGAGCGCACTGCGCTCAACTTCGTGCAGCTGCTCTCGGGAATTGCGACCACGACGCGGGCGTTCGTCGATGCGATCGCGGGCACGCACGCGAAGATCATCGACACGCGCAAGACTCATCCGGGCCTGCGCGTCGTCGAGAAGTACGCGGTCCGCGTCGGCGGCGGGCATAACCATCGCATTGGCCTGGACAGCGGCGTGCTGATCAAGGAAAACCATATCGCGGCGGCGGGCACAGTGACGAAAGCTATTGAGGGTGCTCGCCGGATGGCGCCGCACACGCTCAAGATCGAGATCGAATGCGAGACGCTCGCGCAAGTTGAAGAAGCACTTAAGGCCGGCGCAGATGCGATCCTGCTCGACAACATGACGCTCGACAACGTCCGCAAAGCGCGCGCGCTCGCGGGACCGAAAGTCCAGCTCGAAGTCTCCGGCGGCGTGACACTCGCGACTGTTCGCGCGATTGCGGAAGCGGGCGCCGACTTAATCTCCGTCGGTGCGCTGACTCATTCGGCCCGATTTCCGGATATCAGCATGAGAATCGATGCGATCTGATTGGCGGGCTCCCCGTCCGACGCTACGCGGCTGCGGATTCGCTGAAAAAACTTAAAGTAATGCCTCAGAATCCATATCTTGCAATCGAACGCGGCGCGCCCGGCCGGATCGGCTGGCGAATACATTATTTCGACGAAATCGACTCCACCCAGGAAGCTGCGCGGGAGCTGGCCGCGGGTGGCGCCGAGCAGGGCACCGCGGTGATCGCGGAGCGTCAGAGCGCGGGGCGGGGCCGGATGGGCCGCACATGGCATTCGCCGGCCGGCGTCAATCTGTACACGACGATAATCATTCGGCCGCCGATTCCACTGGCCGACGTGCCACGCCTGAGCCTGGTGGCCGGAGTCGCGGCGGCGGAGGCGCTCGAGCGCGAGGCGCCGGGGATCGTTGCGCTCAAATGGCCCAACGACGTATGGCTCGGCGGGCGCAAGGCGGGCGGCATAATCGCGGAGGCTGTGACCGACGCGCTCCAGAACCTCGACTGCGTGCTGCTGGGCATCGGAATCAATATCAATCTCGCGGCAGACGACCTCCCGCCGGAGCTGCGCGACAAGGCGACCTCGATGCGTATCGCGACCGGGCATCCATGCGACCGGATTGCGATCGCCGATTCGCTTTTTAATCTGCTCGACTCCCGCTATATGGAAACCCTGACCCGCGGCTTCGAGTCGGTTCGTCCCGCGTGGGAACGCTACTCGGCGCTGACCGGCAAGCGCGTCGCAATCGTGGACGGCGGGCGGCGCCAGTCGGGAGTGGTAAAGGGAATCGACGGGAGAGGTGCACTGCTGCTAGACATCGGAGACCGGGTCGAGAGAATCGTCGCGGGTGAGGTGAGCGTGGAGGGGGCCTACGAGTAGGCCGTATGTGATTAACGCAAAATAAAAAACTGCATCGAGCGGGGGCGCGGCGCCTTGGAATTGGCGCTGGTCCCGCCGGGCAGGCTGAGAGGTGCTCTCTATGGCTGTTGAGGAAATCGGACGGCTTAGAACTATCGCAATCGTGGGGCAGGGCGGGACCGGCAAGACGCAGGCGGCCGATGCGATGCTGTTCACGGCCGGCGCGACGCCGCGATTGGGGCGGCCCGACGACGGCTCGGCGGCGATGGACTTCGAACCCGAAGAAACCAAGCATCACATTTCGATCAGTTCCGCGTTTAATCATCTCAACTGGAAAAAAACCGAAGTAATTCTCGCCGACACGCCCGGCTACGCCGCTTTCCTGCCCGAAACGATCACGACTTTGCGCGCGGTGGACGGGGTGGTGATGCTGATAAGTCCGGGCGTCGACACCAAGGTTGAATCGGAAAAAATCTGGGCCGCGACCGAGGAGCTGAAACTGCCGCGGATCGCGTTCGTGTCACGGCTCGATCGCGAGCGCACCAGCTTCGACGCCGCGATGAAGGACCTCGAAAAGGTTCTCGGCGCGCGCGCCGTCGCGCTGACGATCCCGATTGGCGAAGAGCTCGGCTTCACGGGCGTGGTCGACGTGCTGGCGATGAAGGCGCTCACCTACGCCGACACCAGCGGCAAATTCAAGGAAGAGGAATTGTCGGCCGAGCTCAAGGCCCGCGCGGAAGCGGCGCGCACCGCGTTGTTCGAGGCGGTAGCCGAGACCGACGACGCGCTGCTGGAAAAATATCTGGACAAAGGGACTCTCGACGACGCTGAAGTTCGCGCGGCGCTGCACGCGGCCGTGGTCGGGCGCAAGATCACGCCGGTCTTCTGCGGATCGGGGGCAAAGAATATCGGAATCGGGCCGCTGCTCGACGCAGTGACGACGTTTCTGCCCGCGCCCAACGAACGTCCGCCGGTGGAATGCCAGAATCCCGCGACCGGCGAGCCGGTAAGCCGTCCCGCCGATCCGGCGGCGCCGTTCGCCGCGCTGGTGTTCAAGACGATAATCGATCCGTTCGCCGGCAAGCTCTCGATCTTCCGCATCGTTTCGGGGCGCGCTCAGACCGACGCGGCTGTGTTCAACTCGACAAGAGAATCGAAGGAGCGCTTCGGCCAGTTGCTGCGCCTGGAAGGCAAGAAGCAGTCTCCGATCGCCGGCGCGATCGCGGGCGAAATCGTCGCCGTCGCCAAGCTGAAGGACACCACCACCGGCGACACTCTATGCGACGAGAAAGCGCAGGTGCTCGTGATGCCGCCGCTGACGCGTCCGGCGGCCGTGATGTCTTTCGCAATTCGTCCAAAGAGCAAAGGCGATGAGGAGAAGTCGTCGGCGGCGCTGCAGAAGCTGATCGAGGAGGACCTCGCGCTGGAAATGCATCGCGATCCGCAAACCCACGACATCATTTTGTCGGGCACCGGCCAGATGCATATCGAAATCACGGTCGAGAAGCTGCGCAGAAAATTCAATGTGGACGTCGAGCTTCAGGCGCCCAAGGTTCCTTACAAGGAAACCATCAAGGGACGCGCCGAATCGCAAGGCAAGTACAAGCGTCAATCCGGCGGCCGCGGGCAATACGGCGATTGCTGGCTCAAGATCGAGCCGATGCCGCGCGGCAAGGGCTTCGAGTTCGTGGACAGCATCGTGGGCGGCGTGATCCCGCGCAACTTCATTCCGTCGGTCGAAAAGGGCGTGCGCAACACGCTGGTCGAAGGACATCTGGCCGGCTATCCGATGGTGGACCTCAAGGTCACTGTATTTGACGGCAGCTATCACGATGTGGATTCGTCGGACATGGCGTTTCAGATTGCAGCCTCGATGGGCTTCAAGGCGGCGCTGGAAAAAGCCAAACCGATCATTCTCGAACCGATCGTCGCGCTCGAAGTTGCGTGTCCCGATGAATGCATGGGCGACGTAATCGGCGATCTGAACTCGCGCCGCGGCAAGGTGCTCGGGATGGACAGCAAGGGCAATGGCCAGGTGATCAAGGCGCAGGTGCCGATGGCGGAGGTGCTGAAGTACGCGCCCGACCTGCGCTCGATCACGTCGGGCCGCGGCTCGTTCGAGCAGCACTTCTCGCATTACGAGGAGGCGCCGGGTCCGGTTGCGGAGAAAATCATCAAGGAGACGCTCGCGGCGCGCGAGGCGGCCGGCGCCAAATCGCACGCGCACGCCCACGCATAGCGCCTCGCAGCGGGGCAGGGCGGCCGGGTATTGCAAGGGCCACCCGTCTAGTACAATCAGTGCTGAGTCAGCACTGCGATGGCGCAGATAGGAAAAAGCCTGGTCTTCGCCGGTATCGCGATCGTGGCCGTAGGACTGGCGCTGTGGGGATTGTCGTCGGTGCCGTATATGGGCAGGCTGCCCGGCGACATCTACATCCGTCGCGGCAACTTCAGCTTCTATTTCCCGCTCGCCACCTGCGTTCTTATCAGCATCGCCGTGAGCTTGCTGTTTTGGCTGATGAGGCGTTGACGAATTGGCAGCGAAAAAATCCGTAAGCCCGCATCGGCTTGCAGAGCGCAAGCGGCGCCGTCGCGAGCTGATCGCGGTCGGCGTTGCGGGCGTGACTCTGGTCGCGTTCGTGCTGGCGCAGACCGAGCTGCCGCCGCTCACGCGTCACACCTCGCTGGTGTCCAATCTGGCGGTTATCTCGCTCTTCAACCTGAGCTTTTTACTGCTCGGATTGATGCTGTTCCTGGTCGGACGCAATCTCGCCAAGGTCATCTTCGAGCGCCGGCGCGGATTGATTGGTTCGAAATTCCAGGTCCGGCTGGTCGCGGGATTCATCGCAGTCGCGCTGATCCCGAGCGCGTTCCTGCTTTACGTGTCGGGGGTGTTCCTGCACGCCGACATCAACAGCTGGTTCAATCCCGAGTACGAACAAATTCTCAATGACTCGCTGGAGATCGCGAAGACCTACTATCTGAACTCGGCGAACAACGCGTCGCATTTCGCCCGCGTGCTGGCGGGGGAGATCTCGGCTCAGGGCCTGCTCGCTCCGCAAAAGCGCGACAACCTCAAAGCGTTCATCGCCAAGCGCCAGCAGGAATACAACCTTGGCACTATCGAGGTGTTCTCCGCCGATCGGAAACTGCTGCTGATCAACATCAGTCCCAAAACCCCCACCGGCATCGGCGCGTCGCCCGATTCTCCGATCATCTCGCAAACGCTGAAGGGACAGGCGCTCACCCGCACCGACCGGCTCGGCGGCGCCGACGTAATCCGCGGCTCTGCGCCGATTTACGTCTCGAGCGAAACCGACACCGTGCTCGGCGCGGTACTGGTCGACTACTATCTGCCGCGGAGCCTGGCGACGCGCGCGACCAACATTTCGCGCGTATCCGAAGACTACTTCCAGCTGCGAATTCTTCGCCAGCCCATCATAAACAGCTACATGCTGACGCTGGCGCTGATCGGGCTGGTGGTGGTAACGCTGGCGAGCTGGTTCGGAATATTTCTTTCGCGCGGAATCACCGGCCCGATCAAGTCGCTGGCACGCGGGACGCAAGCGATCGCCGGCGGCGATCTCAATTTCCGCATCCCCGCCGTGGGCGACGACGAGATCGGGCATCTGGTCGATTCCTTCAACCAGATGACTGCCGATCTGCGCGCTTCCGCCGCCGAACTCGAGCGCCGGCGCCAGTACACGGAGACTCTGCTGCGCAACGTGTCGGCGGGCGTCGTCGGGCTGGACCATGACGGCGTCATCACCACGATCAACCCGTGCGCCGAGCGGCTGCTCGATCTGAGCGCCGCCGCCGTTATCGGGCGCAACTACCAGGGAGCGTTCCCGCCCGCGCTGGCCCGCGTGCTCGACGACGTGTTCGCCTTCGCCACGCGCCCCCGGGAGGCCCGCTCGACGGTCAAGCTCGAAGTCGCAGGCGGCGAGACGGAGCTGATGATGACCGCCAGTCCGCTGGGCGAGACCCCCGACGAGCCGGCCGGAACGGTGCTGTTCTTCGAGGACGTCAGCCAGATAGCGAAGGTCGAGCGGATGGAGGCGTGGCGCGAAGTCGCGCGCCGAATCGCGCACGAAATCAAGAATCCGTTGACGCCCATCCAGCTTTCAGCCGAACGGCTTCGGCGCCAGCTCGGCGCGCGTCCGGGAATCGAATCGACGCTGGTCGAGGAATGCACGCGAACCATCATCGGCGAAGTCGAGGATCTCAAGCGGCTGGTCAATGAATTTTCGGCGTTCGCGCGGATGCCGCATCTGAACCCGGTTCCCGGTGACATCAACGCGCTCGCCGGTGAGACCGTCGCGAATTTCCGCGCGGCGCATCCCAACGTCGAGTTCGCGCTCGCGCTCGACCCCGCGATTCCGCTCATCCTGATCGATCGCGAAGCGTTGAAGCGCGCGCTGGTCAACCTGCTCGACAACGCGGTCGCCGCAGTGACCGCCATCAGTCATAACGGCGCTAATCCATTGATAGAGGTGCGCAGCCATCGGCGGCCCGACAGTTCAATCGTAACTCTCGAAGTTGCAGACAACGGCCCGGGCATCGATCCACGCCTGCGCACGCGCATTTTCGAGCCCTACTATTCGGGCAAAAAGGGCGGCACCGGTCTCGGCCTCGCGATTGTTTCCGCAGTCGTGACCGACCATCACGGCTTCGTCCGCGTGACCGATAACCCGCCGCGAGGAAGTAGATTCGTGCTCGAGTTTCCTGTAAAAGACCTACAATTCGCAAAGGCGACCGGCTGATGCGACCCTCACCGCGCTACAACGAAACGCGATTTCCGGAGACAATTTGACGTGAATGAGACCGTGTTGGTGGTCGATGACGAGGAGCGGATTCGGTCTGCCTTGCGTGGAATCTTGAGCGACGAGGGCTTTCGGGTCGTCGATACCGGCCACGCGCCGGGTGTGATGGACCTGATTGCGCGAGAGAGTCCTGCGATC
Organism: Candidatus Binatus soli; assembly: GCA_002479255.1. Classification (GTDB taxonomy): domain Bacteria; phylum Desulfobacterota; class Binatia; order Binatales; family Binataceae; genus Binatus; species Binatus soli. Next base: position 80,030 of record DLMJ01000008.1, on the reverse strand, counting down.
GTTCTGCTCGACGTGTGGATGCCCGATATGGACGGCATCGAGTTGCTGCGGCGGATCAAATCCGAACAGCCCCGCGTGCCGGTGATCATGATTTCAGGCCACGCCAATATCCAGAGCGCGGTCGCGGCGACCAAACTCGGCGCCGCCGATTTCATTCAGAAGCCGTTCTCGGTCAGCGGATTGCTCGCTTCAATCGCGCGGGCGCTGGAGGGTGACTCCGCCGGCGCGGACCCGTCCAACCCGCGCGGCCTGAGCGCGCAGCTCCGCGCCGCCGGCCGCAAGGCAATCCGCGCCGGCGCGATCCCGCAGCGAACCATCGCGCGATCGATCGTGATGGGCGGGCAGGGGCTTCACACCGGGCTCAAGACCGGCGTCATACTGCATCCCGCGCCGCCAGGATTCGGAATCGTGTTCACATCGCTCGCCGACGAGACTGCTATTCCGGTCCGCTTCGAGAACGTCACCGACACCGGCTACAACACCACGCTAACCAGCGGCGGCCGCTCGGTCCGTACCGTCGAACATCTGCTGTCGGCGCTGCACGCGTTTGGAATCACCAACCTCCTCATCAAGACTGACGACGAAGTACCCGCGCTCGACGGCTCGGCGCTCGAGTTCTGCAAACAGATTGGAGAAGCGGGACTCACCGAGCAGGACGCGACCGTCGAACCGATCGGAATCGAACGCAAGATAATCATCGGAGAGGAAGGCGAGGGCCTCGAGTTTATAAAGGCCGCGCCCGCTGACCATCTGATAATCGACTACACGCTCGATTACCCGAAACCGATCGGCATTCAGCAGTTGCACTTCGAACTTACTTCGCCCGACGCATACAGCCGCGAAATTGCGCCGGCGCGCACCTTCGGCTTCGTATGGGAATTTCGCAGGCTCGCGGAGTTGGGCCTCGGCAGCGGCGCCCGCTTGGACAACGCAATCCTCGTCGATGACGACAAAGTCGTGAACACCACGCTCCGCTTCCCCGACGAATTCGCGCGGCATAAGGTCCTCGATCTGATTGGCGATCTCTATCTGCTCGGGCATCCATTGCATGCTCATGTCACCGCGTCGAAGACCGGGCATTCCGACAACCTGGCGCTGGTCAAGGCGATTCACGCGTCGCTTCTGAGCTGAGCCGGGCGCGAATAGCCGCGCCGGATTGAGTTGATCGCGCGAATCTCCCGCATGGACCTCAAGGGAAAAGTTGCCCTGGTAACCGGCGCGGGCCGCCGCGTCGGACGCGCGATCGCGATAAAATTTGCCGACCACGGCGCTTCGGTCGCAGTTCACTATCGCAGCTCGCACGCCGAGGCGGACGCAGTTGTCGCTGAGATCGCGGGGATGCGCGGCAAGGCCCGGGCATTTCGCGCCAATCTCGAGAACGTCGCCGAAATCGAGAAGATGATCGCCGGCGTGCTCGACGCGTTCGGCCGAATCGACATCCTGGTCAACTCGGCCTCGGTCTTCGCGCGCAAACCGCTCACGCAAATCACCGAGCGCGACTGGGACGCAACCCTCGATACCAACCTGAAGGCGCCGTTCTTTCTGTCGAAGTTCGCGGGCGCTGCGATGCGCCGGAAGGGCGCCGGAAAAATCGTCAACATCGGCGATTGGGCCGGGACGCGCCCGTACAAGGACTACCTGCCGTACTCGGTGTCCAAGTGCGGGCTGATTGGGCTGACGCGGGCGCTCGCCAAAGAACTTGCGCCCGAGGTTCAAGTGAACTGCATCGCGCTGGGCATGGTGGCGCCGCCCGATGAATACAGCAAGCGCGAAGTAGAGCGGCTGGTCAGTCGGACGCTCACAAAAAAGATGGGCTCGCCGGAGGACGTCGCACGCGCCGTGATCTTCTTTTGCGAGGCCACCGACTTCGCCACCGGCGCGACACTGGCACTGGACGGCGGCCGCCTCCTCGCCTAGAGAAATAGCGCATTGGGAGGAAAAAAATGAAAGTTCACTCGAACACCCTGCCGGGACGTTAGCTGCTCCGCGCGGGCGGGTTCTTGAACTCGATCCTGGCGCCTTTGGCGATCTTCTTGATGAGCGCCTTTACCACCGCATCCTCATTTTCGTCGAGGATGAACATCGCGATTTTCGCCTTCACCTCGGCCAGCGGCGCAATCGTTTCGCCGCGCCGCGAAGTCACTTTGATAAAGCTGTAGCCGAGATTCGACTCGAGGATTTGCGTCAGCTGCCCGACCGGCGTTGCGAACACCATCTTGTCCACCACCGGTGGCAACTGCCCGGGCCGAAAGTAGCCCAGCTCGCCGCCCTTGGCCGCGGATTCGGTGTCCTCGGAGTTTTGCTTTGCGAGCGCGGCGAAGTCCTTGCTCTTGAGCGCTTGCTTGTACAACTTGATTATTTTTTCGGCCGCAGCTTTCTTCTGCGCGTCGGTCGCGTTGGGCGGGATCTTCACGGCGATATGCGCGATCTGCACTTCGCCGGGCTCCTTGACGAACAGGTCGCGATGCTCTCCGTAGTATTGCTTGATCTGCGCGTCGGTGGGCTGCACGTGACCCGCCCGGAATTCGTCGTCGAGCATTTTCTCGATCAGCATCGATCCCCGCACCGCGTTCATCAACTGCGCATCCGGCGCGCCGTTCTGGGGGACGGTCTGGCCTTCCGCCCCTCCAATCTGGAACTCACGCGCGCGATTGGCCACTTCGGCGTCGGGAATCGCGATCTTGCGTTTCTCCGCCTCCTGCAGCAGCAGTTGCCGGTTGATTAGATTTTCGCCCGCATCGCGAAACACCGCCTTGGATTCCTCGGTACTGGTTGCGTTGATCATCCGCGCTTCGGTCTTCGCGTAGTCGGCGATTTCCGCCGCCGTAATCGGAGCGCCGTTGACTGTCACCACCACCGGGTCTTTCGGATCGGGCTTGACCAGCGGAATGATGCCGAGGAAGCGTTGCTGCCATTCGAGCCCTGACTGCCCCAGTTGCGCGTGGATTGGACGCGCGGTTGCAACAACGAAAGCGATGCCGATCGCGACAATCAGACAGGCAATCGGTTTTCGGCGCGAGAATGGATGGCAAATGTGCATCAATTCAGAACCCCCAAGTCGGTCCCATCCTGCGGGATCGGCAACCTCTTCGACGAACCCACGGCGTATACTCGGGTGCGCCTCGGCGTCAAGGGAATATTTTTGATTCACGGCGGCAGCCTGCGGGGAGATTCGCGATGGGGCAATTGCGCACGGTGAGCATGGTCTTCGCGATAGTCGCGAGCGTCGTCGCGATAGCCGCGGGCTTCATCCTGTTTTTTCTGTTCGAGGCGCCGTTTCTTGCGTCGATTTTTCTCGCCTCTGCGCTAATCGCGATCGGATGCTTCGTGCTGGCGGGCATCGCCGCTTACTTTGGCCCCTGAGCCACACCCGGAGCGCGCGGGACAATTGCGGGACCGTAGGCCGTTCGGCACGGCGGCCCCGGCGCGAAGTAGTGCGCGATTTCAGGCGTATCGCCACGCATGAAGATCAAACTCGACGACCGAGTGCCGTAATTATCGAGATGCAAACAGAGCGCATTGGGCCGTCCGCCCGCGGCGGCGCCGATTCGCGGATCGAGCTGCGTATTGTGATCGGCCAGCAACGCTCCGAGCGCGGCACGCTGTCCGATCGGATCGCGCTGGAAATCGGCGCGATTGCCGAGTTCTGCGAACTTGCCGTACGACGCGCTTATTTTCGGACATTCGAAATCGTCCACATCGAGATTGGTCAGCAGATGCAGGCCCGGCTTGAGTGCGACAACTTCGATCGAGGCGCCGCGGTTGTATGCGACGAACCCCTCGGTCCGCGAGACCATCAGGAGGTTGAATGGATTGTAGTCGGAGCCGCGCTCATGGGCGGCGAACGCTGCCGCTTCCGCCGCGGTCCGGCGCCGAAGAGCGTCCAGGCATAGCAGCCCGCGCGATCGCGCCTGCGGATTGGCGCCATTGTCGGCGCGCCGATTCAGCAGCCCGGCAACAATTCCATACTCGTTGATTCCGAGCCACGTGCCTCCCGCCCTGAGATCTTTGCCGCCGACTACGTGCGGCTTCTCGAGCAGGGTAGTCGGCTCGCATCCGGGGCGGTCGAGGAATTCATCGCGATTCGCGGCGATCACCACCGGAAATTCGCGTTTCGTTGTCGCCTGAAAATAAATCGCCAGCGTGCACATCCATACAAAATTGGCAGCCGGCCGCCCCTCCGCACAAGGGCCATTCTCGCGATCAACCCGATCACCCCCTGCTGTATGCTAATGTATACAGAACAGTACACACACATGTCGGCAGTAACGACACCGGGTTGACCGTAAGACGAGGACTCAAACCCCGCCTCGAACTTCGCGTTTGCAAACCGCCTGGCGCCGGTGCGAGTCTAAATCAGGTTTTTAGAATGGAAATTCCGGCTAACAAGGCTTGTGAAGTGTGGCCTTTGACCCCAAGGGGAGCGGGACAAGTTTTGACCGCGGTGGCGCCGCGCTACGCTTGAGCCGACAGAGGAGGCCACCATGCAGATGAACGTGAAACCCATCCCGACGCTCGACCCCCGGATCAACGAGATCCGCGCGCTCACGGCGCAGATCGTCAACCGCAATATCCTGCCCAACGAGCGGGAGCTCTGGGCGGGGTGGCGGGACGGCGCGACGGCGGAGGAGCGGCGCGGCGCTCGGGAGCTGCGGGAGTCGATCAAGGAGAAGGTGAAGCAGGCGGGCCTTTGGGCGCCGCATCTTCCGCCGGAGTATGGTGGCGCCGGTCTCGGCTTCCTCGAGCATGCGTACATGAACGAGGTGCTGGCCTACAGTATGGGAGCGGCGGCGCTCTTCGGCGTGGTCGCGCCCAACTCGGGCAACCAGCAAATCCTGCTCAAGTACGGCACGGAGGAGCAGAAGCGCAAGTGGCTGGTGCCGCTCACCGAGGGCAAGATGGAGTCCGGCTTCTCCATGACCGAGCCCGACTCAGCCGGCTCGGATCCGCGGTCGATCAAGACCACCGCACGCCGCGACGGCGACCAGTGGGTGATCAACGGGCACAAATGGTTCACCTCAAACGGGTTTCGCGCCGACTTCCTGATCGTCATGTGCCGCACGGGAGGGAAAGGCGACGACAACGGCCGCATGACGCAGATTATCGTGCCCAAGGACACGCCGGGCGTTCGCATCGTGCGCGGCATCGAGATCTGGGGCAGGCCGAGCGACCACTGCGAGATCACCTACGACGACGTGCGCGTGCCGCTCGCTAACCAGTTGGGCCAGGCAGGCTCGGGCCATCAGGCCGCACAGGATCGTCTCGGGGCGGGGCGCGTCTATCACTGCATGAACTCGGTCGGGCAGATGTGGCGGGCCTTCGACTTGATGGTCGAGCGGGCCACGATGCGCGAGGTGCACGGCGGCAAGCTCGAGACCAAGCAGTTCATTCAAGGGTTCATCGCCGACTCCTACATCGACATCCAGGCGGCGCGCTTGATGACCATCCACTGCGCCGAGCGCATGGACAGCCGCGCCGACCCGCGCACGGACATCTCGGCGATCAAGGTCTTCGTCCCGGCGGCCTACGAGCGGGTGGTGGACCGCGCGATCCAGGTGTGGGGCGCGGCGGGCGTCTCGGGCGATCTGCCGCTCGCCGCCATGTACCAGGGGGCGAGGACGCTGCGGCTCGCGGACGGCCCGGACGAGGTCCACAGGATCCTGATCGCGAAGAACGTGCTGGCACGGTATCACGCTGGGGAGAGCTGGGACTTCGGAAACTGACTGCGGACGCCGGCGCTGGCAGTGCTGCAGTATTGTTAACAACCGCAACTGTATCGCTACCCATGCCAAGGCGCTGATATGACTCAATTCAGCAAATCACTCGGGTCAAAGGTTGAGGCAACGCGATAGGTTTCACCGCCCTCGTCGGAATTTTGGATCGCAAGCACAAGTTCGTTAACGTGCAACGAAAAGCGCGGCGATAGGCGGCACGTCCTGCCCTCTGTGATCGCGGCCGCCAATTCCGCGATGCCGCGGGCAAAGTCCATCCCATGCGTCCGCCGATAGCGATTATTTACCCCACTTTTCGTTAGTGGATACCTTCTTCCGCCAATTAGTGGGAAATGTCTGAGACTGGGATACTTTTCCGTAACGCGGTAGAAAAGGCCGTACTTCTGAATACGTATCGGACGTAAATAGTCCCAGCACTCGTCGGTCCAGAGAATGCCCGTGTCGCCGATAATCGTGAAGCCGTGATTTTTGGGAGCTAGAATACTACAGGTCAGACGGGCCACCGCTCCGGAGACGAAACGAATGCATGCGACCGAAAAATCCGGGGCCTGATGCTCCGGCAAGCGGCTGGTAGAAAACGCGGTGACGGTCTCCGCGGGGCCGAAAAAGGCGACCAGCCACGAGAGATAGTAGCCGGCATGTTCCAATGTGCAGCCGACCTGAAACTCATCCTGCCAGGGCCATGGACTGCCCGAGTCGCTGCGCCAATTCCGGTAGCGTTTGCGGGGCAAGAAGCCATCGTCGAGTTCCGCGTAAGCCAGCAAGGGGCGTCCGATCCTTCCTTGCCGCAGCGCTTTGGCGATCGACTGGGCAGTCTCGCTCAATATGCCGCACGGCGCCGAAGCGAGGTAAAGCCGCTGCCGCTCCGCAAGTTTTACTAAATCCTCCGCTTCGCCGAAAAGCGTCGACAGCGGCTTTTCAGAATAAACGTGCTTGCCTGCTTCCAAGCAGGCCCGCGATACCGCGTAATGGTTTTGCGGATTGGTGAGGTTAACGACTATCTGCACCGACTCGTCATTCAACACCGCTTCAAGCGAAGGGTAGACGGGCAACTTATAGTAGGCCGCGAACCGGGACGCGCGTTCGGGAATGCGGTCGGTAACTCCCGCAATCTTAAGCTCCGGATGAGCGCGCAGCGTTCCGACGTAATAATCCGCGACGTAACCGCAACCCACGAGTGCGATGCGTGTCACGCGTTGAAGGCCTCCTAATTGACGTTAGGACTCATCTGGCAATGCTCACCGGGGTATGAAAGGCCCCATTGTTGCCGAGCATCATCCAGAATCTTCATGACCCCGATAGTCCCATCCAGCGGCATGAGTTCGCTTTCGGTCTTTCCGCTTTCAAGGCAGCGAACCACCTCCTGCGCCTCGTAGTTGTAGCCATTGCCGCGGAACGAACGGACCGTAGTTTTCACACGTCCGACCGCGTTGAGCGCCAGCCAAAGCCTTCTAAGTACGGCCGATCGGCTAATTATGCTCCTCCAGCGCGGCGCCGAGGGCGACTGTACAGTTTGCCCCTGGAGTTTCTCCAAGGAAATCCGGTATGGACAGATCAAGGGCTCGTGGATTCGCAACCGCCCATTCGTCCCCATCACCACCGCCTCGTTAGGACCTTGAGTACGCAAGCTGGCGGTTATCGCCGCCAGTTGGCCCTTCGCGTACTCAAGGATGACTGAACACTGCTCGTCTACGCCCGTTGGTCCGAGGATCGCGCGTCCCGTGACCCTGCTCGGTTCGCCGAGCAAATGGCAAGCCAAAGATATACCATAAACGCCCAGATCGAGCAGCGCACCGCCACCCAGAGCGCGATTGAAGAACCGGCTTTGCGCGTCGGCGTGTACGGCGTGACCTATTCCAGCGATCAGCAATTGCACGTCGCCAATGTCGCGATTATCGATCAGCTTTCTGACGTCGCGCATCACGGGCAAAAACCGCGTCCACATCGCCTCCATGCAAAACAAGTGCTTGCGACGCGCCAGATCTACGACCTCACGAGCTTGTGCGTGGTTCAAAGTAAAGGGTTTCTCGCACAAAACCGCCTTTCCCGCATTCAGACAATAAAGACTTAGGTCCCGATGGCTGCTGTTGGGCGTCGCGATGTATACTACGTCGATGTCCTTGTCCCGTATAAGTTCACTGTACGAAGCATAAGCTCTGGGCACGGCAAGCAAACCGGCAAATTGGCGGGCAGAGCTCTGCCTGCGCGAACCTACAGCCATCAGTCGCGCACCGCGGACTGACTTAAGTCCATCGGCAAACCGTCCGGCCGCGTAACCGGTTCCCAGGATCCCCCAGCTTATCATGAGGTGTAAGACGGATCTCCGTTCTGCCTATCTGGTTTCAGCCCGCTTTATAAACCAAGCGGCCTCCCTCGGCAAGGTTTTAGGCGCCGTTTTGATCCACTCTGCTTCGGCGGCGCCGGCAAGGGGGGTTCGCCTGCCAGGGAACCTCTGCACAAGTCGAACGATATGGGTAGAATGAAGTTGATGGGTGGATGGTGTGGAGGTGGAGCGATGAGTGATCAAGGGCAGGCGAGGGCGCCGCTACCCGCCAACTCCAGTGGGTTTCCTCGCGTCAACCGGCCATGATATTTAATCTAATTCGCGCGGAGTTCGCCCCTTCAGCTTCCGGCGTCGAGGAGGATGGATGTTTTCATCGATCGAGGACGTAATCGAGCGATTCGCCAAGAACAATTATATCGCCAGCCGGCGAATCGCCACCGTCATCTACCTGGCAACTGAACTGCGCAAGCCCGTCCTGGTCGAAGGTCCCGCCGGCGTCGGCAAGACCGACCTGGCCAAGGTGCTGGCCGCATCGCTCGGCTTCGATATGATCCGTCTTCAGTGTTACGAAGGCCTCGACGAGGGCAAGGCGCTTTACGAATGGGAGTACGCAAAGCAGCTCCTCTATACCCAGATTCTCAAAGACAAAATCAGCGAAGTGCTGGTCGGCGCCAAGAGCTTGACCGAGGCGGTCGATCGAATCGCCGCGCAGGACGAAGTCTTTTTCTCCGAGCGCTTCGTGCTGCCGCGGCCTCTGCTCAAGGCTATTTCCAGCGAGCAGCCGTCGGTCCTGCTGATCGACGAGATCGACAAGGCCGATGCCGAGTTCGAAGCGTTTCTGCTCGAATTGCTTTCCGACTTTCAGGTGACCGTGCCCGAACTCGGCACGCTCAAGGCCAAGCACATTCCGCTGGTCGTGCTGACTTCGAACAACGCGCGCGAAATGTCCGACGCGCTCAAGCGGCGATGCTTGCATCTGTACATCGACTTTCCCGATCGCGTGCAGGAGCTTGCGATCGTCAAGCTCAAGGTCCCCGAGGCGGCGACCAAGCTCGCCGAGGAAGTCGTCACCGTCGTGCAATCGCTGCGCAAACTCGATCTCAAGAAAACGCCCGGCATCAGCGAAACGCTCGATTGGGTCAAGGCCCTGACGCTCCTCAACGTGAACAGTCTCGATCAGGAACTCGTCACCGAGACGCTCGATACCATCGTCAAGTACGAGGGCGATGTGCGCAAAGCGCAGGAAGAACTCAAGGACTACGTGCGGCGCGTGCGCGCGCGTCGCGGCACCGAGGCCGGCAGCGACAAGGATCTACTAAACTGAACGCGCGGCGGCTTGAACGAGCAGCAGGGTAGGGCACGGCGCAACGATGCAAGAGAAGCTGGTAGAATTTGCCAACCTGTTGCGCGAGAACGGCGTGCGCGTCTCACTGGCGGAAACGCTCGACGCATTCAGCGCTTCCGAAGTCACCGGACTGAGCGAGCGCGATGCGTTTCGCGCCGCGCTACGGGCCACGATGGTCAAGCGGGCCAGCGAATTGCCCGTGTTCGAAGAACTGTTCGATATCTACTTTTCCGGCCTCGGCGAGATTATCAAGCAGGCGAGCCAGGCCGTGCAGAACGCGCTCTCGATGTCGGATCAGGAATTTCAGAAATTCCTCGATCAAGTCGAGAAGATGCTTCAGAAAGAAGGCAAGAATCTCTCCGAGCTTGCCAGGCAATTGCTGCAGAACAACTCGGGCGAGATGGAGCGTAAAATCCGCGAGGCCTCGCGCGCCGTCAAGCTCAATGGGATCGAGCGCACGATCGAGGAGAACTACTTTGCGCGCGCGCTCGCTCGCCAGCTCGGCCTCGATAAGATCGAAGCCGAGATCAAGGAACTGCGCGAGCAGCTCGAGAAGATGGACATCGGCTCCGAGCTCAAGGCAAAAATGGAAGAATATCTCGAGCGCCGCCTCAAGGCGCTCGACGACATCATCCGCCGCTACGTCCGGATGGAGCGCGAGAAACGCGACATCAAGCAGAAGGAAGATCAGCGCCTCAACCAGATCGGCGAGAAGAGTTTCTATTACCTGACCGAAGAAGAACTCAAGAAAATGAACGAGGCGGTGACGCGCCTCGCGCAGCGCCTCAAAAACGTGATCACCGTGCGCCGCAAGCGTTCCAAGAAGGGCCGCTTCGACATCAAGCGCACCCTTCGCCAGAACCTCAAATACGGCGGCGTTCCGTTCAAGCTCCGCTTCGAGAAGCGCAAGAAAGAGAAACCGCAGGTCGTAATCCTGTGCGACGTTTCGGATTCGGTGCGCAACGCGTCGCGCTTCATGCTGCAGTTCGTTTACTCGCTGCAGGATCTCTATTCGCGCGTGCGCAGCTTCATCTTCGTCGCCGACATCGGAGAAGTAACCGAGTGCTTTCGCAACAATGACGCCAAGGAGGCGCTCGACGTCGCGCTCACGGGCGATATCATCAACGTGTATGCCCACTCGAATTTCGGCTATGCGTTCCGCAACTTCGTCACCGATCATCTGGGCGCCGTCAACAAGCGCACCACCGTCATCGTGCTCGGCGACGCGCGCAACAATTACAATCTGCCGCACGATTGGTGCTTGCGTGAAATCCGCCAGCGCGCCAAAAAAGTGATCTGGCTTAATCCTGAAAGCCGCAATACCTGGGGCTTCGGCGACAGCGAAATGGATCGCTACGCCGCGCACTGCGACCTGGTGGAAGAGTGCCGCAATCTCAACCAGCTTTATCGGGTGGTCGATCGCTTGGTCGCAGGCTGAGGGACTCGATCCTCGCAGCTGCGCGGCTTGTTCGGTTGACCACACGGCGTCTTTGGGCCAAGATATTTTCTCCAGGCGATGCGCGGGATTTCGACTTGAAGCCGCGCGCGCTTGAGGAGAAACAGTTGGTGAGCCCGTCTATGGCCGGTCACAGGGAAGACTTCATTTTGATGATTGTAGGCGGGATCACGCTCGACCCTTCGACCAAGATGCCCATCGTCGTCCTGAAGGATCCCGACAACAAGCTCAACCTGCATATCTGGGTCGGTCCGCTCGAGGCCACCGCGATGGCCACCGAGCTCGAAGGGATCAAGCCGCAACGCCCGATGACGCACGACCTGCTGCGCAATCTGCTGGCCGATCTCGGCGCGACAGTCGAGTCGGCCGAGATCACGGAGTTGCGCGAAAACACCTACTTCGCGCGGATTCGGGTCAAGACGCGCGACGGTAAGGCGCTCGAAATGGATTCGCGGCCGAGCGACGCCATCGCCCTGGCCCTGCGCACCAAGTCGCCCATCTATGTGGCCAAGAAAGTGCTCGAAGCTTCCAGCGAGCTCCACGAATCCCAGGGCGAACAGCAGACTTCGGATCAGAACCTCGCCGGTGTGTCGCGCGACAAATGGTCCGAGATTCTCGAGCGGATGTCGCCCGAGGATTTCAAATACAAGATGTAGCCGCGAGCGCGCTAAACTCCTCTGATCCTCTGCCGGGCGGCGCCCGCTGGAGCATTCGATGCCGCCGACTACCCATCGCCGGAAAAAAATAACCCAAAAGGAACTCAGGGCGCCCGACGAGCTCACGACGCTGGTCGATAGCGCGCGCGATTTCCTGGTCAACAATCTCACCCAGGTGCTGATCTCAACCGCAGTCGTTGTGCTTATCGGAGCGATCGCCGTTGGCGTGTACTACTACGAGCGCCATCGCGACAATATTGCGTCGGCCCGGTTCTATGACGCGATCACCGCGCTCAAAGCCGGCCAGAACAACCCCGCCGAAACGCAGTTCAAGCAGCTCGCCGATGAAGAGCCGGGCCGCCGGCTTGGACGCCTGGCGCGGTTTTACATGGCGAGCGCATATCTGGCCGATGGCGACCTCGCGGACGCGCGCGATTCGCTCGTTGCATTTCTCGCCGAAGAGCGTGACCCGCTGTTCCGCAGTCTCGCGCTGACGAACCTCGCGGTGGTTTACGAGCGAATGGCGGATTGGAAGAAAGCGGCAGGCGCCTATCAACAGGCCGCGGCCGATCCGGGGCCGGAGCAGGCGAGGGCGGAGCTGGGCGTGGCGCGGATGCTCGCGAAATCGGGCGACAAGCAGGGCGCGATCGCCGCCTATCGCGGCTTCCTCGCCGCCCATCCGTTCGCGCAGCAGCGCCAAGACGTAATGGAATCGCTGGCGCTGCTCGGTGCACCCGCCGAGCTGCCGCCGCCTTCAGCAGCGGCGGCTGGCCCGCAACCTGTCGCCGTTCACTAGTGCGCGCTGGCCGACGGCGGCTTCTCCCCGAGCTCCGAGTCGATCACGAATTCCAGGATTTTCCCGTCGGGCAATCCCACTACCGGTATTCCGTTGACGAAAAAGGTCGGCGTCGACGTGACTTGAACCGAGTTGCCGTCAAGCTGATCCTGCTTCACGCGAGCCTCGGTCTGCGGATTGTCCATGCACGCCTTCAGTGAAGGCCGGTCGAGCTTCTGAGAGTTGACCAGCTTGTCCACATGCTGCTGCAGATTCTCCGGGTTGATCGAACCCTGGTTGGTGTAGAAGTAGCGTGCGAAGTCCCAAAACGCCGCCGGGTTCTGCAGCCGCGCGCACTCGGCCGCTTCCGCGGCCTTGATCGCCCACAGATGCGCGTTGAGCGGGTAATTTTTGTAAATTGCCTTCACCTTGCCCTTGTATGTCGTGTTGACCAGGGTCTCGAGCATGCTGAACGCGTGTGCGCAGAACGGGCATTCGAAGTCGGCAAACTCAACGATCGTCACCGGAGCGTCTGCCGGTCCCAGCATCGGCCGATCGTCCAGGCTCACGGCGCCCATATTAACCCGTCCCCACGGCTCCGTACCGACGTCGATAAACTGGCCGATGATCGCCTTGTCCTCATTTTTGTCGAAAAACAGCGTGGTGGTGACCCTCTGTCCCTGCTCATTGCTCACGACCAGTTGCCGTGCGAGCAGTCCGTCAAACCGCGTCCTGAAAGCAGGGCCCAGCTCGATTAGTGCGGGATTGGGAATCTTGAAGTGCTTCTGCAGATAGCTCTTCAACACGGCGTCGCGTGCGGGATCTGTGGCGAACGCGGCGGCGCCGGCAGGGGAGGCCGCCCGCCCGTTCTGTGCGAGCACCGAGCTCCCGACGCCGGACAACAGCACGGCGCCAACGAACGCGGCTATGGCTACTATCTTTCTGCCGTAGCGCAGCTTCGCATAAGAAGTATTATGTAAACTACGATACATGCCTGAAAATCGAAAAACGCCTGAAATCATTAAGTACTCCAACGCTCCCCGTTTCGAGCATTTATCCGGCTCAGATTACGTGATGCTCTTCGGCGATGAAAAACGCCGTGCGCGAATGATCGATGAACTTGCGTTCGTCTTCGAGCGCGGCTGCGACTTCCTTGCTCGCCATCGCAGTCTCCAGCGCCTTCCAATCATCGAACCACAACTCCGCGACGCCGTCGAACGAAGGCTCGCGCCCCCCGAGCGCGCGATGAATCGTGTGGCTCTGAACGTACTTGCGGCAGCCTGGAATCATGCCCGCGATCGGACCGTGGATGTCGCGCCAGTAACGATGAAATTCCTCGTTGCTCATACCCGGCAGCTTGCTGATGCAATAGACGATCTTGACCATTGCCAATGAATGCTCCTAGTGAACAGTGAAAAGCGAATTTGGCACAGTTCTAGCTAATCGCGACCGCTCCGTACAGCGCCAGATTCCTTCCCTGGCGTTGCGGGTTTGCGGCCCAGCGCGTGCAACGCCCTGCGCGCTACGAAATTGCGCGGTTCTATCTTCAACGCTTCTTCGTAGTACGCAACCGCATTGGCGCCTCGCTCCAAGCCCGCCGCGCATCGCCCCATCGCGATCAGCAGCTCGACGCCGTCGGCGCCAAACTCACGCGCGCGCTTGAGCGCGGCGAACGCTTCCGCAAATTTTTCCTGCTCGGCAAGCGCAAAGCCGAGTCTCAAAATCGCCTCCGCGTTCAGCGGGTCGAGTTCGAGCGCATCGCGATACATCGACAGCGCCGCGCGCCTCGCTCCCTTCTGATATAGGTCGCGCGCGGCGGTGGCCATCCGCGCGCCCTCCTCGGCCCATCCCCGCGATTCGACTTCCACGGTGATCTCGCCGTGCGATACTTCCGCCTTGACGAGTTTCAGCTTGTCGCCCAGGTATTCGCGCAGCCGCTCGAGAACCGCATCGCCGTTGGTTTCCGGCGACTCGAGGAATGCCAGCCCCACGGGGTCGCCGATGTGATCGTTTCGCCGGATCACGAGCGATCGCCGCGCGTGCATCCTTCTCGGCGGCTTCTGTCCGTCAGACGCGCTCATTGGGATCGAAGAGTTTGCGATATTCGTCGAGCGCGAAGCGGTCCGTCATGCCGGCTATGTAGTCCGCCACCGCACGCGAAATCGGCTCGCCGTAGCGCTCCGCGCGCGCGACCACGTGCTCGGGCATCTGGCACGGCTCGGTCATGTAGGTTTCGAAAAGCCGCGCCACCACCCTGCCCGCTTTCTCGGTCATTCGGCTGACCCTGTAATGCCGATACAGGCGATCGCGCATGACCTGCTTGATTTCCCCGACCTTCGCGCCCATCGCGGCGCCGAAACACGCCAGCGCCATCCCCGCGTTGCGCACGTCCTCGACGCTGCGGATCTTGTTGCGCTCCAGCTCGCCGGCGAGGTTGATCATCAAATCGGTGGACATCGCGTCAATCATCCTGATGACCGTCTGATAGCGGATCACGCGAATCTCGGCCCGGGGATCCGCGTCGCGCGCCGCCGCCGCCGATTCTCTGAACAGCGCCGACTGATTAAGCTCGTCGACCGTCAGCATCTGCGCCTTCAACCCGTCGTCAACGTCGTGCGCCAGGTATGCGATTTCGTCCGCCAGATCGACGATTTGCGCTTCGAGGCATGGGTATGTGCTCGCGTCAAACTCTTGCGCTTCCGGACGATCCTGGAAGTGCGAATGCTTGATGATTCCCTCCCGGACCTCGAAGCTCAGATTGAGTCCGCGAAAATTCGGGTACCGGATCTCGATCCAGTCCACGGTGCGCAAGCTCTGCGCGTTGTGATCGAAGCCGCCGTACGGTGTCATCAGCTCGTTGAGCACTTTCTCGCCGGCGTGGCCGAACGGCGTATGCCCCAGGTCGTGCGCCAGAGCTACCGCCTCCGCAAGTTCCTCGTTGAGACCCAGCGCCCGCGCTACTGTGCGCGCAATTTGCGCGGCCTCGAGCGTATGCGTCAGCCGTGTGCGGTAGTAATCGCCCTCGTGATTAACAAAGACCTGGGTTTTATATTCGAGGCGGCGAAACGCGGCCGAATGGATAACGCGATCGCGGTCGCGCGCAAAGACAGTGCGAATCCGATGTTCGGGTTCGGCAAAGCGACGGCCGCGACTGGCCCGCGACGCCATCGCATACGGCGCCAGCGTGTGCGACTCTATTTCCTCCAGGTCCTGCCTCGTCCGCAGCATCGCGCCCTTATCCAGCGGTTGCGTTAAACATCCGAGATGCTACCACGCTATCGACGGCTCTCGAAGCGTCTCAGTCGACATCGGTCAACATGGTGCGGTCTTATGCCGCGCATGCCGGGTTCTTATAATCAGACGAGGGTTGTTGACGTGTCTGGCATTCGAAACCACGGCGCCATCCGCCGGATCGCTCTGACGATCGCAATGAGCGCGCTTTTCGCCGCCTGCTCGCTTTCCCGTCCCGCCCAAGTCCCGAGTCCTCCCCCCGCGCCTGCTGTACCGCAGCCAACTCCGACGCCCCAGGTAGTCGGGATGGCCTCATGGTACGGGCCGGGATTCCACGGTCACAAAACCTCGGCCGGCTCGATTTACGACCAGAAGGAACTTACCGCGGCCTCCATCGCGTTTCCGTTGGGTAGCCGCGTGATGGTCACGAATCTCGACAACGGCCTTTCCGTCGAAGTGACGATTACGGACCGTGGACCGTTCCTGAAGGGCCGCAAGATCGATCTCTCGGAAAAGGCGGCGCGCATTATCGGTATGCTCAACCACGGTACCGCGCGGGTTCGTATTTCGCTGATCAGCAAGCCGGCCGGCTCTCGCGAAGTTGGCGCGCCGCTGCGCTATTTCGTCCAGGTAGGTTCATTTTCCGAGCAACGGAACGCCGAGCAGCTGCGAAGCAAATTGGCCGCCTACTACGCCGACGTTCATGTCGATCGGCTTGATGCCGACCATCGCCGCTACTACCGTGTACGTATGGGCGCATTCGCGACTCGCTCCGCAGCCGAGGCGCGCGCATCCGATTCCGCCCGTTTTGGACTTCCAGTCGTGATCGTCACCGAATGACCAGCCGCGCCACCTACTTCGCACGACGGCTCTGGTGGCCAATCTGCGCTGTCACCACCCTGATCTTTCTCTGGGGATGCGCCTACTCGCTCGTCAACGGCGGCCGGATTAATTCACAGCAGGCCGAAAAGATCGAGACCGGCATACAGGATCTTCGCCAGCTTCGCTTCAAGCAACCGGTTCCGCTCGTCGTCAAATCCCCGGACGAGGCCGAGGCCATGATGGAGGCCGACCTGATGCGCGACTACACCGACAACCAGATCCAGGTCGACGCCGTCGCGGGCGCGCTCACCGGCCTCTTTCCCTCGCGTATCGATCTCAAGGCCGAGTCGCTCAAGCTGCTCAAGAGCCAGGTGGCGGGCTTTTACGATCCGCATGGCAAGGAAATGGTTCTGGTCGAAGGCGGCGCCGATATTGGCACCTGGAACAGCGCGGCTCAGTTCATGATTCAGCGCGACGTCGTTGGCGAGATGCTGCTCGCGCATGAACTGACGCATGCGCTCCAGGATCAGAATTTCGATCTCGAATCGAGCCTCGACAAAGTGAAGGACGACGACGATCGCGCGCTCGCGCTAAAGTCCGTCGCAGAAGGCGATGCGACCATTGCCGGGTTCGCCTACGCGCTGGGCCGGATGGACAACAGCACCGCCGACGCCCTCGCCGACAATCTCAAGAACCTCCCGCAAGCGCTCGCCGCCGAGGCGCCCGGCACGCCCGAGGGCCTCAGCGCTCCGCTGTTGTTCCAGTATTCCGAGGGCGTCCGCTTCGTCGCCGCGGCTTATCGCCGCGGTGGATGGCCTGGCGTTGATGCGCTCTATCGCAACCCGCCGCAGTCGAGCCACCAGATTCTGCATCCCGCGCTCTACTTCGACAGCGCCGCGCCCCAGCCGCGAATCGAGCTCGCCGGCTACGACCGGATCATGAGCGGCTGGAAAAAAGCCGACGACGATACCTACGGCGAGCTGCTCCTGCGCGTCATCCTGGAGCGCAATCTGGGCAAACAATCCATCGAAGTCGGACTCGCCTCGCGATGGATCGCGGACCGCATGATCATCCTGCAAGAGAGCCGCGGCGTGAACGTGATCTGGATGCTCGCGTTCAGCGACCAGCAGACTGCCCGCCACTTCGCCGCCGTCTATCAGACCTTGCTCGATCGCTTGCTGGGCGACTCCACCCCGCATCGCATCGATACCCGCTCCAAGGCGGTGCTGGTCGTGATCGGACAGGGCGCGAACTATTTCGACACTCTCGCGCCTGCCATTTGGAACGCCAGCGCGATCGAATCAGGCGGCGTAACCGCGCGCATCGAACCCTCCGCTAGGTCCGCCGCTCAATAGGGCGCCGCCCTACCCTACGTCGCCGAGACTGAACCCGAGCGCCAGCATTTTCTTGACCGCCGCCCGCGCGCCTTCCGATTCGCGGCTCGCCAGCGACGGATCGCGCCGGATCCAGTCGTCAGCCATCTTGCGCGCGCGTTCGATCGTGCGATGGTCGCGAATTAGATGAACGAAGCGCAGCGGCAGCGCCCCGGTCTGCCGCGCGCCGAGCAAATCGCCCGGACCGCGCAGCCGCAAGTCGGCCTCCGCGACCTCCGCGCCGGTCATGCTTTCGCGCATGACCGCCAGGCGCTCCAGCGCCGGTTCGTCCGCGTCGCTCGACGCCACCAGGCAGCATCGCGACGGCTTCTCGCCGCGCCCCACCCTGCCGCGCAGCTGATGCAATTGCGCAAGGCCGTAACGTTCCGCCGCGACCACCACGATTATGGTCGCCTCGGGCACGTCGATTCCCACTTCGACCACCGTCGTGCAGACCAGGACGTCGATCGCGCCGTCGCGAAATTCACGCATCGCGCGATCTTTTTCCGCAGTCACCATCCTGCCGTGCATCGTGCCGACTCTCGCGCCGGGGATAGCGTCCTTCTTAAGGCGCGCCGCCGTGGCGGATACCGACTTGGCTTCGTCTTCGTCGCCATCGATGAACGGTACGACGTAGTACGCGCGTCCGCCGCCGCCTATCTCGGCGCGCAGCTCCTCATGCACGCGCGCGATATCGTCCTCAGTGTAAATCTCGGTCGCGATCGGCGTGCGCCCCGCCGGCAGCTCGTCGAGAAACGATACGTCGAGATTCGCGAACAGGCTCATCGCCAGGCTTCTCGGAATCGGCGTCGCCGTCATCATCAGCAGATTTGCCTTCGGCCCCAATGCTTTCATCTTCGCGCGATCGAAAACGCCGAATCGATGCTGCTCGTCGATCACGCCGAGCGCGAGTCTGCGCATTAGCACCCGCTCCTGTATCAGCGCATGCGTTCCGAACACGACGCCGATTTCGCCGCTTGAAAGCCCGCGCAAAGTCTTGTTACGCGCCGCACCCGTCACGCTCCCCGTGAGGATCGCGCTCTTTATGCCCAGCCGCCCGCACACGCGCGCGAAGCCGCGCCAGTGCTGCTCGGCGAGCAGTTCCGTCGGCGCCATCATCGCCGCCTGATGCCCGCATTCGACCGCCCGGATCATTGCCCAGAACGCAACAATCGTCTTGCCGCTGCCGACATCGCCCATCAGCATCCGGTTCATCTGATTCGGCCGCGCCAGATCGGCGCCGATTTCCTCTATCGCACGCGACTGCGATCCCGTCAGCTTGAACGGCAGCTCATCCGTCATCCGCTGACTGAGATCGCGCGATCCATCGAGCGCTATTCCGGCGCGGCGCGCGCTGCGGATGCGTTCAATCGAAAGCGCCAACTCGAACGCGAACAGTTCATCGAATGCGAGCGCCAGATGGCCGCGCGATTCTCCGTTCGCCAGGGCGTCGAAGTCGGCATCGGGCGGCGGATCGTGAATGTAGCTGAGCGCGTCGCGAACCGTCGGCACTTCGCCGCGCACTTCGTCGGGGATCGATCCGCGGATCGAGTCGCCCGTCTCGCCGAGCGCGCGCGCCACCAGGCTCGCGAACAGCCGTTGCCCTACAATCGAAGGGATACGGTAAACCGGACGGATTCCTTTCGGCTCGCCATCCGACAGCGGATGCAACTCCGGTTGGACTATCTCGATTCCGCCGTCGAGTCCCGCCGCCACTCGCCCGCGGACCAACACGCGCTCGCCGCCCGGAAGATAGCCGCGCATGTAAGCGGGCAGGTTGAACCATACGACCCGAATCTGCCTCCCGCCCACGTTGAGCCATCCCGACGCGAGCCGGCGCCACCGCGAACCGCGCATCGGCCGCTCGGAAATCTTGCCAAGGTCGCCTTCGACGACGACGATGCTCCCGGCGCGCAGATCTTCAGCCGGCGTGCGCTCGCGCCAGTCCTGGTAACGCGCCGGCAGATGAAAGATGAGGTCGCCCGCGGTCGCGATCCCGCGCGCTTCCAGAGCCGCCGCGCGCTTCGGGCCGATCCCCGGCATCGCCGCAACGGGGCTCCCGATTCCAAGCGCACGTTTCACGCGTGATGGTAATCCTGCAGCGCGCGCACCTCGAAGGGTTCGTGCTTGAGCGCGAAGATTCCTTCGACCGCCGCCTTCGCTCCCGCCATCGTCGTGAAATACGGCAGGCGAAGTTCCAGCGCGGTGCGCCGAATCGAGAACGAATCCTTCGTGCCGCTCGCGTCCGGCGTGTTGACGACCATCGCGACGCGCCCATCCTTCATCACATCCACTATATGCGGGCTGCCTTCGAGCACCTTGTTGACGCGTTCGCACTTGAGCCCGAGATTTCGAATATGATTCGCGGTCCCGCGCGTCGCGATCAGATCGAATCCCATCACAACCAGCCCGCGCGCTATCGGCTCGAGGTGTCGCTTGTCTTCGTCGCGGACGCTGATGAACACCAACCCGCCATCCGGTAGATTCGACCCCGCCGCCAGCTCCGCCTTGGCAAACGCCATCGCGAAGGTCGTGTCGATTCCCATCACTTCGCCGGTCGATTTCATCTCCGGTCCCAGAATCGTATCGACGCCCGGGAATCTCCCGAACGGAAACACCGACTCCTTGACCGCGACGTGGGTCGGCACGCGTTGCGTCGTGAACCCAATCTCGCTGAGCTTCTTCCCGGCCATCACGAGCGCGGCATACTTCGCCAGAGGCACGCCGATCGCTTTGCTGACGAACGGGATCGTGCGCGACGCGCGCGGATTGACTTCCAGGATAAAAACTTCGCCGCAATAGATCGCGTACTGAATATTGATCAGCCCGATCACGCCGAGTTCGCGCGCCAGCATTTCGGTTTGCGCGATCAGCTCCTGCTGGATTGCGGCGCTCAGCGTCGTCGGTGGGATCGCGCACGCGCTGTCGCCCGAATGAATCCCGGCGTGCTCGACGTGCTCCATTATTCCGCCGACCACGACCGTCTCGCCGTCGGCGATCGCGTCCACATCCACTTCGATAGCGCCTTGCAGGTAGCGATCGATCAACAGCGGATGGCGCTCGGAGGCTTGCAGAGCCTGCGTCACGTATCGGCGCAACTCCTCTTCGTTCGGGATCACCTCCATCGCGCGTCCGCCCAGCACGTACGACGGCCGGATCAGTACCGGGTATCCGACCTTGGATGCGCCCGCGATCGCATCCTCCAGCCCGCGTGCCAACACTCCGTCGGGCTGGCGCAGCCCGAGCCGCGCGACCATCGCGTTGAATCGCTCGCGATCCTCCGCGCGGTCTATCGCGTCGGGACTCGTCCCGAGAATCGGCACGCCCGCCCGCTCCAGCGGCACGGCGAGCTTGAGCGGCGTCTGCCCGCCGAACTGCACGATTACGCCGACCGGCTTCTCGCGCTCCGCAATCGCCATCACGTCCTCGAACGTCAGCGGCTCGAAGTACAGGCGATCCGAGATGTCATAATCGGTCGAAACCGTCTCGGGGTTGCAGTTCACCATGATCGTTTCGAAGCCGCCCTCTTTGAGCGCCATGCTCGCGTGCACGCAGCAGTAGTCGAACTCGATGCCCTGCCCTATCCGGTTCGGCCCGCCGCCCAGGATGATCACCTTTTTGCGCGCGGTGGGCGGCGCCTCGTCCTCGCCTTCGTAAGTCGAGTAGAGGTAGGGCGTGAACGCCTCGAATTCCGCGCCGCAGGTGTCCACCGATTTGAAAACCGGGGTCACTCCCGCTTCGCGCCGCGCCGACGCCACCGCCGCCTCATCGACCCCGCGCAGTTCCGCGATCCGCCGATCGGAAAATCCCATCGGCTTGAACTCCCGGAAGTACGATGCGCCGAGCGGCTCGCGCGCGACGCGCTTTTCCTCCGCCACCAGTTCCGCGACTGCGTCGATAAACCACGGGTCGATTTTGGTCAACTGGTAAACTTCCGCCCGCGTTATCCCCAGCCGTAAAGCGTCCGCCAGATGGTACAAGCGATGGCTGCTCGCGGTCGCGACTTGAGCGCGGATTTGCGCCGTCGCAAGAGCGTTCGGCGGCTTTGAGAGGCCGCTCTCCAGCCCGTGCGATCCGATTTCGAGCGAGCGGAGCGCCTTCTGCAGCGACTCCTTGAAGGTCCGCCCTATCGCCATCGCCTCGCCGACCGACTTCATTTGCGGCCCCAGCTCGTCGGCCGCGCCGCGAAACTTCTCGAACGTGAAGCGCGGAATCTTGGTCACCACATAGTCGATCGTCGGCTCGAAACACGACGGCGTCATGCGCGTGATATCGTTGGGAATCTCGTCAAGGCGGTAGCCCACTGCCAGCCGCGCCGCGATCTTTGCGATTGGAAATCCCGTTGCCTTCGACGCCAGCGCCGAACTCCGCGACACGCGCGGGTTCATCTCGATCACGACCATCCGTCCCGTGCCCGGTTCGATCGCAAACTGGATGTTCGATCCGCCCGTATCGACGCCGATTTCGCGGATGATTCGAATCGCCGCGTCGCGCATGATCTGGTATTCCTTGTCGGTCAGCGTCTGCGCGGGTGCGACCGTTATCGAATCGCCCGTGTGCACGCCCATCGGATCCAGATTCTCGATCGAGCAGATGATCACGACGTTGTCCGCCATGTCGCGCATTACTTCGAGCTCGAATTCCTTCCACCCTTCGACCGATTGCTCGATCAGCACTTCGTGGCTCGGCGATTGTTCGAGTCCGTACGCCACCTTGGCGCGATAGTCGTCGAGTTCGCGCGCGATCGAACCTCCCGTTCCGCCCAGCGTTCGCGACGGCCGGATGATCACCGGCAGGCCAAGCTCGCCCAGCACCCGCTCGCCGTCGGCCGCCGAATGCGCAATGGCGGAACGCGGCACCTCGAGCCCGATCTTCAACATCGCCTGCTTGAACAGGTCGCGATCCTCGGCCTTCTTGATCGCCCCGAGCTTCGCCCCGATAAGTTCGCACTTGAATCGATCGAGTACGCCCGCCTCCGCAAGCTCTATCGCCAGGTTCAGCGCGGTCTGCCCGCCGACCGTCGGCAGGATCGCGTCCGGACGCTCGCGCTCGATGATCTTCGTCAGCACCGCCACGGTCATCGGCTCTATATAGGTGCGATCCGCCAGGTCCGGATCGGTCATTATCGTCGCCGGGTTCGAATTGACCAGGACGAGTCTCAGCCCTTCCTCGCGCAGCGCTTTGACCGCCTGCGTGCCCGAGTAATCGAACTCGCACGCCTGCCCGATGACGATTGGCCCCGAGCCAATCAGCAACACCGATTTCAAATCTTTACGAAGCGGCAACTTGGTAGTCCCGATATGTCGAACTTGGATCGAGTCGATGCGTTGATCTGGTCATCGCGCCGATGCCTCGGCGGCAAGGATTCGGTCCAGCGCCTCCGCGCCGTAACGCGGGAACGCTTCAACCAGTTTCTTGAATCGCGCAAACAGGTAGCTCGAATCGTGCGGCCCGGGCGAGGCCTCGGGATGATATTGCACGGAAAAGAACGGCACTCCGGTTCCCTGCAGGCCTTCGACGGTGTTGTCGTTCAGGTTCAGATGCGAAAGCTTCGCACGTCTTCTCAATGACTCGTCATCGACCGCGAAGCCGTGGTTCTGCGCCGTGATCTCGACCCGCCGGGTGCGCAAGTCCATCACCGGATGATTGGCGCCATGATGGCCGAAGTCGAGCTTGTAAGTCTTGCCGCCCAGCGCCAGCCCGATCAACTGATGGCCAAGGCAGATGCCGAACACCGGCTTCTTGCCCAACACGCCCGCGATAGCTCTGTAAGCGTACGGCAGCGCCGCAGGATCGCCGGGTCCGTTCGACAGGAAAATTCCGTCGGGGTTGTGCGCGAGTATCTCCTCTGCGCTCGACGCCGCCGGGACCACCTTCACGCGAAAGCCGGTCGCCACCAGCCGGCGCAAAATGTTCAGCTTGATTCCGTAGTCGAGCGCGACAATCGCGGGCGCATCGCGCATCGCTTCGTGGCTCATGCGGAGGTAGCCGCGCCCTAATTTCCAATCCCCGAAGTCCCAATCGTAAGCCTCAGCGGATGTAACCTCTTTCACGAGATCGCGGCCGACCAGTCCCGGCGACGCCTTGGCCTTGCGCACCAGCGACTCGGCGTCCAGATCGACGCTCGATATCACCGCTTCCTGCGCGCCGCGCGTGCGCAAATGGCGGACCAGCGCGCGCGTGTCGATACCCTCGATACCCACCACGCCCGCCTCTTCCAGGTACTTTCCAAGCGCCATCTCCGAGCGCCAGTTCGACGGCCGCTCCCAGTATTCCTTGACGATGAAACCCTCCAGGTACAAGCGCCGCGACTCTGCGTCCTCGGCGTTGATTCCAACGTTGCCGATTTCCGGATAAGTCATGCAGACCAACTGGCCCTTGTACGACGGGTCAGTCAGCACTTCCTGGTAGCCGGTCATCGCGGTGTTGAAGACCGCTTCGCCCACCGCCTCGCCCATCGCGCCGAATGCGCGGCCGCGGAAAATTCGCCCGTCGGCGAGCGCCAGTATCGCTTCGCGCCCTTTGCTCATCGATCCGTTACGCCTTCCTCCCGTCGTAAACGATTTCGCCCGCAACGATAGTCAGCACCGCCCTGCCCTTCAGCCGCATCCCTGCGAACGGAGTGTTGCGGCTCTTTGACAGGAATTTTTCCGGCGCAACGGTCCACTCGAGATTGGGATCGATCACCGTGATATCCGCGACCGCGCCAACCGCAAGCGTACCTGCCTCCAGCCGCAGCAGTGCCGCTGGATTGAGCGACATCATCTCGACTAGACGCGCCGGTTCGATCAAAGATCGATGCACCAGGTCGAGCGCAAGTCCGAGCGATGTCTCAAGACCCACGACTCCGTTTGCCGCGTGCGCGAATATCTCGGCTGCGTCGTGATCGAGATGCGCCGCCTGGTGCCCCGGACCGAAAAAGGCGCCGAGTTGCTCCATCCGCTTCGATTTCGGATCGTGCGGCGCGTGGTCGGTCGCAATCATGTCAACGGTGCCATCGCGAATCGCCGCACGGAGCGCTTCGACATCATCGCGATTGCGAAGCGGAGGGTTCATCTTGGCGTTCGGCCCCCAAGTCAGCGCGGCGCTTTCGTCCAACGTGAAATGATGCGGCGTCGCCTCGCAGGTGACTTGCGCGCCATGCCGGCGCGCGGCGCGGATGAGTTCGAGTGACTCGGCCGTGGACACGTGGGCGACATGAACCGCCGCGCCCGAGCCGATCGCTATCGCGAGATCGCGGCGCACGCGTTGCGGTTCCGCCGAATGCGCATAACCGCTGACGCCCAGATGCTCCGATACCGCGCCGGCGTTCAACGCTCCATCGCATGACAGCGCGCGATCCTCTTCATGCAGCGCAACCGCAAATCCAAGCCGCCTGGTTTCATGCAACGCGCGCGACAGCACCGCCGCATCATCGATCGGGATTCCATCGTCGGAAAACAATCGCGCACCCGCATCAAGCATCGCGGCGAAATCCACCGGCTCGATCCCGCGCAGCCCTTGCGTGACCGCCGAAACCGGCGCCAGCCGTGCGCAATGGGCTTCCCCGGCGCGCTTGAGCATGTAACGCGTAATCGCGGGACTGTCGTTGACCGGCGACGTGTTCGCCATCGCCGCCACGGTCGCGAAACCGCCCGCCGCCGCTGCCCGCAAACCCGTCAGGATCGTTTCCTTTTCGGGGAAACCGGGATCGCGCAAATGTACATGCGGATCGATCAGGCCGGGCACGATCCAGCATCCGCTCGCATCCACCAAAGTTGCATCGTCCAAATTTGTCCGAGCCTCGGCCCGTTCCACCGCTGCAATCTTGCCGTCGCGCACCAGCAAGTCACACTGTCCATCGAGTGCGCTTGCGGGATCGATCACCCGTCCCCCTCTGAGCAGGATTGAGTTCAATGCGCCGCCTCGGGTTCTTTCAGCGGTTCGACGATTGAATAGATCATTACGCGATCGTGCGACTTGCTCTCCGTGCCGGCCGCTGCGAGGCGCACCTGCACGCGCTCGCCGCGTGAGGTCGGGATATTCTTGCCGACATAGTTTGGCCGAATCGGGACGGCGCGATGCCCGCGATCGATCAACACCGCCAGTTTGACCGCGGCCGGACGGCCGCGCTGCCAGATCGTCGCCATCGCGCGTTGCACGGTCCAGCCGCTGTTAATTACGTCATCGGCAAGAATTATTGTGCGGTCTTCGACGTTGAAATTCTCGGTGCCGTCGATCGGATGCAAACCGTCAGCCGGTTGGTACGCATCGAGCGACGCACACGGAGGAAGAACTCCGGTCTTCGCTCCAATCAGGTCGCGCAGCCGAAGCGCGAGCATCGCGCCGCGACTGACGACGCCCACAATCGACACTCCCGGCATATCGTGAACGTCGGCAATCACCTGGTCGGCGAGCGATTCGATCGCACGAACGACTTCCTCTTCATTCATAATTTCGCGCTGAGGCCCGCGCCGGTAGGGTTCGTAGCCGGCCTCTTCGGCCTGCTTCACGCTGTCGAATACCGCCAGCGAGCCTTCTTCGATCCATTGGCGGACATAGCCTTGCAGGTTTTCGTCGAAGCGATAATAGCGATGCGATCGCGCATGACCGACGTATTCAATCTTCAGTTCGCGTTCGCAGAAGCCGCACTTCAGCGCGAGCACGGTGGCATCCGTGCCGCGCCCGAGCGTGAATCGCGGGGCCAGGTAGGCGCCCTCGAATCGCGTCACGCAGTTCAGATTGGAGCATCGCGGCGGCGGCTCGGCCTTGAAGCGAATCGCCCCGGCCGTCGGCCGCTGACCGGCGGATGCGCCGGCAGCTTTCTCCATCAGCAATGCGATCAACGCCATCCGGACCGGCACGCCGGCAGCGGCCTGCTCGAAGTAAACCGCACGCGGATCGGCATCGAGCTCGTACGCCAATTCGCCCAGGCGCGGCAGCGGATGCATCACGACGGCTTCCTGCGTGCGGCTGGTGCGAAGAGCGCGCGCGTCGAAGCGGACGTACTCCGCGAGACCGGCCTCCTTCCCCGACATGCGCTCTTTCTGCAGGCGCGTGACGTAGAATGCATCGAGCGCGGCCGGAGGCTCGGCCGCGGGAAATTTTCGTAGCTCCCCGTCGTCGGTAAAGAGCGCCATCTGATGCGGCGCGCTAGGGGTCAGATAAAGAGCGTCGAGGCCGCCCGCCAACGACTTGAGTTCATCCATCGTGACGGTCGAAAAGCTGTAATTGCGCTCCGCGGCCAGCCGTTCCAGCACGTAGTCCGGAACGTCCATCCCGCTGGTCGGCACGGCGACGATGTTCGCGCCGAAACGTGCCAGCGCGTAGATCAACGAATGCACCGTGCGGCCAAACTTCAAGTCGCCGCATAGCGCGACCGTGAGTCCCTTCAGATGGCCCTTTTTCTTGCGCAGAATGTAGAGATCGCAAAGCGTCTGAGTTGGATGCTCGCGGCTGCCGTCGCCCGCGTTCAGCACCGGGCATGGCGCGTACTCCGCGGCCACGCGCGCCGCGCCGTCATGCGGATGGCGCAGCACGATCAGGTCGGCATAGCCGGCGACAACGCGCACGGTATCGGCGAGACTCTCGCCCTTGGCGGCGGAGCTCGCGTGCATATCGGCCGAGCTGATCACCGCGCCGCCGAGGCGATGCATCGAGGACTCGAAGCTGAGCCGCGTGCGCGTCGAAGGCTCGTAGAACAGCGTCGCCATGATCAGTCCGGCAGCGGTCGTGATCTGCTCGCCGCGCTCGAGCTGGGCGGCAAAGCCGTCGGCGAGCGCAAACACGCGTTCGATGTCCGAGGTCTCGAGATCCTCGATCGAAACGACGTCAAATTTTGCCAGCCGTGACACTGTATCCTTCGTCCCGCTTCGAGCGCGGCTGTTCGACCTCATTTTGCATTTGCGTTGCCAACCACAACCGCGTCCGCGCCGTCGATCTCGGTGAGCCGCACGTAAATGCGCTGGCCGTGCGGGACCTGGACGTTTTTGCCCACGTAGTCCGCGCGAATCGGAAGCTCGCGCTCGCCGCGATCGACCAGAACGGCGAGCTGCACCGATTCCGCCCGGCCCAGATCGGAGATCGCGTCGAGCGCGGCGCGCACGGTTCGCCCGGTGTATAGGACGTCGTCAACGAGCACCACCCGCTTGGCGTCGAGGGAAAAAGGAATGTCGCGGCCGATTAGCCGGGGATCGCCGGGCAAGCCCTTGCCGTCGTCGCGGTAGGAAGAGATGTCCAGCGTACCGACGGGGACTTCGCGCCTGCCATTGGCCCGCAACTCATCGGCGATCCGTTCTGCCAGCGTGGCGCCGCGGCGAACGATTCCCACCAGCACGATGTTGTCCGCGCCGCCGTTGTGCTCGGCTATCTCCATCGCGATCCGCTTGAGCGATCGCCCGAGCTGAGCGGCGTCGAGTGCGACGTTGGCCGCGGCGCTCATCGCGCCGGCCAAAAAAAATCCCGACTGCGAAAACAGCCGGGTCCGGAAATATACACTTTCATTGTCGTCCCTTTTCGCTATCTCAGTAGCGGGTTAAAGGTGACTAGAATTTATGATCGCAAAAGATTGCGGTCAACCCCCGCAATCAATCCCGCTCTCCGGCGCGACGCGAGTCATGCGCCGCGCTTGCGCTCGAGTTTTCGCAGGCGTTGATCCTGGTCGCGGGTCTGAACCGTAATCCGGTCGTCGAAGCGGTCGAACTTGCGCGCGAGATTGGCCAGCGATTTGCCGGTTTGCTTGAGTTCGGCGCCGAGTTTTTTCGCCGCGAGCTCCGCCGACGCCGCAATTTCCCGCTTGAGAATCTTCGCGCTCTCGCCGATTTCGCGTCCGAGCTCGCCGCCCGAGAGCGCCGCCTGCCTCCCGGCGCGCTCGCTGGTGGAGGCCACTGCGCGTACCGCTTCTTCGCGGAACTCGGCGGCGCGGGCGGCAAATTCGCCGCGAAGTCCCTTCTCAGCGGCGGCCAGCTCGTCGCGGAACTCGATGCGCGCCTTGCCCAGCGCTTCGCCCAGCCGCACGATCTCAGCGCCGAGATCGTCCCGCGCGGCGACGATGCCCAGCCGATTCTCGGCAATCTGCTCGGACAGGAAGCGAATCTGGCCGCCGACTTCCGCGAACTGCCCGAATATCTCATCGCGCAACGTGTCCAGGCGTCCGCCGAAACCCGACACCGCCTCGAGCACAAGATCGAATCGCGCCCCCAGCTCCTCGAGGATCCCGCCAATCCTGTTCACGGCTTCGTCCGCCACCTGATGCTCCCTTTTCGGTTTCCGGTCTAGTGCACGAGCATGCCGACTCGATCCCATCTGATGTACTCGAACCACAACGGGACCTCGCTCAGTGCCGAGGCGCCGTCCGCCTTCTCCTCATTCCACGGCAAATAAATGACCGTGGCGCGTCCCTCAACGTCGTTCAGATCGACAAAGCCCCAAAAGCGGCCGTCGTAGCTGCGATCGCGGTTATCGCCCATCATGAACAGCTTGCCCGGCGGCACCGTCACGGGTCCGAAGTTGTCGCGCGGCGAGACTGGCGATCGATCCTGCGCGGCGACCTCCCAGTGCCGGTGCGGGTCGGGCATCTCGGAACCGTTGAGCCAGACGACGCCGTTCTTCACTGCAACCGTGTCGCCGGCGACGCCGATCACGCGCTTGATGAAATCCTTGCTGCGATCGGGCGGAAAGACGAACACCACGACGTCGCCGCGATGCACCGGCGCGAGATGAAAGACGTACTCGCCCAATCGGAGGCCGGGGATCTCGAGGCCAAAAATCGAGTCCGGCATCCGCAGCCCGTAAACAATCTTGTTGACCAAAATATGGTCGCCTATGAGCAACGTCGGTTCCATCGAGCCCGACGGAATTTTGTACGCCTGTATGAAGAACGTGCGGATGAAGATCGCGAGCACGAGCGCGATGAGCATCGCCTCGCCATACTCGCGCGCGACGGACTTCTGCGCCGGCGCGTGATTGGCAATCTCGCCGGCGTTTTGCGGCTGTGCTTTGGAAATGTTGCGCGCTGGTTCGGCCACTGCAGTCCCTACTCCCCGACCTTGAGCAGGGCCAGGAAAGCCTCCTGCGGAATCTCGACCCGTCCCACCTGCTTCATCCGCTTCTTGCCTTCCTTTTGCTTCTCGAGCAGCTTTCGTTTTCGCGTGATGTCGCCGCCGTAGCACTTGGCGGTGACGTTTTTGCGCAGCGCCTTCACGGTTTCCCGCGCGATAATCTTGGAGCCGATCCCGGCTTGAATCGCGACCTCGAACATCTGGCGGGGAATCAGCTCGCGCATCTTTTCGCACAACGCCCGGCCCCGTTCGTAGGACTTGTCGCGATGCACGATAATCGAAAGCGCGTCCACCACCTCGCCGTTAATTCGAATATCCAATTTAACCAGAGGCCCGGCACGGAAGTCCAGAAACTCGTAGTCCAACGACGCGTAGCCCCGGCTCACCGATTTCAGCCGATCGTAAAAATCGAAGACGATCTCGGCAAGCGGCAATTCGTAGTGCAGGATCACGCGCTTTTCACCCAGGAAACGCAAATCGCGCTGGAGGCCGCGCCGGTCTTCGCACAGCTTCATCACCGCGCCCAGATACTCCTCGGGCATGTGGATAGAAGTGAGAATGAACGGCTCCTCGATCGCCTCGATCGTGTTCTCATCGGGCAGATGCGCGGGATTGTCCACCGTCGTCAGCTCGCCCGAAACCGTGCGCACCTGGTAGGCGACCGTCGGCGCGGTTACGATCAGGTTGATTCCGAATTCGCGTTCGAGGCGCTCCTGCGCGATTTCCATGTGCAGCAAGCCCAGGAATCCGGCGCGAAAGCCGAAGCCGAGCGCCTGCGAGGTCTCCGGTTCGCAGATGAGGCTCGCGTCGTTGAGCCGCAGCTTTTCGATCGCGTCGCGCAGCGCGCCGTACTGATTCGCCTCGGTCGGATACAGGCCCGCGAACACCATCGGCTTCAATGTCTTGAAGCCCGGCAGCGGCGCCACCGCGGGATTGTCCGCATCGGTAATCGTGTCGCCCACCCGCATGTCCGCGACGGTTTTGATCCCCGCCACGACAAAGCCGACCTCGCCCGGACCGAGTGCGTCGGTGGGCCGCTCGTGCGGCGTGAAATGCCCCAGGCGCATCACTTCGCCCAGCTTGTCGGTGCCCATCAGGCGAACTTTCATCCCCACCCGGATTTCGCCGCCGAAGACGCGGACCAGACCGATCACGCCCTCGTACACGTCGTACCAACTGTCGAAGATGAGCGCGCGGACGGCGTCCTCGCCGGTGGGTTTGGGCGCGGGGATTCGCGCGACAATCGCTTCGAGGACATCGTCGATCCCCACGCCCTCCTTGGCGCTGGTAAGAACCGCCTCGGAGGCATCGAGCCCGATGATTTCCTCGATCTGATGCCTGGTGCCCTCGACATCTGCGCTGGGCAGATCGATTTTGTTGATCACTGGAATAATTTCGAGCCCGTGATCGAGCGCGAGATAGACGTTGGCGAGCGTTTGCGCCTCGACGCCCTGGCTCGCATCGACCACCAGCAGCGCACCCTCGCACGCGGCCAGGCTGCGCGAAACTTCGTAGGCGAAATCGACGTGACCGGGCGTATCGATCAAGTTCAACACGTAGCCCTTTCCATCTTTGGCCGTGTAGTTCAGCCGCACCGAGCGCGCCTTGATCGTGATTCCGCGCTCGCGCTCGAGGTCCATCGAGTCCAGAAACTGATCCTTCGACTCGCGCATCGTGAGCGCGCCGGTGCGCTCGAGGATTCGATCGGCCAGCGTGGACTTGCCGTGATCGATGTGCGCGATGATCGAAAAATTGCGAATCGAGGCGGCTTCGGTCATTTCAACTCGAACGGGCGCGCTGCTGCTTGAAATATTTGAACGTCTCTTCGAGTCCGTCTGCGAGCTTCTTTTCGGGACGCCAGCCAAGCTCCCGCTCCGCGCGCGCCGGCGATATGACGGAGCGCTTTTGCTCGCCGGGACGCGCTGCCGCGTGCTCCGCCCGGGTCGGGAAATCGGCGATGCCCGCGAGCGTGGAATAAAGATCGTTCACGTTGGTCTCGATGCCGGTGCCGATGTTGAGCGCGATTCCCGACGCGCTCGATTTCCCGGCCGCGACCACGGCCCGCACCACGTCGCCGACGTAAACGTAGTCGCGCGACTGCGTGCCGTCGCCGTAAATCGTCACGGGCTTGCCGTCGAGGATTCGTCCGCAGAAGATCGCAACTACGCCGGCTTCGCCGTGCGGATCCTGGCGCGGGCCGTAAACGTTGCCGAATCGCAGCGCCAGGTAGTCGATTCCGTACTCGACCTTGTAGAAAAACAGATAGGCTTCGGTCGCCAGCTTGGCGACGCCGTAGGGACTTACCGGCCGGCGCGGATGGTCCTCGGTGCACGGGAACTCGTCCTGCTCGCCGTAAATCGCGCCGCCGGTCGAAGAAAAGATCACGCGCTTGAGGCCGTGTTTGCGCGCCGATTCGATCAGGTTGAGAAATCCGACCAGGTTCACTTGCGCGTCGAACGCAGGATCGGCGACCGAACGCCGCACGTCCATCTGCGCCGCGAGATGGAAGATAATCTCGGGGCGCGCCTGCTCGACGACGGACGCAACTGCCGCGGCGTCGCGCAGATCGGTTTGATAGAGCGCGGCTTTCGCGTTCACCTGCATGCGCTTGCCGGTGGACAAATCGTCCAGCACCGACACTTCACCGGCGCCGGACGCGACCAGCGCATCCACCGTGTGCGAGCCGATAAAGCCGGCGCCGCCGGTCACCAGAATTCTCATCGAAGCGTCTTTGTCCAAAACCGTCCTAAACCGGGTGGCGTCCGACCGAGTAGTACCGCAGCTCGAGCGCCTTCATCAGATCCGGATCATACAGGTTCCGGCCGTCGAATATCACCGGCTGTTTGAGCTCGGCCTTGATGCGCTGAAAGTTGGGATGCCGGAACTCGTTCCACTCGGTCAGAATCAGCAGCGCGTCGGCGCCCGTGAGCGCCTCGTAGTTGGTTTTGTGGTAGGTGACGCGATCGCCAAAAATCTTGCGCGCATTTTCCAGCGCTTCGGGGTCATGCACCCGGCATTTCGCACCCGCCTGCAGAAGTTCCTCGATCACCACCAGCGCCGGCGCGTCACGCATGTCGTCGGTGCGCGGCTTGAAGGCCAGCCCCCAAATCGCAAACGCGCGGCCGCTCAGGTTTTGTCCGAAATGCTGTTTCACGCGCGCGGGGATCAGCCGCTTCTGGCGGGAATTCACCTCTTCCGTCGCGCGCAAAAGCGCGAAATCAAGATTGTGCTCGCCGGCCGTGTGAATCACCGCACGCACGTCTTTGGGAAAGCACGAACCGCCATAACCGACACCGGGAAACAAGAACGACGAGCCGATGCGCTTGTCGGTGCCGAGTCCGCGGCGGACGGCGTTGATGTCGGCGCCGACGGCGTCGCACAGATTCGCCATCTCGTTGATGAACGAGATGCGCATCGCGAGCATCGCGTTGGACGCATACTTGGTCAGCTCCGCCGAGCGCGGATCCATCACGAGGATCGGATTGTCAGTGCGCACGAAGGGGTTGTGAATTTCCTTGAGGATAGCCGTGGCCCGCTCGCTCAGGCTTCCGATCACGACCCGGTCCGGCCGCATGAAATCTTCTATGGCGGAGCCTTCTTTGAGAAACTCCGGGACCGAGCACACGTCGGCGCGATGTTTGGCGAAGCGGCCGACGATTTCCCGCACCCGGTCGCTGGTGCCGACCGGAACGGTGCTCTTGATCACCACGATGTGATAGCCGGTGATCGCTTTTGCGATATCCTCGGCCGCCTGGAAAATCGCCGTCAAGTCCGCCGCGCCCGACGCGCTCATCGGAGTGCCCACGGCAATATACGACACCATCGATTGCTTGACCGCTTCGGCGATGTCGGTGGTGAAATGAAGCCGGCCTTCCTTCAGATTGCGGCGCACCAGTTCTTCGAGTCCCGGCTCATAGATCGGAATCCTGCCCTCGCAAAGCTGGGCGATTCGCTGCTTATCGATGTCAACGCAGAATACTTCATTGCCGCTTTCGGCATAGCAGGTGCCGCTCACCAGTCCGACATATCCGCTCCCCACGACTGCGATGTTCATCGATAGCCTCTAGAATTCTTCCTTGATTACGTAGATCGGCTTTCCCTGCGATTCGTGATAGGTGCGCGCGAGCATCTCGCCCAGCAGTCCGATACTCACAAACTGTACTCCGACGACTACCAACAAAACCGCCAATAGCAACGCGGGCCGATTACCCAGTTCGCGTCCCAGTAGTATCTTCTCCATCACCAGGATGAACGTCCATAGACCGCCGAGTCCGCCCAGCACGATTCCGATCAGGCCGAACACCTGTATCGGCGCGGTGGAATAACCGGAAAGAAATTTGACGGTGATAAGGTCAAGCAAGGTGCGCACTACGCGCCACAGTCCATACTTGGAGGCGCCCGCGCGGCGCGGCCGAAATCCGACTTCGACTTCCGCGATTCGCGCACCCTGCTCCGCCGCAATCGCGGGGACAAATCGATGCATCTCGCCGTAGAGCTGCAGACTGCGTGCAAGCTCCCGCCGGTAGGCCTTGAAGGTGCAGCCGTAGTCGTGAAGCTTGACGCCGGTCATGGCCGAAATCAGTGAATTTGCCGCCATTGAAGGCAGCCGGCGCGTAAACCGTTCCGCCTGCCAGCGCTCAGTGCGCCAGCCGCTGGCCAAGTCGTAGCCTTCGTCGAGCTTGGCCAGCAGCCGCGGGATGTCGGCGGGATCGTTTTGTCCGTCGGCGTCCATCGCGATTACCACGTCGCCGGTGGCGTGCGCGAAGCCGCAGGCCAGCGCGGCCGTCTGTCCGGAGTTGCGCGCCAGCGAGATCACGCGCACATTTTGGTCCGCGGACTTAATCTGACGCAGTACCTCGATGCTCCCGTCGGTACTGCCGTCGTCCACGAACACAAGTTCGTAGGCGCGTCCCAACGCCTGCATCACGCGGCTTAACTCTGCATGCAGCGGGGCGAGGCTATCCCGCTCGTTGTAGAGCGGAATAACTACTGAGTAGTCCATCTTGAATGATGAGAGTCGATCAGATTGATAAACTCCCGATAGCGATTATCTATCTCTTCCCAAGTCAGAGCCAATAGCCTCTCCAGCGAAAGACGCTCGACTACGAACGACGCCATCACGCTGCCGTACACGACCGCCGTGCGCAGCGAGGATTCCGTTACCCGCCCGTGTCGCGCCAGAAACCCCATCATGCCGCCCGCAAACGTATCGCCCGCTCCGGTAGGATCGACCACCTCTTCCAGCGGATACGCGGGCACCGCGAACATGCCTTCCTCGCTGAACTGAAGCACGCCATACTCGCCGCGCTTGATCAGAACGGTGGCCGGGCCCATTTTCAGGATCGCGCGCCCCGCCTTGACGAGGTTGTGCTCGCCCGTAAGGGTACGCGCCTCGCTATCGCTGCAAAGCAGTATCTGGATTCGCTCGAGCACCCTGGCCAGGCCGGGGCGGGTGTTCTGGATCCAATAGTCATAGAGATCGGCCGTGACTAGTTTGGGACTAAGCACCTGGTCCAGCACGTGTTCCTGAAGCGCAGGATCGTTTGGCGCCAGATAAAGGTAGTCTGCGCGGCATTGGTCAGGCAGCAATTCCGGCGTGAAGTTCTCCAGGACGTTCAGCGAAAGCTTGACCGTGTCGCGCGTGTTCAGGTCTTCGTGATAACGGCCGTGCCATCGCGTGGTCAGCCCCTCGCGTTTGACTACTGCGCGCACATCGATATTCCGATCGGTGAACAATTGGAGATCCTCGGGCCTGTAATCCGTACCGACCACCGCGACTATGCTGACCGGGGAAAAAAATCGCGCTGCTATCGAAAAATAGCTGGCGCCGCCGCCCAACACTTCCTCGACTTTTCCGTTGGGCGTTTCGACCGTGTCGTAGGCTAGAAATCCGACCACAACGATACTCATCTATTGCCCCTTCAGCGCGCCCGGATTTCGATGATCCTGGAGATACTTGCCTATCAGCGGCCGCAAGTCGTCGATCAGGCGCTGCGGAATTGCCGCGCGATCGGTAATTATCGTGTTCTTGAGCGCGTCCTGGCATCTGCACGTCCGCGCACGATTGCCAAGCGCGTGCGCAAGCGCCGACACGGCGCTTTGCGCCTTGTCCACGTTCAGCTTCATCACGCGCAGGATCTCGCCGATATCCACCGCGGCGGCCGTATCGTGCCAGCAATCGTAATCCGTCACCAGCACCAGCGCCGCGTAACACATCTCCGCCTCGCGAGCGAGGCGCGCCTCCTGCATCGCGGTCATGCTGATGACGCTGGCGCCAAAACTCCGGAAAAGATTCGACTCGGCGCGCGTCGAGAATTGCGGACCTTCCATGCATAGATAGGTTCCGCGGTCGTGAACGACCGCGCCGCCCGCGCGCGCTGCGACGGCCAGATCGCTCGCGAGATTTGCGCACACGGGATCGGCGATCGAAACGTGCGCCACCAGACCGTCACCGAAGAATGTCATCGGACGCTTGATCGTGCGATCGATAAACTGATCTGGAATTACCAGTTCGCCCGGATGAATTTCCTCTTTCAGGCTGCCCGCCGTCGATACCGAAACGAGATGGGTCACGCCGAGCCGCTTCATCCCGAACACATTGGCGCGATAATTTATTTCGGACGGCAACAATCGATGGCCGCGCCCGTGTCGCGCGAGAAAAACGACCCCGATGTCTCCGATTCGTCCCTGGTAAAACGGATCGGACGGAGGCCCGAACGGTGTCTGGAGCTCTATCGGCTCGACCTTGTCCAGGCCCTTCATCTGGTAGAAGCCGCTGCCTCCGATCACTCCGAGTATGTTTTGTAGCATTTTTCTTCTGGCGCTAATTCTGAACCGGGGTCAGGCCGGATTGTGCTGTTCGGCGTAAAGCTGGCCGCATGCCGCCGCAATATCGAGCCCCCGGCTTTCGCGGATTGTTGCGGTCAAATTACCGTTGTTCAGGATCGCTTGAAAGGCCTCCACCGCGGCGCGTGAGCTGCCCCGAAGCGGGGAGCCCGCCAGCGGATTGTAAAAAATCAGGTTCACTTTGGCGCGCAAAGGCGCAAGCAACTTCACCAGCCGCCGCGCGTCCGCCAGCGAATCGTTCACCCCCGCGAGCATCACGTACTCGAAGGTGATCCGGCTGCGCCGCTTGATCGGCAGCTTCCGGCATGCGTCGAGCAAAACTTCCAGCGGATAGCGCTGGTTGATCGGCGCGAGGCGGTCGCGAAGCTCGTTGGTCGTGGCGTGGATCGAGACCGCCAGATTGACCGGAGTCTCGCCCAGCAACCGCTCCATCATCGGGACCAAACCAACGGTGGAGACCGTGATCCTCCGCGGTGAGATGCCCATCCCCCAATCGGAAGTCATTATCGTGAGCGTGCGCACCAGGCGCGGGTAATTTGCCAGCGGCTCGCCCA
The DNA here is from genome assembly GCA_002479255.1 of Candidatus Binatus soli. Taxonomy (GTDB): domain Bacteria; phylum Desulfobacterota; class Binatia; order Binatales; family Binataceae; genus Binatus; species Binatus soli. The sequence goes on along the minus strand of DLMJ01000008.1, from coordinate 42,918 downwards.
TCCCCATGAAAACGAAGTTCGTGAGTTCCTCGCCTCCGGCCAGCTCGCGTCGAGCGGCAGGGATCTGCACCAGCATCTCGGAAGTGGTGAGGTTGCGATGCAGTCCCATGTGGGCCGTCGCGCAGAATTCGCAGGCCATCGCGCATCCCACCTGGCTCGACATGCAAAGTGTGACGCGTTTTTCGGTGGGGATTATCACCGATTCGATTGCTTCACCGTCGTCGAGCCGAATGAGCAGTTTCCGGGCGCCATCCGACGAACGCGAGACGAACGACGACACCGGATGCCCGATAGTGAAGTTTTGCTTCAAATAATTGCGAAGGGCCGCCGGCAGATCGCGCATCTCGTCGAATGACTCAGCGCCGCGAGCGTGTACCCAATGCAGAATCTGGCGGGCGCGATATGAACGTTCACCCGCGCCGGCGACCATTTGCTCGACCTCATCGAGCGTCAAATCGCGGAAATCCGCGCCGGTGGGGGCAGGCTCGGCCGAGGTTTGGCTATTCGCGTTCACAGCCACTTATTCTAATCGAAACGTCGCCGTGAAAGCAGGACGGTTTTTTCAGGAAAGAATTTCCCGAGCGGGGAAAAAGAAGGCGATTTCCTCGGCCGCCGTCGCGGGCGCATCCGAGCCGTGCGTGGCGTTCTGCTCGACGTCGATTCCGAAGTCCTTGCGAATCGTGCCGGCGTCGGCCTTTTTGGGATCGGTTGCGCCCATCAGTTGACGCCACTTGCTGATCGCGTTCTCGCCCTGCAGCACCGCAATAATCACCGGGCCGGAACTCATATAGTCGCACAGCCCGCGGAAAAACGGCCGCGCTTTGTGCACGTCGTAAAATTTCTCGGCGTCGGCGCGCGAGAGATGAATCTTGCGCATCGCGACGATCGCCAGCCCCGAAGCTTCGATGCGTTTGAGTATGTCGCCGGTGAGCCCGCGCCGCACCGCGTCGGGTTTGATGATTGCCAGGGTTCGTTCCATCGAATTAATTCTTGCCTGCCAGTACTGATTTCATCGTCGAGCCGAGGTCAGCCGGGCTCATCGCGACCGTGATTCCCGCCGCCTTGAGCGCCGCGATTTTATCGGCCGCAGTGCCGCGTCCGCCTGAGATAATCGCCCCGGCGTGACCCATCCGCCGCCCCTTGGGCGCGGTTTGGCCGGCGATAAACGCGACCACGGGTTTCTTAAAGTATTGCTTTATGTATTTGGCGGCCTCTTCCTCCGCCGTTCCGCCGATTTCACCAATCATGATGACCGCGCGCGTCTTGGGATCCTCGTTGAACAGCTTGAGCGCGTCGATATGGGTTGTGCCGACGATCGGATCGCCGCCGATTCCGATGCAAGTCGATTGCCCGATTCCAAGCTGGGTCAGCTGATACACCGCCTCGTATGTCAGCGTGCCCGAACGCGACACGACGCCGATGTCGCCCGGCTTGTGGATGTAGCCCGGCATGATGCCGATTTTGCATTCACCCGGCGTGATGATTCCCGGGCAGTTGGGACCAATCAGGCGCGACTTGGTTCCCGCCAGGTAGGCCTTCACTTTGACCATGTCAAGGATCGGAACGCCTTCGGTGATGCAGATGACGAGCTCGATGCCGGCGGCGGCGGCCTCCAGCATCGCGTCGGCGGCGAACGCCGGCGGCACGTAGATCACGGTCGCGTTGCAGCCGGTCGATTTGCGCGCCTGCTCGACGGTGTCGAAGATCGGGATGCCTTCGAAGTCGGTACCGCCCTTGCCCGGCACGACGCCGCCGACCATTTTGGTGCCGTACTCTTTGCACGCGCGCGTATGGAGTTGGCCGGTCGCGCCGGTAATTCCCTGCGTCAGGACGCGGGTGTTCTTGTCGACTAAAATACTCATCTGAAAATTCTAGGCTCCGATTTCTTTTACGATGCGCCGGGCGGCGTCGGCCATGTCGGTGGCGGTAACCACCTTGATCCCCGAGTCGGCAAGGATCTTCTTGCCTTCGACGACGTTGGTGCCTTCCATTCTGACCACCAACGGCACGTTCAATTTGACCTGCCGGGCAGCCTCGACGACGCCCTGCGCCAGCACGTCGCATCGCATAATGCCGCCGAAGATGTTGATCAGCACGCCTTTGACGCGCTTGTCCGCGAGCAGGATGCGAAATGCAGCGGCGACCTTCTCGGTGCTGGCGCCACCGCCGACGTCGAGGAAGTTGGCCGGCTCGGCGCCGTAAATCTTGACGATGTCCATCGTGGCCATCGCGAGACCCGCGCCGTTGACCATGCATCCGATGTTGCCGTCGAGATGCACGTAGCTGAGATCGTACTTCGCCGCCTCGGTCTCGGCGGGATCTTCCTCATTGGCGTCGCGCAGCTCGCGGATGTCGGGATGGCGGAACAAGCCGTTGTCATCGAATGACATTTTCGCGTCGAGGCAGATGAGGCGGCCGTCGGTCGTCACCACCAGCGGATTGATCTCGATAAGCGACGCGTCGGTTTCGATGAACGCCCGATAGAGCGAGGCGAGCAGCGCCGCGAACTGGCCGACTTGCTTGTCCTTGAGGCCGAGCGCGAATGCGATGTTGCGCGCCTGAAAGCCGGCCACACCGAGCAGGGGATTGATCGACTCGGTGAAGATTTTTTCGGGCGTCCTGGCGGCGACTTCCTCGATATCCATGCCGCCCTCGGTGCTCGCGATCACGGAAACCATTCCCGCCTTTCTATCGACGAGCATCCCAAGGTAAAGCTCGCGAGCGACGTCGCTTGCTTCCTCGATGTAAACGCGGCGCACCACCCGGCCCTCGGGGCCAGTCTGATGAGTCACCAGCGGCTTGCCGAGCAGCTTGGCGGCGAAATCGCGCACCTCGGAGGCAGCAGTCAGCAGTTTGACACCGCCGGCCTTGCCGCGGCCGCCGGCATGGATCTGCGCCTTGGCCACAGCTTTTGGCTGGCCCAGCGCCGTGAATGCAGCAGCAGCCTCGTCAGGTGTGGTCGCGAACTGCCCCTTGGGAACGGGAACGCCGAAGCGCGCCAGCACCTGCTTGGCTTGATATTCGTGGATGTTCATTCAGTTACCCAGGCATCAACCTCATTTTGGATAAGGATCGGGAATCCCTCGAATCGACCCGCTCGCTCACGACGACATTAGCGCGGCGGCAAGGTCATTTCATGAACAAATCGCGGAGCCATTTGATCGTCGTCTGGCGGCCGACCGCGGCGATTGCGCTCGTGAGCGGAATATCCTTGGGGCAAACCTCGACGCAGTTCTGCGCGTTGCCGCAGTCGGCTATACCGCCCTCCCCCATCATCGCAGCGAGCCGCTCGTCGAGGTTCATCTTGCCGGTCGGATGCTGGCTCATCAGATAGACCTGCCCGATCACGGACGCGCCCATGAACTTCGAGTGCAAGTTAAACTGCGGGCACGCCTCGAGACAGCATCCGCAAGTCATGCATCGCGAGAACGGGTAGGCGAACTGCTGGGCGTCGGCCGCGACTCGCGGGCCCGGACCCAGGTCGTAAGTGCCGTCGATCGGAATCCACGCGCGCGCCTTCTTGAGGTAGTCGAACATTTTCGATCGATCGACCCATAGATCGCGGACCACCGGGAACTTCGTCATCGGCTCGACCGTCGCCGGCCCGTTGAGCCCGTTGGCAAGCTGCGAGCACGCCTGGCGGACGCGCCCGTTGATCACCATCGTGCACGCGCCGCAAACCTCCTCCAGACAGTTGGCGTTGAAGACGACCGGCGCGACGCGCTTGCCCTGGCGAGTGACCGGGTTGCGCCGAATCTCCATCAGCATCGAGACGATGTTGTGATGCGGCAAATACGGCAACTCGAACTCCTCGTAATAGGGCTCCGAGTTCGACGTTTCCTGGCGCTTGATTCTCAATACTTGCGTCTGTTCTGACACTGGGATGCTCCTGCGGGACTACGCGGCGGATTTCTCGATGTCGTAGCGCCGCGGCCGCGGCTTGATGAGGCTCACGTCAACCGGCTCCCAACTGAAACGCGGGCCGTCGGACGACCACGCAGCCATGGTGGTCTTCATGAAATTCACGTCGTCGCGCTCGGGAAAATCCGGCTTGTAGTGCGCGCCGCGCGATTCGTTGCGATTGAGCGCGCCGAGCGTCATCGGCCGCGCGATCTCGAGCATGTTCCATAGCTGGCGGACGAATAACACTTCCTGGTTCGCCCACTTGCCCTTGTCGTTGAGCCCGATTCGGCCCCATCGATCCTTGAACTCGAGCAGCTTGTCGTCGGTCGCCTTGAGCTTGTCGTTGTAGCGCACGACGGTGACGTTCTCGGTCATGATCTCGCCGAGCTCGCGCCACACCGTAAAGGCGTTCTCCGGACCGCTCATCTTGAAAATTTTGTCGAATGATTCGCGCTGAAGCTTCAGCTCCTGATCGTAAATCTGCGAACTGGCCGCGCTCGTGTGCGACTTGGCATAGCCGATCATTGCCGGCTCGCAGATGTTTCCGGCGTGTATGCACGATAGCAGCGAGTTCGCGCCGAGCCGGTTGGCGCCGTGATATTGAAAGTCGCACTCGCCCGCTGCGAACAGCCCCGGGACGTTGGTCTGCTGATGGTAATCGACCCACAGACCGCCCATCGAGTAGTGCATCGCCGGAAAAATCTTCATCGGGACCTTGCGCGGGTCCTGGCCGGCGAACTTCTCGTAGATTTCGAGCACGCCTGCGACCTTGCGCTCGAGTTCTACGGGGTCCAGATGGCTCACGTCGAGGTAAACCACCGGATTGCCGTCAACGCCGAGCTTCATCTCGAACACGACCTTGTGAATCGCGCGGGTCGCGATGTCGCGCGGCACCAGGTTCCCGTACGCCGGGTACATGTCTTCAAGGAAGTACCACGGCTTGCCGTCGCGATAGGTCCACACGCGCCCGCCCTCGCCGCGAATCGACTCCGAGATGAGCCGATTCTTGTCCTCACCCTGCATTGCGGTGGGATGCACCTGGACGAACTCGCCGTTGGCGTAGGTCGAGCCCGCCTGGTAGCAGGCGCTGACCGCCGATCCCGTACAGACCAGCGACTGCGTCGAGCGACCGAAGACAAGGCCCGGGCCGCCGGTCGCGACAAGCGTGGTGTCGGCGGGAAACGCGCGCATCTCGAGCGAGCGCGTGTCGATCGCAACGATCCCGCGGCAGTTCCCCGACTCGTCCTGCACGATGCTCAGCATCTCCCAGCCTTCGAACTTGCGCACCAGGCCCGCCGCCTCGTAGCGGCGGACCTGCTCGTCCAATGCGTACAGGAGCTGCTGCCCGGTGGTGGCGCCCGCGAATGCGGTGCGATGATGCTTGGTGCCGCCGAAACGGCGGAAGTCGAGCAGACCTTCGGGCGTGCGATTAAACATCACGCCCATCCGATCGAACAGGTAGATGATCGCCGGCGCCGCCTCGCACATCGCCTTGACCGGCGGCTGATGCGCCAGGAAGTCGCCGCCGTAAATCGTATCGTCAAAGTGAATCATCGGCGAGTCGCCCTCGCCTTTGGTGTTGACCGCGCCGTTGATTCCGCCCTGCGCGCACACCGAGTGCGAACGCTTGACCGGGACGATGGAGAAGAGATCGACTTGCTCGCCCTGCTCCGCGAGTTTCATCGCCGCGGTCAAACCTGCCAGCCCGCCGCCTACGATTATGTGATGCCCTGGCATTGGTTTTCTCCTCAGGCGGGTGCGCGAAATGCGACCAGAATTGAAACGCCGACGATGGCCAGGATGATAAACAGCACAACGCACAAGCGGTTCACCAGCGTTTGCGCCCTCGGCCCGACCGCAATTCCCCAGGTGATCGTGAACGTAAAAATGCCGTTGGTCAGGTGATAGACGCAGGCCAGGGTCCCGACCAGGTAGGCCGTCAGAATCAGCGGATTCATCATGAAGTTATGCATCCGCAGATAGTTCGTCTCGACGCCGGTGGCGTAGTAGAGCCCGCGCGTCGAGAGGACGTGAAAGCCGATAAACAGGAACGCGACTATCCCGGTGATGCGCTGCAGAGTGTACTGGTAGTTGCGCTGGTACGGGTAGTCGTTGGGCTGCGCGCCGACCGTGATGACCAATCCGTAAATCGCATGGTAGAGAATCGGAATCCACAGGACCAACGCTTCGACCGCGATCTGAAACGGAATATTGCGGGTGAACTCGGTTTCCTTCCACCACATCGCGCCGCCCTTCAGGACGAAGGCGTTTTCGAAGAAATGGAAGAATAAAAATCCGCCGATGGGAATGATTCCCGACAGCGAGTGCAACCTGCGCAGCAGCCAGTGCCTCTCGTCTGCCGTCATCCCGGCCGCAATCGCCGGCGCCGCAACTGCATCTGCTTCAGCCATAAGCCTTTCCTGAATCGCTAGCCCTGTTTTCCGGCCGCGATTACTTTGTCCATCGCCTCGACCAGTTCGCGCACATGCGCCACCGAACTGTCAAAGGCTGCCTTTTCGGCGGCACTCAGCTGGATTTCGACGACGCGCTCGACGCCGCCCGCGCCGATCACGATCGGAACCCCGGCGAAGAGTCCCTTCACGCCGTATTCGCCGTCAAGAAACGCGGCGCACGGCAGCACTTGTTTGCGATCGAGCATGTACGCCTCGACCATTATGTAAGCCGCGGCTCCGGCAGCGTAATACGATGAAGTCTTCATCAACTGGACGATCTCGCCTCCACCGCCACGGGTGCGCTTCTCAATTTCCTCCAGCCGCTTCGCCCCGACCAGGCGTTCGACCGGCTGTCCGCCGACGGTAGTGTAGCTGCGAATCGGCACCATGTCGTCGCCGTGCCCGCCGAGCACCATCGCGGAAACACTTTCCACCGACACGCCCAGCTCCGACGCCAGAAAGGCGCGGTAGCGCGCCGAGTCAAGCACGCCCGCCTGCCCGACTATCCGGCTTTTCGCGAAACCGGTCACGCGCTTGAGCTGCGTAACCATCGCGTCGAGCGGATTGGTCACCGCGATCACGAAAGCGCCGGGCGCGTGTTTCTTGATTGCGGCGCCGACATCGGTCATCACCGCGGCGTTTATCTTGAGCAGGTCGTCACGGCTCATGCCGGGTTTACGCGGCGAGCCCGACGTGACGACGCAACAATCGGCGCCCTCGATGAGCTTGATGTCGATGCCGCCGGTGACGTTGACGTCGATGCCGAGCACCGGCGCCGATTCGAGCATATCCAGCGCCTTGCCCTGCGGCAGTCCGTCGATGATGTCGTAGAGCGCGATATCGCCGAGTCCGCGCAGGAAGCATAGATGGGCGCAGGTCGCGCCGACGTTACCCGCCCCGATGAACGCAATTTTTTTTCGAGCCACAGTTTGCTACCTCCTTCCGGTCACTCCCTGAAGCCTACCTTATATGTGCATCTTTCCTAATGAGCAATACTAAAATGATGAGGCGCCCGGAACGGCACCGTGAACTCATCATGCGGGCCGCCCGAACGTGCGATAGATAGCAGCGTTGGTTGAGATTGTGAAGCAATCGGATCGGGCTGTTTGTGACGGCGCGGGCGGGATGCCCGCCCCGCCGGTACTCAAGCGTGGCGGAGCCATCGCGAGAGCTCACGAATCGTGGGGCGCTTGCCGTACATCAAAATTCCGGTCCGGTAGATTCGCCCGCTGATGAACATCACCACGCCAATCGTCGCGACCAGCAACAGCAACGACAGCGCGAGCTGCCATAGCGGCGGATCGTGGACAGCGAGGCGCTCGAACATCAGGATCGGCGAGCAGAACGGAAATAGCGAAACCAGCACCGAGAGCGGCGAATCCGACGACGTAGCCACCGGCAGAATCATCCCCGACGCAGCGATCAACGGCAGGATGACCACGAAGGTCCATTGCTGCGCTTCGTCGATCGAATTGAAGATCGCGCCGACGCCGGCGAAGATCGCGCTGTAGAGCAGGTAACCCAATATGTAGAAGATGACGAAGTAGACGATCAGCGATGGCCCCACGCCGAGCACCTCGATCGCGGTGCGGAGGTACAGGCTTCGCGACACACCGAACGCCGCCATCGTAAGCCATATCGCGATCTGGGTCAGGCCGACGCTGCCGGTGCCGAGAATCTTGCCAGTCATCAGTTCCTGCGCGCTCGCCGCGCACAGCAACACCTCGGTAATGCGCGAGCTCTTCTCTTCCATGACCGATCGCATCACCATCACGCCGTAAGACAGCAACGAAAAAAGCATCACGAACATGAGAATCAACACGACCGCGGCGCCGCGTACCGCGTTGTACACCGAAAACGTCTCGCCCCCGCGGACCGCGGTGAGATCGACGGGCTGTAGCGTCGCGGCCACGTCCCCGGCGCTGCTGCCCTGCTTCACCATGCGTTGCGCGGCGAATGCGTACGACAGCGCGTCGCCGAGCCGGCGCTGAAGAAGGAAATCGCCGGTGCGAGCGGTCGCAAAGACGACGCGGCGGGAAGCGAGCGCCGGGCCGTCGAGCCACACGTAGCCCTCGATGTCGCCCGCATCGAGCCGCCTGTCGAGTTGCTCGTGCTCGGCCGGCGACGCGGGAGAAACGACCGATGGCTCGTAGCGCGCACCCCGCTGGCGAATCAATTCGCCGCGCGCAAGCTCGGCCAGCGCGCGATTGTCGCATGCGATCACGATTCGCGCCGGGCGCTCGCTGTCGCGCACGATACCGCGCGCCGTCGATGCGCCGATCATCGCGGGCAGGATCAAAAATGACGCCATCAACAGCGGAGTAGCGAACGTGGAGAGGATAAACGAGTGCGTCCTGACCCGCTCGAGGTATTCCCGTTTTGCGATGATCCAGACTTTGCGAATCGAGAACTCAGTCATCTGTGCCGGCTATTCGATCGATAAAAATCTGTTCGAGCGACGGGTCCATCACCTGGAATCGGATCACGCGCAACCCGGCCGCTGCCGTGCGCAGCAGTTCCTGCGGGTCGGCGCCCGGCTTCAAGCGAATTTCGGCGTGGTTGCCGTAGTCATTCAAGGAATCGATGAGCGGATGGCCGCAAAGGCATCCGCCATCGCCTTCATAGTCAATTTGCACGAAGCGCCGGCCGTTACCGGCTTTGATCTCGCTCAGGCTCCCTTGCAGCACCGATTTGCCGCGATCGATCAGGCAAATCGAGTCGCACAGCCTTTCCACCTGGTCCATCCGATGGGTCGAGAACAGGATCGACTTTCCCGCCGTGCGAAGCCCGACCAGCACATCTTTGAGCTGCATCGTGTTGACCGGATCGAGGCCGGCGAACGGCTCGTCCATCACGATCAAGCCGGGATCGTGCAACAGCGCCGCGATGAACTGAATCTTCTGCTGCATCCCCTTCGACAACTCCTCGACCCGGCGATCGATCCAGTCCGCAATCTCGAGCCGCCGCGCCCATGCGCCGATTCGCTCCCGCGAGGTGGCGACCGACAGCCCCGCAAGCCGCCCGAGAAAAATCAGGTTGTCGCCGACGGTCATCCGGCGGTACAAGCCACGTTCCTCCGGCAGATAACCGACCCGGCGTAGCACGCGGCGGCGGAATGGCTCGCCAAATATCCGCACGCATCCCGAGTCGGGGGCGATGATGCCGATCATCATGCGGATGGTGCTGGTTTTGCCGGCGCCGTTGGGTCCGAGCAGGCCGAAAATATGCGCGGGCGGAATCTCGAACGAGAGATCGTCAACCGCGGTAAAGCCGCCGTACGACTTTCGGACCCGGAGCAGTTCGACAGTTGGAGTCAACGATTGAATGATTACGCCGGATTGCCGCAAAAGAGAACGGGGCTGTCGCGCATCGCGCGCGGCAGCCCCGTCAAGGATTCGAGCTTAGGGAGAGGCAAGAGCGCTACATATTGTCCACGATCGCCTTGCCGAACTCCGAGCACTTGAGCAGCTTCGCGCCGGTCGTCAGCCGCTCGAAGTCGTAGGTCACCTCTTTCTTGCCGATGGTCTTCTCGAGGCCGCGAACGATCCCGTCGGCAACTTCCTGCCATCCCATGTGCTCGAACATCATCACACCCGACAGGATAACCGAGCCCGGATTCACTTTGTCCTGGTCGGCGTACTTGGGCGCGGTGCCATGGGTCGCTTCGAAGATCGCGTGGCCGGTCAGGTAGTTGATGTTGGCGCCGGGAGCGATTCCGAGTCCGCCGACCTGCGCCGCGAGCGCATCGGAGAGAAAGTCGCCGTTCAAGTTCATCGTGGCGACGACGTCGAATTCATCGGGGCGCGTCAGCACCTGTTGGAGGGTGATATCCGCGATCGCATCCTTGACCAGCAGTTGGCCGGCAGGCGGCTTGCCGTTGCAATCGTCCCATCCCACGGCCTTGCCTTTGTATTCGCGTTTTACGAGTTCGTAGCCCCAATCGCGGAAGGCGCCCTCCGTGTACTTCATGATGTTGCCCTTGTGGACAAAGGTCACGCTCTTGCGCTTGTGGCTAATCGCGTAATCAAGCGCGGCGCGAATCAGGCGCTCGGAACCCTCGCGCGAAATGCATTTGATTCCGATTCCCGAGGTATTTGGGAAGCGCATATTCTTGACGCCCATATCCTCGAGCAAAAATTTGATGACCTTTTTTGCCTCGGGCGACTCCGCCGGCCATTCGATTCCCGCGTAGATGTCTTCGGTGTTCTCGCGGAAGATTACGACGTCGAGTTTCTCGGGATGCTTGACCGGACTCGGCACGCCCGCGAAGTAGCGCACCGGGCGCAGGCATACGTAGAGATCGAGCATCTGGCGCAGCGCGACGTTTAGCGAGCGGATGCCGCCGCCGATAGGAGTCGTGAGGGGGCCCTTGATGCCGACCAGGAATTCGCGGAATGCCTCGACGGTTTCGTCGGGCAGCCAGGTCTTCCAATTCTTGAACGGCTTATCGCCCGCGTACACTTCCATCCACGCGATCTGGCGCTTGCCGCCGTAGATTTTCTTCAGCGCGTTGTCAAAGACGTACTGCGACGCGCGCCAGATGTCAGGGCCGGTGCCGTCGCCTTCGATAAACGGAATGATCGGGCGGTCAGGAACTTTCAGGGTGTGATTGGCGCCAAGAGTAATCTTTTCGCCGTTGCTCGGAACTTTGATGTGCTGATATGCCATCGGTCTCTCGTTTAGCCTCTCTTATGTTGAGTGATTGAGCGCGGACGCGACGCGCATTTCCACATTTCCACTTTACGGGGCGTCGCGCAGCCACTCGGATTTATCCGGCCATCATACATCAATGGGTTTGCGACGCCAGTGCCAGCGGTGAACGGTAGTGTATCAATCCGATACACTACGCGTTGGCATCAATGCTCGCGGCCAGAACCCGAAACTTCGTTGACCTTAGTTAATTATTGCCTCGCGGAAAGCCTTTCCAGGTCCAGCTCCCGACCCGCCAAGCAGCCGCGGTTAACGCGAGCGCCTCGAACGCGCTATACTTTGCGCGGGCAAATCAAGCGGAGCATCCGATGGATTTCACCTACACGCCGGAACAGGAAAAATTTCGCGCCGAACTGCGGCGCTGGCTCGAAAAGAACTCCGCCGAAGCCTTCGGGCGCAAGGGCGAGGGTCTCGGCGGCTCGACCGCCAGCCTGCTCGACGTTCGGGACGACGGGCGATGGAATCAACTGCTCGACTACCATCGCCGGCTCTACCAGGCCGGTTACGTGGCGATGCACTGGCCCAAGGAATGGGGGGGAGGCGGCGCGAGCATGATCGACCAGGCCATCTACCAGGACGAAGTCTTGCGGCTCGCGCTGCCGCTTTACGGCGCCAATCAGCTGGCGATCGATCGAATCGGCCCGACCATCATGCATCTCGGCACCGAGCAGCAGAAGAAGCGCTACCTGCTCAAGATGCTGACCGGCGAGGAAATCTGGTGCCAGGGTTATTCCGAACCCGGCGCGGGCTCCGATCTCGCGGCCTTGCAGACGCGCGCGGTGCTCGACGGCGACACCTTCGTCATCAACGGGCAGAAAGTATGGACGAGTTTGGCGCATCGCGCGGACTGGCAGGTGCTGCTGGTCCGCACCGACCCGGCGGCGCCCAAGCACAAGGGGATTTCCTACCTGCTGGTCGATATGCATAGCCCCGGAATCACGGTGCGTCCGCTGGTTCAGATCACGGGCGACGCCGGATTCAACGAGGTCTTTTACGACAACGTGCGCGTGCCCAAGGAAAACCTGGTCGGCGAGCTGAACGCGGGATGGCAGGTGTCGATTGCGACGCTCATGTACGAACGAGTTTCCGGCGGCACGCGGCATCCGGTGGAACGCACGATCGGCGAGCTGCTCGAGCTCGCGAAGAAAGTGGATTTCCAGGGCGGCCCCGCGTGGAAGCATCCCTACGTGCGCCAGAAACTCGCGCAGTTCGCGACCGAGGCGCGATGCCTGCGCCTGTCGCGCTACCGCTCGCTGTCGGCGCAGCTCAAGGGCAAGGTGCCCGGCGTGGAGAGTTCATTCGGCAAACTTTTCGCCACCGAACTGAACTTGAGAGTCGCGATGTTCGCCGATGAGATGCTTGGTGCGTTCGCCAACGTCGAAGGCGGCAGCCTCGGCGCGGTCGAGGGCGGCCGCTGGATGCATCGGACGCTGGCGGCGCGCGGGCTTACGATCGCGGCGGGTTCAAGCGAGATTCAGCACAACATCATTGGCGAGCGGGTCCTCAAGCTGCCCAAGGGTTGAGGAGCCCGCGCGATTCCGGCGTCCCGGCCATTTCTCCAGCGTGTCTGCAAGTGACTGAGGCTGAGGAGGACACAAAAAAGGGAGCGCTTATCACGTGCCCTGGATCGGGGAGGCCCAGCGTGAGAAGACGGTATCGGAAATTTTTTCCAGCGACGGCATGAACTCCGCCGCCTGAGCGATCATTCGATCGGCCGCGATATTCTCGCGATTTAATTCCTTCGCGAACGCATCGGCCATCGCGGAGACCCCTTCGCGGGTCACCTCGAAATGAAACTGGAAGCCGTACGCCTTGTCGCCGTGACGAAACGCCTGGCACGGCGTCTTCTCCGACGACGCGAGCAAGGCCGCACCCGGAGGCAGATCGAAGATGTCGCCATGCCAATGAAACGGCGTCAGCGTCGCGGGCAAATCGCGCATTAGACGGTCGTGTTTGGCCGAAGCGTCGAGCCGGATCGGATGCCATCCGATTTCCTTGCCGTTGGGGTTGCGATCTACCTTCGCGCCGAGCGCGGCCGCAAGAATCTGCGCGCCCAGGCATACGCCGAGCACGGGTAGATTCAATTTCATCGCGTCCTCGATCAGGCGCATCTCGTCGCGCAGCCACGGATGCCGGTCAGTCTGATAGACGCCCATCGGACCGCCCATCACGATCAAGCCGCCAGCGCCCTTCATGCTCGCGGGTACGGGCTGGCCGTCGTAAACGCGCACGTATTGCCAGGCGAGCGCGGCGCCTTCGAGCGCGTGAGCTATGGCGCCGAGATTCTCGACCGGGTGATGCTGCAAAACATAAATCTTCGCCATCGACCGAAATGCCTTTTCACTCTTCGACGTGATCGAAACAAATCGCTAAAGCATCGTGCCGCGGCGGATGCGGCCGAGATGCGTATAGGCGCGCTGGGTCGCGACGCGGCCGCGCGAAGTGCGCGCCAGAAACCCCTCCTGCAGCAGGTAGGGCTCGTAAACTTCCTCGATGGTGTCGGATTCCTCGCCGACCGCAGCGGCAAGACTCTCGACGCCAACCGGTCCGCCGTCGAACTTGTCGATTATCGCGCCGAGAATCGCGCGGTCCATCTTGTCGAAGCCGGCGGTGTCGATTTCGAGCAGATCGAGAGCGGCCAGCGCGATTTCGCGCGTCACGACCGGCGCTTCGCCGACCTGCGCGAAGTCGCGCACGCGGCGCAGCAGGCGGTTGGCGATGCGGGGCGTGCCGCGCGAGCGCGAGGCTATTTCAGTGGCTCCTTTCTCGTCGATCGCCACCTTCAGCAAGTCGGCGGAGCGGCGCACTATCTCGCCCAGTTCAGCGTGATCGTAGAAGTCGAGGTGGTAATGCTGGCCGAATCTGTCGCGCAGCGGCGAGCTCAGCAACCCCGAGCGCGTGGTCGCGCCCACGAGAGTGAACGGATTGACCGACAGCTTCATCGTGCGCGCGCCCATCCCCTCGCCCACCACGATATGAAACTCGAAATCCTCCATCGCGGAGTAGAGCCGCTCTTCGACGACCCGCTGGAGACGATGAATCTCGTCGATAAAGAGCACGTCGTGCGCTTCAAGGTTGTTCACGATTGCAGCCAGGTCGGCGGCGCGTTCGATAGCGGGACCCGAGGTGACGTGGACATTGACGCCGAGCTCGCGGGCGATGATGTGTGCGAGCGAGGTCTTGCCGAGGCCGGGAGGTCCGGCGAAGAGCACGTGATCGAGCACTTCGGCGCGTCCGCGGGCGGCTTTGATCGACATGCCGAGAATTTTTTTGGTGCGCTCCTGACCGATGAATTCGGCAAGCGCGCGCGGGCGTAGCGCGAGATCGAGCCGGCGTTCTTCTTCGTGACCGACGCGCGCGGTGGGCCGTCCTTGGGCGGGCGCAGCCGGGCCGGCATCTTCGCGAGGCTTATTTTTCGCCAAGCAGCACCGCCAATGACTTACGAATTATCACTTCGGGATTTTCCGCCGCGCCGGCGTCCGCGGCGACGACCGCGTCAACCGTGCGTTTGGCTTCAACGGGTTTCATGCCGAGGTTCACCAGCGCTGAAACTGCTTCGTCGGCCGGGCCGGCCGGTCTTGCGGCTCCATCCGGCGCGGGCCGGAGATAGCCGTCGGGCGCGGCGGTTGACGGCGCTGCCATCTTCAAGTCAGCGACTTTGTCGCGCAGTTCGCGCACGACCCGCTCCGCGACCTTGGGACCGACCCCAGGCACCGCGTCGATTCTGTCGACGTCGCCTTTGCCGATTGCAGCGGCCAGTTCTTCGGGCGCAAGCGCCGACAGGATCGCGAGCGCGAGTTTCGGGCCGACGTGCTGCACGCTCATCAACAGGTCGAAGGCGCGTTTCTCGGTGGCGCTGGAGAATCCGTAAAGCGTGAGCGCATCCTCACGCACGACCTGGCGTATTTCGAGCGCGACGGGGTCGCCGAGTTGCGGCAATCGATAGTAGGTGCTCAGCGGAATCAGCACTTCGTAGCCGACGCCGCCGGTCTCGACTACGATCCGGCCCGCATCGCGAACCGCCAGCGAGCCCGTCAGCGACGCGATCATTGCGGCGCCATCCGGGGCTTGCTTCGGCGCGGCGCGCGCGGGCGAATGCGCTCGATCGCCTCGACCAGGTTGGGGACGCGTCCGCGGCCAAGATGGCAAAGCGCCAGCGCGAGCGCGTCGGCGGCGTCGTCGGCGAGATCGATCGCCGGGTCGAGTTTCAGCGTCTTGCGCACCATGTATTTCACCTGCGCCTTGTCGGCGTGTCCGTGACCGGCGACGCAGAGCTTAACTTCGTTGGGGGGATATTCGAACATCGCGAGGCCGCGCTCCGCCGCCGCGAGCATCGCCATCGCGCGGGCCTCGCCGATGCGAAACGCGCTCTGCACATTGACGGCGACGAAATGACGCTCGAGGCTCAGCGCTTCGGGAGAGAACTCATCGATGATGGCGAGAAGATTTTCGTGGATGCGGCGCAAGCGCCCGGGTCCCGGCGCGAGCGATGCGCATCGGATCGTACCGGCGGTGACGTAACGTTCGCCGGGACCTTCGACGACACCGTAACCGCATACCGCACTCCCGGGATCCACCCCGAGTATCCGCATACCCCACCTCCGCAGCAGAACCCGCGCGCCGCTAGGCTGCCGAGAACTGCGCCATCTCTTCGTCGCTGATGTCGAAGTTCGCGGCGACGTTCTGCACGTCGTCATGATCCTCCAATTCTTCCATCAGCTTGAGCACCTGCTCGGCCGCATGGCCGGAAACCGCAACCGTATTTTCGGGAATCCGCGTTTGTTCCGAATGCGCGATCGCAAGGCCGGCTTTTTCCAGCGCGTCACGCACGACGTTCAATTTGTCGGGCGAAGTCAGGACCTGGAAGGTATCGCCGTCGCTGGTCACGTCGTCGGCGCCCGCGTCGAGCGCGAGTTCGAGCAGCTTGTCCTCGTCGATGGCGGATTTTTCGATTCCGATCACGCCGCGCTTTTTGAACATCCAACCGACGCATCCCGCCTCGCCCAGGTTCCCGCTGCGCCGGGAAAAGATGAAGCGCAACTCCGCGACGGTGCGATTGCGATTGTCCGAGAGCACGTCAACCATTATCGCGACGCCGCCCGGGCCGTAGCCCTCGTAAGTGATTTCCTCGAGCGAGGCGCCGGCTATTTCGCCAGTACCCTTCTTGATGGCGCGATCGATGTTGTCGTTGGGCATCGATTGCTTCTTGGCCACCGTCACGGCGGTGCGCAAGCGTGGATTGGAATTGAGGTCGCCGCCGCCGAGTCGCGCCGCGATCGTGATTTCCTTGATCAGCTTGGTGAAGGCGCGTCCGCGCTTGGAGTCGGTAATCGCCTTCTTATGCTTGATCGAACTCCATTTCGAATGACCAGACATGACCAATACCTTCTCCGGGGCCGCCTTGGCGGGCAGGTCCCGACGAAGCGGAGATTATCATAAAGATTCGCCCAAGGGGGAATGGCGCGGAGGCGATAGCGTCGCGGCGGGCGAGTGTGAAAAACTTGGCTTAACCACCGCCCGCTTCTGTTATCATGCTGGGGCGAGCGATCCGATGAATGGGCCAATGTTTGGGGTGAGAGTTTCGATTTTGGGCGTGATTGCGGCGCTGTTTGCCGCTGGATGCTTCTATCCGCCGGTTACACAGCCGCCGCCGGACGAACAGCAGGAAGTGGTGATTCCGCTGCCGTACGACCTCGCGTGGGATGCGGTGAACGCGGTCATCACCGAAAACTCGTTCCACGTGCAGGCGCAGGACATGACCAACGGGATTATCGAGGCGGTCGGTCCGCGCTTCACGCTGCACGACGCCGATTGCGGAAAGATAAAGAGTATCGCCGGCACTTACACGGCCCAGCCGGAGCAGAACTCGTCGTCGGTGTACAATTTCCTGGTGCGGCCACGGGGTCCTGAGGCGAGTATCGTCAAGGTGCGCGCCACGTTCAATTCGTCGGTCAAGGTCCCGTTGCATCCGGCCACCGACGTCGATTGCGTATCGCATGGGGTGCAGGAATCGGATCTGCTGCGCGAGGTATTGGTCCAGGCGAAGAAGACCCATCGCCCGGTGTTCGCCAATTCGCCGCGACCAGCTCCGTCGTCAGCCAGCGCCAGATCGTCAGCGCCGGCGACGGTGCGCAATCAACCCAAGCTCCCGTCCTCGATCGATAAAGCTGAGAGCGACGTGCCGCCGTCGATGCGGGGGTTTTCGCTCAACGGGCGTTCCAATATGCCCAATCTGCCTGCGCCCCCGCCGAATTGATGCCCAAGGTCCGCGCGGGTTTGACACTCGCGCGCGGCGAGGCGCTGGACAAAAGCGAACGCCGCGAAGTCACGCGCGCAGGAACAAGCTGCCGCCGAGATTTCGTTCGGCGGCAGCTGATGCGGGCCCAATGGCGAAATTTCGCCTTCAGTTCATTTTGAAACCGAAGACGGATCACTCTGCGGGCGGCGCAAACCAGATCACATTTCCGCTTGAATCTTTCACCAACGCGCCACCGCCCTCGGTGCTCGAGTAGCCCGCATCGAAGCGATCTTGTCCGGTTGCGTCGAGCGCGAGCATCCCGTTGACGGAACCGTCGCCGAGTCCGCCCAACTCGAGTTGCGGCTTGCCGGTTGCGTCGTAGGTAACCGCCCCAGCCGCGGTTCCATTAGGCGCTACGCCAGCCACATAGCGGGTCACGTTGTTCGAATCGCCGGCAAAGAAACCCGAACCGTTGGCGGCATTTCCGAAACCGGCACGTGAGTACCCGTTGCTGTCCATAACATCTGAGCCGGCGCTGGCGCCGTCCGCGCTGACGCCGCTTACCAGCACCGTGTTTCCGTTGCCATCAAGCGCCGTCAGCCCCGCGCCTTGACTGTTGATTCCGACGGCGGCGCGGACCACACCGTTTCCAGGCAGGACGGAATTGCCGTCATACAGCGCCAGCCCGGCGCTTGACGTGCCTCCATTCTGACTGACACCCAGCGCGAGCAACCACTTGCCTTTATCGATGAACACCAACCCGGCGCCGTTGCTGCTGGTGCCGAGCACAGCGGCAACCTGACCGGCTGCGTTTACCAGGTCGATCTGCTGCGCGGTGATAGTTTGTGCGGTGATAGTTTGTGCGGTGATAGTTCCGGCGTCGAGTGACACCAACTTCTTCACCGCCTTCGCCAGCGACTGCGGAGTCGAGGTCATCGCGGCCATGGCAAGCACCGTGACCGCAACGATCACCTTCATCGCCCGATTAGCTTTCTCAAGCCGCGCGACCCGCTCGTCCAAGGCACAGATCTGACTGTCCATTTAAGTCCCCTCCGCTGTTAAACCGGGCTGCTGCGGAACGACCGCGCCCGGAATGTTCAGAAACCAGGTGCTGCTCAAAGGCTGATAGAGACTAGACCTATCCGATGGCAATTTCCAAGAAGACGGCGCAATGGGTGGCAGGGGGCGGTTTGAGAGTCAAATCCACAAAATGCGGTGTCGCTATCCGGCGCCGGGGCGGTCGGGGATTAGGGCTTCAGCAGGCACGATTAGGTTGTCGGTTGTGCCGGGGATTTTCCAATACAGGTGCAGGTACGAGCCGCCGGCGATATTTCGCTCGCCCACTTCAATCCGATGCGGCCCCTCGGTGAGGTAGATACTGCCGGCGTCGTGAGGCTTGCTTACCAGGCCCGGATCGTGAATCACCTGCGTGCCATCCACCGTGACCCATCCCGAATCGTCCACGTCGATCGTAAACTCGTAGTCGCCGGTCGCTGGCGCGATCAGATTGCCGCGCCAGATGTCGCACGACGGAAACGGCATCGCGCCCATGCTGGCGATGTCATAGAAGTCGATCTGCCGATCGATTCGCACTATATGCGGCGCGCTATTGCCGCACTGCTCGCCCACGTAGTACCTGCCCAGCAATCCGTGGTCGCCGATACCCACGAACCCCTGCATGACTCGCTGATTCATCGAGAGCAGGAACACGGCTGCGATCCCCATCGTCGCGGCGATTTGCGTCAGGCGGCGCGACGCGCCAATTCCCCATAGCCCGAGCGATTCCGACAGATCGAACGAGCCGAAGATCCAACACACGGCGAGCGGCCAGAGCTGAAACGGGCCGGGCAGTCCGATGAGTTTGCCGAGGTTGAAGGCGACCGAGTCGTCGACGACCATTCCGCCGCCGAAGAATGCGTCGCGGTTGGTGGCGAAGTCGCCGCGCATGAATTGCTGAAGGGCGAAGTCGCGCACCGGGTTGTCATATTCGTAGGGGAAATGCGGATTGGTCGCAGTCGCCATCAGCATGATGGCGGCTGACAGCGCGCCCACCGCGCCCAGCAGCCAGTCCCAGGCGGCGGGAAGAAAAGCGAGCGCGAGGACCATGAATGGAATCGAGGCGACAATTTGCCGCGGACCGGTCGCGGTGCCGCCTCCCCACGATACAATCGATTCGCCGTACGAGGCGTTGAACAGAACCAGCACGACAAACGAATAAACCGTGACGATGAATTCGGCGCGCCATCGTTTCAGCCGCGCGAAATAACCCACGCCGAAGATCGACAGCAACAGTACAGGGTTGCAGAAAAACAATCCGCGCTGCGGATCGACCAGCACGTTCCAGAGAATTCGGGCCTTCGGATAGGTCAGACCGACGAATCCGACCGCTTGCTCGGGAAATTGACGATTCTCGGCGGGCGAGAGCTTGAACGCCTGGTAACTGAAGAAGAGCGGATTTCCGAAGGCGCCCCAGTTGTAGGCAAGCATGATCGCGACAGTGATCGCGGCGCCGGCGGAGAACGCCGCCAGCTGCGTCCATCGGGGCAGTTTGAACAAGGCGTAGATTCCGATCGCGGCGGCAACCAGGAAGACCGGATAATCGTTGAGCACGGCCCATCCCGCCAGAAACCCGGCCGCAAACGCGCGCGTGGAGGATGGAAGAGTCTCGAACGTCGCCAGCAGGTAGAATGCGGTGAAAACGCATACCGCGGCGACGGGTTCGCCGGTGAGTTCCGTCGCGTACGGAAACGCGATCGTCCCAAGGCCAAGGATCAGCGCGACGCCGGCCGCGCGGCCCTCCGACGCGCCGAGAAATCGCGCAAAGCGAAACATGACGACGCACAGCGCCGAGATCAGCAAGCCGGTCGTGAACACGGTGGTCAGGTAAGTTACAAAGGCCCAGTACGCCGGCTCGTGAGCCGCGCTCAGAGGCATCAGCCCGATTCGGAAAATCAGCCACGGGATGAGCGCCGTGTAGGACGTGCCAGGCGCCTTAACGGAATAAATGCGGCCGTGGAAGGTGACGATGTCGGCGGTGTTGAAGCCGCAAAAGTCGTTGATCCAGAGCACCCCTTTCTCGATCATCGAGCGCAGCAGGTCGAAGCGGCACGCGATGCTCTGGTCGGAGCCCTGATAAAAGTAGGCGTATGTGATGAACGGGATCATGAAGATCGCAGTCTCGATTTGCCGGCTGCGATCCTCCGGGGCGATCGCGCGAGGAGAGTTGGCGGCGGCCCACTTCATCGCTTGCTCGAGCGCCCGGACATGGCGGCGCGAAAGGTGTTGAAGATGCGAAAGTCGTCGTCGCCGAATATGCGCCAACCCGCCCATGCGATCGCCGCCAGCGCCACAAACGTGAACGCCAGCGAGATCGGCGAGCCGATCGGCGCCGGCGCCGCCTGTTGCCGAATCACATTCAAGTCGTAAGTGGGGGCCGCGCTGGGGGGCGGCGCGTCAATCCGGACCAGCGACGCATTTCTGAAGAATGCCTTGCCGGTGTTGAGGCTGCCGAATCCGCCGATTCGCAGAGCTACGTCGATGTCCGCGCCGTGTCCCCCCACCTTGAGGTACAGCGTCACGCGCTGCCAGTCGGTGGTGCCGTGGATGTCGGCCGACATGATGCCGTCTTCCATCACTGAGATCGTCGCGCCGCTTTCCTTGGCGCCGACGTTTTCGGTGCGGAGATCGACGCTGAGCTGATACCATCCCGCCGCCAGGGTCAGCGGTTGCATCCATCGCGCGTCGTTGGCCTTGAGATTATCGACCTCGAGCTCGCTGGGCTTATCGGTGTAGGAATGCCAATGGGCCTGGAACGAGTCGGGGTTGTTGATCCAGGCCTCGGTACGCCACAAATCGGGCTGATCCTCGGAGCCTTTGGCGAAGTCGCCGTTGAGCAGCAGATTTTTCTGATCGGCGGCGGCGGCGCGACGCGGTGCGAATACGGCGGCAAGCGTCGCGCACAGAAAAACTGCGCAGAGCAAAATCGCGCGGCGGCCACGATATGAATGCAGGTAAGCGATCATATCCAACTACTCAGTCCCGCGGCTTGCAGCCACATCCGCGCGTAATATCCGCTGCGGCTGATCGGCATGCCGACCCAAATCGGAAAGTAGTACACGAACAGAACCAGCGCGGCGAGCACGAACACGGCGGCAACGTATCGGCCCGCGTACGAAGTCTTGAGCAGGAAAAATCCGTACGCGCCGATTACCACGATGAAAGTGATCCATCCCCATGTCGCCGGCATCCCGAGAAAAAAGACCGGCATCATCGTCAGCAACAGCGCGGAATGCTCCCACGGCTCAGCGCGCTCCTTGAAACATTCGGCGAGCAAAATCGCCAGCGCGAGGTATCCGAAGTAAACCGAGGCCATGTAGTGGTAGAGGAAGAGCGTGCGGCCGATCCAGGCCCAGATCAAGAGAAAGCTGATATAGCCGATGACGAGAAACGAGCGGGTCAGGCTCGGGCGCTCGATCGCATTGATAAAGGTGATCGTGATCGCGGTCAGCGCGCCCCACCATAGGAGAGGATTTCCTCCGCCCCACACGGTTTGCACGTCACCCGTCTTGGGGAAGTTCTGCCAGTACGCGATCGGGCGCAGCATAAACGGCCAGCTCCACCAAGGCGACGCGTACGGATGCGTGGCGGACGCGACGCTCTTCTCGTACCCGACGACGTCGCTGTAGTACTTGAACAGATCCGCGATTCCGCCCCACCAGCCGAGCCAGTAATGCGGAAAGAACACCGCGATGTAGGCAATCGCGGCGACCGATCCAACGAGCGCGACTGCGCCAACGCTCATCGGTTCCAGCACGCTCGCCAGCGATGGCATCCGCCACGGCGGCGCCGCCGATGACGAGCGGCTGCGCCAGAAAAGTTCTGCAACGCGGATCGCCAGCACTGCGAGAACGGTCACCAGAATGTGCGCGAATGTTTCGCCGATCAGGAAAAGCAGCAATCCGAGGACAATACAGGTCGTTGCAATGGAGAGCACCGAAGCTTGATCGAAGAGGTTGATTGCGTTCGGGACCGGCGCGGGCGCTTTGATTTTCTTCGCCTTGGAGTCGATTGGCGCCTTTGGCTCGACGACCGCCGGCGCGGCCGGCGCCGCCTTGGGACGGTCCCTCGCAAGCACATAGAGAATGAAACCCATCACCAGCAAGAAGGTTATCGCCGGGATGTAGAATTTGCTGGCCAGGCACAGACCCAGCGCCAGACCAATCCACGGCAGGATGCGCCGGCGCGCGCCCGCATCGGGCGTTTGCGCGAATTTGAAAAAGAGCAAGTACGCGACTGCCGCGCAGGTGAGATAGACGATGTCGATGACGGCGAAGCGCGAATCGACCAGGTACATCCCGTCGCAAAGGATGATCGCGCCCGCGATCGCACCGACCAGCCGCGAGCCCGACATCCGGCGCCCGAGCAGGTAGGTGATTCCCACCAGTGCCGTCCCAAGCGTGGCGTTGCCGACCCGCCAACTCCACGGATGATCGCCAAAAATGAGGATGCCTGCGGCGATCACGAGCTTGGCCAGCGGCGGATGAGGATCGAGGAAGGACTCGCCATGCAAATAATGGCGTCCCTGCGCGACGAAATGGACCTCATCGAAAACGATCTCGGCGGGATGCCCAAGGTGCCAGAAGCGCGTGATTGCGGCGGCGATCAACAGAGCCGAGATGATGATCGTATCGGTGGCGATCCACGCGGGCGCGGCGGCCGGTTCTTCAACGTAATCCTCGACCTGCCGGGGCATGGCGAATCTCCTGAAGAACGCACCGACGGCGTCGGTCACACCGCTTGCGCCCTGCAGCCGCGTTGCGCCGTAGTAAACGGCCAGCCCAAGCGCGACCACGTTGAGCGCCGAAGTCGCCATCGCGATCCCATCGCGCGCGTCCAGGAACACCACGGTGTTAAGCGTGTGCAGGACATAGGCCAAATTGATCAAGCCGGTGATCGAGATAACTACGAAGACGGCAAGCATCTCAGGCGCTTCCAGAGCCAACGGCACCGCAAGCACGATCGCGGGGTAAAGGTACCGCTCGTGCATCCTGGGCGCAACCATGAAGAATCCAAAAATCGCGACGAACGAGGCGAACAGGAGGCGCGAGGGCGTGCGGCCGCGCCACAAGATCCACGCCACGAATCCGTAAAGCGGTACCAGCAGGCTCATCCCGAGCGCAAAGTACGATACTCCCGCAAGCGTCGCCGAATCCGCCTGGCGAAGCCCGCCGATCAGCGCCATCAGGTTGAATGCGTTGACCGAAGTCTCGTGGTAGTACGCCGCGGTGGAAGTATAGAGCTTGATAATCCAGTTCCACTCATGGCCGACTTGGAACGGCGCGATGCCGATGATCGCGACCGCAATCAGCGCGACTCCCGACCTGATCCACGTCGCGAAGTCGGCCTCGAGCATCGTCCACACGCCGAGCACCGGAAGCATCATCAACCCCTGCGGCTTGACCAGTACCGCGATCGCAGCGAGTCCCCATGCGATTTCGTATTTCCGACCGAGCATCGCCACGATGCTGAGCAGGGTGACGAACGTCAGCACCGAGTCGCTCTGGCCCCAGACGACGGTGTCGAACAACAGCGACGGATTCAGCGCGACCATCAGCATCGCGACAAAGGCCATCCCGGGCCGGCTGCCACGGCGCACGAACGCGTACATCAGAAGCGCGAGAGCGAAGTCGGCGACGATCGCGGGACTCTCGATTATGATTCGGTAAACATCTCCCGAAGCGCCCACGGCACGCGCGACGAGACCCGCGACCCACAGCGCGTACAGATAGCCGGGCGGATAATCGAGGAAATATCCCTCCTGATAGGTATGCGCGGGACCGAGGGTCGCGATTTGGCCCGCCCACGCCTGGTAACTGCCAACGTCGGGGCCGAAGCCGGGAAAGAACGGCATCACCGCGAGCTTCACGGCGGCCAAAACGGCGAGCACCAGCAGCGCGCCTGTAAGCCCGGAGTCGCGCTCGCCGGCAAGCGGGCGGAGGTAGTCAATCAACGCGTAGGCGACCAGCGCGATCAGAATCGCGCCGGCAATGAACCCCGGCAATTTCCCGCTGGGCGCTTGGGGAGCCGATGCGGCCGCGATCGAAAATACCGACAACGCGGCAGCGCCCCACCGCAAAAATGGCGCCCCCGTAATCCACCGCCGATGCCTGTCGCCCGCGACCTTCAACGCTCGATCTTCCTGCTATTGCCCATATCGCGCGCCGCTAAGATAGCGGTTATTGGGGCTGCGATGAACACCCGCGGCGTCAGGCCCGGCCGGGCAACGGGCGGCCAGCGCGGCTCGCAAGTTGGCTGGCGACGCCGTTGCGGCGCAGTCTATGATGCGAGACTGCCCCCAAGGAGAACGCATCGATGCGACTGATCCATACCGTCTATGAGCCCGCCGGTGAAGGACCTCATCCGACGCTAATCGCGATGCACGGGTTCGGCGCCAACGCGCTCGACCTCCTGGGACTCGCGCCGTATATTGCCGACGGCCGCTTCATGGTGATTTGTCCGCAGGGTCCGATGGAAGTGCCGATCGGTCCCACGCGCGGCTACGCATGGTTTCCGATTCGGATGGGCGCTTCACCCGATCGCGGCGCGATCGACGACGCGAACAAAATGGTGACCGGGTTTCTCAACGCCGCGCTGCAAAAGTATCCGGTCGATCGAAAAAAACTGGTGGTGCTGGGGTTCAGCCAGGGCGGCATGATCGCCTATCGGCTCGCGCTCAGAAATCCCTCGAAGTTCGCGGCGCTGGTGGCGCTCTCCACATACTTTCCGCCCGACTTGAAGGATGAGGTCAGCGATCCCGCCGCTCTCGAAGCGCTGCCGACGCTCGTTGAGCATGGCCGCGCTGACGAGATGATCGAGATCGCTCGCGCGAGGTCGTCGCTGGAATCGCTGCGCGCGCTGAAGGTACCGCTGACTTATCGCGAGTACGATTGCGGTCACGAGATAACGGCCGAGGGCCTGAACGATCTGTCAAGCTTTTTGACCTCGAAGGTGCTCGAACCGATCGTCCAGGCGTAGCGCCATGAGCGATGACACCACTTCAACGCAAGCGTTTGCGAAACTGCTCGCGGTCGTTACCGAACTGCGCGCTCGATGCCCGTGGGATCGCGAACAGAAACTCGCCGACACACCGCGCCATCTGATCGAGGAAGCGTACGAGGTAGCCGACGCGATCGCCCGCGGCAGCTTTCCCGACGTTGCGGAGGAACTCGGCGATCTCACGGTGCAAAGCCTGTTCGCTGCCTTGATTCTTGCCGAACAGTCACATTTGGACATCGCCACCGGCCTGCAAAACGCCGCGGAAAAACTCATTCGGCGCCATCCGCACATTTACGGCGAAACACGCGCCGATACGATCGAGCAAGTGCTTGAAAATTGGGATCAGATCAAACAGCAGGAACGCGAGCGCAAGCACCCGCACGGCGCGAAGAGTCTCGCGCACGTCGGGCGCGGGCTGCCGGCAACGATGCGCGCGGAGAAACTCGGCGAGAAGGCGCGCAGCGCCGGCATGGATTGGGGCGATATTCGTGAGGTGCTGGCAAAGGCTCGCGAAGAAATCCAGGAGATAGAGCATGCGCTCGATCGCGGCGACACCGCCGGCGCCGCCGAGGAGATCGGCGACCTGATGCTCGCGGTCGCCAACGCGCCCCGCTTCATCGGGATGGACGCCGAACAGACGCTGCGCGCCGCCTGCGACAAGTTTGTCATGCGATTCGACGAAGTCGCGGCAATCGCCGCGTCGCGCGGACTCGATCTCAAAGCGATGACGCCGTCTGAAATCGACGCTCTATGGAATGAGGCAAAGGCCGCGCCGGGCACCTCGCGCCGCCGCTCCTAAGCAGGGACTGGCCCCTGCCATAGGAAGAGGCGAAACCAGTGTGGGTTTCACTCTCTGCCGCTGCTATTTCCCGCGGAACCTCGGCGCGCGTTTTTGCTGAAAGGCCGCGATGCCTTCCTTGTAGTCGGCCGTCCGCCCCGCCGCGCCTTGCGCCTGGGCCTCGCATTTCATAACCGCAAACAGGCCCATCGCCTCCTCGTCTATCCTGCGTACCAAATGCTTCGATTGCATAAACGCCGCGGTCGGACCGAGCGCCACCTGCGCGGCCAGCTTGCGCGTCTCCGCGACCAGCGATTCCTTCGCGACACTCCGATTCACGAGTCCGAGCTGGGCCGCTTCGGCGCCCGAGAGCAGTCGTCCCGTGTAGATGAGTTCGAGCGCGCGATGGGTTCCCAGGCACGACACGAAAAACGAATGGCCGCCCGAGTCCAGCACTGCGCCGATACGCGCGAACGGCGAACCGATCTTCGTGTCGTTGTCGTCGGCGGCATAGACCACGTCACATGCCAGCGCCAGCCCCAGTCCGACTCCCAGGCACGCACCGTGAACGGCGGCAAAGGTAGGCGCCGGGAACGCGACGATTCGTTTGATCAGCGGATTGAAGGTGTTCTCGATTATCGCGTCAATGTCCTCGATACCAGCCTCGGCCTCCGCGAGGTCCCGTCCCACCGAGAACGCCGGCCCTTCACCGCGGATCATCATCGCCCGCACGCCTTGCGACGCCGCGCGCTCCAGGCATCCATCGAGCTCGGCCGCCATCGCGTCGTTCAACGCGTTCATCTGGTCAGGCCGGTTGAGAACAATCTCCGCAAGGCCGCTTTCGACCGACAAATCGACGCTCATATTCGTCGTCGGCTGACAAGCATGACGATTAGAATGATCAAAATAACTCCGCCGATACCGATTCCGCCTGCGGGTCCGTAGGCGTAATAGCCGCCGCCGCCGCCAAACAGCAACAACAGGATTAGTATCAATAGCAATGGTGACATGGGGGGCCTCCTCGCGGGCCAGGGTAATGTCCTGACTTGATTTTTTCGTCGCCTCAATTGCGTGGCTTCACAGCCTGCTGGAACACCGGGATAATGTCCTCGGCGGCGATATCGCCGACGTCAACCCCTTCAATATCAAGTTCGCGAATCGCGGGAAACCGGATGCCCCATCGCTCGACCGTCGAACGCGGGCCGTTTGCGGAGAGCGTTTTCCAGCGGCCCGCTGCGGGCTATTATATTTCCAACCTGGATGCGTGTGCCGGGGGCGGCGTGAATTCACCTCTAGCTCTATTCAAAAGCGACTCTCTGAACCGGCGCGAACTGACGTTCAAGGCCCTTGCGGGCCTGTTCGGCGGCGCGATCGGATGGCTCCCCGTCGAGCTGGCTTCCCACAACGCTCATCTCGGCGAGGCACAGACGACGGGCGAAATGGCCGCGTACTACATCTCGATGGCGTTTGCTGCGGGCGCGATCGGCGCATTCATCACGGCCGTGGACACATCCGACGTTCGCGTGACGCCGGAGTCCAAGCGCCGCTTCATTCGCGGCTTCGCGATATGCGCGCTGCTCTCGCTGGTCTCCACTTACTTCGGAAATTATGTGTTCAACTTGGTTCTCACGGCAGGTGGAGTCGGCTTCAGCCCAAATGGCGAGCTGGTTTCGGGCTCGATCGTAACTCTCGTCATCGCAAGACTCCTGGGATGGGCAATTGACGGAGCGCTGGTGGGCGGCGGCGTGGGACTGGCGACGCTCACGATGGAAAATGTTCCCAAGGGAGCGCTGGGCGGACTGGTGGGCGGAGCAGTCGGTGGAATCGGCTTCGATTTGATCGGCGCGATCGTCGGCGGCGGGCTGGCTTCAAGGTTCTTCGGCGAAGCGGTCACCGGTCTTGCGATCGGATTGTTCATCGGGCTGGTACAAGAGCTGACCAAGGCCGCGTGGGTCACGGTCGAGCAGGGCCGGCTGCGCGGACGCCAGTACCGGATCGAAGGCGCGCACGCGTCGATCGGGCGCGCCGAGGAAAATCCGGTCGGCCTGTTCGGCGATCCGGCCGTGCAGCCGCGACACGCCGTAATCGAACGGCGCGGCGCCGACTACGCGATCAGGAATCTCGCGGTCCAGGACGGCACCTTCGTCAACGGTAATCGAATCGAGAGCGTTGACCTGCACGACGGCGATCAAATCAACATTGGCGGCTACGAAATGAGGTTCCATCTGCGCGGGATGTCGGCGCCTGCCCGCCAACAGTCGTCGCTCGCCGTCGATGCGATGAATCCAGCGCACGTCGCCGGCCGGCTGGCCGGGGCGAACGCGAAGATCGGCGCGCCGAGCCTGGTCGATGCGTCGGGGCAGCCCTACCCCGTCCGCTCCGGTGCGGTTACCCGCATCGGGCGCGCGCTCGACAACGAAATCGTGGTCAGCCATTCCTCGGTCTCACGCCATCACGCGAGCATCGAAAATTCCAACGGCGTGTTCGCGGTAAAAGACTTGAGCAGCCAGAACGGAACGTTCGTCGGCAACCGGCGCGTGACCGAACCGACGCGCGTGAGCGACGGCGACGCCGTAAGGTTCGGCGACGCGCAGTTTACCTTCCGTGGCTGAAGCGGAGTTCGAGAAGCCGAGGTTTTGCTCGCGATGCGGTCAGCCGATCGTCGTCGCCGAAGCGAGCTTCTGCAAATCGTGCGGCGCGCCGGTAACTCGTTTCCCGCTGCTGCGCAAAGATCGGGGGTTCAGCCCGATCCTGGCGCTCGTGCTAAGCATTATTCCGGGCCTCGGCCAGATTTATCGAGGCAAACCGATCCGGGGAATCTTGTGGTTTTTTGGCGTATCGTTGGCGTACAGCGCGGGACCGCCGCTCGGCGTCCTGATTCATCTCATATGCGCCGCCAATGCAGCCTTCTCGGATACGATGCACGAGGACATGCTGGCGCGATAAACTTGGAAGAAATGCTTAAATTCTCACTGAACGCATGATCGCGCCGAACACCATCGTCGGCGGCCGTTACCGCGTGATGAAGCCTCTGGGCGGGGGCGGGATGAAACTCGTCTATCTCGCCGAGGACTTGCGGCTTGCCGCGCGGCCGTGTGCGCTGGCCGAGATGGTCGATAGTTTCACCAGCCCGGATACGCAAAAGCAGGCGGTGGCGGCTTTTCAGCGCGAGGCTGACATGCTCGCGCAACTCAGCAACGAACATATCCCCCGCGTGTTCGATCGCTTCAGCGACCAGAACCATCACTATCTCGTCATGGAGTTCATCGACGGGATCACGCTGGAACAGAAACTCAAAGACGCCGGCGGCAAGCTTCCCGAGGAAGCCGTTATCGATGTGGCCCTGCAAGTGCTCGACACGCTCGAGTACCTGCACAACCTGGAGCCGCCGGTGATCTATCGCGACCTGAAACCGTCGAACGTGATGCTCACGCCGTCGGGGCAAGCCAAGCTAATCGACTTCGGTATCGCGCGCCT
The DNA here is from genome assembly GCA_002479255.1 of Candidatus Binatus soli. Lineage (GTDB taxonomy): Bacteria > Desulfobacterota > Binatia > Binatales > Binataceae > Binatus > Binatus soli. The sequence continues at coordinate 13,304 of DLMJ01000008.1, read as the reverse complement.
GTTCCAACCGCTGAGCAACGCGACGATGATTGGCACGCAGGGCTACGCGCCGCCCGAGCAATATCGCGGCAAGGTCGAGTTCCGCTCGGACCTGTACGCGCTCGGCGCCACGATGCATCATGCGCTGTCGGGCCGCGACCCAGCGCTCGAGCCGCCTTTCAGCTTTCCACCGTTGCGCCCGCTATGCCCTGGAATTACTCCCGCGCTTGCCGACCTGGTCGATCAGGCGCTCAAGTACGACGTGGTCTTGCGGATGGCCGACGCCGCGGAATTCAAGCAGAGGCTGATGGCGATCAAGTCGGGCGTCTCGCCGGCGACGATACCGCAGCGCAATTCGTCAACCGGGCCGGCGGCGCGCCCACAACTCAAACTGCCGCGCGGCGGGGTCAGGTCCGGAGAGCAGCACGCATCGGCGCCGACGATGCTGAGCAACCAGATCCATACGGAATGTCCGCGATGCGGCCGAAATATCCCGGTGGATTCGAACTACTGCTCGTTCTGCGCCGCCGACGTAACGGGACGATTGTCGGCGCCGGATCGCGGCGCGCATGAGGCGCAGACGATCGTGCTCGACGACGTTGCTGCGCCGGGGGGATATCCGGGTCCGATCTTTCATCCCCACGCCCGCAGGCGGCATCGCGCGCGGACGCTCGCGCTGGTGACCGGTGGATTTTTTCTCATCGGATACTTGATGTTCCATTCGCCGCAACCGCAGCCTTCCGACGGCGACAGCGGACCCGACTACGGCGCGGTGCCAGGGGCGCCGAATGGCGGCGCTCCCGATGCGTCCGAACCGGTGCATACGGAACCGCGCGAGATCGCGCTGCGCCGCATGCTCAACGCGCAGGGCTACTCGTCGGTGCATTTCAGGATGGAGGGTGACACGATCGTGCTGTGGGGCATGGTGCCGACGGAAGCCGATCGTCTCATCGTGCAGACGCAGGTTTTCATGTTCGCGCGAATTTCCTCGATCGAAGACCATATCCAAGTGCGCTACACGTTCGCCGCGCCGTAGCATCCATCTGATGATCGCCGACCTCCACGTCCACACGCGACTTTCGTCCGACTCCAACGCCGCGCCGGAGCAGTATCTCGAATTCGCGAAAAGCTCCGGCCACGGACTCGGCGCGATTTGCTTCACCGAGCATCGCCTGTTTCCGAGCGATCGCGAAGTCGGCCGGCTATACGAGGAACTCGCGGAGCAATTTCAAATTGCCATCTTCAAGGGCATCGAAGCCGACACCGATCTCGGTCATCTGCTGCTGTTCGGCGTGACCGATGAAGTGATGCGCCGATTCGATCTGACGGCGCGGATGCTCAAGAGCGACAGCCTGATCGAAGTGCTGCATCATGAAGGCGGCGTCGCAATTCCAGCGCATCCGTTTCGCGGCTCCGGTTACGGCTCGCGCCTGGACGCACTGCTCAGCCGCCATGGCGCGGCGCTTGGCGCGGTCGAAGTGCTCAACGGCCAGAACTCGATCGAGGAGAATCGGCGCGCGCAGGACGCGGCGCTCAAGCTCGGGCTGACGGCGGTTGGCGGCAGCGACGCTCATTTCGCGACTGCAAAATGGTTCATGACGATCGCGACGGAGTTCGAGCGCGACGTGCACGCGGTGGAGCAACTGTGCGCTGAAATCCGCGCCGGACGCGCTCGTCCCTATGTCTTTCCGGGTTCGGACTGAGCCGGGGCCCGCGCCGCGCCGGCGGGTTCCGCGCCTTCCAACTCGTGCGTGAACTGCCGGATGTCCTGCGGACGCCCTGCCGCGATCAGCTCGTCGCCTTCTTTCAGCGGGCGATCGGGCACGATGGGCGCGAATCCACCACCCGGATTGCCCGCGTCCTGAATGGCTAAAACCGTCACGCTGAATCGCGCGCGCGGGTCGAGTTGACGTACCGTTTTTCCCGCCGCGTTGGCGGGGACCGTGATGCGCGTCACTCGATAACCGGTCGCCCAATAGATATTCGGGTCGCGCGTCGCAAGCGTCGAGAGAGAAACCGTCACGCGGTTGAGGGCCTGTGCGATATGCTGGCCGGTGACGAGGCCGAGAAAGCGCCGGGTGGTGCTATCGACGACCGGAATCTCGTCGAGGCCGTCATGCTCCATCAACTGGCTTGCCTCATCGAGATTCGCATCGAGCGGCACGGTAGGACCATGCGCATTGCAGATGTCGAATGCGTTGGCCAGCGGACCGAGTTCCTGTCCTCCGCTGATCATGGACAACAAATCGCGGACTATGATCATCCCCGCGAGTTCGCCTTCGCTGTTGACCACCGGCAGGGTCGATTGCGCCGTCTCACCCGCGGTGCGCAGGACTTCCGACAGCGAAGTGTTCTCGTTCACCATGGTCACGTTCCTGGTTACGACGGCGCTGACCGGTATGAGCGCGAGCGCCAGGCGCTCGCGGCCGATCTGCAGCGTCTTGCCCGCGCGCGCCAGCCCGAACTCGTCGATCGATTCGGTTTCGATCGCACGCGCCACGATCAGCGCCGTAATCGTCGCGATCATCGCAGGCAATGCGATCGTGTTGCTGTGCGTCATCTCCCAGAGCAGGAACAGCGCCGTCAGCGGCGCGTGCGTGGTGCCGGCCAGAAACGCGCCGAGCCCGACCAGCGCGTACGATCCGCGCGGCCCCGTAAGGTGGGGAATCAGCATCGCCGACAGGCGCTGGAAAAACCCGCCCGCCATCGTGCCGATGAAAAAGGTCGGGCCGAAGCACCCTCCCGGCGCGCCGCATCCGAGCGACACGCTGCTGGCGAAAAACTTCGCGCAGGTCAAGGCCGCCAGCATTCCGATGCCGAACTCGCCCGCCATCGCGCTGTTGATCACCGGATATCCGTCGGACAAGTTTTGCGGAAGCCAAATCGCAATCACACCGACGACTGCAAGCCCCGCTTCGAGCTTGACCCAAACCGGGAGCTTCAGCCTGCGAAACCATGCCTCGGTTGCGTTGAAAAACCGGATGTAGCCTGCCGCGAGGACGCCGAGCGCCGCCCCCATGAGCGCATACGTGGCCATCTCCCAGTAGCTGCGCAGCACGAATTCAGGCACGACGAAGACGACCGCGTTGCCCACGATCGCACGCGAGGTGATCACGGCGGTGAAGGTGGCGATGATCAGCAATGTGAGGTTGGCGATTTCGGTGTGGCCGAGCAGGACGATTTCCTGCGCGAACATCAGGCCGCCGATCGGCGCGTTGAACGTCGTCGCGATACCGGCGCCCGCTCCGGCCGCGACCAGCATCTTGGCCCGATCGGGCGACAATTTTCTGAGTTGCGCGACAGTCGATCCGATCGCGCCTCCGACCTGGGCGATAGGACCTTCGCGGCCGACCGACGCGCCGGCGCCCAATGAAAGCGCGGCGCCCGCAGCTTTGACGAAGATCCAGCGGCGCTTCAGTCGCGCGGTGCCGAGGTTGACCATCTCCAGGAAATTCGGAAAGCCGTAGCCGAGCACGTCTCCGGGAAAGATCCGGTTAAGCAGCAGTATTGCGACGCCGCCGCTCAGCAGGATCAACGGGACCAGTGCGCGACGGGTTCCGCCGAGCCCGATTCCGAGCGCGTTCCACTCAAGCACGCGAAACAGCCACGAGAAGAATTCGATCAGTTTACGAAAGCCGAGATTTCCCAGCGCCGCGAGCACGCCCACCGTCACGGCGAGGATAATCAGCTGAACGTATTCGAACTGGTCGACGCGCAGCGCAAGAGAAGGTCGTCGCATCAGCAAAACCGTCGCATGAACGCGCTCTCCACCGCCGGTCGCCGCTACACGCCAAGGAAACGGCGCGTGACTGCCAGGAATTCGTCGAGGCGATCGTGATGCACCCAGTGGCCGGCCTTTTGGATCGTCACCGATTCGGCATGCTTGAAGGCCTGGATGCGCCCATCCTTGACCCAATCGCCCGCCCACGATTCCGTGCCGCGAATCAGCAGGGTCGGGCAGGCGATGCGGCCCCATATTTCGCGCGCGTCGCGGTTGTTGAACATGTAGGGCGACGTGGCGTGAACGTAGTTGTCGAACTTCCAGGAGTAAGTGCCGTTCTCGTTGCGGCGAATTCCCCAAATCGTGAGATGGCGCGCCTGCTCGCGGCTCAGCTGCGGATTGGCCTCGATCATGCGGGCCAGAGCCTCCTCGATCGAGGGATACTCGCGCACCTTGCGCCGCGCGAGCGTTTGCATCTGGCCGATCCAGTTATTCATCCGATCGTGGGCCGGCGAGTCCTTGATCATTCCGGGCGGCGGACCCATCCCCTCGATCGAAACCACGCGCTTGACCGCGTCGGGATGCGTGCCGGTGTATTGCAAAACGATTCCGCCGCCGAGCGAGTGGCCGATAAGCGTCGCGGACTCGCCGCCCACCGCGCTCATCAGCTGTGCGAGATCGAGCACGTAGTCGATCATCGAATAGCCGCTGCCCACGGCCCAGTCGGAATCGCCGTGGCCGCGAAGGTCGGGCGCGATAACGTGGTAGTAGCGGCGCAGATCGAGCGCGACCCAATCCCAGTTGCGGCAATGGTCGCGACCGCCATGCACCAACACCAGCAGCGGCTTGTCGAGATTGCCCCAATCGACGTAGTGCAGTTTGAGGCGTTGCGAATAAAAGTAATGCGAAGTCGGCCCGATGATGCTATCGGCCATGTGCCGGTCTCTCCACGAATCCAGTACGTGCTGCGTCAGACGCTACAGGTTAGGCTGTATCTCGTCGAGTGCCGCGCGCGCCGTGCGAATGATGAACTCGATTTCGGCGTCACCGATGATGAACGGCGGCGTGATCATCATCGCGTCGCCGCCCGCCTTCCCCGCCATCCCGGTCGCCGGATAAAAGAACATCCCTCTTCGAACCGACGCGCCGAGCACGCGATTGGTCACTTTTTTTTCAGGCGCAAAAGGCATCCGACTCGCCTTGTCCTGCACCAGTTCGATCCCCCAGAACATCCCGGCGCCGCGGATGTCGCCAACCATCGGATGCCCCGACAGTTCTTCCTTCAAACTGGAACCGAGCCGGGCGCCGACTTCTGCCGAGCGCTCCACCAGCCGCTCGCGCTCCATGATCGCCAGCACCTCGTCGGCGACCGCGCACGCCACGGGATGCGAGCTGTAGGTGTAGAACATGAAGTCGGCCTTGGCGCGCTCGAGTTCCTCGACCAGCGATTCCTTGACCGCGATCATTCCCATCGGCATGTATCCGCCGGTGAGTCCCTTGCCGCCGACCAGGATGTCCGGCACGACGTCCCAATGATCGACGCCGAAGCGCCGTCCAGTGCGGCCGAAGCCCGTCATCACTTCGTCGGCTATCAGCAGCACGTTGTGGCGCGTGCAGATCTCGCGGATTTTCGGCCAGTATTCCTTGACCGGCGGAACCACACCGCCGCTCGAGCCCATCATCGGCTCGGCGATAAACGCGGCGATCGAGTCGGCGCCGTTCTTCAGGATCTCTTTTTCAAGCGCCGTCGCGCAGTCAATCTCGCATGATGGATAGGTTTTGCCCCACGGGCATCGGTAGCAGTAGGGCGGATCGATCTTCGGCCAGTCCAATAAAATGTGTTCGTAGTCCGCACGCCGCCCGCTCCCACCCGCCGACAACGCTGCGATGGTGTTGCCGTGATAAGAGAAGCGCCGCCCGATGATCTTGTTCTTCAATGGTTGGCCGCGAGCGTGGTGGTAGAGAATCGCGAACTTCAGCGCCGCTTCGACCGACTCCGATCCACCACTGGTGAAGAAGAACCGCGTCAGCCCCGCCGGAGTCCACCGCGAGAGCCGCTCGACCAGCCTCTCGCGCTCGGGCGAGGTCCAGACCGGCACGATGTAATCGAGGTTGGCAATCGTGCGCGCGGCGACCTCGGCGATTTCGCGGCGCCCTTGCCCGATGTTCACCACCACGGCGCCGCCGCCTGCGTCCAGGATCTTGAGGCCGTTGGAGGCGTAGAGCCATGGACCTTCGGCGCGCTCGATACGAAGCGGGTCGTGCGGGCCGCGCATGAACATCGGGGGTGGCTGTGGCATAGCGGAATCTTAACCGTGATTCGATGCCGCGGGCAACGCGACCAACCTTGCGCCGCCGCCGGATGACGCGCTACTTGATGGCGCCCGCCTCGCGCCAGCGATCGATCTCGTCCTTGCCGTAACCAAGCGCGCCCAGAATTTCGTCGGTATGCTGCCCGAGTTGCGGCGCGAGCGACCTTATCGATCCCGGCGTATCCGAGAACTTTACCGACACGCCCACCTGCTTGATCTTCTGGCCGCCGGGACCCTCGATCTCGACGATCATATCGCGCGCGAGCACCTGCGGATCGCCCGGCACCTCGTCGAGCGTGAGCATCCTGCCGGCGCAGATGTCGCTCTTGCTTAGAATCGCGAACCATTCATCGCGCGTTTTGGTTTTGAATTTTTCAGTGAACACGCGTGCTATTTCCGCTCGTTTATTCGAATCAAATTCGTGCGGAATAAAATCTTCGCGCCCGAGCGCGCGGCACAGGTTGGCGAAGAACCACGGCTCGATCGCCGCGATCGTAATGTACTTTTCGTCCTTGGTCAGATAGACATTGTAGTTCGGTATCCCGCCGTCAAATATCGTCTCGCCGCGTTGCGGCACCTTCCCGGTGGCAAAAAATGACGAGAACGACTGCGCCAGCAGCGCCAGGCTGCCGTCCATCATCGAGATATCGACATACTGTCCCCGTCCGGTTTGATTGCGCGCGACCAGAGCCGCGAGCACTCCGATCGCACCATGCATCCCGCCACCGGCGTAGTCCGCGACCAGGTTGTGCGGAATTGTCGGCGGCTGGCCGGGCCGTCCGAACAGCGACAACACGCCGGCGGTCGCGATGTAGTTGATATCGTGGCCGACGAGGTCGCGATACGGCCCGGTCTGTCCGAAGCCGGTGATGGCGCAATAGATCAGCCGCGGGTTGCGCGACGAGAGTGTCTCGTAATCGATCCCGAGCCGCTTGGCGACGCCGGGCCGGTATTCCTCGACGATCACGTCGGCGCGCTGGGCGAGCCGAAAGTAGATTTCCATCCCCGCGCCGCTCTTGAGATTGATTCCGATCGACTTCTTGTTGCGGCCGAGCGCGTTGTACGGCGAGCTGCTGAAGCTGTTGGCCGGCCCCCGTGTGCCGGCGGCGCCGGCTTGCTGTGCGCGTCTTCCGGTCGGAGGTCCCGGCTCCTCGATCTTGATCACTTCAGCGCCAAGGTCCGCCAGGAGCATCGTGCAGAACGGTCCCGGCGCGAGCTTGGTCAGGTCGAGTACTTTGATTCCGTCCAGTGGTGCGGTCATGCCAATCTCCCATTCACCTTGATCCACCGCACGGCGTCGTTGTGCACGACTGGATTATAGAATCGCGGCGCGCACGCGCGCCATTCTCTCCGCCAGCGACTTGAGCCCCCGCACCATGTGAACGCCGTACCAGTGCAGGTCGCGGCCGCTGACTGTCAGCAGGCGGCGGCTGAGCGCGGGCGGGAGCAGAGTCTTCAACTCGGCGACGTCGGATTCATCGAATTCATACGGCTCGTCGGGAAGTATCACGATATCGGGGCGGCGTTCGACCGCCTCCTCGAGCGTCGTCATGGGATACCGCTCGCCCGCCGACGCAAAGATATTGTTATAGCCGAGCATCCGCAGCACGTCATGCGCATAGGTGTCGGCGTTGAATGACATCCACGGTTTCTTCCATATCGGGCAGAAAACGCGCAGGCGAAGTTTGCCCCATACTCCGAGCGCCGCCTCAATTCCGCTCACGCTGAGCGTGATCTCCTTGGCCAGCGCGGCGGCGGCCGCCTCGCGACCGAGCGCCCGGCCCATCCGCATGATCGATTCGACCGCACCCGGCACCGTGCGTGGATAAGTCGTGAACACCGGGATTCCCGCTGCGCGCAACCGCTCCACATCCTCGCGCCGGTTCTCCTCGGCGTTGGCGATCACCAGCTCGGGCGCGAGCTTCACGATCGCGCCGATGTCGGGGTTCTTGGTCCCGCCGACTTTTGGAATCGACGCAACCGCCGCGACCGGCTCGACGCAGAATTTTGTTACACCCACGACTTCGGAATTGAACCCCAGCGCGAACAGTGTCTCCGTCCAACTCGGCACCAACGATACGATTCGCGACGGCGGGCGCTCGAGCTCGACGCGAAAGCCCATGTCGTCCGCTATTTGCATCGGGGCCGCCATCGAATTGTTCCTGAGAAGTGACCTACCCTACCCTCTCCATTCGTCACTTGGCCTTGCGTTTGATAATCGCGTCCAGCTCGCTGCGATCGGCCGGCGTCAGTTGTTCCGAGCCGGTGCGCGCATCCGCATTTGACTTCCCGTTCGCCGCCGCCGAGTCATCCGCGTTGCCAGCCCCTTCCGCAACGGCGGGCGGATTTGCTTCTCTCATCGGTTGCGGCTGATCAGGGGGTCGATATGCGATGTAATGGACGGCCGACGGGATCATCAGTCGTCTCGCCAAAAATCCCAAAATCAGCGCCCCAAGCGCGGCCAGCACGAGGATTCCCGGCCGCCGCATCGTCTTCTTTCTCGCCGGCCGTCTCGCACTTGCGCGCTTTTGCGCTGGCCCCACTCGTACTCGATCCGCCACCTGATTCCCCTCCACTGCGAGCGCTAACAGAAATGCTATCGCACAGGCTCACCTAATAGAACCGCGCGAGCCCATCGAGTGATCAGGCGTCGAGTGGGTACTTCGTCGAGATGGCGCGCGCCGTTGTACCAATCCACGGCGATCTCCTGTGCGCGGCGGCTCGTCCGCGCGAGCCGGAAGAAGAGCCTGTAGTGCGGGCCGTAAAAATGCCGCGCGGCAAACGCGAGCTTGCCGAGCTTTGCCCCCACCGCACCTTCGTGCAGGGCGCGATCGTAGGCTTGCAGCGCGCTGCCGTCGCCGTCCAGATACTTGCAGATTGCATTCGCCGCCAGCTTGCCGTGCTCGAATGCGCACGAGATGCCTTCGCCCATCAGCGGATCAACACCTGCCGCGTCACCGGCGAGAATGACGCGTCCGGATGCGTAGCTGTCCCTGGCGTCGAACCATCGAATCGGGAACGAATGCCATCGCGTCGCGTGGCGTTTGAGGCCGTCGAGTGGAAGTTCGGGGAAGGCCGCGACGAGTTCCGCTATCATTCGCGATTGCTCGCCGCTCTTTTCGGCGAATTCGCGCGGGCGCTGATCATAGATGCCTACATTCAGATGCGGTCGGCCGCCGATAAGGCATGGGAACGACCAGCTGTAGCCGTTGATTCCACCGCTCACGCATCGGAAGTCGAACCGGTAACGCTTCCCGGTAAATTCGGGCGTGCGCTCGGGATCGACCGCAATGTCCGTCATCAATGCGCGCCCGATTGTTTCCTTGCGCGCGCCGAATACCGCTCGACGGACCCGGCTGCCCGATCCGTCGGCTCCGACCAGCACTTGCCCTTCGTAAATGCCCCGCTCGGTGCTGACGCGCACACCGCCAGCGCCCTGAGCCGCATCGAGCACACGATCGCGCTGGACTATTTCGACTCCCGCCTCGCTTGCTGTCCGCGCCAGCATCGCGTCGAACCGGTCGCGGCGAATCACCGTGCACAGGACATCGCCACCACGCGACAAATCGACGCCGCCAACGGGAGTTGCGGCTTCGCCGCGAGTCACTTCGACGGCGGGCACCTCGAGCGGGATTCCAAGCTCGTCGAGCGCGAGCATCGTTTTGGGAATCAGGCCGCCGCCGCAGACCTTGAAGCGCGGATGCGCCGATTTCTCAATCGCGACGATTCGGCCCGCCAGGCTGGGCCGATTCTTCACCAGAAAAAGCGCGGTCGCCAGCCCTGCGGGACCGGCGCCGGCGATCAGCACGTCGCATTTTCGCCAGCATTCCATCGCTCGCTTCAACGCCTAGCATCCGGATTCCGCGCGCGAAAGCGCACCGAGACTCTCTCGGCAATGTCCAAAACAGGCGCGGCGCATCGAGATGCTCGATGCGCCGCGCGTTGACTGCATGTGACTTACTTTTCGATCAGCCCTGCGCCTCGCCGGCCGGCTTGATCACCGTGTACAGCGTCGCGCCGCCGCGTTGAACCAGCAGCAGCGCCGGCTTCTTCTTGGTCTGCGCTTCTCTTGCCCTGGCGACGAAATCCGAAACCGCGGCGACCTTGTCGTGATTCACTTCCAACACGACGTCGCCCGGCTGAAGACCTGCCTCCGCCGAAGGACTGTCCGGCGCCACCTTCTGAATCACCACACCCTTGGTGTTCTCGAGATGGAACTCCTGCGCGATCTCGGGTGTGATGTCCCCGACTTGCATACCCCAGTTGCCGCCCGGCTCCTCGGACTTGGCCGACGCCACCTGCGGTTCCTTGCGCTCGCCAATCGTGACCTCGATGGTCATGTGCTTGCCGTTGCGCACCACCTCGACCGGCACCTTCTGATTGATGGGTGTCTGCGCGACCAGCGCGGGCAGCTCATGCTCATCGTTGACCGGATGGCCGTTGAAGCTGAGCACGATATCGCCGCGTTCGATTCCAGCCTTGCCCGCAGGCCCATCCTTGTCCGCGCTGGCGACCAGCGCGCCCTCGGGCTTCGGCAATCCGAACGATTGCGCCAGGTCCGGCGTCACTTCCTGAATTTCGACGCCCAGCCATCCGCGGACCACGCGCCCGTGCGCCTTCAACTGATCCATCACGTTGCGCGCCATGTCGATTGGGATGGCGAAGCCGATGCCATTGTTGGCGCCGGTGCGGCTGTAGATTGCGGTGTTGATTCCGATGACCTCGCCGCGCGTATTGATCAACGGGCCGCCTGAGTTGCCGGGATTAATCGACGCGTCGGTCTGAATGAAATCGTCGTAGTCGCCGCCGAGGATTCGTCCCTTGGCGCTGACGATTCCCGCCGTCACGGTCATGCCGACGTCGAACGGGTTGCCGATTGCGATTACCCAGTCGCCGACGTCAGTGGAATTGGAATCCCCCAGCAGCGCGACCGGCAATGCGTCCTTCGTATCGATCTTGATCAGCCCGAGATCGGTCTTGGTGTCCTTGCCGATTACCTTGGCCGTAAACTCGCGCTTGTCCTCCAGCGTAACGCGGATTTGTTCGGCGTTACCGACCACGTGATTGTTGGTCAGGATGTAGCCGTCGGCCGATACGATCACGCCCGATCCGAGCCCACGCTGTTTGAATTCGCGTTGACCGCCCTGGCCGAAGTAGCGGCGCAACTGGTCGAACGGATCGCCGCCAGGCGGCATGCCGCCTCCTTCACCCCCACCGCCGCCGTTGTCGTTATCGCCGCCATTGTCGTCGCCGGGTCCAGCTTGCGGGCCACCAAACGGGATTCCCGAAAGCTTCACATCCTGAACGACCCTGACGCTGACGACCGCCGGTATCATTCGCTTGACCAGCGGCGCGAACGAGGTAATTACTCCGATCTTTTCGTTCGGCTCAGGCGTATTCGGCTGCGCCGGCGCCACGTGCACCCCGGGCACCGGAGGCGCCGGCAGGGGCTCCGCCGGCACTGCCTGTGCTTGCTGCGCAGGTGGCGCCTTGGAAGCGTCCGAGCCGGAACCCCAGAAAGGGAACGCGCCGACGCGCGCAAAAGCAATGATAAGGCCGATGAAAACGCCGCCGGCCACGGCGGCGATCTTCTTAACCATGCATTCCTCCTGGAATGTAGCGAAACTCTTGCGTCATGAGGCAGGACAAGTGCCGGACCATACTAAACTATCGGACGATAAATTTCGGCCGAAATTCAGCCACCCGCCTAAACACCTGCCGTCCGCGCCGCCTGGTCAAAGTCCCTGCCAACTGATCCATCAAATCAAATTCACGGTGAAAATAAAACGTCCCCAAATTGGCGGGTGACCTCCTGCGAGATGAGGCCTCTGCTCCGGCAAGCCTATCACAAACGCGCACCTTTGGCGCGCCCCAAAACATCCACCATTCAGTCTCTAAGTTTTCGGACATCTGGGAGAATCGCTCGAAATCCGCGTGTGTGCGCGCGATTTGCGCTCACGGGAGATCTGCGACTGCGCGCTCGAGTTGCAGATCGCGGCCGGACGCGTAATCGTGGGGAGCGTATTCGACCTCGATGTCCGGCTCAGCGCCCACCGGCGAGCGGCATCAGTCCTGCTCGGGCGTCGTCGCACTTGCGCGGTAGGGGACAAAGAGGTGATCGGCCCTGTTAATTTTTCCGTCAGCAGCACGAACTCTTGCTGCTGGCGGCGCGAGGCTCTCCGCCGGCGCCAGCGTCGTCGGATCGGGTCGCCTCTGTCATTCGGTCGCGCCGCCGGGCGCATAGTGAAAAGCCCCAACTGGTCTACGAAATCATTGAGCGCATGTACCCGGCATTGCCCAAGCTTGAACTATTCGCCCGTGGGCAGTGAACAGCGTGAAGGCTGGAGTGCTTGGGGCAATCAGGCCGCCGCATAGCCGGCTGGTTCGTCAGCAAAGGCCAGCAGGCGTTGAAAATTACTTTTCAACGCCTGTTAGAAAACAGAAACGTCATCTGTGTGCGAACTATCCACTGCGGCGCGCCATCCGGATGCATTGGATAGTCGTATCCGCCGACTTGCAGGCTCATCGCCTGCTCTCCAATCCGGAATGCCTTGCCGATATCGACGCCAACTGGAATCGTCCAAGCGTTATCCGTGTCGGCCGTCCAGTTGTAGGTGATAGCGGGATCCCACTGTCCGTACCAGCCGCTGTCCAAGCTGTAGCTGACTTCCGGCTCGATATAGGTCTGGTTGACGCTTCCCCGGCCACGATCGCCTGCAAACGACATCATCTGGTAACTCAGGATTGCGGCGAACCACGGACCTTGCTCGTAAACCAGCGCCGCAGTTGGTCCGGCCGACCAGCGGCCGGTGCCCAATCGTTCACTGCTGGCGGTCGGGAACTGAAAGATCGGCCCGACACCCCAGATCCATGTCTTGGCCTTTGCCGGGCTCAGAAAGAAAGAGCTCTGCAGATCTTGAAATCCAAATTGCTCATTCGGGCCGGGCGCGTAGGTCACGTTCAAACTCGGTCGTGCGAAGATATCCCAGTCCGCATTGAGCACGAACCGCTGGAGCGGCTCGATATTCAGGCTCTCTCCCACCCTGTCATGCGAACCGACGCCGAACCCGGTCGTGAATTGAAGTGGCACCTTGAGGAATTCAGCAAACGGATTCAGAGTGTCCTTGGCGAGATCTTGTAGCGATTCGGTGCCTGCCGTCGTTGCCTGCACCGGCAAGGATTGCTGCGCGTGCCCCAACGACGCAAGCAACACGCCCAGCGGGACACTCAAGACCGCTGCAAGAATTGCCTTGAGGCGCATCTGTCAGCCCACCTAGGGAACCTCTGCACAG